>JBBSHE010000006.1:0-95723 GCA_038253325.1 Propionibacteriales bacterium
AGCCGATCCCGTAACCCTTCCAGATCCCGGTCTGCAACGCCGACACGGCCGCCCGCACCAGCCGACCGTGTGCCACGTTCAACACTCCGCACACCTCCGCGAGCTCCGCCTCGATCTCGTCCCGGACCCGCTCACGCGCCGGTCGACTTGCCCGCGCCAGGAGGACCCGTCACCACAATGAGTTCACCCACAACCCCACCGTTGTCGCGTCGCCAGGCACCGCACGCGACCGGGCGGAGCATCTAACGCCGCACTCCTCATGGGGTGCCGGGGCTGCCCATCGGCACCGGGATCAGGAGTCGTTCTCCGTCTTGCCGAACATGATCTCGTCCCAGCTCGGGACGCTCGCCCTCCCGCGTCGCTTGCGAACAGGCTCCGACGTGACGTCGGCCCGGGCGCTGCCGGCGTCGTCCTCGGTGCCGTCCGTCGAGTCGGCGGCCGACTCGTCCTCGTCGGCGGGGGCAGCCGGGCGTACCGACTTGATCGGGACCGGCTCGGCGAGCTGGCCGGTCCCGTCGTCGGCGTCGGTGTCCTCGTCCCCGTCGGAGACCGCGCGTACGACCGCCGTCAGGTCGTCGGTGTACTCCTCGTCGAACGCATAGTCGGGCCCCCCGGCAAGACTCAGCAGGTCATCGTCGGCGCCCTGGTCGGCCGGGCGCGAAGCCGAGCTCGGAGGTCGGGGCTGCGGCCCCTTGCGGGTGCGCTGCTTTTCACCGGTCAGCCACTTCGCCTCGTCGTCGCCGGCGAGGGAGTAGCGGCCGAGCGCATCGAAGACGAACATGGCGGTCCGGGTCCGTTCGCCGGACTGGTACACGAGCTCGAGGTTCCAGCGGTTGTCGTCACGGCGCCATGCGTCCCACGCCAACGACTCCATCGAGATCCGGCGACCGCGAAGCCGTTCGCGTACCATCTCGTCGAGCCGACGGACGGTGCCGTCCGACCCGGACCGACGCACCGGGCAGCGCTGTGCCGTCTCGGCAACGTGCTGGCGTTCGGCGAGCACGGGTACGGCGTACCCCATGATCTTCTCGACCGGGACCTGTGCCGCGGCGGCCACCTCCTCGGGCGTCTCGCCGCGACGGATGCGCGCCTGGATGTCGCGGGGCCGCAAGGCACTGTCCATATCGATCTCCAACTGCCCGATTCGTGCGCGATCTTGTCGCAGAGCCGCTCGCAGCCGCTCATCGGCGGGCGCTGAGTACTCGCTTCCTGCCTCGTCGACGAAGACCACGTGACGACCATCCGAGCTCAGCCCGACGAGCCTCAGGGTGCGCATGGTGTGATCCTCCGCGCCGACGGTGTTTCACTCACCCTATTCCACATCAACGGGGACTCGGCGGACCAGCGACGGCGTGCCGGGACGGCGTATCAGCGGCGCGGAGCCCACGGCGATCCCGGCGGCGACGACTCCACTCGCCAACGGGACGAGGTACCCGGCGCTCGCGCCGTGCTGATCGATGAGGCGTCCCGCGACGGCCGCGCCCGGCGCGATGCCGATGGTCAGCCCGGTGGTGAACCACGTCATCGCTTCGGTGAGCCGTTCCGGCGCCGACCGTGACTCTGTGAGACCCGCGACCGCGATCATCGTCGGGCTGATCGAGAACCCGGCGACGAACAGGAGGACGGCCAGCAGATACGTGTGGTGGACGAACGTCAGCGGGATCATCACGATTCCCATGCCGACGGTGCCGAGGACGAATCGACGGACCAGGCCGACCTTCCATGTCACCGCTCCGGTGGCAACGCCGGCGAGCAGACTGCCGAACGCCCAGATCGCCAGCAGCGGACCGGAGAGGCTCTGGTTGCCATGTTGTTGGGTGAACGCAACCGTCGCCACCTCCGTCGACCCGAACAACGAGCCGAGGCACGCGGCGACCACGACGACCGGAAGCAGCCAGCTCCACCCCAGCGGCGGACGGGGCCCGGACGCCGCAATCCGCGGGTGCGGCGGCGGCTCCGTCGACCGTTGCGCGACGAACCAGGCGCCGCCGACGACACCGAACGCGACGATCGCGGCAACTCCGGCGAGCTCGCTGACCAGGGTGGCGAGCAACGTGACAAGCACCGGCCCGGTCATGAACACCGCCTCGTCAAGCACGGACTCCAACGAGTACGCGACGTGCAGCGCGGCCTTGTCGTGTCCCGCCACGTACGACCAGCGCGACCGGACGCAGGCGCCGATCGGCGGATAGCCGACTCCCGCAAGCGCAGCGAACATGTGAGGTACGGGGGTCGGCCAACCGGCATCGACAGCCACCACGGTGGCGACCAGGCCGATAACGAACAGGCCGATCATCGGCACCAGGATTGTCGACTGACCGTACTTGTCCATCGCGCGGCCGAGCAACGGCGAGGTGAGCGCCGACGCGGCCATGTAGGCGGCCGACACCGCCCCGGCCAGGCCGTACGATCCGGTCTTGGCCTCGATCAGGAGAACGAGCCCGAGCGTCACCATGGACATCGGCATCCGCGCCACCACGCCGGAGGCAGAGAACCGCCAGGCGCCTGACATGCCGAGCACACGGCGATAACGGGTGAACACGGATCGTCCTTCCTCCGACACGGGATCGGACGTCGATTCTAGTGAAACCGCCGGACACTCCTTACCGTCCGCACCATGATGAAGCGACCGTGCTGAGAAGATGGCGCCATGATCGACGTCGCTCCGTACGATGCCGTGCTGCTCGTCTCCTTCGGCGGCCCGGAACGTCCGGACGACGTTGTGCCGTTCCTCGAGAACGTGACCGCCGGTCGAGGCATCCCGCAGGAGCGGCTCCGCGAAGTCGCCCAGCACTATCTGTCCCTCGGCGGCCGGAGCCCGATCAACGACCAGTGCCGGGCGCTCATCGACGCGGTCACCGACGACTTCGACGCCCACGACCTGAACGTCGCGGTCTACTGGGGAAACCGCAACTGGGACCCCTACCTGCGTGACGCCGTCCGGCGGATGGCAGCCGACGGCGTGCGCCGGGCAGCCGCGTTCGTCACCAGTGCGTACTCGTCGTATCCCGGCTGCCGGCAGTACCGGGAGAATCTGTTCGACGCCGCTTCCGGCGTCCAGGGCGCCCCGCGCATCGATCGGCTTCGGCACTACTTCAACCACCCGGGATTCGTGCTCGCGTGCACAGATTCGGTCGTCGGTGCGTTGCAGGAGGTCGACGGGCCCGACCGCCCACACCTGCTGTTCGTCACGCACTCGATCCCGACGTCGATGGCGATCGGCTCGGGACCGGCGGGTGGCGCATACGTCGCTCAGCACGAGGCCGTGGCTCGACTCGTCGGGGCCGGCGTCACCGATCGGCTCGGTTTCACGCCGGCTTGGGACCTCGCCTACTGCAGCCGGTCGGGCGACCCCCGGGCACCCTGGCTCGAGCCCGACGTCAACGACCGGCTGGGAACGCTGCACGCGTCTGGTATCCGTTCGGTGGTTGTGGCTCCGATCGGCTTCGTCTCCGACCACATGGAGGTGGTGTACGACCTCGACACGGAGGCGTACGACACCGCGCAACGGCTCGGCCTGCGCTGGGCCAGAGCAGCCACGCCAGGGACCCACCCTGATTTTGTCACCGTCGTCCGCGACCTGCTGGTCGAACGCGCCGCGCTCGAGTCCGGCCGACCAGTGGTTCGCCGGGTTGTCGGTGACCTCCCGCCCTCGCACGACCGCTGTCCGGGGTCGTGCTGCCCGAACCCTCGTGGCCCACGCCCAACGCTCGGGGCCGACGAACGAGAGGAAAGCCGCACGTGAGCGACTCGTACGGAGCGCTGCTCACGCTCGCGGTCGACACCGCCACCGACGCCGGAAACCGCCTTCGCGACGCCCAGCGGTCCGAGGTGTCCGTCGAGCACACGAAGTCCAGCCCGACCGATGTCGTCACCGCGGTGGACATCGCGGTCGAGAAGCTGATCCGCGACCGCCTCACGGCCGCCCGACCCGCCGACGGCTTCCTCGGAGAGGAGAGCGGGACAGGCGGTTCGACGTCGGGATACACCTGGGTGGTCGACCCGATCGACGGCACGGTGAACTTCCTCTACGGACTGCCGCAGTTCGCGGTGTCCATCGGCGTACAGCGCGACGGCGCGTCCGTGGCCGGTGTGGTCCACAACCCGATGACGGGTGAGACATACACGGCGACACTCGGGGGTGGGGCGTTCCTGAACGGCCGGGTGATCCGATGCCGTCCGGCTCCGGAGGTGGCGGCCGCGCTGGTCAGTACAGGGTTCTCGTACCGCAGTACCGAAAGGCGCAAGCAGGGCGAGCAACTCTCACGGTTGCTGCCCAAGGTGCGCGACGTAAGACGGGTCGGCTCGGCCGCCCTCGATCTCTGCCAACTCGGGGCAGGCCGGACGGACGCGTACGTCGAGCGGAATCTCGAGGCGTGGGACATGGCGGCCGGGATGCTGGTCGCCCGGGAGGCCGGAGCCCGGGTAGAGGGACTCGACGGCGCTCCTCCGAGTCCCACGCTCGTCGTCGCGGCGACGGCCGAGCTGTTCGGACCATTCCACGACCTGCTGGTCGAGTGCGGATACCGGGACTGGCCATAAGGTCGGTTACGACTTGGCCTCAGGGCTGGTAAAACGGCGCGGAATCAGGCACACTCTCCGCGCCGGACGGCGGCGGGCACAAAATCGACGGTTCCGGCGTTACAGCCAACGACATCCACAGATCAAGTGAGACTGCACCTGAATGGCAACTGACTACGACGCACCGCGCAAGACCGACGAGGAGCTGAACGAGGACTCGATCGAGGAGCTGAAGGCGCGTCGCCACGACAAGAACTCCGGCAAGGTCGACGAGGACGAGGTCGAAGCCGCCGAGGCGTTCGAGCTTCCCGGGGCGGACCTGTCGCACGAGGAGCTCTCGGTACGCGTACTGCCGCGTCAAGAGGACGAGTTCACCTGTGCCCGATGCTTCCTGGTCCACCACCGAAGCCAACTGGCATCGACCCAGGGCAGCGAGATGGTCTGCCGCGACTGCGCGGCCTGACCGGCGCCCAACCGCTCAGAACGGCTTCTTCTTGCGTCGCTTCTTCTCCTCGAGAAACCCTGGTGGAAGCGTCCCCACGGACCTGACCCAGTAGCTCGCCGCTCGCCGGGTCGCATACGTACGCATCAGTCCGAGGGCTGCCCCGCTGACCGCCGACCAGGCAAGTGCCTCACGTTGGCCGAGCTCCGGGCTCTCCGGCTTGTTGGGTGGTTTGCGTCCCACGACCGCCCGCCATCCGGCGTCGAGCGCGCGGCTGGTGACGAGTGCAGCGCCGAGATTGGCGCCCGTCCCGAGCAGCTTCCAGGCGACCTTGTTGCCCCGACGCTTGTCGGTGGGCTGCACACCGCCGCCGCTGCGGTTCTTGCTCCTGGCCACCTGGCCTCCAGTCTTCGTTGTCGGTCTCCGGCTGCCGTCTGTGTGTTCAGTCTGGCACGGCAGCGTTTGCCCGGCGGGTGATGGCGCGGCTGAGCTGCTCGGGACGGCGGGTGGAGATCAGCCAGTACGGGGTGGGGTCGCTGAGGTCGTCGACCGTCACCTTGACCGCACTGGGGCAGTACGACCGGAGCACCAGGTATGCCCGCGCATCGGCGTTCACCCCGAACGCCGCCTTGGTGTCGGCGCCGTCGTACGTCTCGACGCGACCGCACGCCGACCAGGGAAGCCGGGCTCGTCCGGCTCGCACACCCTGGTCGTCGACCCGGATCGCCACCGCGTACCGGATCAGTGCGCCGGAGGCGAACCCTGCGAACACGATGAAGCCGGTCACCGCCCAGGTGTACTCGGAGGCGCTGACGAACGTCAGCAGCTCGACGGCTCCGAACACTGCAACCCCGACCATGCCCGCCAGCCCGGCGGCGGCGACCCACCAGCCGAGCGGTGGTGTCAAACGCTCGCGATAGCTCGGCGGTGCGAGCCGCCCTCGGTAGGTCGCGCCCTCTGCCATGCTCCCATCCTGGCAGGTCCGCCCCGATAGGGTGGGCCGCTGTGGTCGAGGTCCTGATCAGCCGAATAGACGCGGGCGTGCCGCTCCCGACGTACGTCCACCCTGGTGACGCCGGCGCCGACCTCGTCACGACCGTCGACGTCACGTTGCGCCCTGGGGAGCGGGCGCTGGTCCCGACTGGGGTCGCTATCGCCCTCCCGGACGGGTACGTCGCGCTGGTCCATCCGCGTTCCGGGCTGGCCGCCAGGTTCGGCGTGTCCATCGTGAACGCTCCGGGCACCGTCGACGCGGGATACCGAGGGGAGATCAAGGTGCTGCTGGTGAACCTCGACCCGACCGACGTGGTGCGACTCGACCGCGGTGACCGAGTTGCGCAGCTGGTCTTCCAGCGGGTCGAACGAGCCCACTTTGTCGAGGTCGAGCGTCTCCCGGGCTCCGACCGGGCGTCGGGCGGATACGGTTCGACTGGTGGGTTTCACCCCGCCGATGAAGGGTGAGGAGGGACGACCGTGATCTTCAGACGCCGCCGTGACGATCCATCCGGTGACGAGCCCGAGCCGACGCTCAGTCCGATCGAGGAGGCCGCCGCCGAACGTCCACACGGACCGTGGGACCGCGCGGAGACCAACGCAGACGAAGACGACGAGCAGTACCTCGACCTGGGGGGCCTCGTCGTCAAGGGGGCGGAGGGCCTCGAGCTGCGGATGCAGGTGGACCCCCAGAGCCAGCAGGTGGCCGCCGTCCTTCTCGCGGGTCCCGAGTCCGGACTGGAGCTGCGCGCCTTCGCCGCGCCGAAGACGGCCGGGATCTGGGATGACGTACGCCGAGGAATCGCTGCCGAGGCTGCCCGGCACGGCGGCACCGCGACCGAGCGCGACGGTGAGTACGGCACCGAGCTGCTCCTGGTCGTCCCCGTCACCGGGCCCGATGGCAGCTCGGCGGTCCAGTCGAGCCGTATCGTCGGCGTCGAGGGGCCTCGTTGGCTGCTGCGCGGCACGTTCCTGGGCGTGTCGGCGGAGCGTCCGGATCCAGACGGCGTGGTCGAGCGGGCATTCCGCGACGTGATCGTCGTCCGAGGCGACGAGCCGATGTCGCCGCGGGAGATGATCCCGCTCGAGCTGCCCGCGAACATCCAGTTCACGTCGGACCCCGACGAACCGGTCGACGGCTGACCACCCGGCCGGGGGTCGCGGTTACGCTGGTGGTATGAGCAACGAACGCGGCCTGCTCCGGAAGGCGTTCCGGCGGTTGTCAGCGTCGCCGGAGGATCTCGACGCAACCGATATCCGCAAGCACTGCAACATGCACGCCTTGACGCCGATCGCCGACGTCAAGGACCGCGAGCTCGTGACGGTCGGCGGGACCGTGAAAGAGGTCGCGCTCGCGCCCCGTGCAGGGGTGCCGACTCTGGAGGCCGTCATCTACGACGGCACCGGCACCGTCACCGTCGTGTGGCTGGGCCGACGACGACTCGCGGGCGTCGACGCCGGCGTCGAGATGCAGGTCTGCGGTCGGGTCAGCGATCGAGACGGCCAACGCGTCGTCTTCAACCCGTCGTACGAGCTCTGGGTGTGACGTCGGTGGCCGAGCAGACAACCGTCGAGGCTCTCGTCCGGGCTCGGCTTTCGGCCGCCCTCGGCGGCAAACGCGGCATGCTCGAGGGGGCGATACCCACCGTTGGGTTCACCGCGACCTGGGTCGCAAGCCACCAGCTGAAGCTGTCGCTCGCCGTGTCCGTCGGGATCGCAGTGGTCCTCCTGGTCGTCCGGGTCGTACAGCGCTCATCGGTGCAGTTCGTGGTCAACGCGCTCTTCGCGATCGGCATCGCAGCGATCTTCGCGCTGCGCTCAGGGCGTGCCGAGGACGCGTTCCTGCCGGGGCTCATCTACAACTCCGTCTACGCCGTCGGGCTCAGCGTCTCGGCGATCGTTCGCTGGCCGCTGGTCGGGTTCGTGATCGGCAGCGTGATGGGTGATCCGCTCGAGTGGCACAAGGACAGGCGGCTCGTGCAGGTCTGCACCACGCTGACCTGGATCCTGGCCGCGCCCTGTGTGTTGCGGGTGCTCGTGCAGGCCCCGCTCTGGTACACCCACCATGCCGGCTGGCTGGGCGTGGCGAAGCTGGCGATGGGGTGGCCGCTGCAGCTCGCGGCGCTCGCTTCGATGGCGTGGGTGCTGGGTCGGAACAAGACACCGGTCCCGGTCCCGGCCGCGGTCGGCCGAGCCGACGCCGACCTGCTGCGTTAGTGCGGTGCGTCCTGGTCGTGCTCGAGTGGTGCCAGCAGCTGCTCGAGCTCGTCCTCCGCCTCCGACGGCGCCACGAACAGGAGTTCGTCGTGAGCCTCCAACGTCGCGTCCCGGTCGGGCGCGTACACCCGGCCGTCGCGCACCATCGCCACCATTAGCGTGTCGGCCGGCCATTCCAGCTCGCTGATCATCGTCCCGATGTGCGGTGAGTCGTCGGGAAGCGTGAGCTCGACCATGTTCGCGCCGCCCTGACGGAATGTGAACAGCCGGACCACGTCACCGATCGTGACCGCCTCTTCGACGAGCGCCGACATGATCCGAGGCGTCGACACCGAGACGTCCACCCCCCAGGCATCGGTGAAGAGCCACTCGTTCGCCGGGTGGTTGATCCGGCCGACCGTACGGGGCACGCCGAACTCTGTCTTGGCCAGCAGGGAGATCACCAGGTTTGCCTTGTCGTCGCCCGTCGCCGCGATCGCGACATGGCAGTTCTCCAGCGCCGCCTCCCGCAGGGACGACAACTCACATGCGTCGGCGAGCAGCCACTCGGCCTTCGGGACCGTGTCCGCCTTGATGGCTCGGGGATTCTTGTCGATGAGCAGCACCTCGTGGCCGTTGTCGAGCAGCTCACTCGCGACCGACCGGCCGACCGCCCCGGCTCCAGCGATGACGACACGCATCAGTCGGTCTCCTCCGGTCCGGCGCCGATCGCCGCGAACACGTCGTCGGCCTCAGCGTCGAGGAGTGCGATGTGCACGATGTCCCCTTCCTGAAGAGCGGTCGACTCGTTCGGCAGCCGTCCCTCTCCGCGCCGGGTGAAGAACGCCACCCGGCAACCGACGGCGTGCTCGAACGCGGGCACCGAGAAGCCGACCCAGTTGACAGGTGCCAGGATCTCGTCGACCCGGATGGTGCCGGTCGGGTCGCGGTATCCCGGCTCTGACCCGTGTGGCAGGATCCGGCGCAACACCTGGTCGGCGGCCCACCGGACGGTTGCGACGGTCGGTATCCCCAGTCGCTCGTAGACCTCCGCTCGACCAGGGTCGTAGATCCTCGCGACGACGTTGTCGAGGCCGAAGTCCTCGCGCGCCACCCGAGCCGCGATGATGTTGGAGTTGTCCCCGCTGCTGACCGCGGCGAACGCGTCTGCCTTTGCGATCCCGGCGCTCTCGAGGACGGCGCGGTCGAAGCCGAGCCCGGCGACCCGCTCTCCGGCGAACGACGGTCCCAGCCGGCGGAACGCCTCCGGGTTGAAGTCGATCACGGCAACGGTGTGGCTGCGGTCCTCCAGGCTGCGAGCCAACGTTGACCCCACCCGGCCGCAGCCCATGATCACGATGTGCACGATGAGATTCCCTCGATTGTCCGACGCAGCCCCGACGCTACTACGAGGCCGCCGGTCGGGTACGGTGCCATGGTCTAGCATCCCGACCGTGGGACTTCGCGACGTCGGCAAGCGACTGCTGATCGGACGTAAGCTCCGCAGTACTCAGCTGGGCGAGACGCTGCTTCCGAAGCGGATCGCCCTTCCCGTCTTCGCGAGCGATGCCCTCTCATCGGTCGGCTATGCGCCCGACGAGATCTTCTTGACGCTCTCGGCGGCGGGGCTGGCGTACTACACGATCTCCTGGAAGATCGGGATCGCGGTCGCTCTCGTGATGCTGACCGTGGTCGCGTCGTACCGACAGAACGTGCAGGCCTACCAGTCCGGTGGCGGCGACTACGAGGTCGCCACGACGAACATCGGGCGCAACGCGGGCCTGACCGTCGCCAGCGCGCTGATGGTCGACTATGTCCTCACCGTCGCCGTCTCCATTTCCTCCGCGGCCCAGTACGCGGCCGCGGCCATCGACCCGCTACAGGGGCACGAGGCCACCATCGCCATCGGCGCGACCGTGTTCCTGATGACGATGAACCTCCGTGGGGTACGCGAGTCCGGGACGGCGTTCGCCATACCGACGTACATCTTCATGGTCTCCATCCTCGGCATGGCGCTGTACGGCTTCATCCGGTATTTCAACGGCTCGCTGCCGAAGTCCGAGCTCGCCGGCTACTCCCTCCGCGGGACGGAGCACATCACCGGTGGGATCGGCAGCTTCGCCCTGGTCTTCCTGGTGCTGCGGGCGTTCGCATCCGGATCTGCTGCACTGACTGGCGTCGAGGCGATCAGCAACGGGGTGCCGGCGTTCCGCAAGCCGAAGGGAAAGAATGCCGCGACGACACTCCTGCTGCTCGGGACGATCGCGATCTCGATGGGGTTGTCGATCCTCATCCTCGGCAACCTGATGGACGTCCGGCTCGCCGACGTCGACAACGGTGTCCGGCTCGTCAGCCCGGACCATATCCCGTTGCCGTCGAGCTTCAACCAGGACCCGGTCATCGGTCAGCTGGCGAAGGGGATCTTCGACCAGTTCCCGCTCGGCTTCTATGTGGTGGCCGCCTCGACCGGGGTCATCTTGATGCTTGCGGCCAACACGGCGTACAACGGCTTCCCGGTCCTCAGTTCGATCCTGGCGAGGGACGGCTACCTGCCGCGCCAGCTGCACACCCGCGGCGACCGGCTCGCCTACTCGAATGGGATCGTGCTGCTTGCTGGCTTCGCGGTCTTGCTGATCTTTGCGTTCGACGCGCAGGTCACGCGGCTGATCCAGCTCTACATCGTCGGCGTGTTCGTGTCGTTCACGACCAGCCAGGCGGGCATGATCCGGCACTGGACGCGCCGGCTGAAGACCGAGACGGACCCTCCGGTGCGGCGGCGGATGATGCGGAGCCGCGTCATCAACGCGATCGGCCTGTCCGTGACCGCCCTCGTCCTGGTGATCGTCCTGGTCACGAAGTTCCTGCACGGCGCGTGGATCGCGATCACCGCGATGGCGTTGCTCTTCTTCATGATGAAGTCGATCCGGCACCACTACGACCGGGTCACTGCGGAGCTCGAGGCCGACACGGAGGACGCGGCGCTGCCGTCACGGGTGCACGCGATCGTCCTCGTCTCGAAACTCCACAAACCGACCCTGCGCGCGCTTGCCTTCGCGCGCGCGTCGCGGCCCAACGTGCTCGAAGGTGTGACCGTCGACGTCGACCCTGACGCGACGGCCGCCTTGATGAGCCAGTGGGAGGAGGCGCAGGTCCCGGTCCCGCTGAAGGTGCTCGCCTCGCCGTTCCGCGAGATCACCCGACCCATCCTCGAGTACGTCCGTGACATCCGCCGGGCCTCACCGCGTGACGTCGTCGCGGTGTTCATCCCGGAGTACGTCGTCGGACACTGGTGGGAACAGCTCCTCCACAACCAGAGCGCGCTCAGGCTGAAGGGACGGTTGCTCTTCACCCGCGGAGTGATGGTGACGTCGGTCCCCTACCAGCTCCAGTCCTCCGTGCGGGCGGCCAAGCGTGCCGAGCGCAGCACGCTGGTCACTCCGGTCCTGCGCCGGGGCCGCGCCCAGGACCGCGAGGAACACCGTCAACGTGCGGAGGCGCGGGCCAAGCAGAAGGTTCAGCAGAAAAAGGCGGCAGCGGAGCGGCGCCGCGCCGGACGGAAGTGATATCTTGACATCAAGATAGTTTGGACGAGAAGAGACGCCGAGGAGAGACACATGGCGGCGGTCGACAGCTTTGCTTCCAAGGGCACCCTTCGGGTAGGTGACACCGCGTACACGTACTACCGGCTCGCTGCGGTCGCCGGCGACGGGCTGGAAGTCAGTACCCTCCCGTTCAGCCTCAAGGTGCTGCTTGAGAACCTGCTGCGCAACGAAGACGGCGTCGACATCACCGATGACGACATCCGGGCGCTCGCCGGCTGGGATGCGGCTGCGCAGCCGGACCAGGAGATCCAGTTCGCCCCGGCCCGGGTGATCATGCAGGACTTCACGGGTGTCCCCGCCGTCGTCGACCTCGCCACCATGCGGGAGGCGATGCGCGACCTCGGCGGCGTACCGGACCGGATCAACCCGCTGGTACCGGCGGAGCTCGTCATCGACCACTCGGTCATTGCCGACGTGTTCGGTTCCACGTCGGCGTTCGAACGCAACGTCGAGATCGAGTACGAGCGCAACCACGAGCGGTATCAGTTCCTCCGTTGGGGCCAACGGGCGTTTGACGACTTCAAGGTCGTACCGCCGGGGACCGGCATCGTCCACCAGGTCAACATCGAGCACCTGGCCCGGGTCGTGTTCACTCGGAAGTCCGGTGACGAGGAAACCGTCGCGTACCCCGACACGTGTGTCGGCACCGACTCCCACACGACGATGGTCAACGGTCTCGGAGTGGTCGGCTGGGGCGTCGGCGGAATCGAGGCCGAGGCGGCCATGCTGGGCCAGCCCGTGTCCATGCTGATCCCGCGGGTCGTCGGCTTCAAGCTGTCCGGCGAGCTGCCCGAGGGTGCGACCGCGACGGACCTGGTGCTCACGATCACGGAGATGCTTCGCGAGCACGGCGTCGTGGGGAAGTTCGTCGAGTTCTACGGTCCGGGCGTCGCGGCCGTGCCGCTCGCGAACCGGGCCACCATCGGGAACATGTCACCGGAGTACGGTTCCACGATCGCCGTGTTCCCGATCGACGAGGAGACGATCACCTACCTCCGGCTGACCGGCCGGTCGTCCGACCAGGTAGCCCTGGTCGAGGCGTACGCGAAGGCGCAGGGGCTGTGGCACGACCCGGCGGTGGAACCCCGCTTTTCCGAGTACCTCGAGCTCGACCTCGGCACCGTCGTGCCGTCGATCGCCGGTCCCAAGCGGCCACAGGACCGAGTTGCCCTGTCCGAGGCGAAGACCACCTTCCGCGGGGCGCTGGCCGGCTACGTCTCCGAGGACGAGGAGGGCTACGACGCGGCGAGCGCCGAGTCGTTCCCGGCCAGTGACCCGCCGTCCTTCTCCGGTTTCAACCACGCGGAGCCACCGCAGGACTATGCCTCGAGCGCACCGACCGACGGCGGCCGTCCCAGCCGCCCGGTCCGCGTGACGACGGGCGACGGAACCAGCTTCGAGCTCGACCACGGCGCCGTCGTGATCGCCGCGATCACCTCGTGCACGAACACCTCCAACCCCTCGGTGATGATCGGGGCGGCCATGCTCGCGAAGAACGCGGTCGACAAGGGCATGACGAGCAAGCCGTGGGTGAAGACGACGCTCGCGCCCGGCTCCAAGGTCGTGATGGACTATTACGAACGCGCCGGGCTGACGCCGTACCTCGAGAAGCTCGGTTTCAACCTGGTCGGCTACGGCTGCACGACCTGCATCGGCAACTCGGGGCCACTCATTCCCGAGGTGTCGAAGGCGGTCAACGAGGCCGACCTCGCCGTTGTCTCGGTGCTGTCGGGCAACCGCAACTTCGAGGGCCGGATCAACTCCGACGTGAAGATGAACTACCTCGCATCCCCGCCGCTGGTCGTCGCGTACGCCCTCGCCGGGACGATGGACGTCGACCTCGTCAATGAGCCGCTCGGGCAGGGCGCGGACGGCACCGACGTCTATCTCAAGGACGTATGGCCGTCGCCTCAGGAGGTGGCGACGGTGGTGGCGTCGTCGATCAGCCCGGACATGTTTGCCGACGACTACTCCGACGTGTTCGCCGGTGACCAGCGCTGGCAGCAGCTGTCGACCCCAGAGGGCAGTACGTTCGAGTGGGACGCGCAGTCGACATACGTCCGCAGGGCCCCGTACTTCGACGACATGCCGGCCGAGCCGACCCCCGTGCAGGACGTGACCGGTGCGCGGGTCCTCGCCAAGCTCGGCGACTCCGTGACCACCGACCACATCTCACCCGCCGGTGCGATCAAGAAGGACTCACCGGCCGGGAAGTACCTCGCCGAGCACGGCGTCGAGCCGCGCGACTTCAACTCCTACGGCTCGCGCCGCGGCAACCACGAGGTGATGATCCGGGGCACGTTCGCGAACATCCGGCTCCGCAACCAGCTGGCTCCCGGCACGGAGGGCGGCTTCACCCGAGACTTCACCTCGGCCGACGCGTCCGTGACGACGATCTTCGAGGCCGCGCGGTCCTACGCTGCCGCCGGGGTGCCCCTGGTGATCCTGGCCGGCAAGGAGTACGGATCGGGATCCTCGCGTGACTGGGCGGCCAAGGGCACGGCTCTGCTCGGTGCGCGGGCCGTCATCGCCGAGTCGTATGAGCGGATCCACCGGTCCAACCTGATCGGCATGGGCGTGCTGCCGTTGCAGTACCCGGACGGCGATACCGCGGAGTCGCTCGGGCTGACAGGCGAGGAGACGTTCACGATCACGGGCATAACCGCCCTGAACGACGGCCCCGCCCCGCGCACGGTCCATGTCCACGCCGCCCGCTCCACCGAACCGCGGTTCGAAGTCGAGTTCGACGCAGTGGTACGGATCGACACGCCGGGCGAGGCAACGTACTACCGCAACGGCGGGATCATGCAGTACGTCCTGCGGTCGCTCGCGCACGATAGGACAGACTGATCGGGTGACGATTCACTCCGAGCATCCGTTCGCCACTCCACCGGCGGATCGGGACCAGGTCCGCCAGTTTCGTGGGCGGATCGCCGCCGGAGTCACGATTTGGACCGCCAGCAGCGACGGCCGGCCGGCCGGGCTGACCGTTTCGTCGATGCTGGTGGCAGCGGGCTCACCGGGGCGGGTGCTCGGGCTGATCGACCCGGACTCGGATCTGTACCTGGCGATGCGGGAGTCTGGACTGGTGGCCGTCAGCGTCCTCGGTTCCGCGCACCGTTATCTTGCCGACGCGTTCGCCGGGCTCGTACCCGCCCCGGGCGGAGTGTTCCGGCTCGCCACCTGGCACCCGACGGCGTTCGGCCCGGTGCTGTCCGATGCGGTCGCCTGGGCGGGTGCGCGGCTGGTTGAGGAGGAACCCAAGCCGGCGGGCTGGGGCAACCTCGTCGAGGCCGTCATCGACTCGGTCGACAACGGTGGCGCCTCCGCCGGGCTCGTGCATCACCGAGGCCGTTACACCGCGCTCTGACGTCGCGCTCGGGCGCGGTAGCCTGCCGTGCCATGGGTCGTCGATGGACGAGCGAACGGCTGCGGTCGACGGCGCTCGGTCGACAGTTCCCGTCGTTGCGAGGTCGCGACCGTTGCGGACTGCTCGACATCTGTCGTCGGCTCGGACCGATCCAGTCCCAGGTCCCGCGTGCGCCGTTCGTCGGTCTGGCCGCGCGGCTGCCCGGGGTCTCCCACCACACCATCGTCGAAGCGTTCGACGCGTACGAGCTGATCAAGACGACCAGCCTGCGGGGGACCGTGCACACCACCACCCGGGAGCAGTATTCCCTCGTCGACGCGGTCGCGCAGCGGACCTGGGCCGGGCCGGCCACCACGCACTTCAAGTTCGAGCAGGTGACGATCTCCGACCTACGCGCCGAGGCGGAGCGGTACTGCCGGCAGTGGCGCTCCCGCAAGGACGTCGTTGCACACCTGCGCTCGTGGCTGGCAGAACGCGACGGTGAAGCCTCGGCCGCAAAGCTCGACCTGCCATCCGGCACCGGCTACGGCTGGGGCCACAGTGCAATCGTGCGGCGGCCGTACGACGACCGTTGGGACCGGCGCACGGACACGTTGCACCGGACCGCCAGAAGCTTCCTCGAGGTCGGGGAGGTCAACCCCGAGGACGCGCTCGTCGAGCTGGCCAGGATCCACCTGAGCTCGTTCGGCCCGGCGACGCGCCGCGACCTCGCATGGTGGACGGGCGAGACCTTGACCCGGGTGGACCAGGCGATCCGGGCCCTCGGTGACGAGCTGGTCACTGTCGTCGGCGTCGACGGTGGTACGTACCTCGACCTGGCGGCGCCGCCGTCCGGCGGGAGAGACCCCGGAACGCGGTTGCTGCCGGAGTACGACGGCCTGTTGCTCGGCTATGCACCGGAGAACCGTGGCCGGTTCCTCGACCTCGCCAGCGTCGACCTCGTGTGGATGAGGGCCAACGGGATGTACTTGCCGACGCTGCTCGCCGATGGCCGGCTGGTCGCCTCGTGGAAGGTCGTCACGACGGGCAGGCGCACGGACATCGAGATCACTATGCTGCCCCGTGAGCAGGCGGTCAGCGATGCTGACCTGACGCGTGCCGTCGCCGATGTTGAACGGGCCCTCGACCTCGAGATCACCGACATCCGCAGACAGGAGTGAGGCCTCTCAAAGCGGGTTGCTTCGTGGCGCCCCAAAGGGTCCGGCGCCCGTTCGCGTCCTGTCCCTGATTCCCCAACGCTGCACCGCGTTTTGCTGGATCGAAGCTTCCTTGGCCACCAAGGGTCAGCGCGCTAGTGTCGCGCGACCCTCGTAGATCGCGTACTCCGGCTCGAGGTGCGTGACGAGCCGGTCGTATGCTCCCTGGGACAGTTGAACCGGGCGCTCGGGCGAGACATTGATACGGTCTAGGCGCACCTTTCGCTGAAGTTTGTCCTCCAAGTACGCAACAAATGCATCCATTTGTTCGTACCGGAAGATCCGATCCACTCCGACCAAACCACTCGTGCTTCTCACGAATGCAGACTGGCTCACCCCATCGACCCGCGCGTATGGCGTCGCTCGATGAACATATGCCTCAGCGAACTCCTCGAAGGAGACGTTCCCCGTGAAGTTCTCCCGACGGGCACTCCTGTGCTCGGCAAGGTCAGGACGCGACCGATATCGCCACCAGCTATAGACCCAGTCAACCGGCTCACGGAACAGGCACACCACCTCATACGACTTCGGGCCAAACCCTCCGTGCTCCAATAACGGCACAACGAGCCGTTCGAAGTCCGTCATGCAGATGTGCTTGAGGCCGCCTCCGGTGAAAGCAACCCCTGCGTGGCGGCCGATCGCGGACTCGACGGCGCTCGACCCACACTTCGGCATCGCGAGGAACACAAATCCTCGCCGAGGATAGGCCAGCATGGATTCTCCGCCCTGGTGACTCCGACTCGACCAACGGGAGACTACCTGCGCGGCCCCAGGCTGACAGGAGTTCAAGCCAGGTTTCTGCGCCAGCGCAACGCAGCCCCGCGTCGGGGGCGTAGTCGAACTGCAGCGCGACCCGGCTGAAGTACCGGTCAGGTCGTGCAAATTCCCGCCGCAACACGAAGGAGACGGTCGGCGCGGGCGATGATCTCGTCTGCGCGATGGCCACCGGACCATGGACCACTTGGACGACCGCGGAACCGGCCAGACCGGGCCGCGGGTGGGAAATCCTGGAGTATCATGAGTCCATGCTGAAGCTGCTGCGGATCGCCCTTTTGCTCGTCATCGCCTTTCTCATGCTCACTGGCGTCGTGATCGGGCTCGGAACAACCGGCACTGGCCCAATCGAGAAGGCGGTGCTGGTCGTCTACGGCGGCATGCTGCTGGTCGCGGCCGTCAAGGTGAACAGCATCGGGAGACCGGCGGTCCGGTAGGGCTCTGAGACGTGCCGTCAAGCGCACCGGCCAGAGGGTTGCGCATACAAGTGACCATGGTCCCCGGACTTTGGCACCGCGAAGGCCATGTACAAGATCACCTACCCCAACGGGAAGATCCATGTCGGCATGGATCTTGACCGGCACGATGATGTCTTTCGGTAGCCCGGCCGTCAGTGGTGGAAGGCGTTAGCCTCATAACGTCAACCCGTAACGTGACGGCCGACCGGTCGACCTGGCGGCGGGTGCTGTGCTCGGACAGACCGCGGAGCTGTGAGAGTTTCGTGAGAGAACGGTCCCTGACTGGCGAATGCCCAGCGGCACGGGTGGGAACACCTTCCCTGACGTGCGCCGAGGTGACAGCATTGTGACGCAGACAGGTGTGAGGCCCCTCAAAGTATGAGTCTGAGGGGCCCCACGGTGGTCGGAGTGAGGTGACGTCTCCGACCTCACGGACGGCCCGTCTGGTCCCATCAGCCTCGTCACCGGCTGGTGCGGCGAGCAAGCTCACCGTGCGGATCCTCGGTTTTCCGTCCGATCCCGTCTTCCCTTGCGGGAGGACGTGAGAGATGTCTACACGTCCGGCTGACCGCCGCACAACAGTTTCCGGCAAACGATTCGAGAAACTTCGCCGACCCGGCGTGTCGTCCACAGCTGCGTTGCACTCACCCACCGATCGACCGGCCTTTTCCACAATCTCGACGCCGGCGCTGTGGAGAACGCGTTCAGCGATCGGCGGCGAGGGCCGTCCGCAGTCGGTCGGCATATGAGCCCGCCTCGGCGTCGTCGGCGTACTTCGTGCGCGGCCAGAAGAATCCGCGTAGCCCGTCACCCTTCGTCCGGGGGACCACATGGAAATGGAGATGGGGGACGGACTGTGAGACCACATTGTTGACGGCGACGAACGACCCCTGACAGGCGTACGCCTCGATGACCGCCTGGCTCAGCCGGCGCACGGCGGTCAGCAGGGGAGTCATCAGGTCGTCCGGAAGGTCCATCAACGCGTCGACGTGCCGCCGGGGGGCGAGCAGGGTGTGACCCTTGAACACGGGGCGGACATCGAGGAACCCGATGACGTCTGCGGAGTCGACGACGACGTGCGCCGACTCTGCGCCGGATGCGATCCGGCAGAACAGACAGGCATCGGGCACGAACGAAGTCTGTCGTCCGGCACCGACGGCCACAACGCCGTGCATCACTCACATCCCAGGTCGGTGCTTGCCGGCGGCCGGAGCGCCCAGAAGGCGACCGCACCGGCCGCAGCCACGTTGAGCGAGTCGACACCTCCGCGCATGGGGATTCGGACCGACACGTCGCACGCAGCGACGGTCCTCGCGGCGAGGCCGTCACCCTCGGCACCGAGGACGAGTGCGACCTTGTCGGGCGGCTCGGACGCGAACGTGTCCAGGTCGACGGTGTCATCGCCGAGGGCAAGGCCGGCGACGAGGAAGCCGAGGTCGTGCAGCCGTCGGATCGACCGAGGCCACGGGTCGATGCGCGTCCACGGCACCTGGAAGACCGCGCCCATGGACACCCGCACGCGCGCCGGTAGAGCGGATCCGCGGACGCCGGGGTGACGAGCACCGCGTCGAGGCCGAGTGCCGCGGCCGAACGGAAGACGGCACCCACATTCGTGTGGTCGACGACGTTCTCGATGACGGCGACCCGTCGCGCCCGGGTCAGAACCTGGTCTAGGGAAGGCAGCGCGCGTCGGTTCATCGCGGCAAGCGCACCGCGGTGGACGTGGTAGCCGGCGATCTGCTCGATCACGGACGGTTCCGCGACGAACACCGGAACGCCCCTCGCCTCGGCCGGCCCGAGCACGTCGTGGAGGCCGGCGTACCACTTGGATCGAGAAGGAAGGACCGCGGCCGGTAGCCGGCGGAAACAGCCCGCCGAATCACCTTGGCGCTCTCCGCCATGAACAATCCGTGCTCCGGCTCGTGCGTCGAGCGCAACCCCACGTCCGTCATCGCTCGATAGTCGCGTACGCGCGTGTCGTCGGCGTCGGTGATCCGCGTGGGCACCGGACGACTGTAGTGGCGGTCCGGATGCTCCGATGGGAGCCTTGTATGTTCGGCCGCGAGGCCACCGAATCCGAGGAGACCAATGACGCGACGAGCAGTTGTCACCGGCGGCGGCACGGGCATCGGCAAGGCGATCGCCCGTCGGCTTGCGCGCGATGGTGACCGGGTGGTGATCGTCGGGCGCCGCGAGGACGTACTCGAGCAAGCCGCTGCGGAGCCCAACGACAAGCTCGGCGAGAGTCTGGTTGCGTACCGGGTTGCCGACCTCGCTCGCCCGGACGACGTCGAGGACCTGGCCTCCGGCCTGAGCGGCGAGGGACCGGTCGACATCCTGGTCAACAGCGCGGGCGGCACCTTCGCGGGCAAGGACGACACGCTTGCCGACGTCGCCGACGCCTACCGCGCCGACTTCGAGGCGGCCAACGTGATCACGGCGGTGCTGCTGACGGAGGCACTGCTTCCCGCGATGAGCCGCCCGGGAGGCAGGATCATCTCGATCTCGTCGATCGCGGGGCTGCGAGGTGCCGGCCCGTACGGCGCTGCCAAGGCTGCGATGCATGGGTGGGCCATGGGCCTTGCCCTGCAGCTGGCGGCCGACGCCATCACCGTGAACGTCGTCGCCCCGGGGTTCGTCCCCGACACCGGATTCTGGGCCGGACGGCTGACCGACGAAGTCATGCGGTCCCGAGTTGACCCGATCCCGATGAAGCGGCCGGGCACGCCGGACGAAGTGGCCGAGGCGGTCGCATACCTGGCCGGGGAGCAGGCGGGGTGGACGACCGGACAGATCCTTCAAGTCAACGGAGGAACGGTGCTAGGGCGCGGGTGACCGCGGTCACGCCGGGATCGGGGCCGCCGCGGAGACGGCGCGCCAGCACTCCGTGACGTACGTCAAGATGAGCCGCGGCTCGCCGTCGCGGCTGCGGAAGTCGCCATGGGACCGCATCGCGTCGTCGAACAGCTCGGCAACCTGCGCCAGCAGCCGGGAGCGAGCGTCGTCGGCCAGTGCGATGATGTACGACCGTGATGCTGCAAGCGCCACCAGGTCGTCGCGGACGACGAGATGCTGGTGTCCGAACCGCGCCTTCGAGACCGCAGGGAAGAGGGGGCTCTCGGCAAGCGCGTCGATCGATCCGCTGCCCCAGTCGCCGTGCAATCCCGGCGGCTGTGCCGAGGTGAGGAGCTCACCGAACCGGCGAGCCCACCCGGCCGTCTCGTCCCGGGTGTTATAGACGACCCCAATCGCACCGTCCGATCGCAACACCCGGGCGATCTCGGGCAGCGCCACTGCCGGGTCGAACCAGTGGAAGGCCTGGGCGACCGTCACCACGTCAAAGCTGCCGTTGCGGTAGGGGAGCTGCTCACCGGCAGCCGCGACCGCGACCGCCGACGGCAGGTCGTCGGCAAGACATCGCACCATCCGGGCACTCGGTTCGGCGGCATGGACGTGAGTCTGCCCCGCGGCGAGCAGCTGCCGAGTCAGCGCACCCGTCCCGGCGGCGAGATCCAGGACGGTCTGCGGGTGGTCGGTGGCGGCGTTGGCCGGGCGGCCGTCGGCCGAACCGGTCAGCAGCCACCGAACGGCATCGACGGGGTACGTCGGGCGCCCGCGACGGTACTCGGCGGCGGCCCGGTCGAACTTTGTCTTCAGCCCATCGCGTACCCAAGCGTCCACGATCACGAGGCTAACGCTGACGCGGCTATCGTCCGAACAACCGTGCGCCCGATCCTTTGCGTCCGAACAACCGTGCGCAGTACCGCGCCCCCCTTCGGACACTATGCTGCGTCGGACGCTGGACTCGGATCTGTTGCGTCCGAGCCGTCCGCAGCGTGGTTGCTCATGACCAGGTGACCCGCTGTGCGCGGCGCCAGCGCGCGAGCACGTCGGGCCGCCCGCTGGCCGTGATCTCGTCGCCGCGGTTCCACAGCCCGAGGTACAGCTGCGCGGCGGTTCCGGTGAACGTGACGTCGGCGTCGTCAGTGGCGCGCTGACGAGTGACGACACGTCCATCTGCGACCCGCAGGCTCCAGCCGCGGTCACGATCGCTCGGTCGGACCGTGATGGTGTACGGCTCGTCCGCAGTCAACCCCGACGACTTGGCACGTGGCAGGAAGCCGCACACCAGCTCGTCGATCCCGTCGACCGCGAAGTCCGGGCTGATGCCGACCTCGGCCGCGGTCGGCGACCGGCCGAGTCGAGCAGCCACCGCGTCGGTGCGGTGAATCGCGAGCTCGTGCGCCTGCCGACGGGCCCAGAACCGGCGGGGCGGTGGGGCATCGCGAAGGAAGACAAGAGCGTCGAGGTCATCAGGCGCCTCGCGTAACGCGTTCAGCAGTGCCGCCAGACCGTCGCGATAGTAGCCGATGAGGTCGACGACGGTCGCGACGATCTCCTCCTGCCGCACGACGACCGCCGAGTCGTCACGTACCTGTGCGGCAGCCCAGCGATGCACCATCGACTGATGGGCCACGAGGTCTCGGACCGTCCAGCCCGGACAGGTCGGAACGGGGCGGTCGAACCCCGCCCGGACGACGTCGTCGACGAACGTGACTCCGACAGTCTCGATCGCACCGAGGTGTTCCTCGAGATCCAGTGACGTCTGCATCACCGCATTCTGACAGCGGCGGCCGCGCCTTCGGGTGCCCGACCGTTCAGACGGGGCGACCGTCATAGACTCGCGGGCATGAGTCTGTTGCACGGCCTGCGGTCGCCCGCGGACCTCCGCGACCTCGACCCGGCCGAGCTACAGACGCTCGCCGGCGAGATCCGTGACTTCCTGGTCGAGAAGGTCTCGAAGACCGGTGGCCACATCGGTCCGAACCTCGGCGTGGTCGAGCTGACGATGGCTGTTCACCGGGTGTTCGACTCGCCGACGGACCGGATCGTGTTCGACACCGGCCACCAGGCGTACGTGCACAAGATCATCACCGGCCGCAAGGATGCGTTCGACACGCTGCGCACCGAAGGTGGATTGTCGGGCTACCCGAGCCGCGCGGAGTCCGAGCACGACGTCGTCGAGAACTCGCATGCCTCGACCTCGTTGTCGTACGCCGACGGGCTCGCCAAGGGGTACGCCCTGACCCGACAGAACCGGCACGTGGTGGCCGTCATCGGCGACGGTGCCCTGACCGGTGGGATGGCGTGGGAGGCGCTCAACAACATCTCCGCCGCGCCGCGGCAACGGCTGGTCATCGTCGTCAACGACAACGGCCGTTCGTACACCCCGACCGTCGGCGGCCTCGCCCAGCACCTGGCCAGCCTGCGGACCGATCCGCGGTACGAACAGGTGCTCGACGTGGTCAGGTCCGGTCTCGGCCGGACCCCGCTCGTCGGCGCTGCGACGTACGACGTCCTGCACGCGGTCAAGCGTGGTCTCAAGGACGCGCTGGCGCCGCAGGGGATGTTCGAAGACCTCGGTCTCAAGTACGTCGGCCCGGTCGACGGGCACGACCTGGTCGCGCTCGAGCAGGCGCTGAACCAGGCGAAGAACTTCAACGGTCCGGTGATCGTCCACGCGATCACCCAGAAGGGGCTCGGCTACCAGCCGGCTATCGACAACGTCGAGGACAACCTGCACAGTCCGAGCGGCGCCTTCGACCCGGAGACGGGGACGCTGCTCGCGATCCGCGGACCCATCTGGACCGACGTGTTCCGCGAGGAGCTCGTCCAGATCGGGACCGAGCGCCCCGATGTCGTCGCGATCACCGCCGCCATGCTCTATCCGACCGGACTGCACGCGTTCGCGGCGAGGTTCCCGGATCGGACGTTCGACGTGGGAATCGCCGAGCAGCATGCCGTCACCTCCGCCGCGGGGATGGCGATGGCCGGCCTGCACCCCGTGGTCGCGATCTACGCCACGTTCCTCAACCGGGCATTCGACCAGGTCCTGATGGACACGGCACTCCACCGGTGCGGCGTCACGTTCGTGCTCGACCGGGCCGGTGTCACGGGCGACGACGGCCCCAGCCACAACGGCATGTGGGACCTCTCGATCCTCCAGGTCGTACCGGGGCTGAGGCTCGCCGCGCCGCGCGACGCCACCCGGCTCCGTGAGCTGCTGCGCGAGGCCGTCGACGTCACCGACGCCCCAACCGTCGTCCGGATCCCGAAAGGCCCCGTGAACGCGGACATCGACGCCGTCGAGCGCATCGGCTCGCTCGACGTCATCTCCCGCAGCGGCGACGGCGAGGTACTGATCATCGCGTTCGGGCCGATGGTCGCAACAGCCGTCGAGGTCGCGGCGCGGCTGCGCGACCAAGGCATCGGCGTCGTCGTCGTCGACCCACGATGGGCGAAGCCGCTCGATGCCGGTATCGCCGCGCTCGCAGCGGGCGCCGACCTCGTCGTCACGATCGAGGACAACGTCCGGGTTGGCGGCTGCGGCACCGCCATCGCTCAGCTGCTCCGTGACCAGGGTGTCGGCGTGCCCGTCGAGGTCATCGGGATCCCGCCGGAGTTCCTGGCCCAGGCGAAGCGGCCGGCTCTGCTGGACCACCTCGGGCTCACGGCGCCACCGATCGCCCGGCGCGTCACGGAGCTGGTCGCTCGGCAGGAGACCGCCGTGCCCGAGCGGCTCCTTTGACGCCCCCCGGCGCCGGTGCTGTGAAGTAACGGCGCGTCGTCGGGCCCGCATGCAAGGATTCTGCGCGTGCCGCACACCGTCGACGAGTTGGTCGCCCTTCTCGAGCTCGAGCGTCTCGAGGTGGATCTCTACCGTGGCCGGCAACCCGACACCGCCATGCAACGGGTCTTCGGCGGACAGGTGGCGGCCCAGGCGTTGTGTGCCGCGAGTGCGACCGTCGAGGCGGCCCGGCACGTGCACTCTCTGCACGCGTACTTCCTGAGACCGGGTGACACGTCGATACCGATCGTGTACGACATCGAACGGATCCGGGATGGCGGCAGCTTCTCGACCAGACGGGCGGTCGCCCGGCAGTCGGGTGAGTCGATCTTCTATCTCACCGCGTCGTTCCACGTCGACGAGATCGGTTTCGACCACCAGGACGCCATGCCGGACGTACCCGGTCCTGACGACTGTCCGTCCATCCCGGAGATCGTCCGGAAGATCACCGAGCGAGACCCGGACGAATGGAACCATGAGTGGGCCGCCCTGGACATCCGGTATGCCGGCGACTCGCGTCCGCGCGGTCGCCTGGAATCGGCCGAGCGCCCGGCTCGCGCGCAGCTGTGGGTGAAGGCTGCCGGCGCGATTCCCGACGACCCGATCCTGCACCGTTGCGTGCTGACATACCTCAGCGACCTGACCCTGCTCGGCGTCAGCCTGGTACCCACCGGCCTGCTGATCGGGTCGCCCGAGGTCCAGCCGGCGTCGCTCGACCACACGATGTGGTTCCACCGGCCGTTTCGGGCCGACGCCTGGATGTTGTACGACCAGTACTCGCCGTCGGCCTCCGGCGGCCGCGGTTTCACCACCGGCCGGATCTTCTCCATGGAGGGCTCCCTCGTCGCGTCCGTTGCGCAGGAGGGTCTGATCCGTCCGCTCGGCGAGACGCGTCGGCGGCTCACGAGCGGCGACGGGTGACCACGGGCGTCGACAGCACACGCCGGCGAGGCTCAGGAAGCGCCGCGGACGGCTGGCAACGGCTTCGGACGCTATCGTTGGTCGACTCGCCGGACCTACCTGGCGATCGGACCGGCGGAGCCGCAAATGACCCAGCCACCGGAGGGCCAGCCCGCACTGCCTGACCCACAGCAGCCGTACGGGCAGCCACAGCCCACGTATGGGGAGCAGACGCCTCCTCACGGGGAGCCGCCTCACGGGGAGCCGCCTCCGTACGGGCAACAGCCTCCGTACGGGCAGCAGACGCTTCCTCCCGGGCAGCCGCCTCCGTACGGGCAACAGCCTCCGTACGGACAACAGACGCCTCCGTACGGACAGCCGCCTCCCTACGGACAGCTTCCGTACGCGCAACCTGGCAGCGGTCCGATCGGCACGGTGCGATCGTCGGGCGTTACCATGCTGCTGTTCTTTGTGACGTTGGGCATCTGGGGAATCGTCTGGTACTACCAGGTCCACGACGAGATGAAGCGGCACAGCGGCGACGGTCTCGGTGGGGGCATCGCGCTGGTGCTCGCGATCTTTGTCGGCATCGTGATGCCGTTTCTCACGTCGTCCGAGGTCGGAGCGATGTATCGACGACGCGGCTGGAACGAGCCGGTCAGCGGCGCCACCGGGCTGTGGTCGTTTCCCGGGATCTTCATCCTGGTCGGACCGTTCATCTGGTTCTTCAAGACGAACGACGCGTTGAACGACTACTGGCGAGCCCTCGGCGCACAAGGCTGACGGCAGGGGCCTCGCCGCTCAGGCGAGCGCTCGTACGGTGGTGATCGTGTCGGCGTCGTCGGTTCGCTTGTCGTCGCGGTAGCGGAGCACGCGCGCGAAACGCAGCGCCAGTCCTCCCGCGTAGCGGGTCGACGCCTGGAGCCCGTCGAACGCGATCTCGACGACCTGTTCCGGCCGGACGTGGACGACGTGGCGGTCCCGGGACGTCTCGAGCTCGAGAAACCGTTTGGTCTGCCACCGGAGCATCTCGTCGGTCATGCCCTTGAATGTCTTGCCGAGCATCACGAAGCCCCCCGTGTCAGGGTCGCGGGCGCCGAGATGGATGTTGGACAGCCAGCCCTGACGGCGACCGCTGCCCCACTCGGCAGCGAGCACGACCAGGTCGAGGGTGTGTCGCGGCTTGACCTTGATCCAGCTCGCCCCCCGTCGACCCGCCTCGTACGGTCCCCCGAGATCCTTGACGACGACGCCCTCGTGACCACCGGCGACCGTGCTGGCGAAGAATTCCTGGGCCGCACCGAGATCCGTGGTGACGAGGCGGGGCACGACCAGGTCGCCGGCCAGCTCGTCGAGCCGTTGCAGCCGTGACTCCAGCGGCTCGTCGAGCAGGTCGGCGCCGTCGATGTGCAGCAGGTCGAAGAAGAACGGGGTGACCGCGCCGGTCGTCTCCGTCCGGGTCGCCGTGCGGGACGCGGTCTCCTGGAACGGACGCGGTCGACCGTCCGTGCCGAGCGTGATGGCCTCGCCGTCGATGACGAACCGGTCGGCCGGCAATGCGCGTACGACGGCCGCAAGCTCAGGAAGCCGCCCGGTGATCTCGTCGAGGCTGCGAGTGAAGATGCGGACCTGGTCGCCCATCCGGTGGACCTGGATCCGGATGCCGTCGACCTTGACGTCGAGCGCAGCCACCGTGTCTGCCCCGATCTTTCCGAGCGCGGCCGCCACGTCGGCGGCACTGGAGGCCAGCATCGGCCGGATGGGCTGCCCCACCTCGAGCCCGAACCGCCGCACTGCGTCGGCACCCTCACCCAGAGCCGCAGCCGCGACGGGACCGGCGGCGCCTCGCAGCATCACCGCCCGCCGGATGAGGACGCCGTCGACTCCGCTCGCCTCGCCGATCGCGTCGAGCATCACACCGTCGAGCGCCCCCTGGCGTACGTCGCCCGAGATCAGGCCACGCAGGTACGCCTGCTCGGCACCGGTCGCTCGGGCGAACAGCGCTGCGATGGCGTCGGAGCGCAGCCGCGCCGAGCCAGGTCCGGAAAGCCCGCCGATCCGCTCGAACTCGGTGTCGACCTCGGCGATCGTGAGCGAGGGGGAGTCGGCTGGTGCCGGCAGCTGGGACAACGCGGCCCAGCCGATGCCGGTCTTGCGCTGCCGCAGCTCGCCGGAGAGGTAGGCGACGGCGATGTCGATGTCGGCTCCTGCTGTCGCGCGTAACAGAGCCGCGATCGCCGTACGTTTCGCGAGCCGGGATCGAGTAGTGGCGACCTCGCGGGAGACGGCGACCAGGTCGGTCAACCGGATACCGGCATCGCGCCGCGCGGCTTCCGCAGTCATCCGGCCGACGGGCTCACCAGCTCGGTCAGGAGCGACCGGACCTCCGCGTCGGCGAGGTGTGCCGCTGACTCGCCGATCTGGATCTCGGCGAGGCTGTAGCCGACCAGGTCGGAAGCGCTGAAATAGCCCAGCAACCAGACGCTCGTACGCTCGGCGAGGTCGCGGTGACGGCTCCGGAACTCTGCGTGGCGCCCGCGCAGATGGATCGCAAACGCGTTGGTCTTGGGCGTCTCGACGATGACACCGTCGATGCCGTCAAGCGCTGCCGCGAGTGCGGTCGCGCGGTCGCGGTACTCTGCCATCCGGGGAAGCTGTGTGTCGAGTCCGTGCAGCGCCGACAGGACGTATGGGTAGACCGTCCACAGCGGAGCGCCGTGACGCGACAACCACGGGTTCGCGGTCTTCAGGAAATCGGGCTGACCGGCGAGGACGCAGCCGCCGAGCCCGCCGAGCCCTTTGTAGAACGAGACGTACACGGAGTCGAACAGCGCCGCGATCCCGGCGAGTGGCTGGGCGTAGAACGGCGCGGCCTCCCACAGCCGCGCACCGTCGAGGTGAAACGGCACCCTGCGGTCGCGACACCACTCTGAGAGCGCGATCAGCGTTTCCCATTCCGGTAGCCGGTAGCCGGCTCGTGTGAGCGGCAACTCGATGGTGACGGCGCCGAGCTGGTCACCGATTCCGTCGAGCTGCTCGGTCGTGAAGTGGTCGCTGCCGCCGATCCGGATCCCGCGGAGCGGATGCAGCTGCTCGAACGCGCCGTTCTCGTCGGTTGCGATGTGGCTGGCCGGATGCAGCGCCACCGCCAGCCGGTTCCTGGTCTCCGCCCAAGCGCGGAGTGCGGCCTGCTGGGCGATCACACCCTTGATCACGAATCGGGCTTCCGGCTTGCCGAGCAGGTCCGCAACCCGCCGCTCCAGCGCCGGCACCGGACCACCCGAGCCGTACGTGTCCTGTGGCCCCGCCGCCTCCGGCATGGCCGCGAGCTGGTTGAGCCGCGCGTCCATCGGGACCGGATGGTGGCCCGACAACCGGCGCTTGCAGTCGGTGCGTACCCGGCGGTCCTCGAGGTCCTCGTCGCTCAGCGGTGCCACAGCGGACAGCGTAACCATACGTCCGGCTATCGTGCTGAGGTGAACGAACGGGAGCCGGAAGCCGTGCGCCGCTGGCTGCCCGACTGGCCGTGCGACCCGTACGCGATCAGCTCGATCCACCGGCGCGGCGCGGGCGACCCCGCGTTCCAGCGGGCGTCGGACGGGAGCATCTGGCGTTCCTGCCGGACTCCGGGCGGTCCGGTCGCCGCCAGGATCATCCGTCGGCGTGGCGTCGGTGGCTTCGGCGAGGTGCTCGTCGAAGCCTGGGGTCCCGGCGCCGACTGGTGGTGTGAGACGGCCCCGGGGTTTCTCGGCGCCGACGACGATGTCGATGGCTTCCGCCCCGCCGATCCGCGGGTGGCGGCGTTGTGGCGGGCGAACCCGCACTGGCGGATCAGTCGAACCGGGTTGGTGCTCGAGGCACTGGTCGCTGCTGCGCTCGAGCAGAAGGTGACCGGCGGGGAGGCCTGGCGGGGGTGGGGTCTGTTGCTCCGGCGCCACGGTGAGAGCGCACCCGGGCCTGCCGCAGCCCGCGGCATGAAGGTGCTGCCGGCGCCGGCGGTGCTCGCGCTGATCCCGTCCTGGGAGTGGCTGCGCTGCCAGATCGACGGCGCCCGCTCCGGGGTCGTGGTGCGGGCTGCGCGTCGGGCTCGTGCGCTCGAACGTACGCTCTCGTTGCCTCCGGAACGGGTCGAGCCGGCGCTGCGAAGCCTTCCCGGAGTGGGGGAGTGGACGGCGGCCGAGGTGCGGCAGCGAGCCCACGGCGACCCGGACGCCGTGAGCTTCGGCGACTACCACATCGCGTCGCACGTCGGCTTCGCGCTCACCGGGACCCCGTACGACGACGAGCAGCTGCGAGCCGCGCTCGAGCCGGACCGTCCGCACCGCTACCGCGTCCAGCACCTCGTGACCGCGCGGATGAACGGCCTGCCACGACGCGGGCCGCGAATGCCGATGCGCACCCATCTGCCCGACCGCAGCACGGGTTAGGCGCTGTTCGCCTCTTCCCGCAACGTCCGAGGGACCGGGCGGTACTGCGCTCGGCGGTTCGGACGTTGGCGGCTCGGCGGCCGGGTACGAGTCGTGCGGGCTCAACGTGCGCGGGATCGACCGGTATTGCGTCGGCTGTTCGGACGTTGGTGTACGGCGGATCAGCGGTGCGCCTTCGCGGCAGCCTTCAGCTGCTGCTTGTAGCTGCGCACATTCGCGCGGGACTCGTCGTCGACGACGTCGGCTATCGATCGGAAGGTCCCGTCGGCGCCGAAGTCACCGGCTGCCTCGCGCCAGCCGTCCGG
Organism: Propionibacteriales bacterium; assembly: GCA_038253325.1. GTDB lineage: Bacteria > Actinomycetota > Actinomycetes > Propionibacteriales > Nocardioidaceae > JBBSHE01. The sequence continues at coordinate 29,813 of JBBSHE010000006.1, forward strand.
GCGTACGCCGGCCTGCTTGCCGAGCAGGGCCACGAAGATCTTGGCCTTCTGCTCGCCGAACCCGGGCAGCTCACTGATCCGCGCCTTGAGCTCGGCGCCGGACGGTACGCCGTTCCAGACGTTGGCCGCGTCGCCGCCGTATCGGTCGACCAGGATCCGACAAAGGTGCTGCACGCGCTTTGCCATGGCTGCGGGGAACCGGTGCAGCGCCGGCGGCTTGCGGAACATCTCCTCCAGCACATCCGGATCGGTCCGTGCGATCGCTGTGGCCTCGAGCGTCCCCCCCATTCGCTCGGCCAGGACGGCCGGAGACGTGAACGCCTTCTCCATCGTGACCTGTTGGTCCAGCAGCATGCCGACGAGCAGGGCCAGCGGACTGTCAGCGAGGAGCTCGTTCGCCTCCGGTGTGGTCGCGAGATGCAGAGCCATGCCCCGATTCTGCACCCCGGCGCGCCGGGTGTGCGAGGCCGCTCCGCCCGGACGTCGCCCCGGGTGCCTGGGCCGCTCCCCGGACGGCGCCTCGGTGCACATTGTCGGTGCGTGCCCGTACGCTCAATGTCATGAGAGCAGCAGGCGAGCTCGTGCGTCAGGTGGCGCCGTTCGAGGTGGTGTCGGAGCTCAAGCCGTCGGGCGACCAGCCGACCGCGATCGAAGACATCGAGCGCCGGCTGAGGGCGGGCGAGCAGGACATCGTGCTGCTCGGTGCGACCGGCACCGGCAAGACCGCGACGATCGCGTGGACGGTCGAGCGGCTGCAGCGGCCGACCCTGGTGATGCTGCCCAACAAGACGCTCGCGGCACAGTTCGCCAACGAGCTGCGGGAGCTGTTCCCCAACAACGCGGTCGAGTACTTCGTGTCCTACTACGACTACTACCAGCCCGAGGCGTACGTCCCCCAGACGGACACCTACATCGAGAAGGACTCGGCGATCAACCAGGAAGTCGAGCGGCTACGTCACTCGGCGACGTGGAGCCTCCTGACGCGGCGCGACGTGATCGTGGTGTCGACAGTCTCCTGCATCTACGGACTCGGCTCTGCCGAGGAATACCTCAACCGGATGATCCACCTCGAGGTCGGCGCCGACCACGACCGCGACAGCTTGCTCCGGACGCTGGTGCAGGCGCAGTACACCCGCAACGACATGGCCGCCACCAGAGGCACGTTCCGGGTGCGCGGCGACACCCTGGAGATCTTCCCCGTCTACCAGGAGCTCGCGGTCCGGGTGGAGTTCTTCGGCGATGAGATCGAGCGGCTGATGATGCTGCACCCGCTCACAGGTGAAGTGCTCAGTGACGAGAAGGAGGTCTACGTCGGTGCGGCCACCCACTATGCGACCGGGCCGGAGCGGATGGAGCATGCCATCGGCACCATCGAGTCCGAGCTGACTGAACGCCTCGCCGAGCTCGACCGGCAGGGCAAGCTCCTGGAGTCGCAGCGGCTGCGGATGCGGACGACGTACGACATCGAGATGATGCGCCAGATCGGAACCTGCTCGGGGATCGAGAACTACTCGCGTCACATGGACGGTCGCGCGTCCGGATCCGCGCCGAACTGCCTGCTCGACTACTTTCCCGAGGACTTCCTGCTGGTGCTCGACGAGTCGCACGTGACGGTCCCGCAGATCGGTGGCATGTACGAAGGCGACATGTCCCGCAAACGTACTTTGGTCGAGCACGGGTTCCGGCTGCCGAGTGCTATGGACAACCGGCCGCTGCGCTGGGAGGAGTTCCTCGACCGGGTCGGCCAGACCGTCTACCTTTCGGCGACGCCGGGACGCTACGAGATGGCGAAGATCGACACCGTCGTCGAGCAGATCATCCGGCCGACCGGGCTCGTCGATCCCGAGGTCATCGTCAAGCCGACGAAGGGCCAGATTGACGACCTGATTGCCGAGATCAACCTGCGCACCGAGCGCGGCGAACGAGTCCTGGTCACGACGTTGACCAAGAAGATGTCCGAGGACCTCACCGACTACCTCCTCGAGAGCGGCATCCGGACTCGTTACCTGCACAGCGAGGTCGACACCCTGCGTCGGATCGAGCTGCTGCGTGAGCTGCGGCTGGGGGAGTACGACGTGCTCGTCGGCATCAACTTGCTGCGAGAGGGCCTCGACCTGCCCGAGGTATCGCTGGTCGCCATCCTCGACGCCGACAAGGAAGGCTTCCTGCGGTCTGGCACCTCGCTGATCCAGACCATCGGAAGGGCGGCCCGAAACGTGTCCGGGCAGGTCGTGATGTACGCCGACACGGTCACCGATGGGATGGCCAAGGCGATCGACGAGACCAATCGTCGTCGAGCCAAGCAGGTTGCCTACAACAAGGAGCGCGGCGTCGACCCACAACCGCTGCGCAAACGGATCGCCGACATCACCGACATGCTCGCCCGCGAGGACGCCGACACCGAAGTGCTGATGGGCTCCGGCCGGTCACAGAGCCGGGGGAGGGCACCCGTACCCGGGCTCACAAAGGCTGGCGCCCGGTCCGCCGCCGACCTGTCCGGGCTGCCATCCGCAGACCTGGTCGAACTGGTCGGTCAGCTAACCGACCAGATGCACGTCGCGGCCGCCGAGCTACAGTTCGAGGTCGCCGCCCGCTACCGCGACGAGATCTCCGACCTGAAGAGGGAGCTCCGCCAGATGGTCGCGGCGGACGCCCGTTAGCCCGGCTGCCCGGGTTCGCGTGTTGGCTGACGAAGCGAGCGCTATCCGGCTCGAATCCTCAGCCATTGGCGGAAACGCATCGCCGGCGCCCGATCGCGTCGCTCGCGTGGCGAACCGGCGGCAACGCCCCGCTGACCATCATCCGGACGGTTCCAGGAGGGGTACGGCGGGTTGCCTAGCCTGAAGGGATCCGGCTCGGCACACAGGAGGTCTCATGTCAGTCACCGACGAGTTCGTCTCGGCGAACGCTGAGTACGCGTTCCCCGGCCCGCTCCCGCTACCCCCCGCGCGCCAGATCGCGGTGGTGGCGTGCATGGACGCACGACTCGACCCCGCAAAGGTGCTCGGGTTCACGGAGGGCGATGCCCACGTGATCCGCAACGCCGGCGGCGCGGTCACCGAGGACACGATCCGTTCGCTCGCGATCAGCCAGCGGCTGCTCGGCACCAAGGAGATCGTGCTGGTCCATCACACCGACTGCGGAATGCTCACCTTCTCCGATGACGCGTTCCGCAAGGAGATCGAGGAGGAGACCGGTATCCGACCAACCTGGGCGGCGGAGGCGTTCTCCGACCCCGGCAACGATGTCAGGCAGTCCGTCAACCGGATCAGGTCGAGCCCGTTCGTCCCCCACACCGACCGGATCCGCGGATTCGTCTACGACGTCGACACCGGGAAGATCAGCGAGGTCGCCATCTGAGCCACGCTGGCAGGCCGTCGGCGGGCGTACGACAATGAGCACGCCATGGACCAGCTTGCCGTCGTCTCGTACTGCCTCGGCAAACCGGGCGCCTGGCTCGACGAGCCGTGGGAAGGCGACACGGTGGCGAAGGTGGCCGACAAGATCTTCGTCTTCCTCGGTGGACCCGACACGCGGTCCGTCGGCGTGAAGTGTGGCACCCGTGACGAGGCGGACGAGCTGATCGTGCGCTATCCCGATGACGTCACGGTGATGGCCTACATCGGCCGGTACGGCTGGAACACGGTCACCGTTGGCGGCGCCGTCCCCGACGACGAGATCCTCGAGCTGGTCGATGCGTCGTACGACGACGTCGTCGGGCGGCTTCCGAGGTCCAAGCGACCAAGCCTGGACGACTGACCGGGGGCCGACTCGGCTCTCGGCGGACTACCTGGCCGACGAGGCCGGGACGTGCGCCGCGAGGCCCGATACGAACAGCTCGATGCCGGCCGCGTAGTAGGCGCCCTCGTCCTCGCAGCCCAGCAAGGCGTCGGCGGACGCCACCACGCCAGGATCCGGGATGCCGCGAGATGAGCGACCCCTGGATGGATCCGCATTGCCTCGACCAGGCCGCCGAGGACCGCACGCAGAAAGGCGCCCAGGTCTGCGGCGTCGTCGGACCGGGTCGCGGACCGGTTTGGCACCGTTCGGTCAGCGCGGCGATGGTGCCGATGGCTGCCGGTATCGGCTCGGTCGCTCTCTTCGGCGCGAGCACTGGCTGGGCTGACCTGATGCCGAGCTTCATCGCGATCGGGATCGGTGGCGGACTGACCATCCCGCTGACAGCGACCGTGCTGGCGGCAATGGAGACCGACCAGGCGGGCGTCGGCGGTTTTCAATGCGAGCCGGAAGCTCTCGGGGCTGCTTGGAATCACCGTCATCGGTGCGATCCTGCTGGCTCGCCAGACCGCCGTCGCGCACACCGGGGTCGCTCCGGTGGCGGCGTTTCTCAGTGGCTACCGCCTCGGACTGGTGGTCGCGGCGCTGCTCGTTTCCGCGGGCGGCGTTGCCGCGTGGTTTGCGTTGCGCCGGGCCGAGGAGGCCGTCGACGAGGCCGTGCCAGCGGCACGCAGCGAGGAGCTCGAACACATCTGACAGCCGCGTCCTGGCCGATTTGGTCGGTGCGCCAAACTCCTGGAAGATTGGAGACCAGGAGGGGAGTATTCCCCCGTCGTGGTGTCGTCATCACGGGCGCCGTTCGCGGCGCTCCGGTGCCACGGGCCCTGTTCGCCGATGATCGGCAGGGCGGAAGAGACCTCCGGTGACCAAGCCTGTCAACCGGAGGAGAGCCGCCGTGCACGTGTCCGCAACCGCCTGGTGGATCACCATCGGTGTCACGATCGCCGTCCTGGCCTTCGACGTCTTCGTCATCGGGCGCCGGCCCCACGAGCCGTCCACCCGGGAGTGTGCGATCGCGATCGCTGTCTACACGTCACTCGCCGTGGCGTTCGGGTTGTGGATCTGGTGGTCGTACAGCGGGGGGTACGCGGGCCAGTTCTATGCCGGGTGGCTGACCGAGTACAGCCTGTCGGTCGACAACCTCTTCGTCTTCATCATCATCATGAGCCGGTTCGGCGTACCACGGAAGTACCAGCAGGAGGCGCTGCTGATCGGCATCATCTTGGCGCTCGTCTTCCGGGGCGTCTTCATCGCGCTCGGCGCGGTCGCGATCAACGAGATCTCCTGGATCTTCTACATCTTCGGTGCCTTCTTGGTCTACACCGCGTGGACCCTGGCCAGGCACGGCAGCGACGGCGACGAAGACTACCAGGAGAACCGGCTGATCGGCTGGGTGCGGAAACACCTGCCGGCGACCGAAGAGTACGACGGCGTCAAGCTGACGATCCGGAAGGACGGCAAGCGGCTGATCACGCCGATGCTGGTCGTGATGGTCGCGCTCGGTTCGACGGACATCGTTTTCGCCCTCGACTCGATTCCCGCGATCTATGGACTGACCCAGGAGCCGTACCTCGTGCTGACCGCCAACATCTTCGCCCTGATGGGCCTGCGTCAGCTGTACTTCCTGCTCGGCAACCTGCTCCGCCGGCTTGTCTACCTGTCCTTGGGTCTCTCGGTCGTGCTGGCGTTCATTGGCGTGAAGCTGGTGCTCCACGCGCTGCACGAGAACCGGCTGCCTTTTGTCAACGGCGGCCACCAGGTCGGCGTGCCCGAGGTTCCGACCTGGCTGAGCCTCGTCGCGATCGTGGTCACGCTGTCGGTCACCGCGGTCGCGAGCCTCCGCAAGTCCAACCGGGACGCACAGGATCAGTCCGCTGCCTGACGATCGGTCAGATGCGCGCCCGGCCGGCCGCGACGAGGCAGGCGAGCCGTTCGGCGCTGACAGGGGCGTCCTCGATCTTGCAGGTGTCCTCGGGTGCATGCAGCATCGTCCGCGGCCGGCCGCCGGCCTCCGACGTCACGAATCCGACGTGGGTGATCCGGTGCCCTCCCGGTTCGCTGGCGAAAAAGTAGAGATCGCCGGTCCGCACGGAGTCGAGAGCGACCGGCTCGACCGCTGAGACCTGGTCCTGCGCGTCGCGTGGTACGACGATGCCGAAGCGGCGGTATGTCGTGTACACGAGACCGGAGCAGTCGAGGCCCCAGCCGGTCGCGCCGCCCCAGAGGTACTCGAGACCGATAAACTGCCGGGCGGCCTCGACGATGACGAGACCTGACGGACGGCTGTCCGCGGGTGCCGGTTGGACGACGACGTCGGCGGCACCGAATGTTGCGGTTCCCAGCCGAGGCGCGACCACCACGACCTCCGTCTCGAGGACGTCTAGGACGGGCAACCGAGTCGCCCACGAGACCCGGAGCTCACCGGTACCGAGCCGCAGGCTCGCCGACGGCGTCGTCACGGTCGCGACGGTGGGTTCGACCTGCGTCGCGGCCTGGTCGACGTGCGACGTCCGGACCCAACCACGGTAGCCACGTCCGTCCGTCCGGCTGGGCTGCCACGGCGCGACGACCTCGGACCAACCCGCTCGCTCCTCGATCACCTCCACCGACTCCCCGAGCAGCAGCTGTGTCTCGACCCGCCCATGCAAACCGAATCTGGCCTGCCGATCGAGCCCCGCCACCCAGGCCGAGACGTCGGGCTCGTCGGCCACGGCGGCGGCATCGGCCGGACGCGGCGCGTCCGGGGACGTCCACAAGGTCGCCGCGGCCACCGCGACGGCAAGCTCCCCACTCACCGGGCGTGGCCTCGGAGTCCGTCGATGCCGAGGCCGGGACGGTCAGGAAGGTCGACGACCGCGCCGTCATAGGACAGGCCACCCGCCACCGGGCTCTCTTCCAGCCACCAGGCGGCGTCGAGGTCGGCGACCAACGCGGTGCCGTACGCGGCGGCGAAGCTGGCGGCTGCTCCCACCCCGATCGGCCCCTCCAACATCGTGCCGACTAGGACACCGACGCCGTTCGCCGAAGCGAGAGCGTGCATCGTCCCCGCCGCCGACAGCCCTCCGCACTTTGCCAGCTTGATGTTCACCAGGTCCGCTGCACGGCGCTCGATCAACAGCATCAGGTCCCGCAGGCCGAAGACCGACTCGTCGGCCAACACCGGGGTGGCGACGTGGTCGGTGACCCAGGCCAGGCCGTCGAGGTCGTCGGCGGCCACCGGCTGCTCGACGAGCTCGACCTCGAGGCCGGAGTCCTCGGTGGCCGAAATGACGCGCACGGCCTCCCGAGGAGTCCAGCCCTGGTTGGCGTCGACCCGGATGCGTACGTCCGGCCCGACCGCCTCGCGCACCGCCCGGATCCGCTCCAGGTCGCTGCTCGCATCCGTGCCCACCTTGAGCTTCAGGACCCGGAACCCGTCATCGATCCGGAGCTTCGCGGTCGCCGGCAACTCGTGGGCCGCTCCTGCCGATAAGGTCGCGTCACTCTCGACCCGGCGGACGTTCGTACCGAGGTAGCGCGGAAGTGAGACACCAAGCCGGCGGGCGGCGAGGTCGTACAACGCGGTCTCGACCGCCGCCTTCGCACCGAAGTTCCCGACCACGGCCCGAGACACGGAGCTGCTCAACATGTGCAGCTCATCGGCGTCCTGGCCACGTACGACCTCGGCGAGGGGACCGTCGATACACGCCCGGGCACCCGCCAGTGACTCGCCGGTCACCCGCCACACCTGTGGCGCCTCGCCGAAGCCGTGTTCGCCGTCGCCGTCGATCACCTCGACGACAACCGTCTCCAGGTGGTCGGTGTGGCGGAGGGCGGTGACGAACGGTGAGTGCAGCGGGCTGCGGAGCGCCGTCGTCCGGATGTCGACGATCTTCACACCCGTGCCACCCGGTCCTGCCAGCTCGCCGCGGCCACTCGGGCGATCAGCGCGGACGCCTCGTCTTCCGATCCGGCTCCTGTCGTGCAGACCACGAGGACGTAAGGGTCTCCGTCGCGTGGGTAGATGATCGCGCCGTCATGGTTGACACCCGGGATCGATCCCGTCTTGTGGGCGACCCTCGTGCCGGCGGGCAGGCCGGCCGGGATGCCGTCGTTGAACTGTTGGGCGGCGAGGAAGCCGAGCAGCTCCTCACTGGTGGCGGGAGACGCGACCTCGGCCTTTGCGATGGAGCGCAGCAGGTGGGCGAGGTCGCGCGCGGTGACTGTGTTGGTCAGACCCGCCGCCGCGGCCGCGGCGTCCTCGATGCCGCGAGTCATCGTGCTTCGAGTCGTGCCGGCTGCTCCGAGCGCGTCGGCGACAGCGACCGTTCCAACCCGTTCGAGGACAAGATTGGTCGCGAGATTGCTGGACCGGACGATCGACCGCAGACACAGCCAACGAAGCGCGACCTGGTCTCCAAGCCGTCGCCACGGATCCGGGTCCTCGTCGTCATCGCGATCCATTCGGAACCGCTCGCCGGGGATCTGCGAGTCGAAGTCGTCGTGGACCCTCACCTGCTGGTCCAGGTCCAGACGTCCCGCGTCACTCTCCCGGTACGCCGCGAGCACGAGCGCGGTCTTGATCGTGCTGCAGGCGTAGTACTGGGTCTCGTCCGCGTACGCGAAGTCGGGCGGCCCCGACATCGGCCCGCTCCAGATCGAGACCGTCACGCCCGGGGGCATCGCTTCGACAAGGTCGGTGAGGGAGGCCACACCGCATCGTAGAACGACGTCGGTGTTGGTCGGCCAACGACGATCTGAGAAGGTCAACGACATGAGTACGACAATCGACCTCCACCGACCTCAGTCAGGCGACGTCATCGACCTGATCCTCGACGACCATCGGCTGTTCGAGAGTCTGCTTCGCGACTTGCGCAACTCGTCGTCCGACCGCGACGCGGTGCGCCACGCCCTCGCCACCGTCCTGGTTGCCCATGCCGAAGCCGAGGAGGCCCGCGTCTACAACCAGCTGCGGCGCAAGCATGCAGTGACCGAACACGAGGCAGAGCACGGCAAGCACGAGCACGCGGAAGGACACGAGGCTCTGCTCGCGGTTCTCGAGCTCAAGGGAACCAACACCCAGGCATTCGACGACGCCGTCGAGGAACTGGCCCGGGCGGTCAACCATCACCTGACCGAAGAGGAGCTGACCATCCTGAACCCGGCCCGTGAGGACGTCTCGGAACAGGCTCGGGCAGAGCTCGGGCGGGCATTTGCGCAGGAGCGTAACCGGCAGATCGACGCCGACTGCGGACGGATCAGCAACGTTCGCCGGATCGTGTCCGACGCCAAGCAGGAAGGCCTGATCGGCGACAGAAACAGCGCGGGCAGCGGCGACGAGGAGTGACGGCCCAAGTTTTTGCGTAGTTCCGGGGCATGCTGGCGTTCTGACATGCCCCGCAAGTACGCAAGAACTCGTCGCCGGTCCGCGCCCTGCCGTCAGGGCACCCTGATCATGCCGGACCCATCGCGTCGTCGCGCAGGGTGACCCCGCGTGCCGTCGCCGGGATCGGCGACAGTGACAGCGCCGGTAGTGGCGACGAAGAGCGACGACCCAAGCCGGATCTCGACTAGCGAGCCGGGCTAGGTTCTCCGGCGCCGTGGTCGCCTCTAGACGACGTCCCACCGTTCACGGAGCCTCCTTGCGAGGGCGACCCTCTCCGTGGTCGGTGTGATCTCGACCGTGTGGTCCGGAGGAAATGGTGAGCCTCTCCGCATCGGGATAACGTGGAAGTGGACGTGCGGCACCGTTTGATAGGCCGCCTCACCATTGTTTTGCTGCACCAGGATGCCGTCAGGGTCGAACGCAGCGCGAATCGCGCGCCCGGTCCGTGCCACCGCCACGCCAAGCGCGGCTTCTTCCTCGACGCTCAGGTCAAGCAGCGTGGCGGCGTGCCGCTGGGTTGTCACGAGAGTGTGTCCCTCCATACCGCCAAGAGAAGCCGGGGCCATGAACACCCGCACTAACTCATCATCAACCACAACAGCTGGGGGTCCGTGCCACGGATACTTGCCAGCGAGGTTCTCGCAATAGGAACAAGGGACTTGTGGCGGCAGAACCAGCGGCACCCGCACATCCTAAGCGCTTGGGTTTGTCAGGGCACACATCACCAGTTTTGCGTAGTTCCGGGGCATGCTGGCGTTCTGACGTGCCCCGCAAGTACGCAAAAACTCGTCGCCGGTCCGCGGATCGGGACCTACCACCCGCGGGCGCGCCACTCGTCGAGATGGGGACGCTCATTGCCGAGGGTCGTGTCGTCGCCGTGGCCGGGGTACACCCAGGTCTCGTCGGGGAGCCGGGCGAACACCTTGTGCTCGACATCGTTGAGGAGCGACGCGAAGTCCACGGCCGACCACGTCTTGCCGACCCCGCCGGGGAACAGCGAGTCGCCCGTCCAAAGGTGGACCGCCCCATGCGGGTCGTCGTACCAGAGCGCGATCGAACCGGGTGTGTGCCCGACGAGGTGGATCACCTGCAGCGGGCACTCCCCGACATGGATCAGGTCACCGTCCGACACCCGCCGGTTCGTGCCGACCGGGATCGCCTCGGCGTCATCTGCCCCGGCAGCCGTCTCGGCGCCGGTTGCGTCGACCACGGCTCGCAGCGCCTGCCAGTGGTCGCCGTGCCGATGGGTTGTCACGATCTGACGGAGGCTGCCGTCGGGGATGAGCTTCAGCAACGCATCGGGCTCCGCCGCGGCGTCGATCAGAAGCGACGCGCCGGTCTTCCGGCAGGTCAGCACGTACGCGTTGTTGTCCATCGACCCGACCGACGCCTTGGTGATGCTGAGGTCGGTCAGCTCGTGAACACCGGGTGACCCGGGTCGGACCTTGCCGGTGTACGTCATCGTTCCTCCATTCGGTGCGGGTCAGCGCCAGGGGCCGAGCTTGGGCAGGATGCCGCCGTCGGCATGCAGGCCGGTCCCGTCGGTGCGGCCGACCAGCCAGGCCAGCAACGCCGGCGGTGGACCGGTGATGACCTGCGCGCCGTCCCCGACCCTCCAGGTCCGGTCGTCCTCGACGGAACGCAACGTGAGCCCCGGGGTGTCCGGTCGTGCAGAGAAGTCGCCGCACGCACGGCTCAGCAGGCTCTCGACGAACGGTTCCGGCCAATGCGCGGGCGTGTAGTCGAGATCCAGATCGACATTGTGCACCTCGATCTCGCCGAAGCGGAGCGCGGGAATCATCGACGCCGGGATTTCGTTGCCGTCTCTGCCGAACCGGATCCTGAACGTCCAGTCGGTTTCCGACATGGCGCCCAGGGCGTCGAGCAGGCGTTGCTGGGAGTCGCGGAGGTCGGCGGTGAGCTCTGCGACCGGTCGGGTCGATCCGGCCTCGATGTCGGCGGCGCGTTTGTCGCGGCTCTCGTACATCGGGGTCTCGACTCCGGTCCGCGCCCAGGTCAGCAGGTTGACCAGGCCGTCCGCATTGCGGGCAACGTGGGTGAGAACGTGTCCTCTGGTCCAGCTCGGGAGCAGGCTGGGCTCTCGAGCGTCCTCGTCGGTGAGGCCGTCGATCGTGTGCAGCAGGGAGTCGTGGGAGCTGACGACCGACTCGATGTCGGCGGCTACGTCTACGGTCATGGGGACGAACCTACCGTCGCGACAGATTCGGCGGCCGCGGCGTCGGCGGGGACGAACGTTGAGTAGGATAACGAACATGTGTTCGAACGGGCCGGAACGAGGGCAGAGGACGCTGAGTGGCTGATCAGCTGATCGTGCGCGGGGCGCGCGAGCACAATCTCAAGGACGTCTCGATCGACCTCCCACGCGACGCGTTGATCGTGTTCACCGGGCTCTCCGGGTCCGGCAAGTCGAGCCTGGCCTTCGACACGATCTTCGCCGAGGGCCAGCGCCGCTACGTCGAGTCGCTCTCGGCGTACGCGCGCCAGTTCCTCGGTCAGATGGACAAGCCCGACGTGGACTTCATCGAGGGACTCTCGCCTGCGGTGTCGATCGACCAGAAGTCGACGTCGCGCAACCCGCGGTCGACGGTGGGGACCATCACCGAGGTGTACGACTACCTCCGGCTGTTGTACGCCCGTGCCGGGCGTCCGCACTGCCCCGTCTGCGGCGAGCCGGTGGCCAAGCAGACGCCGCAGCAGATCGTCGACCGCGTGCTCGAACTCGACGAAGGTACCCGGTTCCAGCTCCTCGCCCCGATCATCCGCGGACGCAAGGGCGAGTACGCCGAGCTGTTCCGACAGCTTCAGGGCCAGGGTCTGTCCCGAGTGCGTGTCGACGGGACGACGTACCCGCTGACCGACCCGCCGAGGCTCGACAAGCAGAAGAAGCACTCGATCGAGGCCGTGGTCGACCGGCTCGCCGTCAAGACATCGGCCAAGCGCCGGCTGACCGACTCGGTCGAGACGGCGCTCGGACTCGCCGGAGGCCTTGTGGTTCTCGACCTGGTCGACCGCGAGCCGTCGGATCCGCACCGCGAGCTCAGATTCTCCGAGCACCTGGCCTGCCCGAACGAGCACGACCTCGACACAGACGAGCTCGAGCCGCGGTCGTTCTCGTTCAACTCGCCGTTCGGCGCCTGTCCCGTCTGCCACGGTCTCGGGACCCGGATGGTGGTCGACCCCGAGCTGGTCGTACCCGATCCGGAGAAGTCTCTCGCCGAGGGGGCGATCGCCCCGTGGGCTTCGGCGCACGTGTCGCAGTACTTCGAGCGGATCCTCGACGCGCTCGCGGATGAGATGCGTTTCAGCACCCGGACACCGTGGGAGCGGCTGACGGTCAAGGCGCGAGACGCCGTCCTGAACGGTCGTCCCGGCAAGGTCCACGTCGTCTATCGGAACCGGTACGGTCGCGAGCGGTCCTACAACGCTCAGTTCGAGGGCGTGCTGCCGTACATCGAGCGCCGCCACGCCGAGGCGGAGAGCGACACCAGCCGTGAGCGGTTCGAGGGGTTCATGCGAGAGGTGCCGTGCCAGGCCTGCGACGGCACCCGGCTCAAGCCGCTGTCGCTCGCGGTGACGATGGGCGGCAAGAACATCGCGGAGGTCTGCGCGCTACCGGTGGCCGACACGGCTGCGTTCCTGCTCGACCTGGACCTCAGCTCGCGGGAGCGGCAGATCGCCGAGCGGGTCCTGAAGGAGATCAACGAGCGGCTGCGGTTCCTCCTCGACGTGGGGCTCGACTACCTCACGCTCGACCGGCCGAGCGGCTCGCTCTCGGGTGGCGAAGCGCAACGGATCCGGCTGGCGACGCAGATCGGTGCCGGTCTGGTGGGTGTGCTGTACGTCCTCGACGAGCCGTCGATCGGGCTGCACCAGCGCGACAACCACCGGCTGATCGAGACCCTGCTCCGGCTCCGGGACCTGGGGAACACGCTCATCGTGGTGGAGCACGACGAGGAGACGATCCGGACGGCCGACTGGGCCGTGGACATCGGACCGGGAGCCGGCGAACACGGGGGCCAGGTGGTCGTGTCCGGCCCGGTCGAAGATCTGGTCAACCACCCGGACTCGCTGACCGGCCGCTATCTCTCGGGGCGTGAGCAGATCCCCCTGCCGCCCGTACGCCGCCCGCGGACGAAGGGTCGCGACCTGGTGGTCCGCAATGCGACCGAGCACAATCTCCAGGACGTGTCGGTCACGTTTCCGCTCGGCCTGTTCGTTGCCGTCACCGGCGTGTCCGGGTCGGGCAAGTCGACGCTGGTGAACGCGATCCTCTACAAGGCGCTGGCGAAGAAGATCTACAACGCCCGCGACGTCCCGGGCCGGCACCGCACGATCGACGGCGCGGACCACGTCGACAAGGTGATTCACGTCGACCAGTCGCCGATCGGCCGTACGCCGCGATCGAACCCCGCGACGTACACCGGGGTCTTCGACCACGTCCGTCGGCTGTTCGCGCAGACGCCCGAGGCGAAGATGCGCGGCTACCAGCCGGGACGCTTCTCGTTCAACGTCAAGGGTGGCCGCTGCGAGGCCTGTTCCGGAGACGGGACGATCAAGATCGAGATGAACTTCCTGCCGGACGTCTACGTCCCGTGCGAGGTCTGCCAGGGAGCGCGCTACAACCGCGAGACGCTCGAGGTTCACTTCAAGGGAAAGACGATCGCCGAGGTGCTCGACATGCCGATCGAGGAGGCCGTCGGCTTCTTCGAGGCGATCCCGGCGATCGCCCGGCATCTGCGGACGCTGTGCGACGTCGGTCTCGGCTACGTCCGGCTCGGGCAGCCAGCGCCGACCTTGTCGGGCGGCGAGGCGCAACGCGTCAAGCTCGCCTCGGAGCTGCAGAAGCGTTCGACCGGCCGCACCGTCTACGTCCTCGACGAACCGACCACCGGCCTGCACTTCGAGGACATCCGTAAGCTGCTCGGGGTGCTCGGGCGCCTCGTCGACCAGGGCAACACGGTGATCGTCATCGAGCACAACCTCGACGTGATCAAGACGGCGGACTGGCTGATCGACCTTGGCCCGGAGGGCGGCAACCGAGGTGGTCTCCTGATCGCCGAAGGGACGCCCGAGCAGGTGGCCGGCAACCCGGCCAGCTACACCGGCGAGTACCTCAAGCCCGTGATCAGCGCGCAGGGGACCGGTTCGAGGGTCCGGTCGGCCGCGAAACGCTCCGCGCCCGTGACCAGCCCGGCCAAGCGCTCCGCCAAGGTGCCTGCCAAACGCGTCGCTCGCCGGCCGGCGGCCGGTTGACGTCGGACGGCGACTCCGTTCGACGCCATGAGTCCGCGATGAGAGTTCGATGAGAGTCACCACATCAATCTTTCAACCAGCGTCGCGGGCTCATAGGCTCGTCCGAGAACGGCGTCATCGACGCGTCGACCATCCACGGAGGAACTCACCATGACCGCCCGGCTCCCGGCTCCCGACCACGACAGCCGCCCGACGTTTCCCCGGCGGACCGTGATCCAGGGTGCGGCGATCGCCGCCGCCGCCGTCCCGCTGGCGGCCTGCGGTTCGAGCTCGAGCTCAAACGACAAGTCGCCACGTTCGCCCGGCTCCGATCCGTCGAACGGATCACCGTCGTCGGCCGGTGGCTCTTCGTCGTCGGCGGGCGGGTCGAACGCCGCGGCGCTGACCTCGACCAGCGACATCCCTCAGGGCGGCGGCAAGATCTTCGACAGTCAGAAGGTCGTGGTGACGCAACCGAAGGCCGGGTCGTTCAAGTGCTTCACCGCGGTTTGCACCCATCAGGGTTGCATCGTCGCCACGGTCTCGGGCGGCACGATCAACTGCGGTTGCCACGGCAGCATGTACAACATTGCGACCGGGGCTGTGGTCGGCGGTCCGGCGCCCGCGCCGTTGGCGCCCGTCACGATCGACGTGACCGGCAACGAGATCTCCCTGGCCTGAGTCCGGGGGTAGGCTCCGTGCTCCCTCGTACCCACAATCCACCATCAGAAGGGCGGGTAGCGATGTCCGGAACCGATACTCGGAGCCGACGACAGATCGACGGGTGCCGGGTCGGCTTGCGCGCCGCACCCACCTCCCGGTTGGGCCGCACGACTGGTCTGCTTCTCGGTGCGGCCGCCGTGGTCGTGACCGCTGCCGCGTGCGGCGGGGGTGGTGGCGATGGCTCCTCGAATCCTCCACCGAGCGGCTCATCGGGCGGCGGGAAGACCGTCGCGGTGACGGAGACCGAGTTCAAGATCGCGCTCGACAAGACGACCTTCGCGCCCGGCTCCTACAACTTCGTGGTGGACGACAAGGGGCACACGACGCACGCGCTGACGATCAAGGGTCCCGGGCTGGGAGAGAAATCGAGTACGACGCTGTCCGCGGGCCAGTCCGCAACGCTGACCGTGACGTTGCAGAAGGGGACCTACGAGCTGTACTGCCCTGTCGACGGGCACAAGCAGCAGGGTATGGACACCCACATCACCGTCGGCTGACGAAACCGTGCGGGCGGGCTCACCCAAACCGACGGGTCAGTCCTCGGCGAAGGCTGCGACGGCCTTGGCACAGAAGGCCGGTAGGTCGTCGGGCTTGCGGCTGGTGATCAGATTGCCGTCGACCACCACTTCATCGTCCGTCCACGTTGCTCCGGCGTTCTGAAGGTCGGTACGCAGGCTCGGCCACGACGTCACCGACCGGCCGCGCACGACATCTGCCTCGACGAGCGTCCAGGGCGCATGACAGATTGCGGCGACCGGTTTGCCGGACTCGACGAACGCCTTGATGAAGTCGACGGCATTCTCGTCGAGTCGAAGCGCGTCGGGGTTCGCCACTCCGCCCGGCAGCACGAGCCCGTCGTAGTCATCGACCAGTGCGGAGTCGAACGTCTCGTCGACGTCGAACGTGTCAGCCTTGTCGAGGTGGTCGAACCCCTGCACCTTGCCGGATTCCGGAGCGATCAGCTTCGGAGTGCCACCGGCCTCCTCCACGGCATTCCACGGATCGGTCAGCTCGATCTGCTCGACGCCTTCGTTCGCGACGGCGAACGCGATCGTCTTGTCCGAAAGCCGGCTGCTCATGCTCTGTCCTCTCGTTGGCATCGTGCGTGCTGTGACTACCCGCGAAACGCCCCTTCAAACCACGTCACAGTGCTCCGAGCCGACGCCTTGCTGCTGTACAGATCGGTTGCGAGATCGGAGCCTTGGCTACGACCTGACCGACGGCTCTAGCAGGCCGGCGACGGCCAGTTCGCGGTAGGACTCGTCGCGGCGGCACTGGCGTCGGTCGAGACGGCGGTCGATGAGCCGGCAGGCGTCTGGGTACCGTTCCGCCGCGAGCAGGGCCGCGATCTCGGTGTCCTCGACGACCTCGCGTTGGGCGTCGCTGCCGCCGAGCCGCCACAGCGACGTACGCAGGTCGCCGAGCCGATCAGCGGCGGGGCCCGGTCTGCCGACGGCGAGCAGTCGCAGCGCCGCGGCCAGCGGCGAGATGACCTGCCGATAGGTCGGGTCCGGGTGACGGGCCGACCAGCGCTCGAGACGTTCGAGCGCGCTCGTGTCCTGTGCTGCACACAACGTGACCGCGGCATGCAGGGCCATGAATGCGGTTGGAGGAGTGTGTAGGAGCCCGTCGTCGATCCCGGCCATCACCTCGTGAACGGTCGGAACATCGGACGCGTCGGGACTGATCGCCCATCGCCAGAGCAGCGAGCAGGAGTCGACCAGCGCGCGACATCCGGTCGACCTGCTGGGTGCGAGCTCCCCTGAGTAGCGACGCCGGACCGCCTCATAGTCGCCCATCGAGAGCTCGTGGAGCCCGGCGTGCCAGGCGAAGTGTGTAAGGTTGTCGGCCGTCACACCAGCGTCTTGTATCCATCCGTCGAGCCAGCTGAGCCCGGCCGCGTGGTCTCCTGTCTCGTAGTGGACGTGGGTGCGGGCGTGGACGGAGTGCCCGGCCGCGGGGTCGCGCTCGAGTGAGGCGCAGGCGAGCGTCATCGCCTCCTCCCAGCGGCCTTGTTCCTGGCGGACGAACGCCAGCAGGCCCGTGTACCAGGTGTCGTCGGTGTACGCGGGCTGCGCGCGTTCGACGATTGCCCAGGACTCCGCGGGCACGGCGGTGACACCGGCGAACGCGATGGTCGGCACCGCGACGGACAGCAGCAGGGCGTCGCGAGGGTAGCTGGCAAGGTGTTGGATCAGCGGAGCCGGGTCACCGTGGATGTGGGCGGTGATCGCGTGCACATGGCTACGTTCACGCTGCTGGGCGCGCGGTGCATGCCGCGCCGCCGCCCGCAGGCGGGACTCGATGTCGACCGGCGCACAAAACTCGTGCCCGAGCAGGGCCAAGGTGGCGTGGCCGACCGCGAACGTCGGGTCCAGGGCCACTGACTCGGCGACACCGGCCAATCCGCCCGTGTGTACCCGGAGCAGGTTGCGCACGCCCCGGTTGTACGCCGTGCCGGCCGCCGGCGACGTCGTCAGCCGCAGGTCGTACAGGTCACGCACCGTCGAACCCGCCATACCGACATCCTCCGTGATCTGCCGTCCCGGCATCTGCCGGTACCGCCTTCGAAGTCTACAAACTGAGGTGGGGGACAGGGAAACACCGGAACCGGTCGCGTGCGCGTGGTCGTAGGCTTGGGAAGTGCCCGACCCCGCCAGTTATCGTCCCGCGCCCGGGGCGATCCCGGACCAGCCGGGCGTATACCGCTTCCGAGATCCCCAGGGTCGGGTCATCTACGTCGGCAAGGCGATCAGCCTCCGCTCCCGCCTGTCGTCGTACTTCCAGGACCAGGCGAACCTGCATCCGCGTACGGCAACCATGGTGACCAGCGCGGCGAAGGTGGAGTGGACCGTGGTCCGCAACGAGGTCGAGGCTTTGCAGCTCGAGTACTCCTGGATCAAGGAGTACGACCCGCGGTTCAACGTGAAGTACCGCGACGACAAGTCGTACCCCTGGCTGGCGGTCACCCTCAACGAGGAGTACCCGAGGGTGCTGGTGATGCGCGGACCCAAGCGCAAAGGAGTCCGCTACTTCGGCCCGTACTCGCATGCCTGGGCGATCCGGGAGACGGTCGACCTGCTGCTGCGGGTGTTCCCGCTGCGGTCGTGCTCGCAGGGAGTGTTCCGGCGCAGCCGCCAGATCGGGAGGCCGTGCCTTCTCGGCTATATCGGCAAGTGTGCGGCGCCGTGCGTGGACCGCGTCTCGGCCGAGGACCATCGGGTGATCGCGGACGACTTCTGCGCGTTCGTGTCCGGTCAGACGAACCACTTCCTGCGACGACTCGAGAACCAGATGCGGCAAGCGTCCGACGAGCTCGACTTCGAGCGGGCCGCCCGGCTGCGTGACGACATCGCGGCGTTGCGCCGTGCGACCGAGCAGAACGCGGTGGTGCTCGGTGACGGCACCGATGCAGACGTGATCGCGGTCGCCGAGGATCCGCTCGAGATCGCGGTCCAGGTTTTCTTCGTGCGCGGGGGACGCATCCGTGGTCAGCGTGGATGGGTCGCCGACCGGGTGGACGACGCGGAGCTACCGGAGCTGTTGAGCCGCTTTGTGATCCAGCTGTACGACGGTGAGTCGGCAGACGGCATCCCGCGCGAGGTGCTCGTCCCAGCGATCCCCGCCGACGCGACAGCGTTGACCACCTGGTTACGGAACAGCCGAGCCGGGGGAGCGGTGTCGATCAAGGTTCCGCAGCGCGGCGACAAGCGCGCCCTGATGGAGACCGTGGCGCGCAACGCCGCAGACTCCCTGATCCAGCACAAGACGAAGCGGGCGAGCGACCTCACGACCCGGACCCGGGCACTCGAGGAGCTGACCGCGGGTCTCGACCTGTCCGAGGTCCCGCTGCGCGTCGAGTGCTACGACGTCTCGAACCTGCAAGGGACCGAGGTCGTCGCCTCGATGGTCGTCTTCGAGGACGGCTTGCCGCGCAAGAGCGACTACCGACGGTTCGTGATAAACAGCGTCGACGGCCAGAACGACGTCGCGGCGATGCACGAGACGATTACTCGCCGCTTTCGGCGCTATCTCGCGGAGCAGATCGACTCGACCGAGCCGGAGCTCGGCGGACCGAGCGAGGGCCCGGCGTTGATCGACCCGGACACGGGCAGAGCACGCAAGTTCGCCTACAAGCCAGGCCTGGTCGTCGTCGACGGCGGACCGCCCCAGGTCTCCGCCGCCCAGCGTGCCCTCGACGCATTGGGGATCGACGACATCCCGGTGTGCGGTCTCGCGAAACGTCTGGAGGAGGTGTGGTTGCCGGGAGAGGAGGATCCCGTGATCCTGCCGCGGAGCAGTGAAGGCCTGTATCTGCTTCAGCGGATCCGCGACGAGGCTCACCGGTTCGCGATCACTCACCATCGTCAGCGGCGGTCCAAGACCATGGTCGAGAGCCTGCTCGACGACGTGCCCGGGCTCGGTGAGGTTCGGCGCAAGGTCCTGCTGCGCCGTTTCGGCTCGTTGAAGAAGCTGCGCGCCGCCACGTTCGACGAGCTCGCGGAGGTGCCGGGAATGGGACCGAGGACCGCAGCGGCTCTGATGGCGGCGCTGGCGATGATCCAGCAGCCGAGCCGGCCGGCCGTGAACACGGCGACCGGCGAGATCCTGGACGAGCCGGCACCCACAACGACCGATCGGACGCCGTCGTGAGATCCTCGGCCAGTCTCGTGATCGTCACCGGCATGAGCGGTGCTGGGCGCAGCACGGCAGCGAAGGCACTCGAGGACATGGGCTGGTATGTCATCGACAACCTGCCGCCGCGGCTGCTCGGTGAGGTGACCTCGATGATCACGTCCGACGCGCTCGCCGAGGACGTCCAGGTGGCCGTGGTGGTGGACGCGCGCTCGCGGCAGTTCTTTGCGGACCTGCGTGCGGTGCTCGACGACCTTCGGTCGGGTGGGCTCCCCTCGCAGATCCTGTTCCTGGAGGCGTCAGACGACGTCCTCGTACGACGCCAGGAGGCGGCGCGGCGACCACACCCGCTGCAGCAGCAGGGTCGGCTCCTCGACGGCATCAAGCAGGAACGCGAGCTGATCCGTGAGCTCCGGGCCGACGCTGACCTGGTGGTCGATACCAGCCAGCTCAACGTGCACCAGCTCACTGCCCGCGTCAACCAGTCGTTCACCGTCACCGACGACGCCCGGCCGTACGCGACGGTCGTGTCGTTCGGGTTCAAGTACGGGATCCCGGTCGACGCAGACATGGTGCTCGACATGAGGTTCCTGCCGAACCCGTACTGGGATCCCGAGCTGCGTCACCAGACCGGTCTCGACCCCGACGTGCAGACGAACGTCCTGTCTCAGCCGGACGCCAAACAGTTCCTCGGAGACCTCGACCGGATGCTCACGACGGTCTTCGGTGGGTTCGAGCGCGAGCGCAAGGTCTTCTTCAATATCGCGATCGGGTGCACCGGGGGCAGGCACCGCAGCGTTGCGATGGCTGAGGAGGTTGCGGCCCGGATGCGTGCCCGTGGCACGGAGACGCTGGTGGTGCACCGTGACCTGGGGCGCGAATGACCCACCAACCGTGGATCGATCCCTGGGCCGATGCCACCGACCCCGTCGCGCCCGGCCTCTCGGTCGTCGCGCTCGGCGGTGGTCACGGGCTGGCCAGCAACTTGTCCGCCCTGCGGACGTTCTGCCGCAACCTGACCGCGATCGTGACGGTGGCCGACAACGGAGGCTCGTCCGGACGGATCCGTCGCGAGCTCGGTGTGCTCGCGCCCGGCGACCTGCGTCAGTCCCTGGCTGCGCTGTGTCGAGACGACGAATGGGGTCGCACCTGGGCGACGGTCCTGCAGCACCGGTTCCGCAGCGCCGGTGAGCTCCAGGGCCACTCGGTCGGCAACCTGCTGATCGTCGCGCTGTGGGAACTGCTGGGCGACCCGGTGGCAGGGCTGGACTGGGTCGGCCGGCTGCTCGGTGCCCAGGGCCGGACGCTGCCGATGGTCGCCGTGCCGCTCGACATTGCCGCCCAGGTCCGCGGCCTCGACCCGCAGGACCCCGACGCGGTGTCGACCGTACGCGGCCAGGTCGAGGTCGCTACCACGACCGGGCTGGTGGAGTCGGTCGAGCTCCTGCCGGCGGACCCACCCGCCTGTCCGGAGGCGGTCGAGGCAATCCATACCGCCGATTGGATCGTGCTCGGTCCGGGATCGTGGTACACAAGTGTGCTGCCACACTTGCTGGTTCCGGACCTGCTCTCGGCACTTTCGAGCAGCCGGGCCCGACGTTGTGTCACGCTGAACATTGCACCGCAAAGGGGAGAGACCGACGGTTTCTCCTCGTCGACATACTTGGAAGTACTGATGGTTCATGCCCCCGACCTTCAGGTGGATGTCGTCCTCGCCGACAAGTCAGGGGTGACCGATCTGCCGATGCTGGAGGAGACAGCGAACGGACTGGGGGCACGGCTCGTCATCGCCGACCTGGCGGCATCGGACGCGATTGGTAGCCATGACGTCGAGGCGCTGGCCGCCGCGTATGCGGAGATCATGTCGTGAGCCCGAAGCAACGCGAGTCCAAGGTCAGCAACGAGCACCCGGGGCTGCGGCGTGGAAAGGTGGGCCTGATGGCGATGACGGCGCAAGTCAAGGCGGAGCTCGCGGCAACGGAGGTCACCAAGTCCTGCTGCCGAAAGGCCGAGGTGTCCTCGATGCTGCGGTTCGCAGGCGGCATCCACATCCAGGGCGGACGGATCGTCGTCGAGGCCGAGCTGGACACCGGTGCGGCCGCCCGACGGCTGCGCCGCGACGTCCTGGAGATCTACGGGCACAAGGCCGATGTCGTCGTGGTGAACGGCTCGGGGCTACGGCGGGGTACCCGGTACGTTGTCCGGGTCGCGCGGGAGGGGGAGGCGCTCGCCCGGCAGACCGGTCTGCTCGACGGTCGCGGACGGCCCGTACGCGGCCTGCCGCCCCAGGTTGTCAGCGGTTCTCAGTGTGACGCGACCGCGGCCTGGCGGGGAGCGTTCCTCGCACACGGCTCGCTGACCGAGCCCGGGCGTTCGTCTGCCCTCGAGGTGACGTCCCCAGGCCCGGAGGCCGCACTGGCGCTGGTTGGCTCCGCCCGGCGTCTCGGCATCTCGGCGAAGGCGCGGGAGGTGCGTGGCGTCGACCGCGTCGTGATCCGCGACGGGGACGCGATCTCCGCGCTGCTGACCCGTCTCGGGGCCCATGACTCGCTACTGGCGTGGGAGGAGCGCCGACTTCGCCGCGAGGTCCGCGCCACCGCCAACCGGCTGGCCAACTTCGACGACGCGAACCTTCGCCGGTCCGTTCGGGCCGCGGTCGCCGCCGGTGCACGGCTCGAGCGCGCTTTGGAAATCCTCGCCGACGACGTGCCTGACCACCTGAAGCTAGCTGGGAGGCTTCGGATCGAGCATCAGCAGGCGAGCCTTGAGGAGCTCGGGCAGCTTCACGACCCGCCGCTCACCAAGGACGCGATCGCCGGCCGGATTCGGCGGCTGCTCGCCATGGCCGACAAGATGGCGCAGGACCACGGGATCCCGGACACCGAGGCGTCGTTGACCTCGGAGATGCTCTCCGAGGCCAACTGACACCTTGCCCCGACGGCGACTTGTCGGTACCTCACGGGGCCCTGACCCGCTGAGGTGCCGACAAGTCGTGAGGCTCAGGTGTCGGAACGCCAAATCAGGGCCGCCACCAAACCGGGCCGGTGCCCGCTCCTACGGCAAACCCGGTACCGGCGGCCGCGCTGAGCCCGGTAGGGTCGTGCGGAGATGGCTTCGGTCCCGCCACCTGCACCAAGCCGCCCGAGGAGGACCCGTGACCGTCCGCGTAGGCATCAACGGCTTCGGCCGGATTGGACGCAACTTCTTCCGCGCCGCCATGTCCGCGGATGCCGACCTCGAGATCGTGGCGGTCAACGACCTCACCGACAACAAGACGTTGGCGCACCTGCTCGCGTACGACACCATCCTCGGCCGTCTGGACGCCGACGTGCGCTACGACGAAGGATCCATCACGATCGGCGATCACAAGGTCACGGCGCTGGAGGAACGCCACCCCGGCGATCTCGGCTGGGATGACCTCGGCGTCGACGTCGTGATCGAGTCGACCGGGTTCTTCACCGACGGCACAAAGGCGAGGGCACACCTCGACGCAGGTGCGAAAAAGGTCATCATCTCGGCGCCGGCGACCAACGACGACGTGACGATCGTGATGGGCGTGAACCACGAGGCGTACGACCCGGTCACGCATGCGATCATCTCGAACGCCTCCTGCACCACCAACTGCCTCGCACCGATGGCGAAGGCCCTCAACGACGGCCTCGGCATCGAACGCGGCCTGATGACAACGGTCCACGCCTACACAGCCGACCAGAACCTTCAGGACAACATCCACAAGGATCTGCGCCGGGCGAGGGCCGCGACCCTCAACATCATCCCGACCTCCACCGGTGCCGCCAAGGCACTCGGCCTGGTGCTGCCCGAGCTCAAGGGCAAGCTCGACGGGTACTCCCTCCGGGTGCCGGTGCCGGTCGGGTCGGCCACCGACCTCTCTTTCACCGCCAGCCGGGAGACGTCCGTCGACGAGGTGAACCAGGTCGTCAAGACCGCGTCCGAGGCAGGTCCACTGGCGCCGTACCTGACCTACACCACCGACCCGATCGTGTCGAGTGACATCGTCGGCGACCCCGCCTCGTGCATCTTCGACTCCGGGCTCACCAAGGTGATCGGCGATCAGGTCAAGGTCGTCGGATGGTACGACAACGAATGGGGTTACTCGAACCGGCTGATCGACCTGGTGGCGTTCGTCGGCGCCTCGCTCTGATCCCGATGAGGACAGTCGCCGAGCTCGCCGACGACCTTGGTGACCTCGGTGGCAGACGGGTACTCGTCCGGTCCGATCTCAACGTGCCTCTCGACGGCACCGAGATCACCGACGACGGACGGATCCGGGCCAGTTCCGCGACCATCCAGGAGCTCTCCCGGCAGGGGGCGAAGGTGGTCGTCGTCGCCCATCTCGGCCGTCCGAAGGGCGAGCCCGACCTGGCGTACTCGTTGGCCCCAGTCGCGGCCCGGTTGAGTGAGATCGTGGATGCGCCCGTCACCCATCCGAGCGACACGGTTGGCCCGGCGGCACATGCCACGGTCGAGGCACTCGCCGACGGCGACATCGCTGTCCTCGAGAACGTCCGGTTCAACCCGGGGGAGACGAGCAAGGACGACACCGAGCGCGGCGCGTTCGCCGACCGGCTCGTGGAGCTCGCCGACGCCTTCGTCAGCGATGGTTTCGGCGTCGTGCACCGCAAGCAGGCCAGCGTCTATGACGTCGCGAAACGGCTTCCGCACGCTGCCGGCGGGCTGGTGCTCGCGGAGGTCGCCGTGCTGGAGCGGTTGACGCAGCATCCCGAGCGTCCGTACGTGGTCGTTCTCGGTGGATCAAAGGTCTCGGACAAGCTGGGGGTGATCGACAGCCTCCTGGGCGAGGCGGACGCCTTGCTCATCGGCGGCGGCATGATGTTCACGTTCCTGAAGGCGCAGGGTCATGATGTCGGCGCGAGTCTGGTCGAGGAAGACCGGCTCGACATCGTCCGTTCGTACCTCGAACGCGCCCGGCAGTCGGGTGTCGCGATCGTGCTGCCCACCGACGTCGTGGTGGCCGAACGTGTTGCCGCCGACGCCAGCCCGTCCGTGGTGGCGACGACGGAGATGCCACCGGACCAGATTGGGCTCGACATCGGTCCCGACTCCGTTGCGGCGTTCGCGGCGAGGTTGGCGCCGGCGAAGACGGTGTTCTGGAACGGTCCGATGGGCGTGTTCGAGATCCCCGCGTTCGCTGCCGGCACGAAAGGACTCGCCCAAGCGTTGACGAAGGTGGACGGACTCACGGTCGTCGGCGGCGGCGACTCGGCGGCAGCCGTTCGTCGACTCGGCTTCGGCGACACGCAGTTCGGTCACATCTCGACGGGCGGGGGCGCAAGCCTCGAATACCTGGAGGGCCACACGCTGCCCGGGCTCTCCGTCCTCGACGGCTGACCACGACCACGCTGGTAGGAGACGACGATGCCAAGGCACAGCAGGCTTCCGTTGATGGCCGGTAACTGGAAGATGAACCTGAACCACCAGGAAGCGGTGGTGCTGGTGCAGAAGCTGGCCTGGATCCTCGCCGACAAGAAGCACGACTTCGGCAGGTCGGAGGTGGTGGTCATCCCGCCGTTCACCGACCTGCGCAGTGTTCAGACCCTCGTCGACGGCGACCGGCTCGGGTTGGGGTACGGCGCGCAGGACGTGTCCGTCCACGACGACGGGGCGTACACCGGGGAGATCAGCGCGGCCATGCTCGCGAAGCTCGGCTGCACGTACGTCCTCGCCGGGCACTCCGAGCGCCGCGAGCACCACCAGGAGGACGACGCGACCGTCAACGCGAAGGCGAAGAAGACGCTGTCGGCATCGATGACGCCGATCGTGTGCGTCGGCGAAGGCCCCGCGGTTCGCCAGGCGGGTGAGCAGGTCGCGTACACGACTGCGCAGGTCGACGGCAGCCTCGCTGGTATCGCGGGCGAACAGATCGCCGGTCTGGTGGTGGCGTACGAGCCGGTGTGGGCGATCGGCACAGGTCAGGTCGCCACCCCCGACGATGCCCAGGAGGTATGCGCGGCGATCCGGAACCGGATCACCGAGATGCACGGTCGCGGCACTGGTGAGACCGTCCGTGTCCTGTACGGCGGATCGGTGCAGGCGGCAAATGTCGCCGGGATCATGGTGAAGCCCGACATCGACGGCTGTCTGGTCGGCGGGGCAAGTCTGCGGGCCGACGAGTTCGGCGGGATCTGTCGGTTCTACGACATGCCGCTGCTCTGACGGCGGTGCTCTTGCGACGGCTGCTGCGGCGCGGGGTTAGGATCGCCGGGTGGTTCTGATCTTCTCCGGTCTGCTCGTTGTCGCGAGCCTCATCCTGATCTTGATGATCTTGTTGCACAAGGGAAGAGGTGGAGGGCTGTCTGACATGTTCGGCGGCGGCGTGTCCAGCGGGCTGGGCGGCTCATCGGTGGCCGAGCGCAACCTGGACCGATTCACGGTCGGGGTCGGACTGGTCTGGATCGCCTGCATCGTGTCGCTCGGCCTACTGCTGAAGTCCTGACGCGCGACAACAGCATCCGACTTAGAATCAATCGCGGGCGCGGTCGCGCCCGTTGTTCGCTCATCGAGGGAGTTGTCGTGGCAGGTGGCAGTGCAATCCGAGGTAGCCGTGTCGGTGCCGGACCCCTCGGCGAGGCGGAGCGCGGGGATACCGCTCCGCGTCAGCGGGTTACGTACTTCTGCGCGCACGGGCACGAGACCGCCCCGATGTTCGCCGTCGATGCCCAGATCCCCGACACGTGGGACTGTCCCCGCTGCGGGCTGCCCGCCAACCGCGACTCCGCCAACCCGCCACCGCCGCCCAAGATCGAGCCCTACAAGACCCATCTTGCGTACGTGAAGGAGCGTCGAAGCGACGCGGAGGCGAAGGAGATCCTCGACGAGGCACTCCAGTCCCTTCGCGCCAAGCGCAAGTCCGGCGAGGTCTTCTGAGCTGAGGGCGACCGCACCCGTCAGGCGATGCTCCAGTTGGATGGGAGCTCGCCGGCGGCGTCCGTGTCGAGGAGCCACATCGTCCGGTTCAACCCGCGGGGGCCCGCGGCCGGCACCTGATACATCCCCGCTCCCTCGAGAGCCAGGTGGACGGCCTGCGACTTGTCGGCACCCGAGACGATGAACCAGACCTCCCGAGCCCGACGCAGCGTGCTCATCGTCATCGTGACCCGAATGGGCGGCGGCTTGGGCGAGCCCCGGACCGCGACGACGGAGCGCTCGTCGTAGAGCGCCGGCTTCTCTGGGAACAAGGAGGCAACGTGGCCCTCGGGGCCGACGCCGAGCATCAGCAGGTCGAACGTGGGGGTCGGTCCATGGTCCTCGGGAGAGCTGGCCCGCTCGAGCGCGCTCGCGTACTCTGCCGCGGAGCGTTCCGGGTCGTCGTCGGTCTGGTCCGAGGGCGGAACCGGATGCACCCGGTCGGGGTCGATGCGAACCCGGTCCAGCAACGCCGCGCGGGCCTGTGTCTCGTTGCGTTCGGCATCGCCGGACAGCAGGAAGCGTTCGTCACCCCACCACAGCTCCACCCGTGACCAGTCGACCGCCTCCCGGGCAGCCGACTCGGCGACCGCGCGATGCACCTGGTCGGCGATCGAGCCACCGGTGAGCACCACGTGCGGGATCCGACCCGAGGACTGAAGCTCCACCATCGTCGTGATCAGACGCGCGGCGGCAGCCTGCGCGAGCAGCTCGGCGGACCGGTGCACGAGAATCGTCGGCGTGCTCACGACCGGGGCCGCTTCTTCGCGGTCCTCGCCGGCTTCGCCGCCTTCCTGGTGGTTGTCCGACCGGCTCTCGGGGAGCCCTTCGCGATCAGTGCGCGCGCAGCGGCGGCGTACACGTCGTCGGGATCGAGACGGCGCAGCTCCTCGTCGAGCAGCTCGCGAAGCTCACGGCGCTTCAACGCGACGGGTCGATCGGGTGAGTTGGGGGTCGTGAAACGCGCCAGGACGCCGTCCGGGCGGCTGATCGAGATCTCGCCGCCGCCGGTCTCCAGCGTCACCGCCGTCAAGCCTGGGCCCTTGGAGTTCGTCCGTGTGACGTCGACCTTGAGCCGGCTGGACAGCCACGCCGCGAGCAGGTCGGCGCTGGGGTTGGCCCGCTCGGCAGCAACCACCGCACCGGTGACCTTCGCGGGGTACTGGTCCAACGCGGCGGCGAGCAACGCCCGCCACGGCGTCAACCGGGTCCATGCCAGGTCGGTGTCGCCAGGCTCGTAGTTCTCCGCCTGCGCGAGCATCGCGGCCTCCCGACCGCGCTCCAGGGCCGCGATGTCGGTGATCCGGCGGTTGCCCAGCGACCCCAGCGGGTCCTCGGCGATGTCCTTGGGTGCCTTGCCCGGCCACCAGACCACGACCGGCGAGTCGGGCAGCAGCAGCGGCAGCACCACCGACTCCGCATGTCCGGTCAGCTCACCCGACATCCGCAGCAGGATCGACTCGCCGGACGCGCCGATCCTGACCTCGGCGTCGAGCTTCGACGAACCGCGCGCCGACCGCCTGATCACCCCGATGATCCGGGCGGGGTGCTCGCGCGATGCACCGCTGGCCGCCTTCAGCGCGTCATAGTGGTCGCCTTCGTCGGTGACGACGATGAGCGTCATCACCATGCCCATCGACGGTGACCCGGCGCGCCGGCGCGCCTTGAGGATCTCCGAGGCGATCTCGCTCGCGTTCGTCTGGGTCAGCTCGGTGGTACTCATTTCGCCCTCCTACGGCCGTCGCCAGCTGCGACCGTCTCGGGCCAGCATCTCGTGTGCTGACCGCGGTCCCCAGGTTCCCGCCTCGTACGCGTCTGGCTGCCCATGCTGCGCCCAGTGCTCGATGACCGGGTCCAGGATCATCCACGACATCTCGACCTCCTCGTGTCGCGGAAACAACGGCGGGTCGCCGAGCAGGACGTCGAGGATCAGACGCTCGTATGCCTCCGGGCTCGACTCGGTGAACGCACCGCCGTAAGCGAAGTCCATGTTGACGTCACGGATCTCCATCGCGCTCCCGGGGATCTTCGCCCCGAACCGGACGGTCACGCCCTCGTCGGGCTGGATGCGCATCACCAGCGCGTTCTGGCCGAGCTCCTCGGTCTCCGTCGCGTCGAACGGCAGATGGGGTGCCCGCTTGAAAACGACGGCGACCTCCGTGACCCGCCGGCCGAGACGCTTGCCGGTCCGAAGATAGAACGGGACCCCGGCCCAACGCCGGGTGTCGATCTCGAGCTTGACGGCAGCGAACGTCTCCGTCTGAGAGGTGCGCGGGATGTCGGACTCGTCGAGGTAGCCGATCACGTGCTGGCCACCCTGCCAGCCGGCGGCGTACTGTCCGCGCGCCGTGTGCCGGTCCAGCCGCTCCGGCAGCTTGACCGCCGACAGCACCTTCTGCTTCTCGGTCCGCAACGCCTTCGCCTCGAACGACACCGGTTCCTCCATGGCGACGAGCGCCATCAGCTGGATGAGGTGGTTCTGAATGACGTCTCGGGCGGCGCCGATCCCGTCGTAGTACCCGGCCCGGCCACCGATGCCGATGTCCTCGGCCATCGTGATCTGTACGTGGTCGACGTAGTTGGCGTTCCAGATCGGCTCGAAGAACTGGTTGGCGAACCGGAACGCGAGGATGTTCTGGACGGTCTCCTTGCCGAGGTAGTGGTCGATCCGGAACACCGACTCCTGCGGAAAGACGCCCTCGACGACCGCGTTCAGCTCCTGCGCGGTCTTCAGGTCGCTCCCGAACGGCTTCTCGATCACGACCCGACGCCACGCATCGGCCGGTGGGTCCGACAGGCCGTGCTCCTTGAGCTGACCGATGACGTCCGGGAAGAACTTCGGCGGGATCGACAGGTAGAACGCCAGGTTCCCACCCGTGCCTCGCACCCGGGCCAGCTCGTCGATCGTGTCACGGAGCTGGTCGAATGCGACGTCGTCGGAGAAGTCGCCAGGTACGAATCGGAAGCCTTCGGAGAGCTGGTTCCAGACCTCCTCGCGGAACGGCGTCCGGGCGTACTCGCGGACGGAGTCGTGCACGATCTTCGCGAAGTCCTGGTGCGCCCAGTCCCTGCGGGCGAAGCCGACCAGGGCAAATCCGGGTGGCAGCAGGCCACGGTTGGCCAGGTCGTAGAGCGCCGGCATCAGCTTCTTGCGCGCGAGGTCTCCGGTGACGCCGAAGATGACCAGTCCACATGGCCCGGCGATCCGGGGAAGCCGGCGGTCCTCTTCCTCCCGCAGCGGGTTGGACTTCCCGGCGGTGGTCACGAGAGCACCTTGCGTACGATGCCGAGCGCTGCGTCGCGGTCCCGGAGGTGCAACCGGAGAACGGGGCGCCCATGGTCGGCCAGGACCGCGGCATCGCCGATCGCCTGCGCCGCGATGAATCCGCCGAACGTGAACGGCCTGCCCGGTATCTCGAGATCCTTGGTCGGATCGGCGGTGACCTGGAGAAAGACACCGTTGGGAGGGCCGCCCTTGTGGTACTGCCCGGTCGAGTGCAGGAACCGTGGTCCCCAGCCGAACGTCGTCGGGCGACCGGTGCGGGCGGCGAGTGTGTCGCGTACCTGCGCCAGGTCGGCATCGGCCGTGCGGTCGAGGTACGCCATCACCGCGAGGTAGCCCCGCTCCGGGTCCAGCCGGCAGAGCAGGGCCTCGACGGCCGCGGAGACACTGGAGACGTCATCCCCGAGCAGACCGTCCGTGGCGTAGACGTCCAGGGACCCGTCGCTGAACACCGGCCGTGGTTTCGTCGAGTCGGCATCGAGCAGCCCGCGCGCCGCCTCCTTCGCGCTCTCCACGTCCGGCTGGTCGAACGGGTTGATCCCGATCAGCCGACCCGCGACGGCGACGGCGTACTCCCAGAGCAACAGCTGGGCTCCGAGCGGTGCCCGGACGGAGGCGCCGTACCCGGAGGACGGGCGCACGTCCTCGACCAGGTCCCCGATCGTCACCAAGACCTCGTCGGGGCTGTTCGGGTCGAAGTTGGGGGAGTCGGTGCCGGCGACCACCACGGGGAGGATGCCCCTTCCGTCCTTGCCGGTGGACTCGGCGATCAGCTGCTCTGCCCAGTTGCCGAACCCGTCGATCCCCGACGATGCGTCAACGAGGACGACCTTGTCGGCGCCCGCGTGGTTCGCGACGCCGAGCAGTGCACCGAGCCGGAGGCCGGGGTTGTCGGGGGAGTCGGTGGCGAGCACCGGGGCGATCGCGCCGGCCGACTCCAGCAGCGCCCCGATCGGCGCGCCGGCAAGCCCGCTCGGCACGAGTCCGAAAGCGGTGAGCGCTGAGTACCGGCCGCCGACGTGCGGTTCGGCGTCGAAGACCCGGTAACCGGCCGCCCGCGCCGATGCGTCGAGCGGTGAGCCGGGATCGGTCACAACGACCAGGTGCTGCGCGGGGTCGCGGCCGATGTCGCGCAGCGCCTGCTCGTACGCACGCCGCTGACTGTCGGTCTCGACGGTGCCGCCGGACTTGCTCGACACCACCACGACCGTTCGCTCCAGCCGGTCTGCGATCGCCGCGGCCACGTAGTCGGGGTCGGACGAGTCCAGCACGGTCAGCTCGACGCCGGCGGTCGCGCAGATCACCTCTGGCGCGAGCGACGAGCCGCCCATCCCGCACAGCACGACGTGGTCGAGACCGGCCCCGTTGAGGTCTTGCCTGAGCGCGGAGACTGCCGCAACCAGCGGTCGGGACGCTTCCGCGAGCGAGACCCATGCCAGCCGCCTGGCCGACTCTTCCTCAGCGTCGACACCCCAAAGTGTCGGGTCCTGCGAGGCGATCTTGCCGGCGACCCCGCCCTCGACCAGCCCCTGCACGGCCGTCGCGTAGGCCTGCTCGTCGCGGTATCCGAAGAACAGCTCGTAGCCGAGGACGGAGTCGGCGGTCGTGTTCCAGGCGGTCACCGAGCCCCCTGCTCGGCGGGCTCGGCCTTCGCCAGCTGCTTCTCCACCGAGCCGACCAGCTCTTGCCACGAGGCCTCGAACTTGCTCACACCCTCGTCTTCGACGACCTTGACCACGTCGTCGAAGTCCACCCCGACCGCCGCCAGTCGCTCCATCACGGAGATCGCGTCGTCGTAGTTCGACGTGATCGCGTCTCCGTTGATCTCGCCGTGGTCGGCGGTGGCGTCAATCGTGCCTTCCGGCATCGTGTTGACCGTGTTCGGCGCGACCAGCTCGGTGACGTACATGGTGTCTGGCAGCGACGGATCCTTGACCGACGTCGACGCCCACAACGGCCGCTGCTTGTTGGCGCCGGCCGACTCGAGGCGCTGCCAGCGCTCGGTGCCGAACACCTCCTCGTATACCTGGTATGCGAGTCGCGCGTTGGCGACCGCCGCCTTGCTCTTCAGCGCCATCGCCTCATCGCCACCGATCTTGTCGAGCCGCTGGTCGACCTCGGTGTCGATCCGGCTGACGAAGAAGGACGCTACCGACCGGATCCCCGAGAGGTTCAGGCCGCTGGCGCTTGCGCGCTCGAGGCCACTCAGGTAGGCGTCCATGACCGCGCGGTAGCGGTCCAGGCTGAAGATCAGCGTCACGTTGACGCAGATACCTTCGGCGGTCGCGTCGGCGATGGCCGACAGCCCCTCCTTGGTCGCGGGGATCTTGATCATCACGTTCGGCCGGTCGACCATCCACCAAAGGGCCCGGGCCTCCGCGAGCGTCGACGCGGTCTTGTGCGCCAGTCGCGGGTCGACCTCGATGCTGACCCGGCCGTCGAGACCGTTGGTTTGCTGGTAGACAGGCGCCATCACGTCACACGCCCAGCGGACGTCGTAGGTGGTGACGAGGCGTGCCGTCTCGTCGACCTCCAGCTCACGCTCGGCGCAGTCGGCGATCTGCTCGGCGTACTCATCGGCGTCTTCGAGCGCCTTCGCGAAGATCGTCGGGTTGGACGTGACCCCCACCACGTGCCGGTGGGCGACCAGCTCGGCGAGGTTGCCGCTCTCGAGCCGCTGGCGGGAGAGGTCGTCCAGCCAGATGGCCACGCCCTGGTCGCTGAGGATCTGCAGTGGGTCGTTCATGATGTGCTCCTTGCGGTCGGCTGGTCAGTGGGATTCAGGGCGGCGATGCTGGCCTTGGCGGCCGCGACGACCGCGTCCGACGTGATGCCGAACTCGCGGAAGAGGGACTTGAAGTCTGCCGAGGCACCGAAGTGCTCGAGCGACACGATCCGGCCCGCGTCACCGACGATCTCCCGCCAGCCCTGGCCGACCGCGGCCTCGACGGAGACCCGCGCCTTCAGGGCCGAGGGCAGAACGCTTTCGCGGTACGCGTCGTCTTGTTCCTCGAACCATTCGCGGCACGGCATCGAGACGACCCTGGCGGCGACGCCCTCGGTGGCGAGCTGCTCGCGGGCCTGGATCGCCTGCTGCACCTCGGCTCCGGTTCCGACGATCACGACATCAGGCTTCCCGTCGGGGGCGTCGATGAGGACGTACGCGCCGGACGACACGCCGTCGGCGTCGGTGTACCCTCCCTCGTCGCGGGGAAACGTCGGCACGTTCTGCCGGCTGAGGACAAGGCCGGCCGGTCGGTCGGTGTGCTCGAGGATCGTGCGCCACGCCACCGCGGTCTCGTTGGCGTCGGCAGGACGAACCACATCGAGCCCGGGGATCGCGCGGAGCGCAGCGAGGTGCTCGACCGGCTGATGCGTGGGGCCGTCCTCGCCGAGACCGATCGAGTCGTGCGTCCAGACGTAGGTGACGGGGAGCTTCATGATCGCGGCCAGCCGGACGGACGGCCGCATGTAGTCGCTGAAGACGAGGAACGTCCCGCCGTACGGCCGGGTGCCTCCGTGCAGGGCGATGCCGTTGAGGACGGCGCCCATGGCGTGCTCGCGGATGCCGAAGTGCAGGACCCGGCCGTACGGGTCACCGGGCCACTCCTTGGTGGCGCGGTCGGTCGGGAGGAAGCTCGGCTCACCTTCCGGCGTGGTGTTGTTGGACTCGGCCAGGTCGGCGGAGCCACCCCACAGCTCGGGCAGGTGCGGCGCGAGCGCGGTCAGCACGTTTCCCGATGCCTTCCTGGTGGCCATTCCCTTCGGATCCGGGTCGAACGACGGGATGACGTCGGTCCACCCGTCCGGCAGCCGGCGCCGCTGCATCCGTTCCAACAGCACCTTCGCGTCCGGGTTCTGCTCGGCCCAGGCCTGGTACCGGCGGTCCCACGCCTCGTGCGCCGCGGCGCCGCGCTTGGTCGCCTGGCGCGTGTGCTCGAGGATCTCGTCGTCCACAGTGAACGTCTGGTCCGGATCGAAACCGAGGATCTTCTTGGTGGCCGCCACCTCCTCGCCCCCTAGTGCGGCGCCGTGTGCCTTGCCGGTGTTCTGGGCGCGCGGTGCCGGCCAGGCGATGATGGTGGACAGGCAGATGAAGCTCGGACGGTCGGTGACCGCACGGGCAGCCTGGATCGCGTCGTGGAGAGCGGGGACGTCCTCGCGGTACTCGGTTCCGCCGTGCGTCCAGTCGACCGCCTGGACGTGCCAGCCGTACGCCTCGTACCGCTTGCAGACGTCCTCGTTGAACGCGATCGGCGTCTCGCCTTCGATGGAGATCCGGTTGTTGTCGTAGATCAGCGTCAGGTTGCCGAGCTGCTGCGTACCGGCGAGGGACGACGCCTCGGACGAAAGTCCTTCCTCCATGTCACCGTCGCTCGCGATCACGTAGACGTGATGGTCGAAGAGGCTCTGGCCCGGTGCCGCGTCCGGGTCGAGCAGGCCACGCTCTCGACGCGCGGCCATCGCCATCCCGACGGCGTTCCCGACCCCCTGGCCGAGCGGACCCGTGGTGACCTCGACGCCGGCCGTCAGTCCGTGCTCCGGGTGACCCGGCGTCAGGCTGTCCCATGTCCGGAACTTCTCCAGGTCGGACAGCTGCAATCCGTACCCGGCGAGAAAGAGCTCGATGTACAGGCTCAGGCTCGTGTGCCCGCAGGACAGCACGAACCGGTCCCTGCCCGTCCACGACGGGTCGGCCGGGTCGTGGCGCAGCACCTTCTGAAACAGCAGGTACGCCGCCGGCGCGAGGCTCATGGCCGTGCCGGGAT
Organism: Propionibacteriales bacterium; assembly: GCA_038253325.1. GTDB lineage: Bacteria > Actinomycetota > Actinomycetes > Propionibacteriales > Nocardioidaceae > JBBSHE01. The sequence continues at coordinate 64,584 of JBBSHE010000006.1, forward strand.
GCCCGCTTCCCGCCTTCTCGACGGCATCCATCGCCAGCACGCGTACCGTGTCGACAGCACGAGAGTCGACCTCGGTCCAGTCGAGACCTCCGCTGTTGGCTGGGTTCGTCACGTGCATTCCTCCTGGAGCGTGATACCGGTCCGACCCGCTGCTGAAGACTCGCGAGCGCCCGACCGACTCGAGCCTACCCACCCGCCGGGCGGCTCGCTCACTGGTCGGGGCGGGGCCCAGTGGGTGCCTCGGCCGGTCGCGATCGAGGGTCTAGACTTCGCGTTGTCGTGTGCCGCCGACTCCGCCGAGAGCGGCCCGGCCGAGTCTTCCGTCTTGATCCGAGGTGCCTGTGACCGCAGTCCAGTCCGCTGCATCAGCGCACGCAGACGACGCGGACAAGGCCGCCGGCCCCGTCGATCCCCGCGATCGCATTCGCGGCGCCGTGGGTGGGTACGTCGCCCTGGTCAAGCCGCGCATCATCGAGCTGCTGCTGCTGACAACGGTGCCGGTGATGTTCCTCGCTTCCGGCGGTGTGCCGAACCTGCGGCTGGTCGTCGTCACGGTCGTCGGCGGCACCCTCGCGGCCGGCAGCGCCAACAGCCTGAACTGTGTCATCGACCGTGACATCGACGAGCGGATGCGGCGGACGCGCCGCAGACCGCTTCCGCAGCACCGGATCTCGCCAGCGCGCGCCGCGCTGTTCGGCGTCGCGCTCGGCATTGCCGCCACCGGGTTGCTCGGTTTCGCCGTCAACTGGCTGTCCGCCGGTCTGGCACTCGCCGCGAACGTCTTCTACGTGGTCGTCTACACCTGGCTGCTCAAGCGGCGTACGTCTCAAAACATCGTCTGGGGCGGCGCGGCCGGATGCTTCCCCGCCCTGATCGGATGGACCGCCGTCACCGGCTCGTTGGCGTGGCCGCCGGTGGTGCTGTTTCTCGTGGTCTTCTTCTGGACGCCGCCGCACTTCTGGTCACTGGCGATGCGCTACCGCGCCGACTATGCAGAAGCCGCGGTGCCGATGCTTCCGGTCGTGGCGGCCCCGGTCGCGGTGGCGCGGCAGATCGTCGCGTACACGTGGCTCACCGTGGTCACGTCGATCGCGCTGTGGCCCGTGGCCGGCACCGGGTGGCTCTATCCTGCGGTCGCGGTCGCTCTCGGCGGTTACTTCCTGGTCGAGTCGTACCTGCTGCTAGGTAACGCGAAACGGGTCGCCGACGATGCCGCACTGACCGCGATGCGCCTGTTCCACGGCTCGAACCTGTACCTGGCGCTGTTGTTCCTCGCGGTTGCGATCGATCCCCTCGTGCGCTGACGCCCGCCCGCTGGCTGTTGCGGAGGTCAGGATCGCGCAAGGCCGCGGTCGCGCAGGCCGAGCAACAGCCAGGCGATGCAGGCGGTGACCAGGGCCGCACCGACGACGTGGATCTCGACCAGCGCGACCGGGAGGTCCGCGAAGTACTGGGCGAACCCCACCGCACCTTGGCCAAGCTCGAGGACGAGCAGCCAGGTTGCCGCCCGAACCGCCCGCTCGGGCGCGTCGGTGGCGCGCAGCGTCAGGACGCAGCCGATCGTGAGGCCGACGAACAAGAAGACCAGGTTGGCGTGGAGCTCGGTCGCGCTCCGGGGTGCGATCCCGTTGCGGACCGCATGCACGTCGCCAGCATGAGGCCCGCTGCCGGTCACGACCGTACCGAGATAGAGCACGAGCGCTCCCACGGCGGCGGTGAGACGGCCGAGGACGCCGACGTAGCGGGGGACGGTGGGCCGCGGAATCTGATCGTCCTCGACCACCCTCCGTACGAGCACGACCGACAGCCCCACCATCAGCAGCGACACGATCAGGTGCAGGGACACGATCCACGGGTCGAGATTGGTGAGGACGGTGATGCCTCCCAAGCCGGCCTGGGCGGGAATGCCCAGCGCGAGCACCGTCGCGAGCACCCGCAGGTCTCGACGCGCGGGCCGTAGCCGCAGCACGACGACCCACGTGGTGATCGCGACGACGGCCAGGACGAAGGTGAGCATCCGGTTCCCGAACTCGATGGCGCCGTGGACACCCAGGGCTCCGTGCGGGGTCATCGATGCGTCGGTGCATCGCGGCCAGCTCGGACACCCGAGGCCCGAGTCGGTCAACCTGACCGCCGCCCCGGTCGTCACGATGACGATGTTGGCGACGAGCGTGGCGATCGCAAACCGCTGTACGGTGACGCGGCGGGGGTCCCAACGGGTGCTCCGGTTCACTCCCACCGGAACACCCGCGCGGTGACCGCGCCCGCCACGACGGCCCACCCGGCGAGGACCAGCAGCTGCCAGCCGGGCGAGCCCGACCCGTTCAGGGACTGGCGCAACCCGTCGGCGAGTGCACCGGACGGCAACACGTCGATCACCGGTCGCATCGCCGCCGGGTACGAGCCGGCCGGTACGACGACCGCGCCGGCGACGAGCAGGACGACGTACGCGAGGTTCGCCGCGGCCAGAGTCGCCTCCGCCCGAAGCGTCCCCGCGAGCAGCATCCCGAGCGCGGCAAATGCAGCCGTGCCGGCGACGACGAGGAGTGCCGCGCCGATGACCGCTACGGCGCCGGGGTGCGGGTGCCAGCCGAGGATGGCGGCCGTGCCGGCGACGAGCAGCAGCTGGACGAGCTCGACGAAGACGAGCGCAGCCGCCTTGCCCGCGAGCAGCCCCGATCTCGGCAGCGGAGTCGCGCCGAGCCGCTTGAGGACGCCATAGCGCCGCTCGAAGCCGGTGGCGATCGCGAGCGAGGTGAAGGACGTGGACAGGACGGCAAGCGCGAACACGCCAGGAGTCAGCACGTCGATCCGCCGGCCGGGTCCGAGGTCGACGGTATGGCCGGAGCGGGCGCCGCCCACCAGCAGCAGGAGCGGGATGACAACGGCCAGCAGGACCTGCTCGCCGTTGCGCGCCAGCATCCGGACTTCCATCCTGGCCTGAGCCCAGACCATGGCCGCCCACGGTGCCGCACCGGGGCTGGGAGCGAACTCGGCCGTCATCGCAGTTCGCGACCGGTGAGGTCGAGAAAGACGTCCTCGAGCGTGCGGCGGGACGTCGACAGGTCTCTGAGCAGGACCCCGTTGTCGGCGCACCACGCCGCCACGGTTGCGACCGCGTCGGGGGACACGGCGGTTGTGATGGAGTACCGACCCTCCTCGTCGGCTCCGACCGACGTCCCGTCGGGCAGTCGCGCGACCAGCGAGCCGGTGTCGAGGCCCGGCTTCGCCCGCACCGTGACCAGGTCTGTGGCGCCGGCCGTCGTCAGCTCGTCGGGGCTGCCCGAGGCCACCAACCTGCCCTGATCGACGATGTGAACCAGGGACGCGAGACGCTCGGCCTCCTCCATCTGGTGGGTCGTGAGGACCACGGTCACGCCCGCGTCACGCAGCTCGGCGATGAGATCCCAGCTCGCGTGCCTGGCCTGTGGATCGAGCCCGGTGGTTGGCTCGTCCAGGAAGACGAGCTCCGGGCGGCCGATGATGGCCATCGCCAGGTTCAGTCGCTGCTGCTGGCCGCCGCTTAGCCGGCGGTACGGCGTCCGGCCGGCGGTACCGAGCCCGAGCCGGTCGACGATCAGGTCGACGTCGAGCGGATGGGCGTACAACGCCGCGATATGGCGCAGCATCTCGGTCGCTCGAGCGCCCGACCAGGCGCCGCCGGACTGGAGCATCACGCCGACCCTCGGACGCAGTGGCCGGGCATCTGCCGCGGGGTCGAGCCCGAGAACGCGCACGGATCCATGCTGCGGACGGCGAAACCCTTCGCACGTCTCGAGGGTCGTCGTCTTCCCGGCACCGTTCGGGCCGAGGATTGCAGTGACCCCGCCGGTCGGGATGCCGAACGACAGGCCGTCCACCGCGACGTTCTCGCGGTAGCGCATCACCAGGTCGGTGACCTCGACGGCGGGAGCGTTCACGCGGTGAGTCTAGGTTGCGCGCTGCCGGCCCGATCCGGGCCCGACCCCGTCGAGAGTTGTCGGTCCCTGACGGGGCCCTAGGCCCGTGAGGGACCGACAACTCGAGGTTAGGGGAGGCTTTGTTGAAGCCGAGCCCGAATAACGTCACAATGGCGTTGTGAAAATGGTTTCCGAGCTCGGCAGGTCGGATCGCGCGGCTGCGGCCTCGCCCGTCCGCGGACCCGCGCCGTCGACCCCCCCCGAGACCGACGGGTCGACCCGCGGTCGCGTGGTCCGGTCGCTGCTCGAGAACGGTCCGTCGACGGCCGCCGACCTGGCGAAACGTCTCCGGCTGACCTCGGCGGCCGTCCGCAGGCATCTCGAACTGCTGGTGGACAACGGCTCGATCGAGATCCGTACTCCTCGCAGCGCGGGCACCCGTGGCCGCGGGCGTCCGGCGAAGGTGTTCGCGCTGACCGATCAGGGACGCGAGGCGTTCGACCAGGCGTATGACGACCTGGCCGCGACCGCACTGCGTTTCCTGCGCGAAACCGTCGGGGAGGACGCGGTTGCCGCGTTCGCCCGTCGGCGGGTCGCCGAGCTGGAGGATCGCTACCGAGCGATCGTCGAAGCTGCGCCCGAACACGAGAAGGCCGGCGCGCTGGCCCAGGCCCTCAGCGGTGACGGCTACGCCGCTTCCGTCGAGTCGTCCCCGCTCGGCGACCAGCTCTGCCAGCACCACTGCCCCGTCGCGCACGTGGCGACGGAGTTCCCGGAGCTGTGCGAGGCCGAGACCGAGGTGTTCGCGAGGCTGCTCGGCAGCCACGTCCAACGCCTCGCGACGATCGCGCACGGCGACGGCATCTGCACCACCAATGTCCCCCAGTCACCCATGGCCACCCGTTCGGGTGGTCGTGCCAACTCGCAGGAGAGGGTCACCCAATGACGTCGATCGAGGAACTGAACCCTGGGCTGAAGGGACTCGGCAGCTACGAGTACGGCTGGTCCGACTCCGACGCCGCCGGATCGGTCGCGAAGCGCGGACTGTCGGAGGACGTCGTGCGAGACATCTCGTCGCGGAAGAACGAGCCCGACTGGATGCTCGACCTGCGGCTCAAGGGGCTGAAGCTGTTCCGGCGCAAGCCGATGCCGGCATGGGGCGCTGACCTCGACAAGATCGACTTCGAAAACATCAAGTACTTCGTGCGGTCGACGGAGAAGCAGGCCACGAGCTGGGACGAGCTTCCCGACGACATCAAGAACACCTACGACCGGCTCGGCATCCCGGAGGCGGAGAAGCAGCGCCTCGTCGCAGGTGTCGCGGCGCAGTACGAGAGCGAGGTCGTCTACCACAAGATCCGGGAGGACCTCGAGGAGCAGGGCGTAATCTTTGTCGACACAGACGCGGGCCTTAAGCAGCACGAGGACCTGTTCCGCGAGTACTTCAACACGGTCATCCCGGTCGGCGACAACAAGTTCGCCGCGCTCAACACATCTGTCTGGTCGGGTGGCTCGTTCATCTATGTCCCGAAAGGCGTTCACGTCGACATCCCGCTGCAGGCGTACTTCCGGATCAACACCGAGAACATGGGCCAGTTCGAGCGGACGCTGATCGTCGTCGACGAGGGCGCGTACGTGCACTACGTCGAGGGTTGCACCGCACCGATCTACAGCTCCGACTCACTGCACTCCGCCGTCGTCGAGATCATTGTCAAGAAGGATGCGCGGTGCCGTTACACCACCATCCAGAACTGGTCGAACAACGTCTACAACCTGGTCACGAAGCGCGCCACCTGTGAGTCCGGCGCCACGATGGAGTGGGTCGACGGCAACATTGGCTCAAAGGTCACGATGAAGTACCCCGCGATCTACCTGCTCGGCGAGCATGCGAAGGGTGAGACATTGTCGATCGCGTTCGCCGGCGAGGGCCAGCACCAGGACGCGGGCGCGAAGATGGTGCACGCCGCACCGCACACGTCGAGCTCGATCGTGTCGAAGTCCGTTGCCCGTGGCGGCGGACGTACGTCGTACCGCGGCCTGGTCCAGGTCGACGACGGTGCTCACCACTCGGCGTCGACGGTCCGCTGTGACGCACTACTCGTCGACACGATCAGCCGTTCCGACACCTATCCGTATGTCGACGTGCGCGAGGACGACGTGAAGATGGGCCACGAGGCGACCGTCTCCAAGGTGAGCGACGACCAGCTGTTCTACCTGATGAGCCGCGGGATGGCCGAGGACGAGGCGATGGCGATGATCGTGCGCGGGTTCATCGAGCCGATCGCCCGTGAGCTCCCCATGGAGTACGCCCTCGAGCTGAACCGGCTGATCGAGATGCAGATGGAAGGCGCCGTCGGCTGACCCGGCCGCACCACCCATCCGTCACCCCGAGAACATGGAAGCGAAGTACGTGACCTCATCCGATGCGGCAACCATCGAGCGCGCGATCGAGACGGTGGAAAGCCACCTGCACCCCGTGCCGTCGTACGACCTCGCCGACCATCCGGTCCCGACGGGTCTGGAAGAGGTTTGGCGGTTCACGCCGCTCAAGCGTCTGCGCGGCATCCTCGACGGTGCGCCGTCGGACGGACACCTGAGGTGGGACACCGACCTGCCTGACGGCGTCACCGTCGAGGCGATCTCCGCGGAGTCGGCCGCGAAGCTCGGCGAGAGCGCGCCGGCCGACCGCCCGTCTGCGCTGGCCGTCGCGAACGGTGGGGGCGCAGTCCTGATCGACGTTCCGGCCGAGACCGAGCTGGACAAGCCGGTACTTGTGGCGCTCAGCGGCGCATCGGCAGACGACCTGGTCTGGGGACACATCGTCGTGCGGATCGGCCACCACGCAAAGGCGACGGTCGTCTTCGAGCACACGGGGAGTACGCGGTACAGCGCGACCACGTCCGTGCTCGTCGGAGACGGTGCTCAGCTCGACCTGGTGTCCCTGCAGATGTGGGACGCAGACACCGTCCACCTCGGCCAGGTCGGCGTTCGGGTCGGCCGGGACGCCCACGTACGCACGTTCCAGGCGAGCCTCGGCGGCGACCTCGTGCGGATCAACGAGAATGTCTCCTACGACGCCCCCGGAGGCGAGCTGGAGTCGTTCGGGCTCTACTTCGTCGACGCCGACCAGCACATCGAGCACCGGTTGTTCGTCGATCACAATGCCCCGAAGACCAAGAGCCACGTCGCCTACAAGGGCGCGTTACAGGGCAAGGGGGCGCACTCGGTGTGGGTCGGTGACGTCCTGATCCGCAAGGTGGCGGAGGGAATCCAGACCTACGAGGAGAACCGCAACCTCATCCTCACCGACGGTTGCCGTGCCGACTCCGTACCGAACCTCGAGATCGAGACCGGTGAGATCGTCGGTGCCGGCCACGCCGCCGCGACCGGGCGCTTCGACGACGAGCAGCTGTTCTACCTGCGTAGCCGCGGCGTGACGGAGGACGAGGCGAGACGGCTCGTTGTCCACGGTTTCTTCGCCGACACCGTCCGCCGGATCGGAGTGCCCGAGGTGGAGGCACGGCTGCTCGCGGCCGTGGAGAAAGAGCTCGAGGTCAACGTCGGCCTGAATCCGGCGAACGTGGTCAGTGGGCCGGCCCTGACACCTGTCCGCGAACAAGCGAGGCAGAGCCGATGAGCAGCTTTGCCGCCGCCGCCGCCCGCTCCGATGTCGAGGAGGGCAAGTCCGTGCCCGTCATCGTCGACGGGGTCGAGGTGGCGCTGGTCCGTAGCGGAGGCGTGGTGTTCGCGATCCGGGACGAGTGCTCACATGCCGCCGTCCCGCTCAGCGAAGGTGACGTCGGCGACTGCGAGATCGAGTGCTGGCTGCACGGCTCGCGGTTCGATCTGCGCACCGGCGAGCCGATCGGCCTGCCGGCCACCGTATCCGTCCCGGTCTACCCCGTCCGGATCGACGGTGACGACATCCTCGTCAACGTCCACGAACCCCTCAACTCAGAGCAGCTGAGCTACTGAGCAACTTGCGAGCAGCACGGAGAACGAGCACACATGGCCACCTTGGACATCAAGAACCTGCACGTGTCGGTCGACACCACCGATGGGCGCAAGGAAATCCTGCGCGGCGTCGACCTGACGGTCTCGTCCGGCGAGACGCACGCGATCATGGGCCCGAACGGGTCCGGAAAGTCGACGCTCGCGTACTCCATCGCCGGACACCCGAAGTACGTCATCACCGAGGGGTCAGTGACCCTCGACGGTGAGAACCTGCTGACCCTGAGTGTCGACGCCCGCGCCCGCGCCGGCCTGTTCCTCGCCATGCAGTACCCCGTGGAGGTCCCCGGGGTATCTGTCTCGAACTTCCTGCGCACCGCGAAGACCGCTTTGGACGGGAAGGCGCCCCAGCTGCGTACCTGGGTCAAGGACGTCACCAGCGCCCTCGAGCGGGTCAAGATGGACACGGCATTCGCCCAACGCAACGTCAACGAGGGATTCTCCGGAGGCGAGAAGAAGCGCAACGAGATCGTCCAGCTCGAGCTGCTCAACCCGAGGTTCGCGATCCTCGACGAGACGGACTCCGGCCTCGACATCGACGCGCTGCGGATCGTGGCCGACGGCGTCAACCGGTTCCGGGCGCAGAAGGACCGCGGCGTCCTGCTGATCACCCACTACACGCGCATCCTGCGCTACATCAAGCCCGACTTCGTCCATGTTTTCGTCGCAGGCAGGGTCGCCGAGGAAGGTGGCTCCGAGCTCGCCGAGCGGCTGGAAGCCGAGGGCTACGACAAGTACGTCTCGGTCGGCGCCTGACGGGCGGCTCGCGGCGTTGTCGGCGTCGGCAATAGACGCACTAGTGCCTCCTTCTCCGCCGTGCGATCCATCCCGTCAGCCGCCGCCGATCAGGACAAGAGAGAAAGACAGAGAGAGAGAGGAGTTGGGATTAAGTGACATTGGACAATGCTCCTCTCGCTTCGGGGCTCGACGTCGAGCGCATTCGTGAAGACTTCCCGATCTTGTCCCGACGGCTGCCGGGTGACCTGCCTCTCGTCTACCTCGACAGCGCGAACACGTCGCAGAAGCCGCGCCAGGTCCTCGATGTCGTGCACGAGCACTACACCCGGCACAACGCGAACGTCGCCCGCGCGATGCACACCGTCGGCGAGGAGGCGACGGCGGCGTTCGAAGCAGCGCGTGACAAGGTCGCCGCGTTCATCAAGGCACCGTCTCGTGACGAGGTGATCTTCACCAAGAACTCCACCGAGGCGCTGAACCTGGTGGCGAACACGCTGGCGTGGGCTGGCGGCAGGCTCGAGATCGGCCCGGGCGACGAGATCGTGATCAGCGAGATGGAGCACCACTCGAACATCGTCCCGTGGCAGCTGCTCGCCGAACGCAAGAGGGCTCGGCTGCGCTGGTTCGGCGTCACCGACGAGGGCAGGCTGGATCTCGACTCGGCTGCGTCCGGCGACCTGTTGAACGAACGGACCAAGGTGGTCGCGGTGACCTGGGTCTCGAACGTGCTGGGCACCGTCAACCCGGTCGCCGAGCTGGCGCGGCGTGCACACGAGGTCGAGGCGCTGCTCGTCGTGGACGCGTCCCAGGCAGTGCCGCAGATGCCGGTGGACATGGCGGCCATCGATGCCGACTTCGTCGCGTTCACCGGTCACAAGATGGTGGGGCCCACCGGGATCGGAGTGTTGTGGGGTCGCGGAAGCATCCTGGATGAGCTGCCACCGTTTCTCGGCGGTGGTTCCATGATCGAGACCGTCACGATGACGACGTCGACATACGCGACGGCACCGTACAAGTTCGAGGCCGGAACACCGCCGATCGCCCAGGCGGTCGGTCTCGGCGCGGCCGTCGACTACCTGTCGGCGATCGGGATGGAGAACGTCGCGGGGCACGAGCAGGCGATCACGGCGTACGCGCTCGAGCGGTTGTCCGAGGTCGGGAGATTGAGGATCCTCGGCCCCGACGTGCCCGTCGACCGAGGCGGTGCGATCAGCTTCGAGCTGGCCGACATCCACCCCCACGATGTGGCCCAGCTGCTGGACTCGCGCGGCGTCGCTGTCCGAGCCGGCCACCACTGTGCCCGGCCGCTGCACGAACGATTCGGTGTCCAGTCGTCCGTCCGCGCCTCGTCGTACCTCTACACGACACCTGAGGAAATCGATGCGCTGGTCGATGCGTTGCACTACACGAAGAAGTACTTCCGGGTGGACGACTGATGAATGTCGACGCGCTGTACCAGGACATCATCCTGGACCATTACAAGAACCCCCATCACGCCGGTCTGCGGGAACCGTACGACGCCGAGGTGCACCATGTGAACCCCACCTGCGGCGACGAGGTGACCCTGCGGGTGCGGGTCCGCGACCACGTCATCGAGGACGTGTCGTACCACGCTCAGGGATGCTCGATCTCGCAGGCGTCGACGTCGGTGCTCGCCGACCTGCTGATCGGGAAGTCGGTCGCGGACGCGATGGCGATCCATGCCACGTTCGCCGACCTGCTGGCGAGCCGGGGACAGGTCGAGCCGGACGAGGAGGTTCTGGAGGACGGAGTCGCCTTCGCAGGCGTCGCGAGATTCCCGGCGAGGGTGAAGTGCGCGCTGCTCGGCTGGATGGCGTGGAAGGATGCCACCGCGGCTGCGGTGCAGAACACGGAGGAGGAGTGAGATGACGGACACGAACCAGGCCAGCCCGGCAAGGCAGGACCCTCATGCAGACATTGCGGAGGTCGACACCGACCCGGCATCGGGCGCCGTCTCGACCGATGACGTCGTCGAGGCGCTCAAGGACGTGGTCGACCCCGAGCTCGGCATCAACGTCGTCGACCTGGGCCTGATCTACGGCGTTCACCTCGACGAGGGGTCGGTCGCGACGATCGATATGACGCTCACCTCGGCCGCTTGCCCGTTGACCGACATGATCGAGGACCAGACCCGCACCGCCCTCGAGGGGCTCGTGAACGACTTCCGGATCAACTGGGTATGGATGCCGCCGTGGGGTCCGGACAAGATCAGCGACGATGGACGCGAGATGCTCCGCGCCCTCGGGTTCAACGTCTGACGCCCGTCCCGATGGAATGATGGGTGGCCGGGTGGGTCCATGACGCTTCCCGCGGATAGTCATGTGCACAGCGAGTGGTCCTGGGATACGGGGGCGGCAGCGTCGATGGAGCGAACCTGCGCGCAAGCGATCGAGCTGGGCCTTCCCGCCGTGGCTTTCACTGACCACTTGGACTTGATGGCCTGGCAAGTCGACCCCAGCGACCTCGATGGCTTTGATCATTTCAAGCCGTTTCTTACGTCAGAAGGAGCGCTCGCGCCACCCCCGATGGACATCGACGGATATTTGGAGTGCGTCGACCGCTGCCGCGTCAAGTTCCCGGACCTTCGAATCATCACCGGAGTGGAGCTCGGCCAACCACATCGGACCGGCGAAGCTGCTGCCAAGCTCGTTGGCTTCGGACAGCTCGAGCGAGTCATCGGTTCCTTGCACGCGTTACCGGTTGGGGACCAATTCTTCGAGCCGCCAGGGTTGTACCGGCTTTGGCCAGCAGCCGACGTCATCCGGGAATATCTGGCTGAGGTGCCCCGCATGATCGATGGTTCCGATGCTTTCACGGTACTAACTCACATCGACTACGCAGTCCGTTACTGGCCGACAGAGGATGCTGGACCCTTCGATCCGAGCCAGTTCGAGGATGACTTCCGTCATGCCCTACGCGTGGTGGCGGGTAGCGGTCGGGCACTAGAGATGAACGTGGGGGGGACGCTGCGTCCGTGGATCGCGCAGTGGTGGAGCGAAGAAGGCGGACAAGCAATCACGTTCGGAAGTGACGCCCACGGGCCGGCGTCGGTCGGACGCCACTTCCCAGAGGCTGTGGCCATGGTTGGGGCCCACGGTTTCCGCCCCGGCCGTAGTCCGGATGACTTCTGGACGCGCTAGCGGTCCGAACACCAGCACGGAGCATGGCTCACCCGGCGGGGACGACGTTTGCCGTTGGAGTCGATCCTTGCGTAGCCCTGCTCGACCCAGACGTCCTTTCCGTCGCTCTGCAGTTGGTCGAGCAGGATCACGGCGCGGCGTACGCCCTGGGCATCCTGCTGGAACACGACCTGGTAGGCGTAGTGGCGGGCGTTCTCAGCCTGCTGCGCGGACGCCAGCCCGCTCAGGCCACCCATCAAGGTGTCCAGCGCACCTGCGGACACGCTCGGGATGTTCGGGCTGCTGTAGTTGGGCTCGTCGTCCGGGATCGGCGGTCGATCGGGAAGCTCGGTCGCCCGTGGTTGCGTCCCGTCGTTGACGGTCACCTCACCCGTCGGCCACATCTGGAGGTACTTGTTCTGGTCCGCCCCGATGGACTGGGACGGTGCGATCGGACCGGCGCCCGCCGTCCCGGCGAGGAAGAACGCCACCTTCAGCCCGGCGTCGATCGGTGCTCCGAGAGCGATGTCACCGCGGGTCGTCTGCACCGTTTGCCAGGTGCCACCGTCCTGGATCCCGTTTTCCGAACGGATGCAGGTCGTCGTGCACGGCGCCGCCGGGCCGGGGACCACGACGGGGTACTCACGGCCGTCGGGACCCGTCACGATCCCGCCGAACTGATCGGGGTTCATGCAGATGAACGGCCACAGCTTCGACGCGGCGACGTAGTCATAGCGGTTTCCGCTGGCACCGAGCGTCCAGTTCGCCCAGTTCCGCTTCATGACCGCGACCGCCGCGGGGCTCAGCGCAGCGAGCACCTCGTACAGGGAAGGGTTGGTCGTGTACAGCTGCGCCAGGTACGCCGCAAGCTGCTGCGGCGTCATCGACGACAGCTCGACCGGGAGTGCCTTGAGGTCGGTGGCCCGGAGCAACAGGTCGGGGTACACGACCGTTGCGTACGAAGGAAGGTTGCCGGCGACCCACATCGACCGAATGTCGGCGGCGTTCGGGCCACGTTGCAACATCGCCTTGACGTGCGCAGCGGCGGTGTCGAGATTGACACCAAGCTGGTGGTACTCGTATTGCAGGGAAGCGATGCAGCGCTGCCGTCCGGCGAAGTTCATCGGGGGCGGTGACGGCGGCGTCAGCGGGTTGGGGAACGGGTTGGGGAATGGGGAGGGAAACGTCGAGACGGGCGGGTTGTGCCCGGGAGCCACCGGCCCGATGAAGGGATAGCCGGCGAAGTTGTCGGCGAGTCCGTCCAGGTACGCCTGGTTGAGCTTCTGGACCGAACGGGGTGCCGTGCTTATCGAGTCGTAGGTGTCGATCGCATCGGCGAACGTCTCGAGACAGCCGGCCGCATAGACCGTCGTCTTCATCACCGCGCTCGCTGTCACCTGTGACGGCACGGGTGCGTTTGCGACACTCCCCTCCAGGTCGCCGGCGACAGCCGTCAACGCCCTACGGTGCTGAGCCTGGAGCTGGTCGAGCAGCCGCTTGACGTCGGCGGTCCGGTTTCGCGTCTCCTCGGCGGCCTGACGGATCTGCGCCCCGTAGACCGGGTAGTCCTCGAACGGCACCCAGGTCTGCACTTCTCCGGCTCCTTTCGACGACCGACTCGTCACGATAGGACGCGAGCGGGTCACGACGGCCGGCTGTCACGGTCGGCCCAGGCCGATTCACGCTTCCGGGCCGATCACTGCTACCGTTGTGGGGCTCGCCGCCAATGGCGTGTGTATTTGAAATGAGAGTTGCCTTGGCTACTGGCACCGTGAAGTTCTTCAATCAAGACAAAGGTTTCGGCTTCATCAGCCGGGACGAGGGAGACGACCTGTTCGTCCACCACTCCAACATCCAGGGGACGGGCTTCAAGACCCTGACCGACGGGCAGAAGGTCGAGTTCGACGTCGCCCCCGGTCGCAAGGGCGAGGAAGCCCAGAACGTACGCCCCGTCTGAACCGAGCCGTCCGGACCGTGCCATCCGGCGTGGTCCGGACGGCATCGGTTTCGACGTGTGACCGTCGGGACCGCGTTGGCCGTCAGTTGAGGTGGTCGCTGACGTTGCGAGCGATCGCATACGCCTGTTCGGGATCCGCCGCGCGAGCGGTGGGCCGCCCGAGGACGACGTTGACGGCCGCGTTCTCCCACACCGACGACAGTCACAGTCCCGCACCTCTCGACGACCTCGACGCGGCGATGTCGATGGTGAGCGGGCAGGCGTGGACCAACCTGCCCGCCGGGCGTTACGGCTGGCTCGCGTACGAGACGATCGAGGCCGACCTGCGCGTTGCCGTCGTTGCGGTCGCGCGCCACCACGCCAAGCTCGCCGCCGAGGCGGGCGAGCCGTTGCGGGCCCGTGGAGCGTTGGTCGGCGGGCTTCGCCTGGTTCCCGCCTGTGAGCCGATCTGGCGCGACGCGCTGCGGCTCGCCAACCAGTTCGCCGGCCCATCGGACGTGACGGCGGTCGCGAACGACATGTACGCCGCCATCTCCCGGTACGGCTCACCGCGTGGCGCTGAGGCGGAGACCGACGCGGTGGTCGACGACCTCGTCCCTGGCTATCGCAGGTCCGCTGCCTGACCGCGCCGCGGGGCCGTACCCGGGCCGCCAGGTCGTGGTCGGTTTCGGGCGGCTCTCGGGCTGGCTCGAGCGCTACGAGGTGGCCCATCCCGGCACGAGCTGGACCGCGGACTCGACCACCGTGGCCGGGTCAGCTCCCGATGGGGCCCGGGTCGCGCTGCGCGTTCCGATCAGGCCGATGGTCGTGGCGGGTCGACCGCTCGACGACCTCTCGAAGCACGTCGGCCGAGACTGGCGCGTCGGGCTCATCTTGGTACGGCGTGGGGGCTTCGGCATCGGGCGCCTGCGCTCGGCGGAGCTGGTCGAGCGCAAGCTGGGCCGACGCCACGTCCAGGGCAAGACCAAGGCGGGCGGCTGGTCTCAGCAGCGGTTCGCCCGTCGCCGCGACAACCAGGCCCGGCGGGCCTTCGCGGCTGCCGCTGACCACGCCGCGACGATCCTCGCCGGCCGAACGCTCGATGCCGTTGCCGTCGGCGGTGATCGGTCGGCAGTGTCTCGGGTGTTGGCGGACCCGCGGCTCGACGGCCTGACTCGGCTGCCCCAGATCTGGTTGGACGGCATCGGTGATCCCGGCCCGAAGGTAATGGCGCGTGCGGTCGAACAGGTGCGCTCGGTCCGGATCACAGTCGTGGACGCTCCATGAGGATCGACGGCCGACGAGGGCGCGCTGCATGTAGGCCACGTCGATGCGCGGGGTGGGCGCTGCGAGCTGGCCGGAGGGTCACAGCGCGTTGGCGGAGAACGTGCCGCATGCGGACATCCGACCCGTCCGGTAGCCGGTGGTGAACCACCGGATGCGTTCGGCCGCCGAGCCGTGGGTCCACTGCTTCGGGAGGGCGGCCCTCCAGAACGCCTGGATGCTGTTCACGTCATCGATCAGCCGGCAGTCACGCGTCGCCGTATCCGCACCACTCGTGCAGCGGGACGTGTCTTGCTCGACCCGGAACCACCGCTTTGGGTCAGCAGGTAGATCAGGACCACCAAGATGATCCCGACCGCGCCTCCGCCGGCGCGCAGCCCGCCGGGGATGGGAAGGCCACCGCCACCACGGCCGCGGCGATCGTCGATCTGGGTGCGGTCGAGTCGTGCTCTCGGGTTGAACTTCATGCTCATCCCTTCACGAATCTGGTCCACATCGCTCCCGCCAACCTGAAACCGGCCCGGAGCAGCTGTAGCCTAATGCCCAGCCATGGCCACGACCTCTGCACTCCCGCCGACGGACGCCGACGCGCGCGGATGATCACCGCGCGTGGGTTGACCGTGCGCGCCGGGCCGAGGTTGCTGGTTGCCGACGCGTCCTTTCGCGTTGCCACCGGTGACCGCATCGGGCTCGTCGGCCGCAACGGCGCCGGCAAGACGACGTTGACGAGAATCCTCGCCGGCGAGGGGGAACCCGCCGCCGGTACGGTGCGGAGGTCGGGCTCCGTCGGCTACCTACCGCAGGATCCGCGCACCGGCAACCTCGATCTTCTCGCCCGGGACCGGATCCTGTCCGCCCGCGGTATCGACGATGTGGTCGGCCGGATGCGAACGGCCGAGCAGGCGATGGGAAGCCGCGACGTCGCGGTCAGCGAGCGCGCGATGCGCCGGTACGTGACCGCGGAAGCGGAGCTCCAGGCGGCCGGTGGCTTCGGCGCGGCGGCCGAGGCGGCCCAGATCGCCGCCAGCCTGGGCCTTGCCGACCGGGTGCTGGGACAGCCGCTGGCGACGCTGTCCGGCGGACAGCGCCGCCGCATCGAGCTGGCGCGGATCTTGTTCTCCGGTGCCGAGACGCTGTTGCTCGACGAGCCGACGAACCACCTCGACGCGGACTCGATCGGGTGGCTGCGGGACTTCCTGCGTTCGCACGGCGGAGGCCTCGTCGTGATCAGCCACGACGCCATTCTTCTCGACAACACGGTCAACAGGGTCTTCCACCTCGATGCCAACCGGGCCCAGCTCGACGTCTACAACGTCGGCTGGAAGACGTACCTGCAGCAACGCGAGACCGACGAGCGGCGCCGCCGGCGCGAACGTGCAAACGCCGAGAAGAAGGCCGGAGCGCTCCTCGCCCAGGCCGACAAGATGCGGGCCAAGGCAACCAAGGCGGTCGCCGCGCACAACATGGCGCGACGCGCGGAGCGCCTCATCGCCGGCCTCGAGGGAGAGCGCCGGCACGAGGTGGTTGCTGCGATCCGGTTCCCTGCTCCGACGCCTTGCGGGAAGACTCCGCTGACGGCTTCGGAGCTCTCCAAGTCGTACGGGTCCCTCGAGGTGTTCACCGACGTCGACCTGGCTGTGGATCGGGGGAGCCGGGTCGTGGTGCTCGGGTTGAACGGTGCCGGGAAGACGACGTTGCTGCGCATCCTCACGGGCTTGGAGCCGCCGGACACCGGGACCGTCACCGCCGGTCACGGGCTCAAGCTCGGCTACTACGCGCAGGAGCACGAGACGTTGGACCTGGACGGCACCGTACTGGAGAACCTCCGCCAGGCGGCATCGTCGTTGACCGACACCCAGGCACGCAGCATCCTCGGCTCGTTCCTCTTCAGTGGTGACGACGCGATGAAGTCGGCGCGGGTGCTGTCGGGAGGGGAGAAGACCCGGTTGGCCCTGGCGACGCTCGTCGTGTCCGCCGCGAATGTGTTGCTTCTCGACGAGCCGACCAACAACCTCGACCCCGCGAGCCGGGAGGAGGTGCTGCGCGCCATCCGCACCTACCAGGGCGCGATTGTGCTCGTGACGCACGACGAGGGCGCGGTGTTCGCGCTGGAACCCGACCGGGTGCTGTTGCTTCCCGACGGCGACGAGGACCTCTGGAACGACGAGTACGCCGACCTGGTCGCGCTGGCCTGACTCGCCACGGTGGCACGACACTAGAGTTCCGGGCATGGAGCGAGACTTCGAAGCCGCCGGCGTGCGGGTGACGGCAGACGGCCCGGTCGTCACCGTGACGCTGTGCCGTCCCGAGGTCCGGAACGCTCAGCTGCCGAGCACCTGGGCGGCACTCGCCGAGGTCGCCGACCGTCTCGGCGACGCAACCAGGATCGTCGTGATCCGCGGCGAGGGCCGGTCCTTCAGCGCCGGCCTCGACCCGCGAATGTTCACGCTTGACGGGGTCGTCGGAGAGGCGTCAGTTCTCGGACTGGACACCCTCGACGACGCTGCCGCAGAGGACCAGATGGCAGCCTTCCAACGCGGCTTTCGGTGGTTGCGTCGTCCGGAGATCGTGAGCATCGCCGTCGTGCAGGGCCACGCGGTAGGCGCCGGCTTCCAGCTCGCGCTCGCGTGCGACCTGCGGATCGTCGGTGACGACGCTCAGTTCGCGATGCGGGAAACGTCGCTCGGCCTCGTTCCCGACCTCACCGGTACACATCCACTGGTCGAAGCCGTCGGATACTCGCGTGCGCTCGAGATCTGCCTCACCGGTCGCTGGGTTTCTGCCAGCGAAGCATTCGCGCTCGGTTTGGCGACCGTCGTCGTACCAGCTGCCGAGCTGGCCGACGCGACCCGCGACCTCGTCGACGCCCTGCTGCAACCGCCGTCTGGTGCCGTGCGGGCGACGAAACAACTTCTGCTTTCCGCCATCGCCAACCAGCCGGTTGATCAGGCCGCGGCCGAGCGGCGTGCCCAGCTGGGTCGACTCAAGGAGCTGGCCCAACCGCACTCGGGGAATCCCGGGCGCTGACGGCGCGTTGGACCGGACAGATGAGCATGTCGTCACACCCTGCGCGGGCCTTTCGTTCGTTCAGCCGCGAAGACCCGTTGGCCGGACGCGACAAGCTTGCCCGGGGAACGGTCAGCCGGGTCGTCTCGTTCGCCCGGCCGTACACGGGTCAGCTACTCATGTTCCTGGTCATCGTCACGGCCAGCGCCGCGCTCGTCGTCGCCTCGCCGCTGTTGTTCAAGAAGATCGTCGACGACGGGATCTTGAAGCACGACAACCGGGTGGTCGTCGTGCTGTCGCTGATCGTCGCCGCCATCGCGGTGCTCGAAGCGGTGCTGACGTTGGCCCTGCGGTGGTACTCAGCGCGGATCGGTGAGGGGCTGATCTACGACCTCCGGGTCAAGGTCTTCGCCCATGTCCAGCGGATGCCGCTGGCATTCTTCGCCCGAGCGCAGACGGGCTCGCTCGTCTCTCGTCTGAACAGCGACATCGTCGGCGCTCAGAGCGCGTTCACAACGACGCTGCAGAGCGTGGTCTCCAACGTGATCGGACTCGCCCTCGTCGGCGGCACGATGCTGCTGCTGTCGTGGCAGATCACGTTGATCGCGGTGCTCCTGCTCCCGTTGTTCCTCATCCCGGCGAAATGGGCCGGTCGACGGCTGGCCGGCCTGACCCGCAACCAGATGCAGACCAACGCCGAGATGTCGCAGGTCATGTCCGAGCGGTTCAACGTCGGTGGGGCCTCCCTGATGAAGCTGTTCGGCCGGCCGGAAGAAGACCTCGGGCGGTTCGCCGCCCAGTCGGCGCGTGTCCGCGACCTAGGCGTACGGATCGCAATGACGGGGCGCGTCTTCTTCGCGGGTCTGACGTTGATGGCTGCGTTGGCGACCGCCCTCATCTACGGGATCGGTGGTCACTTCGCCATCGAGGGGACTCTCTCCGTCGGTACGTTGCTCGCCCTCGTCGCGTTGATGGCCCGGCTATTCGGCCCGATGACGTCGCTGTCCAACGTCCGCGTCGACATCATGACTGCCTTGGTGTCGTTCGAGCGTGTCTTCGAGGTTCTCGACCTCGAACCGATGATCAAGGATCGCGCGGACGCCGTGGTCCTCCCTGCCGGGTCGGCGGCACTGACGTTCGACCATGTCGACTTCACGTACCCGACGGCCGACCAGGTCTCACTTGCCAGCCTGGAGGCGGCAGGTCTCGCCGACGGCCGGGTCTCCCGACCGGTGCTGCGTGACGTCGACTTCCGGATCGAGCCGGGTCAGCTGGTCGCCCTGGTCGGGCCGACCGGTGCCGGCAAAACCACGATCACCAATCTCGTCGCGCGGCTCTACGACGTCTCCGGCGGGTCGGTGTCGGTCGGGGGCTACGACGTCCGTGACGTCACACAGCAGTCCTTGCACGACGCGGTCGGCTACGTGACCCAGGACGCGCAGATGTTCCACGACTCGATTCGTGCGAACCTGCTCTACGCGCGCCCAGTTGCGACCGACGGTCAGCTCGAGGCGGCGTTGCGGGCGGCCCAGATCTGGGATCTGGTCGATGCGTTGCCGGACCGCCTCGAGACGATCGTTGGCGACCGGGGGTACCGGCTCAGCGGCGGCGAGCGACAACGGCTGGCGATCGCCCGGATGTTGCTCAAGGCACCGAGCATCGTAGTCCTGGACGAGGCGACCGCTCACCTGGACAGCGAGTCGGAGATCGCCGTCCAACACGCACTCGACCAGGCCCTCAGCGGCCGGACGTCGCTGGTGATCGCGCACCGGCTGTCGACGGTCCGCAGCGCCGACCTCATCCTGGTGCTCGAACGGGGACAGATCGTCGAACGCGGGACCCACGGGGAGCTGCTGGCCCTTGGTGGCCTGTACGCCGACCTCTACCACACCCAGTTCGCGCCTGCCTGAGGTCCCGTCGACCCGGTGAGAGGCGACCTGCGCGGCCGACCGGGTGACCGCGATACTGGATGGATGGATCTCGGTCTCGACCAACGCGTCTTCATCGTCACCGCGGGGACTCGCGGTCTCGGTCGCGCCACTGCCGAGTGCCTGGTTTCCGAAGGTGCCCGGGTTGTCGTCTCCGGTCGAGACCCGGAACAGGCTCGAGCGGCGGCGGCGGACCTGGGCGGGCGCGGGCAGGCGGTCGGAGTCGGAGCGGACAACGCCGCCCCCGACACAGCCGACCGCCTCGTCGCCGCGGCCCTCGACTCGTTCGGCGGTCTCGACGGCGCGTTGGTCAGCGTCGGTGGACCGCCCGCAGGCGCGATGATGGACATCGACGACGGTCAGTGGCGCGCGGCCTTCGAGTCGGTCTTTCTCGGGGGAGTGCGGTTGGCGCGTACCGTCGCGTCGCGGCTCTCGGACGGCGGGTCCATCGCCTTCGTGCTGTCGACGTCGGTGAAGCAGCCCGTCCCCGGCCTGGCGGTCTCCAACGGCCTGCGCCCGGGCCTGGCCATGGCTGCCAAGACGCTGGCCGACGAGCTGGGGCCCCGTGGCGTCAGGGTGAACGGCCTGCTCCCGGGACGAGTGCAGACGGAGCGGGTCAAGGAGCTCGACGCAATGACGGCCGACCCAGCCGCGACGCGGTCGACGCAGGAGTCCATGATCGCGCTGCGCAGGTACGGGCAGCCCGCGGAGTTCGGTCGGGTGGCCACGTTCTTGCTGTCCCCCGCGGCCAGCTACCTCACCGGCATCATGCTCGCTGTCGACGGCGGTATCACCCGCGCACTATGACGCAGCTCGACGAGGCCGGTCGGCAGCTCCGTGCGGCGCAGAGCGTTCTGGTGCTGACCGGTGCCGGCATCTCGACCGACTCGGGCATCCCCGACTTCCGCGGACCGCAGGGCGTGTGGACGAAGAACCCGGCGGCACAGGCGATGTTCACGATCGACCGCTATGTCGCCGACCCCGACGTTCGGCGTACGTCCTGGCTCAACCGCCGCGACCACCCGGCGTGGACGGCCGAGCCCAACCCGGCTCACCACGCCCTGGTGGCGTGGGAGCGGACGGGCAGGCTGAAGGCGATCGCGACGCAGAACATCGACGGCCTGCATCAGCGCGCCGGTTCGGACCCGAGACGGGTGCTGGAGCTACACGGGACGCTGTGGCGGGCCGTGTGCCTTTCGTGCGGCGGGGTGCAGCCGATGGCATCGGTCATCGCCCGCGTCGACGCCGGTGAGGAAGATCCGCCGTGTCTCGGCTGCGGGGGGATCCTGAAGTCGGCGACGGTCTCGTTCGGGCAGTCGCTGGACCCGCTCGTGCTGACGGCGGCGACGGACGCGGCCCGAGCCTGCGACCTGGTGGTGGCGATCGGTACCTCGTTGCAGGTGTACCCGGCGGCGGGTCTCTGCTCGGTCGCGGTCGAGTCGGGAGCGCACCTCGTCATCGTGAACGCGCAACCGACCGGCTATGACCAGCTCGCTGCCGCGGTCGTCCGCGAGCCGATCGGTGCGGCGGTGCCGGCTCTCACCGGGGCACTGGAGGAAGTGCGTTAGCGCGGGGGGCTCGTCCACGGACGAGCTCGGGGTGCTTGCGCTCCTCGTTCTCCAGATATGCGAAGTAACCGAACCCTCCGACGGCAAGCAACGCGAAGAAGTACCACTGCAGCCCGTAGAAGAAGTGCGGACCGCTCGACAGGTCGGGTCCGCTGTCGCGGGCAGGCGTCCGGGCGCCGCGGGGTGACTCCGCACGCGCGGTGAGGTATCCGCCGTAGACGGGGTACGGGAGCACCTGCCCGATCTGGTCGGAGGAGATCGCCCGGACCTGGCCGTCGTACACGGTGCTGGCGCCGCCCTCCGACGCGTTCTGACGCAGCCAGCCGGTGACGGTGACCTTCCCGGACGGCGGGCTCGGCGGCGTGATCCTCACGTTTCCGTTGTCCGGCCCGGGAACCCAGCCGCGGTCGACGAGCACGGCCCGGCCGTCATCGACACGCAACGGCACGATCACGTCCACCCCCGGGCGGCCGTCCCGGGTCTGGTACTTCAGCAACACGGTGTTAGCCGCGTCGTACGTCCCCGTCGCCGACACGCGCCGCCACTCGAACGCATCGGTGGGTGACGTCGTGGTCAGGACCGCCGTGGCCGGAGCCGGCTTGGCATCCAGGTTGGCGCGGACGATCGCGTTGTTGATCAAGCGGTCGTGCAGACGGTGGAACTGCCAGCGGCCGAGCTCGATGCAGACAAAGGCGAGCGCCACGACGACCACGAGGAACGTGATCCAACGCCGAGTCAGCAGCATCCGCAGCACGTTGGCCAATGTAACTCGCTGCGGCTCGCGGTGACCGCGGCCGGTCGAGAGCCGGCGCGAGACCGCGTAGGCTGAGCCCATGTCTCGTTCCGCCACCGGCCCGCTCATCGACCAGTTCGGTCGGGTCGCCACCGACCTTCGGGTATCGCTCACGGATCGTTGCAACCTGCGTTGCGAGTACTGCATGCCTGCCGAGGGGCTGGAGTGGCTGCCGAAGGACGAGACGCTGACCGACGACGAGGTCGTCCGGCTGATCCGGATCGCCGTGACGATGCTCGGGGTCGAGGACCTCCGGTTCACCGGGGGCGAGCCGTTGATCCGGCGGGGGTTCGTCGACATCGTCCGGCGGACGTCCCAGCTGCCTCGCCCGCCGCGGATGGCCGTCACCACGAACGGGCTGGGGCTCGACAAGATGGCCGGCGCCCTGGCGGGTGCCGGATTGTCCCGTGTCAACGTCAGCCTGGACACCGTGCAACCCGACACGTTCCACCAGATCACCCGGCGCAACCGGATGGACGATGTTGTGCGCGGTATCCAAGCGGCCGCGGCGGCCGGCCTTACCCCCGTCAAGATCAATGCGGTCCTGCTGCGAGGGGTCAACGACGACCAGGCGCCCGAGATCCTCGGCTGGTGCCTCGACCACGGCTACGAGCTGCGCTTCATCGAGCAGATGCCCCTCGACGCCCAGCATGGGTGGAGTCGTGAGCGGATGGTGACCGCCGACGAGATCCAGGAACGGCTCAGCGTCGTGTTCGACCTCACCCCGAGCGGCGAACAGAGGGGGAGTGCACCGGCCGAACGGTTCCTCGTCAACGGCGGGCCGGCCACGGTCGGCATCATCGCGTCGGTCACCCGTCCGTTCTGCGGCGACTGCGACCGGGTACGCCTGACGGCCGACGGGAACGTGCGGAACTGCCTGTTCGCGCGGGAGGAGAGCGACCTCCGGGCCGCATTGCGCAGTGGCGCCGACGACGACCAGATCGCCGACCGCTGGCGCACCGCGATGTGGGGGAAGCGGCCGGGCCACGGGATCGACGACCCTTCCTTCCTGCAACCGGCGCGTCCCATGAGCGCGATCGGTGGCTGACCCGGCCCGCTGTTCCCTCGAGGCGTACCGCCGGTGCCGCGCACAGCGGCGTATGTGCGCTGGATAGCCTGCAAACATGCAGTCACGGAAGCTAGGCCAGTTCACTGTGTCCGCGATCGGGCTCGGCGCGATGCCGTTCTCGATGGGGCGCAACGTCAAGCCGAGCGAGGAGCAGGCGGTTGCCACCGTCCATGCGGCGCTCGATGCCGGCGTCACCTACATCGACACCGCGGACATCTATGCGCCGACCTGGGACACGATGGGCCACAACGAACGGATCGTCGGAAAAGCTCTGCGCACCTACGGTGGGTCGACCGGAGACGTCGTGATCGGCACCAAAGGGGGGATCACGCGAGGGGCCGGCGAGGAGTGGGGCCGCGACGGATCCCTCACGTACCTCAGGTCGGCCGTCGAGGCATCGCTTCGCGCTCTGGGTACGGACGTCATCGATCTCTACCACTGGCACCGACCGGACCGCTGGAAGGTTTACGGCGACGTGATCGAGAGCCTCAAGGCGTTGCGCGACAGCGGCAAGATCAGGGCGATCGGCATCTCCAACGCGAACGTCGAGGAGATCGACGTCGCGGTCGAAGTACTCGGCGACGAAGGGCTCGCGTCCGTGCAGAACGAGTTCTCGCCCAGCTACCTGTCGTCGCGGGACGAGCTGGACCATTGCTTGGAGCTCGGGGTTGCGTTCCTGCCCTGGAGCCCGCTCGGCGGCACCGGCGCGTCGTCGAAGGATGTCGGCAACCGGTTTGCGGTCATCGGCAAGATCGCCTCCGAGCGTGGAGTGAGCGCCCAACAGGTTGTGCTCGCCTGGGAACTGAGCCTCGGCGGCCACGTCATCCCCATCCCGGGAGCGAGTCGGCCCGAGTCGATCGTCGACTCGGCAAAGGCCGCGGACATCACGTTCACGTCGGCCGAGCTCGACCGCCTGCGTGCGGCACTCGGTGACGCCTGAGCGAATCTCGGATGACGTCCGCCGATCGCGGTGAAGCATTCGGCGTGACCGTCGCGGGACTCGGGATGAGGACGCCGGAGGGCGGCGGACTGCTCAGCAGAGCTGAGAGAACAGCTCATCTCGGCCGCGAACGCCGGCTTTCCGATAGATCGACCTGAGGTGGTCGTTCAGTGTCAGCACCGAGATCGAGAGCCGCCGGGCCATCTGCTTCGCGCTCAACCCGGTGGTCAGCACGGTGAGAACCTCCGCTTCCCTCGGCGTCAGACCACACCACGCGGCGAACGCGGGAGCCACAGAGTCGATGTCGCCCGGTCGCAGTACGACGACGACATCGACGTCCCCTGCGGCAACCTTGCTGCCGGACACCAGGAGCCACTCACCGGTTGGCATCCGTACTCGGCAGAGTGGGCGACCGGGCCGGCGGCCGGCGGCAACCGCGGCGACCTCGTGGACGACCCGGATCACGTCGCTCGCCTGCGCGCCATCGGCCCAGGAATCGGCAAGCGATGTCAGCCATGCGTGGGCATCGTCGCTGACGTCGACGATGCGCCCGGGTCCGTCGAACAGGACCACACCAGCCGCTCGTGACCGGATTGGTGAGCCGATGCGACTGACCTGATATCGCCTGATCGCGAGGCTGAGTGGCTCGGAGAGCGCGTTGGCGACGTCGGCGAGCTCGTCGGTGAAGGGCCGCCGCGTATCGTCGCGGAACAAGGAGAGAGCGCCCCAGTACCGGCCATCCATGACGAGGACGAGCCTCAGTTCGGAGCTATATCCCTCCGGCCGCAGGATCTCATGCAGTCGGGGGCTGCTCGGCGCCTTCGGGCCGCAGGACAGAGTTCCCGCCTTCACCGGTCGGCCGATCAGGTCTTCGTACCGGTTGACGTCGTGCTCGACGGTCTCATTGTGGATGAGGCGATCCGTGCTCACCTCGAGCCCGTGGCGCGAGAACATCACTGACCTGAGCTGCGTCAGCGGGTCGACCCCGAAGAGGCAGTACCCGTCGAATCCCACTGCGAGGGCGACCGCTCCCATCACGCTCTCGGCGAACCAAGGGCCTGGCGATGGCTCACGGACCTGCTCCAGAACCCCTGCTCGTGCGGCGCCGAGGCTGGTGGCCATCAATCCAACATAGAGGTCGTCAACCCCGAATGCTCGGGATTTGACCGGGTTGCCGCTGTCCCTACGATCAAGTCTTTCCCGATGTCCGATGTAGATCGAGGCGATACCGCATGAAGCATGTGAAGCTCGTTGTCTTCGCGACGGTCGTGGGCATGACCGGAGCGCCACTGGTGCTTTCTGCAGCCGCCGTGGGCGGCGCGGCCAATCGTGCCCCGTCCACCCGAGGCGTCATCGTCTGGACCAATCGCGCGAACGACGGCTCGGAGCACTTGCTGATCGCCAGGGCCGACGGGAGCCATCAGAGAGTCCTGACGCCGTCGGTACCCGATGCCGCCGACATCGACGCCCAGGTGTCCCCGCGGGGCAGCTGGATCGCCTACGAGCGCGACACCTCCGACGCTGCATCCATCCACCTCGTTCGGCCGAACGGTGCCGACGACCACGTCCTCGATGTCGGGTGCGACGACCCGTGCGTCGCCGCTGCCTCGCCGACGTGGATCTCGAACAGACGGCTCGCCTTCGCTCTGGTGGTCGGGCCCTTCGATCCCCAGACGGGCGATGCGGCGTCGGCGGTGCTCTGGTCGGCCCGGATCGACGGCGGTCACGTTCGCCGGATCTCGCAACGCGGCATCGACGGAACCTACGAGGACTCCTACCTCCACGTGTCGCGGGACCGCAGTTACCTCACGTTCAAGCGGTTCCGCAACGCGGACCACAGGTCTGCTCTCTTCCGCATGGACCGTGACGGTTCACATCGCCAGCAACTGACCCCATGGACCATCAGTGCCGACGTCAACGACCTGTCGACGGCACGGCGCGGACCGACCAAGGACAAGATCGTCTTCGAGTCCTATGGCCGTGGCGACCCAGACGCCACCTTCGTCGACATGGCCACCGTCCCGGCCACCTGCCGATCACTCCACGGCTGCGTCTCGAGAATCCGCTGGCTGACCGACAACAGAGCCACTGGTCGACGTAATGCCAACCCGCAGTGGTCACCAAACGGATCCAGCCTCGTCTTCACCAACAGACCCAGCATCGACGATCCCAACGCGGAGATCTGGACGATGCGCTATGGGCAAACCGGACGGCGCAAGATCTCGACCTCCACCAACTTCGACTACCGGCCGACGTGGGGACGCCGCTGATCCGCGAAGGAGCCTTCACCTGAAGGCCCGCGACCGGTGATCGCCGCGCCGGGGATGAGGTGTCGACCTTGAGGGCTGACCTTGGAATCAATCTAGTCGAGGGCGGTGTCTATCGGCTTGTTCTCACGCCAGAATCCACGTGCTGACAGGAATTCCGTGAGGTACCGCTCGTGCTCCGCGCAGGCAAGCCACGTCTTGCGCCGGTCTGGCGGGTGGATCTTGGGGTTGTTCCAGCGGACCGCGACCGTTGCCGGGGACCGGCATCCCTTCGCCGAGCACGTCAGTTGCTGTGTCGACTTTTCCATCTGACCTTCCGGAGTCCGGACAGAGATGATGCCGGACAGCTACGGGGGGAAGCGGTCCGGCATCATCGACAGGCATCCGACGGGGGAAGCGGAAGCCCTCGCCGTCCAAACTAACACGGGTCTTTCGGCACGCTCAAGCCGCTGACCCGTGGTCATCATCGTGGTCCGTACGGGGCCGGTGTTCGAGAAGTGGACGACTGCGCTGAAACCCGTCGAAGTTGTCATGTGCGTCGTGGCCGGGCGCGTTCGCAATCACCACGGCGACATAGGGAAGGATGAACGCAGCGATGACCAGCACCCACCGTGCCGGTCCGTGGACCACGATGGCGGCGACGAAGCAGGCCGTCCGGACGCCCATTGACAGCAAGTAGCGTACTTCGCGCCGGCGTACGGCTTCGGTGCGGCTCACCCGGGCGCTGGTGATCCGGGTCGGCAGCTGTGGGTCCGTCGGCATGCAGTTCCTCCTTCTCCACCCTACGCTGATGCGGCAGGAGACGATCGGAGGACAGTTCGTGGGCGACAGCGCACCGGTCGGCCGTTGCGTTCTGGTGACCGGCGGCAACCGGGGAATCGGGTACGCGGTCGCAGCGGCGTACCGGGCAGCAGGGGACCGGGTGGCCGTGACGTACCGCTCCGGCGACCCGCCGGACGGCTTCTTCGGCGTTCGTTGCGACGTGACGGACTCCGACGCAGTGGAAGCCGGGTTCGCCGCGATCGAGGCGGACCTCGGACCCGTCGAGGTGCTCGTAGCGAACGCCGGGATCACCCGGGACACGCTGGTGCTCCGGATGAGCGACACCGACTGGTCGGACGTGATCGAGACCAATCTGACGGGGTCCTTCCGGGTTGCCAGGCGCGCGGCCAAGGGGATGCTACGACTGCGTCGGGGGCGGATCATCTTCGTCTCGTCCGTCGTCGGCCTGCTTGGGTCCGCGGGCCAGGTGAACTACGCCGCGAGCAAGGCGGGCCTGGTCGGGATGGCACGCTCCCTCGCCCGAGAGCTCGGGAGCCGGAATATCACGGCCAACGTCGTCGCTCCGGGCTTCGTCGACACCGCGATGACCGAGGAGCTCCCTGAAGACGTCAAGAAGCAATACCTCGCGTCGATCCCGCTTCGGCGGTTCACGTCTGTCGACGAGGTGGCAGCGGTTGTCCGCTGGGTCGGCTCAGACGAAGCGGCGTACCTAACCGGCGCGGTCATCCCCGTCGACGGCGGCCTCGGCATGGGGCACTGACCGGACCAGACTGGCAACAACTCGGATGACGAAAGGTACGACGGACATGGGACTGCTGGATGGTAGGCGGATCTTGGTCGCCGGTGTCACGTTGGACACCTCGATCGGCTTCGCGGTCGCCCGGTACGCGCAGGAGCAGGGCGCAGAGGTGGTGGTGAGCAACTTCGGCAGAGCCTTGTCGATCACCCGACGAATCGTCGGTCGGCTCCCGCGGCCCGCACCGGTGATCGAGCTCGACGTGACCGACGACGAGCACCTGGCCACGCTCCCGGAGCGGGTTCGCGAGCACCTCGACGGCCTCGACGGGTTGGTGCACTCCATCGCGTACGGGAACCCGGAGACGTTGCTCGGCGGGAAGTTCCTCTCCGGGCCTTGGCCCGACGCCGCGCAGGCTCTCCAGGTGTCGGCGTACTCGTTCGCCTCGCTGTCGGTGGCCGCACTCCCTTTGCTGGCCGAGAACTCGTCGATCGTCGGGATGACGTTCGACGCTTCGGTGGCGTGGCCGGTGTACGACTGGATGGGAGTCGCGAAGGCGGCGCTGGAGTCGTGCTCGCGCTACCTTGCCCGCGACCTCGGACCGAGAGGCATCCGGGTGAACCTGGTCGCCGCCGGGCCGTTGAAGACGCTCGCCGCGAAAGCGATCCCCGGCTTCGAGGAGCTCGAGGCGATGTGGTCGGGTCGCGCGCCGCTCGGCTGGGACGAGAGTGACTCCGAGCCGGCCGCCAAGGCGGTCGTCGCACTGCTCAGTGATCTGTTCCCGGCGACGACCGGCGAGATCATTCACGTCGACGGCGGATTCCACGCGATCGGCGCATGAGCGCGCTGGTCGAGCTGCGGGTCCTGGACGGGCCGAACCTGTACTTCAGCCGAGCCGCCGTGAAGCTGACCCTGGACCCTGCGTCGCTGGTCGATGTCGACGACCAGGCGGCGCAGAGCTTCGCCCGCCGGATCGGTCTGCGGAACGCCCGCCCCGGATCCCCCGGAACGGGATTCCGCCGCCGGTTCGTAGCCAGGGCGCTGGCCCGGCTGGTCCGCCAGATCGCGGCCGAGGCGGGGACGCACCGACTGGCCGTCCGAGTGCGACTTGGCGCAGACCACGACCGAGTGGTGGTCGCGTACCCGTGGCGTAACCGGGGCCGAGCCGTCGCGCTCGGCGAGGCGGTCGCGTCGGTCCTCGACGCGCTCCCGGCTGCAGACGTCGACGAGGCGATCGGAGCCGCCGCCGCGCGGTTGCGAAGCGCGCACCCGGGCGAGAAGCCGCCGACGATCAAGCCGAGGATCCCCGTCGTCGCAGTGACCGGGACCAACGGGAAGACGACGACGTCACGAATGATCGCCCACATCGGTCAGGTCGCCGGACAGGTCGTCGGATGGTCGTCGACCGACGGCATCTACGTCGACGGCGAGCTGGTCGAGGCCGGAGACTACTCGGGTCCGAGCGGTGCCGGCCGCGTACTCGCACAACCCGGCGTCCAGCTGGCGGTGACCGAAACGGCACGCGGCGGGATCCTGCTGCGTGGCATCGGGGTGGCCTGGAACGACGTCTCCGTCGTCACGAACGTGTCGAGCGACCATCTCGGGCTCCACGGCGTCGACACCGTGGACCAACTGGCGGAGGTGAAGGCGGTCGTGCCGAGGATCACCCGGACGACGGGGTGGGCCGTGCTGAACGGCGACGACCCGCGAGTGATGTCGATGCGGCCGGTCATCGCAGCCCGTCCATGGGTGTTCTCGCGCGACCCGGACTCGCCGTCGATCCGCGAGGCGCTCGGCCATCATGGTCGCGCGACGACCGTGATCGACGGGCAGATCTGTGTGCTCGACACCGGTGGAGACCCCGACCCGCTGGTTCCGGTCGCCGACGTACCCATGACCCTCGCGGGTCTCAGCCACTTCAATGTCGAGAACGCGCTGGCGGCGACGAGTGCTGCGCTGGCGGTGGGCGTGAATCGTGCGGACGTGGTCGAGGGGTTGCGGACGTTCGCGCCAGGTCCCGAGCTCAACCCGGGCCGGATGAACGTGTACAGCCTTGGCGATGTCACGGTCGTCGTCGACCTGGCCCACAACGAGGCTGGCCTCGAGGCCCTCATCGAGATCATGAACGGCCTCCGCCCGCCCGGTGCCCACCGGCTGCTGGCCCTCGGCACCGCCGGCGACCGCACCGACGAGATCGTCGAAGCGTTGGCCGAGGTGGGGGCGCGCGACTCGGACACGATGGTGATCGTCCACAAGCTGAGGTACCTGCGCGGTCGCGACCGCAACGAGCTCGACCACACCTACCGCCGGGGTGCCGCCCGGGTGGGCGTGACCGACGTCGTTTCGTACGACTCGGAGCTCGCGGCGCTGCGCGCACTCGTCGCAGCGGCGGAGCCCGGCGACGTGATCGCGATCATGACCCACCAGGACCGGGTGCAGCTGCACGACTGGCTGACTGGCCGGGGTGCCACAGTCGACAGCCCCGACGTGCTACGTACAAAGGTTCGACACGCCCGCGGCTAACGGTGTTGCCCCGGATGCTGTCGTCTCGGGTGCCCCGGACCGTTTGCCATGTTGACATGGCAAGTGGTCGCAACCCCGACCGTTATGCCCGGTACGTCCGGGCGTGTTGCCGGGTTTGATTGGCCAACGCCGGGGGGGGGGGCGGGGGGGCGGGGGGGGGGGGCGGGGGGCCCCCCACGCGTCGACCCCTCTTCGATCAACCTCACCAGCTCAAGGCGCCCCTGCAGTCCGAGCTTGCACCTACGGTCCTCCATGTCCGGCCTCCTTCGGCGGGTCTGTCGTCGCAGACCGCACCTTCCGTCGGAGGCCGGACGCCTTCGCTCAGGCGTTCACCAAGTCTGTGGGCAGATCAGCTAGGGCGCACCCTGTTCGACGAACATCCCCACGTCATCGTCTCGACCGACTTCATTAAGAGCGAGCGACGGCGTGAGGACTTCGTCCGTGCGTGCCCCGAGCTCGTCATCGTCGACGAGGCTCACACGTTCGCCTTCGGTGCGCGCGACCGCGGCCGCCACCAGC
>JBBSHE010000007.1:0-81648 GCA_038253325.1 Propionibacteriales bacterium
AGCAGGGCCACGACCCGGTCGCGCAGCACGGGTGTGTGATGTTCCGCCATCTCAGCCTGCGAGCTTGGCGACGAGGGTGAGGATGACGGCCGCAACCGAGCTGACGACGGCCGAGCAGCAGATGACGGCGAAACCGTCCTTGACGTAGTCGCGAACCCGGCGGATCGGGCGCTCGTCGCCGAGCGGATCGCTCAGGAGCTCAAAACTGTGCATCTCGACCCTTCGGTGAATCGATGCTGGGTGGTGGAAACCGTTTCGGGTTCGCCGGTCCAGGTCCCCGCCCGAGAGCAGCGCGCCGTCTGGCACCGGGGAAGGTGCGCCAGAAGACAACAGCTCTAGGGCTGGAGGCCTCGACCGACGAGCCTGCGGCTCGTCATGGCAGGGAGGGAACCACCTCCTCCGACCAGTCGGCGAACGCCGACTCCTGTGCGCTCGTGTAGGTGGACCAGGCGTCCGCGTCCCAGATCTCGACCCGGTCCCCCGCGCCGATGACCACACAGTCCCGACGCAGTCCCGCGTACGCGCGAAGCATGGGCGGAACCGTGACTCGGCCTTGCCGGTCGGGCACCTCGTCGGAGGCGCCGGCGTAGAGCATCCGGGTGAAGTTCCGGACCGTGCGGTTGGTGATGGGGGCTTGATCGATGTTCGCGGTGAAGGCGGCGAACGCGCCGGTCGGCCATACGTACACACAACGCTCCTGGCCCCTGGTGAGCACGAGGCCGTCGGAGAATGCCTCGCGGTACTTCGCCGGAAGGATGATCCGGCCCTTCTCGTCGAGACGGGGGGTGTACGTACCCAGGAACGAGCTCACTAGGCGACGCCTCCCTTCACTGACCCGACCGCGGCATCTCCACTTCGCACCACCGTACCCCACTTTCCCCCACTCGGCCCGATGTTAGGGCGTGTCGTTGGCCGAGCCGGCACCGGCGGACCGAGACGTCTCGATACGCCGCCGTTTGCGGGCGCGGAGTAGGTTGGGATCAGCACGTCGAATGCGCTGTCACCACATCGTTATCGCGCTGCCGTCGCGCTCGGTCGCCTGACTTGCCAAGATCGACTAGGTCGCCCATGTGGCCGTTTAGGACCAACCCCAGGGGGGCAGATGACGGATCTCGACTCGCTGACCGTGTCGGCGACGCAGATTCGCGAGAACATCGAGAAGGTCATCGAGGGCAACCCGGCCATCGTCAAGACCGCTATCACCGTTCTCCTGGCGGAGGGCCACCTCTTGATCGAGGACGTGCCGGGCGTCGGCAAGACGATGCTCGCCAAGGCGCTGGCGCGTTCGATCGACTGCACGGTTCGCCGGATCCAGTTCACCCCTGACCTGATGCCATCGGACGTGACGGGGGTCTCGATCTTCAACCAGGAGACCCGCGAGTTCGAGTTCCGCCCCGGCGGCGTCTTCGCCAACATCGTCGTCGGCGACGAGATCAACCGGGCGTCGCCCAAGACGCAGTCGGCACTGCTCGAGTGCATGGAGGAGCGGCAGGTCAGCGTCGACGGAACCACCTACGTGCTCAACGCGCCGTTCATGGTCGTCGCGACCCAGAACCCCATCGAGATGGAAGGCACCTACCCGCTGCCGGAAGCCCAGCGCGACCGGTTCATGGCCCGAGTGTCGATGGGATACCCGCCGGCAGCGTCCGAGGTGAGGATGCTCGACACCCACTCGGCTGCCGAGCCCATCGACGACCTCGAGCCGGTGGCCGACGCCGCCACGATCTCCAAGATGATCGATGTCATCCGCTCCGTACACGTCGCCGACGGCATCAAGCAGTACGCGGTCGACATCGCGTCCGCCACCCGCAGCAACGTCGACCTCCGGTTGGGTGCGTCGCCCCGAGCGTCGCTGCACCTGATCCGGGCGTCCCGTGCGCATGCGGGACTCGACGGCCGCGACTACGTCATCCCCGACGACATCCAGCTGCTTGCCGAGCCGGTGCTCGCACACAGGCTGCTCACCAGCGTCGAAGCGCAGATGGCGGGCCGAGACACGAGCCAGGTGGTCTGGTCGGTCGTCGAGGCGGTGCGAGTTCCCAGCGCGCCGGGAGCATCCGCTCACCGAGGTTGACCGACGTGCCCAGGATTCTGTCGACCCTCACCACTCGCGGGAGGTCGTTCCTGTCCGCCGGGGTGGCCACCACCGTCTGTTCGGTGTTGCTCGGCGAACCGGGGTTGCTGCGGGTCGGGATCCTGCTGCTCACCATGCCGGTGATCACCGCGCTCGTCGCCACCCGATCCCGCTACCTGCTGTCGTGTCACCGCACGGTGGTCCCCACGAGGATCCCGGCCGACACGACGGCCACCGTTGCCATCCACATCGAGAACCCCGGTCGGGTCCCCACCGGTCTGCTGCTGCTGGAGGACCGTGTCCCGTACGTCCTCGGCAGCCGTCCCCGGTTCGTGATCGACCAGCTCAGGCCGCGCTGGACCCGTGACATCACCTACCCCGTTCGGGCCTCCGTGCGGGGCCGCTACCAGATCGGGCCGCTCACCGTCCGGATGACCGACCCGTTCGGGTTCGTGGAGCTGTCGCGCTCGTTCACCGCCCGGACGTCCCTGACCGTGACGCCGACGGTCCACCGGCTCGCGGCCGCGCACGTCAGCGGGGACTGGTCGGGAAGCGGCGAGCAGCGCCCGCGGGCGTTCGCTGCCGCGGGCACCGAGGACGTCACGGTGCGCGAGTACCGGCAAGGTGACGACCGACGCCGGATCCACTGGCCGAGCACCGCCAAGGCAGGCGAGCTGATGGTGCGACGCGAAGAGCAGCCACATCACTCCCGGGTCACCCTGCTCCTCGACAACCGCGCCGACGCGCACCGCGGCAAGGGAGCAGCGTCGTCGTTCGAGTGGTCGGTCTCTGCCATCGCGTCGGTCGGCGCACATCTGAACGCGCGGGGCTTCACCACGCGACTGGTCTCCGCCGACTCCGCGCAGGAGAGCTGGCACGATCGCGGCGTCAGCCGCGAGGCAGAGCTCGACTTCCTGTTGGACGAGTTGTCGTTGATCCAGACCGTCCGGACCCACAACTTCGCTCCGCACAACGACCACACGGCATCGGGATTGGTGGTCGCGTGCCTCGGGTCGTGCCGCCCGATCGACATCGCGGCACTCAATGCCCAGCGGATCGGCAGCTCGCGCAGCCTCGCGATCGTGATGGACGTCGAGAGAGCGGACACGTTCAGCGCCGCCAGGACAACCGCCGAGTCACTGCGGTATGCCGGCTGGGTCGTCGTCGTCGCAACGGCCGGGGACCGCGTCGCCGACGTGTGGGGCAAGCTGACCGCGGCCGACCGGCTCTCCGGCGGCCCGCAACGCTCCTGGGTGACGACCAGCCAGGGTCCGGCGGCATGAGCACGACCCCGAGCCCCCGCCGAGCCTGGTTCTCCGGCAGCCTGCGCGCGTCGGTGTTCGGTTGGGGCGCGACCGTGCTGGGGTCCCTTCCGTTGTTCCCGACGATCGAGCGCAAGGGCTTCCTCGCGATCGGCGTGTTCGGGGCGGCTCTCGTCACGTTGACAGGGATCGGGTTGCGAGCACTTCGGGCCAACCCGGCGATCGTGGTCCTCGCGCAGGCGGTCGTCTTCGCGGAGTGGATCGTCGTCGTTTTCGCGGGGCACCAGGCCGGCTGGGGGTTGCTGGTCAACGGCAGGGTGCTCCATCACCTGCGTGACCTCCTGCACTCCGGTGACGTCACGGCGCAGACGTACACCGCGCCGGCGCCGGACGACCCCGGCCTCAGGTTGATGCTCGTGATCGCGATCGGCCTGCTCGCGATCATGGTCGACGTCATTGTCGCGGCCCTGCGCCGCGTCCCCTGGGCGGGCGTTCCGCTGCTCGCGATGTACGCGGTTCCGGTGGCAACCGTGGACCGTGGTATCGCGTGGCCGTACTTCGTCATCTCCGCCATCGGGTACACGACGTTGCTGATGGCCGACGAACGCGAACGGGTCAGCTTCTGGGGGCGGGTGATTCCGCGCTCACCGCACACCCCGCTGGCCGAGTCCACCATCGACACGTCGGCTCTCACCTGGCTGGGTCGACGGATCTCGGTGGTCGCTCTCGGGTTGGCCGTCGTCGTTCCATGGCTCGTGCCGGACGTCTCCGGCGCGTTCTTCGGCTCGGGCAACGGCACCGGGCCGGGCACGGGGACCGTCGGCGGCGGCCTGACGTTCCAGGACCCGATGGTGGGGCTCGCTCAGAACCTGCACCGCAACACGCGGCAGACGCTGCTCACGGTCACGACGAAGGACAAGATCGAACCGAGCTATGTCCGGCTCGCTGTCGTGGACCAACCGTCGCCGGACGGCTGGTTCCCCACCGACCCCAAGAGCGTGCTGACGTTCGGCACGATCGGACGGTTCACCCCGCCGCCCGGACTCGGAGCCGACATCAAGCAGACCGCGTTCACGGAGACGTTCTCGGTCAACCCTGCACTCGGGACGTCATGGCTTCCCGTTCCCTACAACATCAAGACCCTGTCGGTCGAGAACAGCCTCTGGAGGTACGACCCCGAACGCCAGACCGTCCAGTCGTTCGCGTCGGTCGGGTCGATCGCGCCGTACGACGTGCACGCAGCGACCGTCGAGCCGACCGCGACCCAGCTCCGGGCAGCGCCGCCACCGCCGCAGACGATCCAGGGCAAGTTCGGGACCGTCCCCGCGAACCTGCCGACCATGGTGACCGACCTCAGCCACACCATCACCCAGGGCGACACGAACGACTACGACAAGGCGATCGCAATCCAGCGCTACCTGCGCGATCCGGCGCAGTTCCGCTACGACGAGAACGTACCGGGCGGCAACGGCTACCAGGCACTGGTCAACTTCCTACGTCAGGGTCGCGGCTACTGCCAGCAGTACGCGGCCGCGATGGCCTACCTGGCACGCGCCGCTGGTATACCGTCGCGCGTCGCGATCGGGTTCCTGTCGCCGTACTCGCACCACGGCGACAGCTACACGTTCACGTCTTGGGAGATGCATTCGTGGCCCGAGCTCTATTTCGAAGGCGCCGGTTGGGTCCTCTTCGAACCGACACCGTTCATCGCCCAGCCGCCGAAGTACGCGGGCGGTCGCGACCCGTCGACGACGCCGAGCTCGAACACTCCGACGGTCACCGGACGCGGGAGCTTGTCCACCAACAGCTTGCCAACGGACGGGAGCCCGGGCGGAACCGGTGGCGGTCCAGGGGGTAGTGCCCCGTCCGGGTGGTGGCTGCTGGCGCTCGGCGCCGTCGCTGTGACGTTCACGCCTGCGCTGCTCCGGCTCGGCCTGCGCAGGACCCGGCTGGCCCGAGCTGCCGGTGAACCGGGTGAGGCCGAGTCGGCGTGGGCAGAGCTGCGCGACCAGGTCCGCGATCTGCGGCTGCCGTGGCCGGGATCCCTCACCCCCCGCGCCCGACGGCGCCAGGTCGCCCCGATGCTGAAGGGAGACCCCGACGGCACCGCGGCGCTCGACCGGCTGGCGATCAGCGTCGAACGCTCCCGCTACGCACGGACTCCGCTGCCGGGCGCAGCCCCGGTCGAGGACGTCCGGGTCGTCACGACCGCGCTGGTCCACGCCCAGGAACGCAGCCAGCGGCTGCTGGCGTACCTGGTGCCGCGGTCGCTGTTCGACAAGATCTGGCCGCCCAGGCTCTGGCCACGGACCCGCGGATGGACCGGCGGCGACGCCGAACGCGCCGAGGGGTGACGGGAAGGTCTAGTGGCCGTCGCGGCGGCGACGCCAGCGGTCTTCCATCCGGTGCATGAAACCCGATGGGGCGGCGGTCCGACGAGCTCCGCTGCCCTTGAGCGGCGTGACGTTGTCCGGGAGGTCATGGGTCATCAGCCGCCGGAAGTTCGTGACCGCCAGCCAGGAGCACGTCAGCATCACCAGGAAACCGGCGACGCTCACGACGGTGAGCGGAATCATGACTCCCCAGAGCAGCAACGCCATTCCCCCGATGAAACCGACCGTTCCCACGACCGCCATCCGCTTGCAGTGTGCACGGGTCGCCGCGCCCTGAAGCGCCGAGGCGAACTTGGGGTCCTCCGCCGCAAGGGCCTCTTCCATCTGCTCCAGCAGTCGTTGCTCTTCTTCTGAGAGCGGCACGGGTAGCCTCCAGCCGACGAGGGTGTCGGGTACGTCACTCGTATTCTATGCACGGTCAGGATCGATCGAAAGTCAAGCCAACCAAATCACGTACTTTTGCGTACCTGTGGATGAGACTGATCCCTGGAGGTGCGACATGACCCGAAAGCTCGCGGCCACAACGGTGGCGCTGACCCTCGCCACCGCCGTCCTCGGCGGCGCGGCGTCGGTGGCAACGGCTTCCGTCGCGCCCGTCCGCGCCGACAAACCCACGACCAAGGTGGCGGTGCAGCTGGCTGCTCAGGCTTCGGCGTGGGGTCCGCGAGCGCGCTTCGCCCGGGAGGCGGCCCGGATCGGTGCGCAGGACAACGGTGTGTACGACATCCAGCACGTCCGCGAGCTCCAGTACCGGCTGCGCTGGGCGCACGTGTTCGGCGGTCCGGTCACCGGTCATTTCGGCCTGTGGACCGAGCAGGCCGTCAAACGGTTCCAGCGCAAGTACCACCTGCCGGCGACCGGTGTGGCGACACACCGGACCTGGGCGAAGCTGATCTTCCGGACCGTCCGGCACAAGGGTCGGGTGCCGGCGTTCTGCCGGACGCCGGGTTGGCATGCGTGCTACGACCGCTCAATGCACCAGGTGACCCTGTGGCGTGGCGGCCTGCTGTGGAACTCGTGGCTCGTCCGCGGGGGCGACTACACGACGCAGACCCGGCTCGGTACGCATCGGGTATACCTGCGCCAGCGGTACGGCTACTCGTACACGTACCACAGCCCGATGCCGTACGCGCAGTACTTCGACGGTGGCATCGCCTTCCACGGCTCGGTCTACCTGACGGACCCGTTCGTCGAGCACAGCCACGGCTGTGTCAACTTCTACATCGAGGACGCCCGACAGCTCTGGCTGCTCACGTCGACGTCGACCTTGTGGGCAACGGTGTACGGCCCCTGGAGCTGACCTCGAGCAGGTCGTACACGGGCGGGCGCTCTTCGTGCTCGACGTGGCAGCTGAGTCGGCGTGGCCTCGCGGCACGTCCGACGCGCAGCCGGACCTCGACGGCCACGTTGTCACCACGCCGAAAGGCGACGACCGTCACGTCACCGTCCGGACGGGTGCCGGACCAGCTCAGCTCGTCGACCAGCTCGAGGCCGAACCGGTCACGGGCGAACCAGTCGGCGGCCTGCACGGGTGGCGGGTGACAGGCGCGACCGCGGAAGTAGCGCAACGCAAGCCGGCCGGTGCCGACGGCGGCGGCGACGTCGGCACCGTGCTCGGCCGGCACCCGGCCGAAGTATGCCCCGAGCGGGAGCGCCAGCAGGTTGGCGGCGAACCGGTCTCCGCCGATGTGCGAGATCTCCCAGGTCTGGGTCGGGAACGCCGCCGCGACCGCCGCGGCGACCCGCCGCCCGCGGGTTGCGCAGCACACGTCGTGGGCGCCATGGGTGCAGATCGTGAAGAGCGGGCTCTCGACCGGGTCGAGTCCGGTGGTGCTCCCCTGTGCGAACGCGTCGAAGTCGAGGTCGAGGACGTCCTGCGGCTCCGCAACGACCGTCGTCGCAAGCCATGGATTGATCTCTCGGGCGTGGGCTACGAACACCGATCGCGACGCCGCCGGCGCGGACCGACCGGGCCGGCGGACGAGCACCAGCCGGACGCCCGCGCGGTTGGCCTTCGCGGCGAGATCTCTGCCGATCCCGGGCGGGAGCCCTCGGGTCTCGAGCGCGCGGTACGGCCAGCTTCCGGGTTGTTCGAGCAGGACCCACGTCCGCACCGTCGACGCCGTCGCCGTCAGTGCCTCCTCGAGGTGCCGCGATCGGGTCGCGCACCGCAGGCCGTCCACGTCCGACCCCGACGTCGCCATCACCCGACGACCTCGAGCAACCCCTCCCGTACGAGCCGGCGGACGAGGACGAGACGTCCGTCCGGGTCGAGCCCGGGGATGTCCGCCACCACGCGGTCGTCGCCGGTCGCGACGAAGGCGACCATCGGCTCCAGCCACGCCGGCATCCGCAGCATCCGGTCGCCCAGCCACCCGGTCAGAATGGTTCCGTCGGACCGCAGGAAGCAGACCGCGTCGGCACGGCGACGTACGACCGAGGAACCGGTCAGCCCCACCAGCCGGGTCCGGTCGACCAGTGCCCCGGCCAGCGAGGACGGACGCCGGGTCATGAACCGCTCGACGCGCCGCTCGGCGACCGCGGTCGCGTCGACCTTGACGAGCCGGTCCGCGAGATCGGACAGCTGGTTCGAGAGCATGGTGGCCAACCGGTCGGGATGCTCGTGCCAGCCGGGCGGGAGTCTGGTGTCGAACGCCGGATCCGCCAGGACCTCCTCGACCAGGCCGACGAGGGTACCGCGGACCGGATCCGCGACGAGTCCGACGGTGAGGTGTCCGGACAACTCGTCTTGTGCCGTCGCCGCATGCGGCGTCCCGACGGGCATGTACAGGGCGTCGCCCGGCTCGAGCACGATGTCCCAAACCTCGTCCGGAGCGTGGATCTCCCACCGCTTGCGACCGAAGCATTGGAGCACGAAGACGTCGTGCGTGTCGGAGTGCAGCGCCAGCCCGCGTGCATCCGGTGGGGTGAAGTACGCGTTCACCTGGCACCGGCATCCCAGCCGCAGCTCCAGACCACGGCACAGCCGGCGCAGCGAGCCCCGATAGCGGTGCATCCCTTGCAGGACAAGCGTTGCGCCATCCTCGATCGCGGCCAGCACGCGGCGCGAGTCCGCGAGGCCGCTGATGGGTACTCCCGAGATCTGCGCCGTCGTCGTGTACGACGACGGCGGCATCGACGTTCCGTCCTTGACGAGCCGGAGCTCGGGAACCCGGAGGCCGGCCGACGTCACCAAGTCGTCGACGTCGGCCAGCGTGAGCAGGTCGGCGAACGCACCCGGATCCTGTCCGGAACGCAGCAGCGGGCGGCGGCCCCAGTACTCGTCGAGGAACTCCGACTCGTCACCGACGCAGCGAGCGAGGACGCCGTCCGGGCTCACGCGCTCAACGAATCCGTACCGTCGGAGTCGGGAGCCGTCGAGCTCGGGCCGGGGTTGCTCGAGCCGTGGCCTTCGGTCGAGTCGGAGTCCGTCCCGTCCGCGTCGGTGCTGTCCGCGCCGTCGGGAGCCGTCGAGCTCGGGCCGGGGTTGCTCGAGCCGTGGCCTTCGGTCGAGTCGGAGTCCGTCCCGTCCGTGTCGGTGCTGTCCGCGCCGTCCGTTCCGTCGGTCCCGTCGGTCCCGTCGGTGCCGTCGGCGTCGGTGCCGTCGGCGTCGGTGCCGTCAGCGTCGCCACCGGGCAGCGGGGAGCCGCCGGTCGTACCGGTCGTCTCGATGTCGTCGTCACCGAGCGGGCGGTCGATGGATTCAGTCATGGCGGGGCTCCTTCTTCGATCGAGGGATGTTGGTCGAAGCCTCTCCCCTATCCACGATCCCCGCAACTGCAGCAGCGAAGGAGTCGATGAGTAGTCTCGATCGCATGACGTCACCAGAAGAACTCGGCTTCCGCGCCTTTCCGCCGTTCGTCGCCGACGAGCGCACGATGTACCAGTCCTGGTTGGACTTCCATCGCGGAACCCTGCTGTGGAAGTGCGAAGGCCTCACCGACGAGCAGCTCAAGACGCCGTCCACCGAGCCGTCCAAGCTGACGCTGCTCGGCCTGCTCCGCCACATGACCGAGGTCGAGCAGGGATGGTTCCGGGACGGGTGGGACGACGTCAGCTTCGACCGCGGCGCGGACGGCACATCGGGCTGGGTCTACAGCAGGTCGGACTGGCAGGACGCCGACTTCGAGGATCTCGAAGGCGCCACATTCGCCGAAGCCAAGGCGGCGTTCCAGCGGGAGGTCGGCGCGGCCGACGCGGCAGCCGAGGGCCGAAGCCTTGACGACACCAAGCCCTCCCGGCGCAGCGGACAACCGATCTCCCTGCGCTGGATCTACGTCCACATGATCGAGGAGTACGCCCGCCACAACGGGCACGCCGACCTGATCCGGGAGCGCATCGACGGCCAGACCGGCGACTAGGTCGACATTCGGCGGGTCAATGTTCCATGGTCGACGCCACCCATCCGCAGATCCGCAACGTCACCGACGTGCTGCACGCGCGCGAGGCCCGCGGCGAGGTGCGGGTGCTCCCGGACTCCGCCCGAACCGCTGCCGAGGCCGCGGCCGGGCTCGGCTGCACGGTCGGCGCGATCGCCAACTCCCTGCTGTTCGACGCGGACGGTGCCCCGGTCCTGATCCTGACATCCGGCGCGCACCGGGTGGACACGTCACTGGTCGCCGCGACGCTCGGCGTGGCGCGGCTCGGCCGGGCCGACCCCGACTTTGTCCGACGGCATACGGGGCAGGCGATCGGCGGCGTCGCGCCGGTCGGCCATCCGGCACCGGTGCCGACGTACGTCGACCGTGACCTCGAACGCTACGACGTGATCTGGGCCGCGGCCGGTCATCCGCACGCGGTCTTCAGCACGTCGTACGACGAGCTGGTGACCGTGACCGGCGCGACCCCCATCACCGTCACCTGAGGCGGTACTAGTGCCGCGTCAGCCAACGTTGTCCGTCGTGAGCGGCGCCGGAGTGGATGAGCTGCAAGGCGCCGGAGGAGTCTCATAGCGATGTCTATCAGCGACGACGGCAACGCCGCAGATCGCCGCTCCGTCGTCGCGCAACAGGGCGAATGTTGGTTGACGCGGTACTAATGGATCCGGACGTTCGCAGCCCGGACGAACGCGACCCGGTGACCGAAGTAGATCTCGTAGTAACGATCGTGGCCCCTGATGTCGGTGCGCTGGTACGGCCCGTCGGTGAACGTTGTCGCGTAGTAGTAGTCGGTCGGCACGTGCCGGTCGGCCAGCACGTACGACTGTCCGTCGAGGATCGAGTACTGCAGCGGCGTGACCGTCTGGTACGGGACCTGCTTCGGGTACGCCGACTTCTCCGGGTAGGCGCGACCGTAGACGGGCGCCGAGGCGAGACCGCGCTTGACGGTCACCGTGTGGACGCGGGCCGGGACCAGCACGGGGTGGGACCGCGGCGAGTAGACCCAGCCGGGCTGCCCGAGGTACCACAGGCTCACCCAGTCGCCGGAACGTCCGGTCGTCACCACCTGCTGACCGGCCGCCAGCCGCGCGCCGATGTCCGAGACGTCGGTGGTCGACGGGCTGCCGTCGGGGTGCAGGCCGATGTCGGTGACCAGCGGCGACGCGGCATCGGGTGCCGTGTGGACATAGACGAAGTTCGTCGGCTGAGCGGGGCACGGGTTGCCGGATCCGCTCGCGTCGCAGCCGGTGACCGGCTGGATGTTGCCCTGGAAGCCGGGGACGACCGTGAACGTGCCGACGTCGCGACGGACAGCATGGCGGTGGCCGCCGATCGGCTTGCCGAGCAGGTCGAAGTAGTGCTGCCAGTCCCAGAACGGCCCGGGGTCCCAGTGCATGCCGGCGACGTACGCCGGTGTGATCCCGGGGACCTGGTCGTGGCCGATGATGTGCGAGCGGTTGACGGGGATGTGGAACCGGTGCGTGAGGTAGCGAACCAGCGTCGCCGAGCTCTCGTACATCGACTCCGTGTACCAAGTCGACCCGTCGGCGGCGAAGCCCTCGTGCTCGATTCCGATC
This sequence comes from Propionibacteriales bacterium, assembly GCA_038253325.1. Classification (GTDB taxonomy): domain Bacteria; phylum Actinomycetota; class Actinomycetes; order Propionibacteriales; family Nocardioidaceae; genus JBBSHE01. Next base: position 11,686 of record JBBSHE010000007.1, read on the forward strand.
GAGTGCATGTTGACGTACCAGTTGCCGGCATGCCAGGCGACGTTCTTCGGGCGGACGTGCTCGGCCACATGCCCGTCGTTCGAGCGGATCGTGTAGTGCCAGGAGACGTACGTCGGGTCCTGGACCAGCCCGATCGTCGTGTCGTACGTCGCCTCGGTGTCGTGGATGACGATGTAGTCGATCCCGAGGTTCTTGGGCCGGTTCGCGAGGTCATGGTTTCCGTACGCGCCGGGGTCGGGCTTGCCGTACCACTTGTACGGCGCTGGGATCCATTCGCAGCCGAGCGAGGGCGGGCAGTCCGGCGCGACGGTCGCTGCCGTGCTCGGCGTGGCGAGCGGCGCGGCGCTCGGGTGGGCCGCCAGTCGCATCTGCTGGCCGTCGTTCGTCGTGCGTTGCGCACCGCTCGTCAGCACGCGGTACACCTGGCTGACGAACACGTCCGACTCGCGGCCGGCGGTGCCGCTGTAGGCGCCGACGGACCCGGTCCACGCACTCACCGGACTGCTGGCGCCAAGCGTGCCGTGGTGGTCGCGCTGGTACGACGCGAGCACGGCGGCTCCCCCGCAGATGTTGGCGGCTGGGTCACTGACCAGCCGACCCCGGTTCAGGCCAGTCAACCGGGACGCGAGCTGCAGCGTGTGCAGTGACGCCGGAGCCTGCGTGCGGATCGTCGCACCGTCACCCTTGGCGTTGCTGCTGCCGTCGCCCGTGACGTCCGTCAGGTGGAGCGGACCGTATCCTCCGGACGTGCTCGGGCTGGATCCGTGGTTGTCCCAACGCGACTCCATGTAGGAGACGGCGACGAGCAGGTCCTTGGGCACCGCGTACGTGCGGGCGGCCGCCGTGAAGGCGCGATCCCGCGCACCGGCGGCAGACCCCGACCCGATCGCCCGCAGGCAGTCAGATCCGCTTGTCGACGCGGACCCCGCCGGCCCGGCGATGGCGAAGGCGGAGAGCATGAGCGACCCGGCGAACAGGCCGACAGCCCCGGCATGCAGTCTGATCGAACGGGAACCTCGCATCATGGCCTCCTCGAAAACCGCCGGACTGGCTTCGCACGCGACGTCTCAGGCAACCACAACCGGGACAGATCGGCAATGGCGCCGCAGGAATGACCTAGGGTGGCGCGGTGAACCTGCTGCCGCTGGTGCTGTCGACGGGCCTGGCGAGCGGCGTGAACGCCTACGCGGTCATCGTCATGCTCGGGGTCCTCGGCCGGTTCGGTGGGTTCTCGGCAGTGCCTGACACACTGCAGGGGTCGTCGGTGCTCGCCTTGGCGGGAGCGATGTTCGCCGTCGAGTTCGTCACCGACAAGATCCCCTACGTCGACACGATGTGGGACACCGTCTCGACGGTGGTCCGCCCCACCCTCGGCGTCATGGTCGGCTACCTGATCGCCGGGCAGGCCGGCTCGCTCGACCAGGCGGCGTACGGCGCCCTCGGCGGTGGCAGCGCACTGACAGCACACCTGGTCAAGGCGGGGCTGCGCCTCGCCGTCAACGCGTCGCCCGAACCGGTCACGAACATCACCGTCTCTCTCGCCGAGGACGTGGCCGTGGTCGCCGTCGTCGTCCTCGCCCTCTACCACCCATGGCTCGCTGCGATCCTCGCGCTGGTCCTGCTCGGGATCGGCGTCAGCCTCGTGATCGTGTTGTTCCGCCTCGTCCGCCGCGGGTTCCGTCGCTGGCAGTCACGAGGTCGACCAACTCATGCCTGAGACCGGTAACGCGGCCGAGTCGGTCGAACGCGACGGGTGGGAGACGTACCTCGCCGGCCTGGTCAAGGACAAGACGGTGATCGTTGCGTTCGAGGTGTTGGCTGCGATGACGCGAAAGGTTGCCGACCTTGAGCGCTGGGGCGCCCGGCGGCCCCTGCTGATCGCGCGGGGAACGGGGACCGGCCCTCTTCCGGACGAGTCCGACGCAGACATCGTGCTGCTACCCGCCGAGGAGGCGTCATCGATGACCGAGGACGTCCGGCTGCAGATGGCAGGGCCGGTGCTCCCGCCAGAGGTCGTCGACCTGGTCGAGCGACGCGACCCGAACCGCGAGGCGCTTTGGTGGGTGTCGCCGGTCAACCACAATGAGCCGATCCTGGGACGCCGGGTGATCGGCGGGCGTACCCGTGCCCAGGCGGCGATGGAGGACAAGCTCGCGGCCGATGCGCTGTGGGACGCCGTCGGTGTCGAACGCGCGGTCGCCGCGGTGACGGCGGCGGCGTACGAGGATCTGCAACGCGCCTCGGAACGGGTCCGGACCGGAGCCGGCGCGGACAGCGTCGTCTGGTCGGGTGACACCCGTGACGGCGTCAACGGTGGCGGGGACTACGTCCGCTGGATCCGTACCGACGCGCACGCCGTCGAGGCGGCGGCGTTCTTCACCGCCCGCTGCGACCGCGTCCGGGTGATGCCGTTCCTGGAAGGGGTGCCGTGCAGCATCCACGGCATCGTGATGGACGACGGCGTCGCCGTCTTCCGGCCGCTGGAGCTCGGCATCCTGCGCCGGCCGGCCGACGGGACGTTCTTCTACGGCGGCATGGGGACCCTCTGGGACCCTCCCGACGCCGAGCGGGACCGGATGCGGGACGCCGCCCGCCGGGTCGGACGGCACCTCGACCAGACGAAGCGGTACCGGGGCGGCTTCGCGATCGACGGCGTGATGACCGCTTCGGGGTTCCGCCCGACCGAGCTCAACCCCCGGTTCAGCGGCGGGCTGAGCCGGTTCGCCCGGGGCGCCCCGGAGCTCCAGATGGAGCTGCTCCAGCTCAACCTGATGGCGGGCCGGGAGGCCCAGATAACGGCCGCCGGCTACGAGGAGGTCGCGGTCGCTGCGCTCGACGACTTGCGGTTCTTCGACGCGATGGGCATCTCGACGCATGTCCGAGCCGACACGAACGAGTCGCTCCCGGTCGCATACGAGCACGGCCGGCTGCGGGTCGCCCACGACGGCGACGACCTGGCCGGGGAGATCCTGCGTGGTCCGTCCGCGATGGGGACGTTCGTCCGCTTCGCGTCCCCCGCCGGACTCGACCTCGCGGGCGGCCGCTGCGCGGAGATCGCGATCGACATGCTGGCACTGGCCGACGACCGCTGGTGCACCGCCTTCGGCCATCTCGAGATGGCACCGGACGTCAGCGGGTGACGACACCCTCTGGGTGGGGTCCCTGTCAATGGCTGAAGGTTCGAGCCGGATAGCGCTCGCTTCGTCAGCCGTTGATGCATCGAGTCACCCACGGCGCCTTCCGGGGTGCGGTCGCTGTCAATGGCTGAGGGTTCGAGCCGGATAGCGCTCGCTTCGTCAGCCGTTGACCTTCCAGCCGGGTGGACATCGCCGACCGGGTCAGCTTTACGGTCCGGTCGACGATGGTCTGACCGCGAGTCCCGCGAAGATGTCGCGGGTGGCCCGTGAGCGGTTGAGCGTGTAGAAGTGCAGGCCCGGTGCTCCTTCGGCGAGCAGCCGTTCGCACATCTCGAGCGCGATCTCGACCCCGATCCGGCGGACGTCGCCAGGCTCGGTCACGCCGTCGAACCTGGCGACGACCTCCGGAGGCACGCTCCGGCCGGAGAGCTCCGCGAACCGCTGGATCTGCCGCAGGTTCGTGATCGGCATGATCCCGGGGATGATCGGCAGGTCTGCGCCGGCGCGATCCGCCCGATCGACGAGCGCGAGGTAGTCGACGACCCGGAAGAACAGCTCGGTGATCGCGAAGTCGGCACCGGAATGCGCCTTCGCGGCGAGCACCCGTGCATCGTCGTCAAGCGAGGCGGCCTGGCGGTGCCCCTCCGGGAAGGCCGCGACCCCGACGCTGAAGTCGCCGAGCTCCTTGACGAGGGCGACCAGCTCGCTCGCGTAGCGCAGACCGCCCTCCGCCTGGACCCACGGTGCACCCGGGCCGCCGGGCGGGTCACCGCGCAACGCGAGCATGTTGTGCACGTCAACGGCTGCATAGTGGCCGATCACCGAGCGGAGCTCGGCACGTGAATGCCCGACACAGGTCAGGTGCGCGACCGGAGTGAGGGTCGTGTCGGCGGCGACGCCGTCGGTGATGTGGATCGTCCGGTCCCGGGTGCTGCCACCCGCGCCGTATGTCACCGAGACGAACGTCGGGCGCAACGGCTCGAGCTCGCGGATTGCCGACCACAGGCGGCGCTCTCCCTCGTCGTCCTTCGGTGGGAAGAACTCGAACGAGAACGACCGCTCCCCCCTCGCCAGCAGCTCCCGGACGTCCACGTGCCACGCCGGTCCGGGGGGTAGGCGCGCGTCCGTCATGCCTGAAAGGCTACGGACCGGGCGACCGTCCGGCCGGATCGGCTCGCGGAGCGGTCGGTAGTGTCGACCGGGTGAGTGCGGCCGATACCGGCGCCGGTTCGGACGGCGTCGCGCTGGATCCCCTTCCCGATCCATTTCGCTCTGCGGTCCAAGCGACGTTGGACGCGTTCGTCGCGGACCAGGCGGTGAAGTTGGCGTCGATCAGCCACGACCTCGTCGGCCTCGTCGACGCCGCGCGTACCGCCGTCACCGGGGGCAAGCGGTTACGCGCCTGTTTCACCTACTGGGGCTGGCGGGCGGCCGGTGGAGACCGAATCGACTTCGATGAGGGTGGCAGCGATCGGAAGGGTCGGCCGTCGGCACCCGTGCTCGCCGCTGCCGCCGCCGTCGAGCTCGTGCACGCGAGCGCGCTCGTGCACGACGACGTGATGGACGACTCGGCGACCCGCCGCGGCCGCGACGCCGCGCACCGGGCGTTCCGGCTGCTGCCGGCCGACACCACCTCCAAGGCGGCCGTCGCGCGATTCGGCGCGAGCGGAGCGATCCTGCTCGGCGACCTGTTGCTCTGCTGGTCCGACGAGCTGCTGAGTGTCAGCGGGTTCAGGCCCAAGCGCCTCGCCCCGGCGCGCGACTGCTTCGACCGGCTTCGTACCGAGCTGGTCGCCGGGCAGTACCTCGACGTGCTGGCCCAGACGGAGCCGACGGTCGGAGCGGCGCGAGCGATGCAGGTCGTCCGCTACAAGTCCGCGAAGTACACCGTCGAGCGCCCGTTGCAATTTGGTGCCGCGCTGGCGAAGGCGTCGCCGGAGCTGCTGTCGGCGCTGTCGGCGTACGGCGTCCCACTCGGCGAGGCGTTCCAGCTGCGCGACGACCTGCTCGGCGTCTTCGGCGACGCGGCGCGGACTGGTAAACCGGCCGGCGACGACATCCGCGACGGCAAGCGCACGCTGCTCCTCGCCAGGGCCTACGACGGCGCCGACGGCAAGCAGCGCGCGGTCCTCGACAAGTCGATCGGCAACCGCGACCTCGACGCCACCGGACTCGCGGACACGCAGCAGGTACTGCGGGAAACCGGCGCAGTCGATGCCGTCGAGACCGTCATCAGCCAGCTGACCCAGGCAGCCCTCGCCAGCCTGTCGGGCGCACCGCTGCGCGACGACGACGCACGGGAGGCGTTGCTTGCCCTCGCCGACCGAATTACGAACCGGATTGCGTAGTCACAGCCCACTGATCCTGATGGGTAACGCTGGTCCGCGCACCCCCCAGCATCTGTCAGACGCTTTGCGGCTAGGCACGGGAATCCTATGCAATGCGCGCACCATGTCCGTGGAGCCGCGGTGACTCGTATGATCGCTCCGTGACAGATGTTTCCTTGACTGGCGCCCGGGCCCGAGTCGACCGAGCGTTCATGTGGGGACTTCGGCTGTTCTTGATCGCAGGCGTTGTGCAGATCTTTCTCGCCGGATTCGGAGCGTTCGACATCAACGGACAGAAGCTTGCGGACGCGACAAGCTTCGACGCGCATCGCGTGCTCGGGTTTGCCATGGGTGCAGCAGCAATCATCCTGCTCGTCCTGGCGGCAGTCGCGCGCGCAAGCGGTCGGACGATCATCCTCTCGGTCGTCCTTGCACTGCTGTCGGTGTTGATCCAGTCAATACTTGCGGGCGCAGGCGAGGACACCCCGTTCTTTGGAGGCTTGCACGCCTTTGATGGTTTGGCGATCCTAGGACTCGCTGGCTACCTGAGTGCAGAAGCCGGTCGGCGCCGCAGCAGTCCATGACCTTGTCCTCCTTCGGGTGCTTGCGCCCGTCGGGTTCCAAGTCCCGCGACTGGCCCGTGTGGTGGAGGTAGCGTCGACGCAATAGATGACATCAGTCGCATCCGGTGAACTCGTCCCCGAGGATATCCAGGAGGCTGCTAGTGCGGATCGAGCTCGGGGACCTCGAGGTCGGTCGGACCGGGTCCTTGGAGCAGCACCGCGAACCCGCCGTCGCGATCTCCGTCGACCCTGGCCGCGAACACGTCGACGGCGACATCGAAAGCAACCCGGTCAGTCCGCGCGAACGGGCTCCATCCGAGCCACAAGACCAAGACGCCGGTCTCGTCGCCCACCGGCCGGACGTCGGTCAACGCGTCCCCGAGCGCGTCGAAGCCGTGTCCGAGCGACTCGGGAAGACCGAACGCCTGCTGGCACGCCGGCAGCACGCCTCCCTTGTCCTCGACCGCCCAGGTGTCGAGGACGACACAGCGCCATCCGGCGTGCTCGACCGCGTGCCGGACGTTCGGCTCCGACTGTGCGGAGGACCAGTGATAGACCCCGGGCTCGACGTGGCGAGCCAGCAATCTGGCGAGTCCGCTCATTTCCGGCTCCTTCTTCTTGTTTCGACCGCTGGGTCGGGCTACGGCGTGGAGGTTCGACCTCACCCCAGCGCCTGCGCGCGGCGGCGAACCTCCGTGCCGCGGTCCTCGCGCAACGCGTCGATCGGCCGACCCGGCAGGGACGCGTCGACGGTGAACAACCACTCGAACGCCTCTGCGTCGGTGAAGCCGTCGTCGGCGAGCAGCGTCAGCGTGCCTGGTAGCCCCTTGACGATCTCGCCCGAGAGCAGAAAATCGGCCGCGACCACCGGCTCGCGGGCGTTGTCCGTTCGCAGCGCCAACAGCTGGCGCTCCCGGATCAGGTTGCGCACCTGGTTCGGGCTGACCCCGAGTTGTTGACCGACCTCGCTGAACGTGAGCCAGCTGACGGCCGGGTCGTTGATCGTTGTCTCGTCGTACGTCGTCACAGACCCAGATTGCCACGCCGGCCGCCAGGGAGACGCCGGTGGTGGGCGAGTGTCAGAGCCCCGATCGTCAACCGGCGCTCCGTAAACTCGCCGTGTGAGTCGATCCGCCACCTCCGACCCGCTCGTCGGACGTCTGCTCGAGGGCCGTTACCGGGTGGGCGAGCGGATCGCCCGCGGCGGGATGGCGACGGTCTACGAGGGCACTGACATCCGGCTCGACCGTGAGGTGGCCATCAAGGTGATGCCCCACGCCCTCTCCGAGGACGAGGACTTCGCCCAGCGGTTCGTCCGAGAGGCGCGCGCGTCGGCCCGGCTCTCTCATCCCAACGTGGTCGCGGTCTACGACCAAGGTGACGACGACGCGACCCTGTTCCTGGTGATGGAGTATGTCCCCGGGCAAACCCTGCGCGACCTGATCAGGAACGAGGCTCCCCTCGCGCCCGAGCGGGCGCTTCGCGTGATGGACGACATCCTGCTGGCGTTGACCGACGCGCACGACGCGCACATCGTGCATCGAGACATCAAGCCCGAGAACGTCCTGATCTCACCCGAGGGCAGGGTGAAGGTGGCCGATTTCGGTCTTGCCCGCGCGATCAGCTCGACCAGCACGGCGACCGCGACCAGCGGTGTGCTGATGGGGACGGTGTCGTACATGGCGCCCGAACTGGTCACCGAGGGCCGGTCCGACGCCCGCACCGACGTGTACGCCGCCGGCGTCGTCCTGTACGAGCTGCTGACGGGCACCAAGCCGTACGAGGGGGAAGCTCCCGTCCAGGTGGCGTACAAGCACGTGCACCAGGACATGCCGGTCCCGTCCGCTTCCGTACCCGGTATCTCGCCGTACCTCGACGCCCTGGTTGCCCGGGCGACCGCGCGCGACCCGAACACCCGACCGACCGACGCCCGGGTGCTCCTCCGGATGCTCCGCCGGGTACAGCACGCCATCGAGAACGGCGTGGTTGACGACGCCGAGCTGACCGAAGACCTGTCCGTCGGCGCGCCGCCTGTTGCCGCCCAGAACGTCGGCGACGAGCAGACCATGGTCGTCGGGCTGAGCGACCTGCCCGCGGCTCCGACACGGCAGACCCCCGCCGCCGGCCCGGACTTCCGGGAACACACGCCGGTCGCGTTCGCCCCGGCCAGCGACCCGCCCGCGGTGGCACGGATGCGTGCACGGGAGCAACGACGGGGCCGGCGTGGACTGGTCGCCCTGCTGGTCGTTCTGTTGCTCGCCGCCGTCGCTGCGGTCGCTGGCTGGTACTACGGCGTGGGGCGATACACCGACGCCCCGAATGTCGTCGGGATGAGTGAGACGGCGGCCCGGGCGAAGGTCGAGGACGCGGGTCTCTCGTTCCGGATCGCGAGCACGGCGTACTCCGAGGACGTGGCCGACGGTGCGGTCATCTCGACCGACCCCGGTCCTGGAGACCGGGTTCTCACGGATGGAACGGTCCGCGCCGTCGTGTCCCGGGGTCCCGAGCGGCACTCGGTGCCACGCGTCGTCGGCCAGCGCCTCGCCGCAGCCGAGCGGGCGATCGACGCGAGCCACCTGAACCGTGGCCCGGTCACTTCGCAGTGGAGCGACACGGTCGCCAAGGGCGTGGTGATCTCGGCTCACCCCGGACCGAGTACGTCGCAGAAACCGGGGACGCCCGTCACACTCGTCGTCAGCTCGGGTCCCGAGCCGATCACCGTCCAGGACTTCATCGGGACGAACGCGACCGATGCGAGAAGTGCGTTGAGAGAGGCCGGCTTCGTCGTGCGGGTCCGCGAGCGCCACAGCGAGACGGTGCGCGCCGGCCACGTGATCCGGCAGCTTCCCGACACCGGCACCGCGTTCAAGGGTGACCGGGTCGTGCTCGTCGTGTCACTCGGTCCGACACTGGTGAAGGTTCCCGACGTGATGCACTTCGGAGTGGAGGCGGCCAAGAACGCCCTGGCCGCGGCCGGTTTCGTCCCCAACGTACAGAAGAACAACGTCGACTTCGGCCTCGGCTTCGTGGTCGGGCAGAACCCTGGCGCCGACACGTACGCTCCGAAGGGTTCGGTCGTGACGATCATCATCGTCTAGGTACTGAGACGCTGGCACCTGCCGGCGGCTGGTCACGGTTTCGGCATCGACGACGACGGGCGTCTAGGTCCGCGCAACCAGAGGTGCTACGGTCCCCGTGAAGCGGTCACACGGCCGACGGGGGACCGCGTGCGTCGGCGACGTTGCGCCGCCACTGGCCGCACGGGGTGAGGAGAGGCGATGAGGGGGAAACCCGTTGCGCTGTCCGGGCGACGATTGGCCCTGATCGGGGTGGTCGGCGTTGCCTTGATCGCCGTCGTCGGCGCGACGATCGTCGGTAACCCGTCCACATCCGCGAACGCGGGTCCGGCGCCGGTATCCGACGCGCGAGCGTCCAAGGACGCGGTATCCAAGACGCCGGCCGCGAACGCATCGACGGCCGCGAGGCGCCGGCCGGCCGCAGATCCCGATGTACGCCCGGTCGCGCACACGATCGTCACCCTCATCACCGGCGACCGGGTACGGGTCAGCCGCTGGAGTGACGGCACCACGACGGCGACGATGACGCCCGGCTCACCGTCGTTCGGCAAGCCGGTCCGGACCATGCACAGCAACACGGCGGTGTACGTCATCCCGGATCTGCCGTTGACCACGCGCGAACGGCTCGGCCTCGGACTGTTCAACGTGACGTGGCTCGCGCAGGCCGAGGCAGCCCACCGCCGGGTCGCCGTCGACGTGGTCTTCCGCCCGGGCGTCACGCCTCACGACCTTCCTGGCGTCACCGTCGACCGCAGCTCGGCGAAACGCTCGACCGGCGGGACCATCGCAGTGACCGCGACGTACGCGAACGCGCCGGCGCAACTCGCGGCCGGTCTGTCGGGCGCCGCCTGGCGCGACGTCAGCAGGGTCCAGATGCCTGCGCCGAAGCCGCTGCTGGAGTTGCCGGACTACCACCTGTACCCGCTGACGGTCGACGTCAGCAGCCGCACCGGCCGGCCGGTTGGGTACGCAGACGTCTGGGTCCAGAACGTCGACGACGGCCGGCTCTTCAACAGCGGCCTCAGCGCCTTCCACGGCTCGGTCAAGGTGCAGGTGCCGGCAGGAACCTACTCCGTCATCGCCAGCGGGTTCGACTGGCTCGTCAGCAACCCCGAGTTCACCGTCTCCGGACCCACGACCACCGCGCTGTCCGCTGCCGACGCCACCATCGTCCCCCGCGAGCATGTCGGCACTGCCCACCTGGTCGAACCGACGCTCTCCGTCACCCGCGTGTCGGCGAAGGGCGGCAGCTTCACCATCGTCAACGACGGATTCCTGGCCGCGGTGCAACCGCACAGCGCGGCGGTCAGCAAGGGCGCCCTCTCGATGACCGTCGGGGGGCAGCTTCAGCTCGAGCGCGGGACGCAGCGGATCGCGGTCTACACCAAGGACCTCGCTCAGGGCATTCCGGCGCGCACGTACTACCGGCACCAGCCGCGTGACTTCGCGGTCCAACAGGTGCGGTCCTACTCGACAGGACGACCGATGACGGCCTACCGGGCGGCGTACGGCATCCCCGACGGCGAGACGTTCTCGTTCTTCTCGCTGTACGCGTCCCACGTCCCGTCGAGCCGCACCGTGTGGGAGCAGGCAAACCCACAGGTCCGCTGGCTGCGTGTGCTCGACCTGCCGCTCACACCCCCGCGCGAGATGCTGCTCCTCGCTCCGCTGACCCGGCTCACGCCGGGGGCCAAGCCGCCGCTGGACTTCATGCACAACCCCGTCGGCCCGGGGATCGAGCGCGGGACGGACGTCACCAGTACCGGCCCGTTCTGCGCGCTGTGCCGCCGAGGTAGCCAGATCGACGGCTTCCTCCCGCTTGCCAGTCCGGCGAGGACCGGCATGTTCGGCGAGCTGTTCTCCGCCGCGATGGGCTCCTGGTCGCTCGTCGCCGGTCGGCGACAGATCGCGGCCGGCCACGGCCTGATCGCGCCCCACGTCGACGCGGCCCTCGAACGGCGCGCGTACACGCTCACCGCGACGTCGACGCCGACCCGGCTGCGTACCCAGCTGTCGTCGCGGGTCCAGGACATCTGGACGTTCCAATCGGCCGCAGGGCGCTACGTCGTCCCGATCCTCATCCCGTCGTACCTGCCCCCGACGAACCTCAGCGGCGTCGTCGCGGCGGGACGGGTCGCCTACCGGTTGTCGTTCGACAACCTCGGGCCGCAGTCCAGGCGAGTGGTGCGGGCCGGGTTGTCGTTCTCGGTGGACCACGGCCGGACCTGGACCGGTGCCAAGCTCACCCGGCTCGGACCGCGCGTGTTCCGGGCGACGTACGTCAACCCCGCCCCGCGCTACGGCCGCAGCCACATCTCGCTGCGTGTCACGGGGCGTGACGCCGCCGGCAGGACGGTGAGCGAACAGGCGAACCGGGCATACCGCATCGGGAGCGTCCCGCGGACGGCCCGGATCGCCAAGCCACGGCCTCGGACCGCTCTCCCAAGGGTCGCCGGGCGGCGCGCCTGTACGTCGAGGGGCATCAACACGTACACGTGCTTCGCGATCATCCAGCAGTACGCCGGCCGCTTGCTCGGCAAAGGCGTCGACCCCCGTGGATACGGCGCCCCCGACCTCGAGCAGGCGTACGGGCTGACCGGCACCCCGAGCGCGAACCAGACCGTCGCCGTCGTGGTGGCGTACCACGACCCGCGGGCGCTCACCGACCTGAACAGCTACCGCGAACAGTTCGGCCTGCCGCGGTGCACCAGATCGGCAGGCTGTTTCCGACAGATCAACCAGCGCGGCCAGCAGAGCCACTACCCCACCACGGACCAGGGCTGGGCGCTCGAGGCGGCCCTCGACCTCCAGATGATCTCAGCCGCCTGCCCGGACTGCCGGATCGTGCTGTCCGAGGCCGACAGCCCGACCGACCTGGACCTGGGCAAGGCGACGGATGCCGCCGTCGCCGCGGGAGCGAACGTGACCAACCATTCGTACGGGATCTTCGAGCACAACGGCGTCGAGAACCAGAACGCCCACTACGCGGCGCCGGGAGTCACGGCGGTCGCTGCGAGCGGCGACAGCGGTTTCGGACCGGCGAGCTTCCCCGCATCGTCGCCCGACGTGGTGTCCGTCGGCGGCACCACCTTGCACCGGGCCCCGAACCAGCGCGGCTGGCACGAGGACGCCTGGAGGTACGGAGGCAGCGGGTGCTCGGCCTACTTCGCCAAGCCCGCCTGGCAGAGCGATCCGAGCTGCCTTGGACGGACCTACGCCGACATCTCCGCGGTCGGCGACAACCTCACCGGCGTCGCCGTCTACGACTCGTTCGGCTACGACGGGCACAAGGGATGGTTCGTCATCGGTGGCACCAGCGTGTCGTCGCCGTTGGTCGCCGGGATGATCGGTCGCAGCGGCGCTGGTGGCATCCGGCCGGCGTCCTGGTACGGCCACCCGGGTCGCTTCCACGACGTCGTCAAGGGAAGCAACGGGTTCTGTCGCGGGAACTACCTGTGTACCGCCAAGCCGGGCTACGACGCGCCGACCGGATGGGGTTCCCCCCGCAGTCTGTTGCCATTCACCGCCGCCCATTGAGCCGACGGCGCCTCGGTCTCAGGTCTCGAAGACACAGAACTCGTTACCCTCGGGGTCGGCCATCACCGTCCAACCGAACTCGCCGGGCGCCGACACCCTGGCCGCACGGAGTGCCTCGTACTCCTCGACGGACCGCGCAGGTAGGTCGAGGTGCACCCGGTTCTTGACGGTCCTGGACAACGCCTTGTAGTGCGCCAGAGCCATCCGGCGACCCTACCGGCGCGAGCAGAGCGGCTCACCTCGAACGGGCCTGGCGCAGTATTGCAGCGGCTCGGTCGGCGTCCGCCTTCGACACGCCCAGGTGGGTAACCGCTCGTACGACGCCCGGTCCGACGGCCGACACCAGGACACCCTGCTCACGACTCCGCGCGACCATGTCGCCGGCGTCCGACGTCGGAATCACCACAATGTTCGTCGGTGGGGCGTCGATGTCGAGCGCGGCGGCGATCAGCTGGGCGTTCGCGTGGTCGTCCGCAAGCCGTTCGACGTGGTGCTCCAACGCGAAACGACCTGCCGCAGCCAGCACGCCGGCCTGCCGCCATCCGGCACCGAGCCGCTTTCGCCACACCCGCGCTGCGTCGATGCGGTCACGATCGCCAAGCACCAGTGATCCGATCGGAGCTCCGAGGCCCTTGGACAGGCACACCCCCATCGTGTCCGCACACGAGGCGAGCGCCCGCAGTGAGAGTCCGGTCGCGACGTGGGCGTTCCAGATCCGAGCGCCGTCCAGGTGGACGGCAACCTGGGCGCTCTCGGCGAACGTGCGCAGGCCGTCGAGCCGTTCTGTCGGCTGCACGGTGCCACCGGCAAAGTTGTGCGTGTTCTCCACGGACACGCACGTGGTCCGGACGAGAAAGGGCCCCAGATCCGGCGCCAGCAGCTCGGCCAGCTGGTCGAGGTCGACGAAACCCTGAGGGTCACGCCAGGTACGCATCGTGACGCCACTCAACGCACCATGCGCACCCATCTCGGCGCGCGCGATGTGAGCACGGGCCTCGCAGAGCACCTCGGTACCGGGTTCGACATATCCCCGGACTGCCAGCAGGTTCGCCAGTGATCCGCTGACCACGAACAAGGCCCCCTCGAACCCGAACAGGTCCGCCACCCGTTCCTCCAGCGCGAGCACGGTCGGGTCCTCGGCGTAGACGTCGTCGCCAACCCCGGCGTCCGCCATCGCCCGCCGCATGCCGGGCGTCGGCTGGGTGACGGTGTCGCTGCGCAGGTCGATCACAGCGGTCGCACGCCGGTCGGCTCAGGTCGGTCGGCTGATCGGCTCATGGAGTGTTCTGGCGGCGCCGGCCGTGGCGGAGCATCTCCGCGACCAGGAACGCCAGCTCGAGGGACTGGGTTCGGTTCAGCCGTGGGTCACACACCGACTCGTAGCGATACTCGAGTCCCAGCTCGTCGATGTCCTCTCCCCCGCCGAGACACTCGGTCACGTCGCCGCCGGTGAGCTCGACATGCAGTCCCCCTGGCCAGGTACCGAGGCCCTGGTGCACCTCGAAGAACCCTCGCACCTCGTCGATGACGTCGTCGAAGCGGCGGGTCTTGTACCCGTTGGGCGTCTCGAACGTGTTCCCGTGCATGGGGTCCGAAACCCAGGCCACCCGGATGCCGGACGCCGTCACCTTCTCGATCAGCTCCGGAAGGACGTCGCGGATCCTGGCCGCACCCATCCGGGTGATGAACGTCAGCCGGCCGGCCTCATTGTCCGGGTTCAGCTTGTGCGCGAGCGCAACCGCATAGTCTGCCGTCGCGGTCGGGCCGAGCTTCACGCCGATCGGGTTCTGCACCTGCGACAGCAGCGCGACGTGCGCGCCGTCGAGCTGTCGGGACCGCTCGCCGATCCAGAGGAAGTGCGCGGAGACGTTGTACGGAAGCTGGGTGCGGGAGTCGATCCGGGTCAGCGCCTGCTCGTACTCGAGGATCAGCGCCTCATGGCTCGAGTGGAACGACACCCGGTGCAGCTGCTCGGACTCGGCATCGATCGCCTTGATGAAGTCGAGCGCCCGATCGATCTCGGACGCGAGCTGCTCGTACTTGGCACCGACGGGGCTGGTGCGGACGAAGTCGGTGTTCCAGGCGTGCATCTGCCGCAGGTCGGCATATCCGCCTTGGAGGAAGGCGCGGCAGAGGTTGAGGGTCGCGGCGGACGCGTTGTACACGCGGACGAGCCGGTCGGGATCCGGCCGGCGTTCGTCGGCGGTGAAAGCGAACCCGTTGACCGCGTCACCGCGGTAAGCAGGCAGCACCGTGCCGTCTCGGGTCTCGAGGTCGTTCGACCGGGGTTTGGCATACTGGCCGGCGATTCGTCCGAGCTTGATGATCGGGACGGATGCTGCGTAGGTGAGCACGACCGCCATCTGGAGAAGCACCTGGAGCTTGGCCCGGACGTTCTCCGCGGTCATCCCCGCGAACGTCTCGGCGCAGTCTCCGCCTTGCAGCAGGAACGCCTTGCCGTCAGCCACCTGCGCGAGGCTCGCCTTGAGCTCGTCGCACTCTCCGGCGAAGACGAGCGGCGGCATCGTACGGAGCACGGCAACCGCGCGGTCGACGGCCACCGGGTCCGGCCAGCGCGGCTGCTGGGTGGGACGCAGCGCGCGAAGCTGCTCCAAGGACGGGATGCTCACGGCTCAAGGGTAGAGCGTGCGTCGGGACCACCCCGGACGAGTCTCGAGGGCGGCGTCGGACGGTCGAGGCGCGTCATGGCGCGTCAGCCGAAGAAGATCTCGGCCTCGGCGTACTCCGCCGGCGAGACCAGCTTCAGCTCACCGGTGCCCTCGATCAGCGGCACCCGGACGATGTCGGCGCCACGCAGCGCGACCATCGTGCCGAAGTCACCGTCGCGAACCGCCGTGACGGCGTGTAGGCCGAAGCGGGTGGCCAGCCAGCGGTCGAACGCGGTCGGAGTGCCCCCACGCTGGACGTGTCCGAGAACGACGGTCCGGGACTCCTTGCCCGTCCGGCCCTCGATCTCGGCAGCGAGCCGTTCGCCGATGCCCTGCAGGCGGACGTGACCGAACGCGTCGACGACTCCTTCCTTGACGCTCATCGTGCCCTCGGTTGGAAGGGCCCCTTCGGCCACGACGATGATCGGCGCGTACTGGGTCTCGAACCGGTGCTCGACCAGCACACACACCTTCTCGATGTCGAACGGCACCTCGGGTATCAAGATGATGTTGGCTCCGCCGGCGAGGCCCGCGTGCAGTGCGATCCACCCGGCGTGGCGGCCCATCACCTCGACCACCAGGACCCGGTGATGCGACTCCGCCGTGGTGTGCAGGCGATCGATCGCCTCGGTCGCGATGTTGACGGCGGTGTCGAAGCCGAACGTGAAGTCGGTGGCATTCAGGTCGTTGTCGATCGTCTTGGGGACTCCGACGACGTTGACCCCGAGGTCGGACAACCGGGTCGCGACCCCAAGGGTGTCCTCACCTCCGACCGCGACCAGCGCGTCGATCCCGCCGGACCTCAGGTTGTCCGTGATCGCCTCGACAGCCCCGTCGAGCTTGAATGGATTCGTCCGGCTCGAGCCGAGGATCGTTCCCCCGCGAGGCAGGATGCCGCGGACCTGCGCGACACCGAGCTTCATCGTGACGTTGTCGATCGGCCCACGCCACCCGTCGCGGAACCCGACGAACTCGAAACCGTACTCGCCGACGCCCTTGCGTACGACGGCTCGGATCACCGCGTTGAGGCCAGGACAGTCGCCGCCGCCGGTGAGGACTCCCACGCGCATGTCCGTTCCCTCCCTGCTCGAACGTCCGACCGCACACCGGGGGCCGACCCCGATCGGCTCGATAGCCTAATGGGGAACGACGCCGCCGACCTGCGCCGGGTACAGGTCGTCCGTATCGTGGCGCAGGTGAGCCCCGCACCACCCGGCGTCCCCAGTCGATTCGACCCCGCTCCGGGACCGAGCGGCAAGGTTGCGCTACTGGTTCCCGGCGCCGGCTACCTGGTCACGATGCCGTTGCTGGAGTTCGCTCGGCAGGCGCTCGTCCAGCACGGCTGGACGGTCCAGGCGATCTGGTGGGAGCCCCCGTCGGACCTGACGCGCGCAGAGCTGCCGGAATGGGTCAACGGCCAGGTGCAGAACGCGCTCGACGCCGAGACCGACGCGTCTGAGTTCTTCATCGCGGCCAAGTCTCTCGGCACCCACGCGGCCGAGACGGCAGCCGTCCGCGGTGTTCCCGCGATCTGGTTCACCCCGCTCTTCGCTCGGGAGGAGACGGTTGCGGCGATCGAGCGCAACCCCGCGCCGCAGTTGTTGGTGGGTGGGCTCGACGACCCGCAGTGGCATCCGGCCCGCGCCCGCGCGACGCTCGCCGCCGCCCGTCGAGCAGAGGCGATGGAGGTGGCCGCCGCCGACCACCTGCTGTGCATCGGTGGGGATGCCGTCCGGACGGCGGAGGTTCATGTCGACGTCGCCCGCCGGGTCGACCGCTTTCTGGCGTCGCTTCAGACCGGCTGACCCGGGTCGGGTATGCCCTTCGTCTCGTCGGTGTCCTTCGCTGCCAGCTCCTTGGCCTTCGACGCGTAGATGTCCACGTACTCCTGACCGGACAACGTCATGATCTCGTACATGATCTCGTCGGTGATCGACCGCAGCACGTACCGATCGTCCTGCATCCCGTCGTACCGCGAGAAGTCGAGCGGCTTGCCGAAGACGACGTACGGGCGGGTGTGGGTCCCGTAGATCTTGCCGGGCGGCGCCACCACGTTCGTTCCGATCACTGCGACCGGGATCACCGGGACCTTGGCGTCGAGCGCCATCCGGGCCACCCCGGTACGGCCCCGGTAGAGCCTTCCGTCGTGGGAGCGGGTGCCTTCGGGGTAGATCCCGAACAGCTCGCCGCTCTCGAGGATCCGCAAACCGGTGCTGATCGCACGTTCCGCCGCCCTTCCACCGGAACGGTCGATGGGGACCTGACCGGCCCCCTTGAAGAACGACCGCTGCAACCAGCCCTTGACGCCTCCTCCGGTGAAGTACTCGGCTTTCGCGACGAACGTCACGCGCCGCGGGATCGTGAGCGGCATGAACAGCCAGTCGGAGTACGAGAGGTGGTTGCTCGCCAGGATGGCCGCACCCTTCTCGGGGACGTTCTCGGTGCCCTTGGCGTACGGACGGAAGACCAGTTTGATGACCGGGCCCAGCAGCACCCACTTGAGCACCCAGTAGAACACCGCCGACCTCCTCAGCCGATCACCCTAGTGTCCTCGACCAGTGTGGCGCACAGGACGACCCCGGGTCCGCGGTCGTCACGGGCATGGTCGAAAATCGCCTTGCGGCGTGCGACCATGAACGTCGAGAGCGTCACTGAACCGAGGAGCCCGTGCGTGCCCGTACCGACACTCGTCAACGACGCCCCGAGAACCCTCGTGGAGTCCGCTACCTCCGCCCGCCTCCCGGCTCCGACGGACACGGCGCATGCGGTCTAACGGTCTGACCGCCGCCGGCTACACCCCGGTAGCCGACGTCGACCCCCGGCTCGCGGACGGCCTGCTCGGCGAGCTGCGAGAACGCGCGATCGCCGCGTACGCCGAACCGGTCGCCACCAGCTCGATGAGCGGACTGAGCGGCCCGGAGTTCGTCACCGGCGTGCGCGAACGTTTGTACGTCGACGTCGCGCACGCGGACCAGGTCAAGGAGCTGATCCGGGACCGGGACCGCGCCCTGGTCGACGAGACGAACGATGACCTGAGCTGGGCGCGGATTGTCGCCGAGTTCGACCAACCTGTCGGTGCCGACCAGCGGAGCTGGCCCGCAGACGAAGACCTGCGCGAGGCCGACCCAGTGGCCGACCCGGTGGCCGACGCGGTGGCCGACGCGGGCGCCCGATCCGGCGATACCGGCGCCCGATCGCGCGACGTCGACCCGGCCGATCCGACGACCGGACGCCTGGACGAGGGCCACTACGTCCCGCCGCCACCGCCACCGCTGCCGCAGCTCGACCCCGTCAACCAGGTCGCCTGGGTCGGCCTCGTCGGCGGACCCCTGCTCCTCGTCATCGCCGTCTTGTTCAGCATCGCGCTACCGCAGTTCCTGTCGCTGCTCGCGGTTGCCGGCTTCGTTGCCGGGTTCATCACATTGGTCGCCCGGATGAAGGATCCTCCCGACGACGACCGGGATCCCGACCAGGGCGCGGTCATCTAGGGTCCGAACGTCTCCGAGGTGCGAACGGACCGCTCGATGGTCTGCGACCTCGCGGCGCCCGATCGCACGTACCCTTGCATGGCAGATGCACCGTTTACGTGGCGGATTCGCCATGTAGACACCGCGTGTGCCATGTAAACATGGCAAGCGCGGCGAGCCCATTGCGGCTGCGGGGAGGAAGGGAGGAAGCCGGTGCAGTCGTGGGAAACCGTCGAGATCCGCGGACACCTGATGGACACGGGCATCTTGTCGCGCGTCCTCAACGACGTACGAGACTACGGCGGCGACCACGTGATCGAGAAGATCGACGTGGGACACGACGCCGACGACGTCTCGTACGCCCGGATCAGGGTTGTGCACGACGACGAGGACTCCCTTCAACGGCTGGTGATGCGGCTACAGACCCGTGGCGTGAACCTGACCGAGCCGGGTGAGATCACGCTGGTCGGGGCCGACACCGATGGCGTGTTCCCCGAAGGCTTCTACTCGACCACGAACCTCGACACCCAGGTGCGATACCTTGGCCACTGGACCGCCGTCGACAACCCCGAGATGGACTGTGGCCTGATCGTCTCCTCCGACGGCGGTGTTACCCGGGTCGTCACGCTTCCGATGTCCGACGTCCGAGCGGGCATGCAGGTCGTGTGCGGCCCGCAGGGCGTCAAGGTGACGCCGCCGATCGTGAACCCGCGCGACGACACGTCGTTCGGTTTCATGGATTCGGAGGTCTCGAGCGAGAAACCCCAGACTCTCCTGGTTCGGCAGGTCGCCGACGGCGTGCGGGAGGCGAAGGCGGCGGGAAAACGGGTGCTGTGGGTGGGCGGCCCGGGCATCGTGCACACGGGCGCGGCTCCGGCGATGGTGGCGCTCGTCAGGGCCGGCTTCGTCGACGTGCTGTTCGCCGGCAACGCACTCGCCACTCACGACATCGAGTCCTCGCTGTACGGGACCTCGTTGGGCGTCGACCTGGCGGTCGGACGAGGGGTCGAGCACGGTCACGAACACCACATCCGTGCTCTCAACACGATCCGCCGGGCCGGCTCGATCGCGGCCGCGGTGCAGCAGGGCGTGCTGACCGGGGGCGTCATGCACGCGATGGTGAGCGAGGGCAAGGACTTCGTGCTGGTCGGCTCGGTGCGAGACGACGGCCCGCTGCCCGATGTCTACACCGACGTGATCGAGGGCCAGCGGGCGATGCGCGCCCAGCTGCACGACGTCGGCTTCTGCCTGATGATGGCGACGATGCTGCACTCGGTCGCAACAGGAAATCTCCTCCCGGCGTCCATCCCGCTGGTCTGTGTCGACATCAACCCCGCAACGGTGACGAAGCTCGCCGACCGCGGCTCGTCGCAGGCGAAGGGCATCGTCACCGACGTCGGCCTGTTCCTCGAGCAACTGGCTCTCGAGCTGACACCTGACTTCCGCCGCGACCAGACCCGCTCGTAGCGGTGTCACCATGACGGGCGTCGGTCGCGCACGCGACGAGTCCGTCGTCACCAGGCTCCGGGCCGCCGGCTGTGTGTTCGCCGAGGACGAGGCGCGGTTGCTCGTCTCCGCGGCTCGGTCACCGGCCGACCTCGCCGCCATGGTCGATCGGCGGGTCGCCGGCCTTCCCCTCGAGCACGTCCTCGGCTGGGCGCAGTTCTGCGGTCTGCAGATAGCCGTGGACCCCGGGGTCTTCGTGCCCCGTCGCCGGACCGAGTTCCTCGTCCGGCAAGCTGCCGCTGTCGTCCCGCACCCGGCCGCCGGTGGCCAGACCCCCGCCCGGTCACCAGCCGTCGTCGTCGACCTGTGCTGCGGCTCCGGCGCAGTCGGCGCCGCGCTGGTCGCTGGCCTCGACCGGGTGGAGCTCTACGCCGTCGACATCGACCCCGCAGCCGTGCGGTGCGCCCGTCGCAATATCGCCGCCGCCGGAGGCCGTGCCTACGTCGGCGACCTCTATCAGCCGCTGCCTGGCGAGCTGCGGGGCCGCGTCGACGTTCTGGTCGCCAACGCGCCGTACGTGCCGACCGAGGCGTTCGGACTACTGCCCCCGGAAGCCCGGCTGCACGAGTCGCGAGTTGCGCTCGACGGCGGTGCCGATGGTCTCGACGTGGTGCGCCGGGTGACTGCAGCGGCCCCGCGATGGCTGGCACCGGGCGGCCATCTGCTGGTCGAGGCGGGCGAGCGCCAGGTGCCGCAGACCGTCGATATGTTCGCCCGTAACGGGCTGATCCCGCGGGTGGCCCGTTCCGACGAGCCGAATGCCACGGTCGTCATCGGAACCAGACCGGTCCTCGGACGCGAACCGGTTCAGCCGTAGATCACCGGGCGACCGGCGCCGGTACTGCACGAATGTGGTGCCGGTCACGTGAACGGGTCAAAGATGCCGCCGCTGCTCGTCAGCTCGGGTCGTCGCCGACGGCGCCGACGCTCGATGCGGGCAAGGTCAGCCGCGCCGATCAGACCGGCTTCGTTGCCGAGCTGGGCTCGTACGATCGGCGCCTCCGGCCGAAAACCCCGTCCGGTGAGGGTACGTCGAAACGACTCGCGGGCGGGTGTGACGAGCAGGTCGCCGGCGTCCGAGACACCTCCTCCGATGACGAACATGCCTGGGTCGAAGGCTGCCGCGAGCAACGCGATACCGACGCCGAGCCATTCCCCCACCTCGGTGAGCAGCTCGATCGCGGCCGGGTCACCGTCCTGGGCCGCTGTTGTCACGAGCGGTCCGGTGATTGCCGACGGATCTCCGCCCGCACGCTCGAGCAGCCCGTGGGCGACGGGGGAGTTCGATTGAGCCAGCTCGCGCGCCTCGCGGACGAGCGCGTTGCCGCTCGCGTACTGCTCCCAGCAACCCCGGTTTCCGCACTCGCACCGATGACCGCCTGACACGACCTGCATGTGGCCGAACTCGCCCGCGATCCCGAACTTCCCGCGGTACAGCTTGCCGTTGACGACGATGCCGCCGCCGATCCCGGTTCCGAGGTTGACGGTCACCACATCGGTCTGCCCCCGGGCCGCGCCGAACCGGGACTCGGCCCAGGCGGCACAGTTCGCGTCGTTGTCGATGGTCACGCGCAACCCGGTACGTCGGCGGATTGCATCCCGGAGCGGCTCGTTGCGCCAGGCCAGGTGTGGAGAGAACAGCACCTCGGCACGCGCCGCGTCGATGAAGCCGGCAGCGCCGATCCCGACCGCGAAGATCCGGTACCGTCGCCGAAGGTCGAAGACGACGTCCGCGATCGTGTCCTCGACCGCAGTCGGGCTGGTCGTGGGGGTCGGCCGGCGAATCTGCTCGACCACGGCGCCCGCCCGGTCGACGACCCCGGCCGCGACCTTCGTTCCGCCGATGTCGATGCCGATCGCAAGGCGTTCGAGTCGCTGTGGTCGACGCCGGTCCGGGCCGACGCTCACCGCGAGATTCTCGCCAGGTCGGCGGCTCCGCTGATCCCAGCCTCGCCGCCGAGCGTGGCAAGCGTGATCTCGGCATGGCGCCGCCTGCCCCCGGCGGTCAACGTCCGTTCGTACGCGGCCCGCGCCGGCTCGACGAGCAGGGCGCCGGCGGCGGCGACACCACCGCCGATCGCGATCATGCCCGGATCGAGCACGGCGCCGAGCGAGCCGAGCCCTTCCCCCAGCCAGGTCCCCACCTCGGCCAGCAAGGAGATGCTCAAGGTGTCCCCGGACTGCGCCTGCGCCGTGAGGATCGGCCCGGTCAGCGCCGCAGGGTCGCCGCCGACGGCGTCGGACATGCTCTTTGCGGCGGGGTCGTTGGCCGACATCCGATCCCGCCCGAGGCGAACCAGGGCGTTGCCGCTGGCGTACTGCTCCCAGCAGCCGTACTGACCGCAGGGGCAACGGACACCATGCGGGACGATCCGCAGGTGGCCGACCTCGGCGGCGATCCCGAACGCGCCGCGGTAGAGGGCACCGTCGGTGACGATGCCTCCGCCGACGCCGGTACCGACGGTGATCAGCAGCAGGTCGTCGACCGCGGCCCCGGCACCGAACCTGAACTCGCCCCAGGCGGCGGCGTTCGCGTCGTTCTCGACGACGACTGGGATGCCGACAAGCGCTCCGAGCTTGCTGCCGAGCGGCTCACCCGACCAGTCGATGTTGGGTGCGAACACGACCGTCGAGCGGTCGGCATCGACATATCCGGGGGCCCCGATGCCGACCGCGGTCACGTCGTGACGTCCCCGGAGATCTGCGATGACGTCCACGATCCGCCGCTCCGCGGCTGCCCGGTCGGTTGCCGGCGTCTCGGTGCGGACCTTCTCGAGGATCGTCCCGTCCTCATCGACGACACCGGCTGCGATCTTGGTCCCGCCGACATCCACGCCGATCGTGAGGTCCATCAGTCCTCCGCCAGGTCGATCTTCTCGAGGCCCGGGCCAGGATCGCGGTTCGGGTGCTCGACCGAGTCGAGGAGGCTCTTGAGCGCGAGCGCCAACGACGTCGCTGCGCTGGCGAGGTGCGCGCGAATCTCGGGGTTGGTCGAGCGCGCGTGCCGGGCGACCTGGCACAGCGGGCAGAACCTGCACTCTGCCGACGCGGCGGCGTCGTCGCCGAGGCTGTGCAGGTGTAGGTCGCCGGAAGCGGGTCGGTCCGGGTCGTCGCGAGGCGGTGGACGGCGGCCCGTCCACTCCACCATCGCTGCGAACAGCTTGGCGGCCTCCTCGGCGACCGAGCCGATGGGTTCGGACGTCATCATTGTCCTCCTGCGGTGCTGGTTCCGATCGGCGTGCCGAACGTCACGACGAGGGCGCTGTCGACGATTCGCGCTTCCACCACCGGCGCCGTGCGTACGGCCGCCGGTAGCGCGAGGATACGCCGGTGCGACCCCACGGTGACCACCAGTTCGTCACCGTGACGGGCGAGATCGATGTCTGCCCTGCTGGCGAAAGGCAGCGTGATCGTGACCGTCACCTCGGCACCCACCCGCCCCACCCTGACCGGTTCGGGATCGTCCGAGGGGCCGAAAGGATCCGTCGCGCCGTACACGTCGTTGGCGAAGCCCAAGACGGCGGCGAGCCCCACCGGTTCATGCGCCCGGTATCCGGACAGCCAGATCGGGACAGGGCTGAACGAGCTGTGCACCTCGGCGAGGATCTCGGACTGCGTCTCGACCCAGCCCTGTCGCCACGCATCGGCACCGCCGGACGGGAACACCCGGTTCGCCACCACGCCGTCCACCCGGTACCCGTACAACGAGAGGCTGGTCAGGGTACGACGGGACTCCGCCACGACGACGGTCTCGGGCGTGAGCACGAGTCGCACCGAGGCGTCGCGGCCGGTGAGGATCGTGCGAACATCGGCGAGGTCGGCGTGCAGGCGTTCGAGTGCGTCGAAGACCAGGTCACCGGGCATGGGAACCCCGGCGGCCCTGGTGAGAACGGGCTTGAGCACCTTGACGACTCTGCGCTCGACCGGAAGCACCCGGTTCATGTACCAGTTGAGCGCCTCGGGAAGCGCGAGCAGCCGCAACGTCTCGGCGGTCGGTGCACAGTCGACGACGATGACGTCCCAGTCGCCGCCGCGGGCTTGCTCGCGCACCTCGAGCAGGGCGAGCACCTCCTCGGCTCCCGGGAGCACCGTCAGCTCCTCGGCCTGGATGGGGTCGACCCCTGCCGAATCGAGCACGCTCAGCAGGTACGACTGGATGTCTCCCCAGGACTCCTCGAACCGCTGCTGGGCGTCGACCTGCTGGACGAAGAGCCGGTCGGCAACGGGAGTCGGGCACCCGTCGACCGTGACCCCGAAGGTGTCGGCCAGCGAGTGCGCGGCGTCGGTGCTCACGACCAGGGTGCGATTACCACGAGAGGCCGCCAACGCGCCAGTTCCTGCGGCCACGGTGGTCTTGCCCACTCCCCCCTTGCCGGTGTAAAGCAGGATGCGCACGATGGGACCGTTCAGCCGGCCGACTCGACGCGCTTCTTCAGGCCCTTCAGCGCAGTGTCGACGACGACCTTCTCGGCCTTGCGTTTGAGCAGGCCGATCATCGGGATCGACAGGTCGACGGCGAGCTCGTAGCGCACGTCGGTCTGATCGCCCTGCGACGTGAGGACGTACGCGCCCTCCATCGCCCGGAGCATTCGCGCCTCCACGAGCTTCCAGGTCACCTGCTTGTCGCCGTCCCACTCGTACCTCAGCGTGTACTCGTCCTTGATCGGCGCCGCATCGAGCACGAACCGGACCTCGCCGGCACGCCCGTCGTCGTAATCGCTCAGGACTTCCGTCTGCTTCACGCCCTTGGCCCACTCGGGGTACGCGTCGAAGTCGGCGATGACGGCCATCACGGCGTCGGGCGGTGCGGCGATCACGATGCGCGAGCTCGTCTGCTCCGCCACCTCGCCCTCCCGTTCGACAGCGGCCGTTGGTGACAGGGAGACTACCCGCTGACACGTCGCGACGCGTCCGCAACCCGGTTCGCGTAGACCCTCGAGCTCGTCCTTCACGGTGAACATGTGCCGACGCAGACGGCGCGCGTACCGCGGCCACCATCGGCGGTGCACGTCGTGGGCGCGCAGGAAGACATGGACGATCGCACCGTCTCCGAACTGCTCGACCCAGACCTCTGCCGACCCCTGCCAAGCACCGGTGACCGCCCAGCGCTTGCCGAGGCCGGCTCGGTCCTCGACACAGTGCAGCCGGATCTCCGGGAACCATGTCGACCAGCACCGCTCGTCACCGAGGAAGGCCGCGATGGCGGCGGGTGCGGCGACGATGAAGCTCTCGTCGACCACATGGACCGTCGACATCCGTTGCCCTCCTGCCGTCGGCCATTCGGAACGGCCGTGAGCTCCACGGATCCTGACGGTAGCCTGCGACCCAAGTATCCCGGCCTGAGTCTCAGGAGCAGCACTGTGCGTGAGTTCGCCAACCCGGCCGTGTACGCGGTTCCGGCGTCGGGCAACCTGACCGACGACGTGGTGGTGAACGCCCGCGAGCACGGGGCCGAGATCGTCTTCAGCCGCCGGGTCGGTGCGGACTGGATCGATGTCAGCGCCACCGCGTTCCACTCCCATGTCGTCGGTGCCGCCAAGGGCCTGCTGGCCGCCGGCGTGGCTCCGGGCGACCGGGTGGCGCTGATCTCGGCCACTCGGTACGAGTGGGCCGTTCTGGACTACGCGATCTGGTTCGCCGGCGCGGTCACGGTACCTGTCTACGAGACGTCGTCTCCGGACCAGATCGGATGGATCCTGTCCGATGCGGGAGTCGTGCTGGCGCTCGTCGAGACGGAAGATCACCTGGCCCGGGTGACGAAGCACCAGGCAGAGCTTCCGGAGCTTCGTCGGGTCGTCTGCATCGACGGCGGTGACCTCGCCGACCTGGTGGCCGAGGGGGCAGCCATGACCGACGGTGAGCTCGAGTCCAGGCGCCGGTCTGTGACACCGGGCGATCTGGCCACGTTGGTCTACACGTCGGGTACGACGGGACGTCCGAAGGGCTGCGCACTGACGCACGCGAACTTCATGTTCGAGCTCGGCGTGGCCGTCACCGTGCTGGACCGGCTGTTCGACGACGTCGGGTCCAGCACATTGCTCTTCCTGCCGCTTGCGCACGTCTTCGCGCGGATCATCCAGGTCGGCTGCGTGAAACGTCGAGTGCGCGTCGGCCACACCGCCGATGTCAAGAACCTCGTCGACGACCTCGGTGCATTCCGCCCGACCTTCGTCCTCGCCGTTCCCCGCGTGTTCGAGAAGGTGTTCAACACGGCCAGCCGACGGGCAGCCGCATCGGGCCGGGGCAAGATCTTCGACACCGCCACCGAGGTCGCGGTCTCGTACAGCCGGGCGCTCGACGGCAGCGGACCCGGTCCGCTGCTGCGGTTGCGGCATGCTGCGTTCAAGCGCCTGGTGTACGCGAGGCTGCTTGCTGCACTCGGCGGACTTACCGAGTACGCCGTGTC
Source organism: Propionibacteriales bacterium (assembly GCA_038253325.1). Classification (GTDB taxonomy): domain Bacteria; phylum Actinomycetota; class Actinomycetes; order Propionibacteriales; family Nocardioidaceae; genus JBBSHE01. The sequence goes on from JBBSHE010000007.1 coordinate 38,375, forward strand.
CGGGGGCGCGCCGCTGGGTGAGCGGCTCGCCCACTTCTACCGCGGAATCGGCCTCCCGGTGCTCGAGGGCTACGGGTTGACGGAGACGACTGCTGCCCTGACCATCAATCTGCCGGGGCAGCAGCGAATCGGTACCGTCGGCCAGCCGATACCGGGAACGGTGGTCCGGGTGGCCGACGACGGTGAGTTGTCGTTCAAGGGCGCACAAGTGTTCGCCGGCTACTGGAAGAACCCCCTCGCGACTGCGGCCGCGATCACCGACGGCTGGTTCCACACCGGTGACGTCGGCGAGGTGGATGACGACGGCTTCGTCCGCATCACCGGACGCAAGAAGGAGATCTTGGTCACCGCCGGGGGCAAGAACGTGGCCCCCGCCGTGCTCGAGGACCGGATCCGCGCGCACGCCCTGGTCAGCCAGTGCCTCGTGGTCGGCGACCGCAGGCCGTTCGTCGCAGCCCTGGTGACGCTCGACCAGGACGCCCTCGAGCTCTGGGCGGCGGCCAACGGCAAGACCCGCAGGACCGCTTCCCGCTACACCGATGCGGACGTACGCGCAGAGGTGCAGGCCGCGGTCGACGACGCCAACGCGGCGGTCTCCAAGGCGGAGTCCGTCCGCAGGTTCGTGATCCTTCCCCGGGACTGGAGCGAGCAGACAGGTGAGCTCACGGCGACCCTGAAGGTCAAGCGCGACATCATCATGCAGCGCCACCACGCCGACATCGAGGCGCTCTATCTCTGAGCCTGTTGACACTCCCCCCGTCGCCCCCGAGACGACCCAGCGGCGCCGACATGTCGGGCACCCGAAACGCCGTGCCCACCCACGCTCGTCCGCGCCGACCCATCGCCCGAGCCGTCGCCGGATCGGTCAGCAGCTCGGTGATCCGGGTCGCGATCTCGGTCTCCGACCGGGGGTCGACGATGAAACCGGTGACGTTGTCGCGAACGGTCTCCGGTGCACCGCCGGAACGCCCGGCCACCACTGGAAGTCCCGACGAAGCCGCCTCCAGGAACACGATCCCCAGCGCCTCCGGCTCCAGTCCCGCCCGTCGCGTCCGGCAGGCGACGACGAACACGTCGGCGGCCGCGTAGACGGCCGGCATCGTCGCCCAGTCGACCGCTCCCGCGAGCCGCACACTCGCCAGCAAGCCCTCCGACGCGACCGTGCGGCACAGCGCGTCACGTCGCGGCCCGTCGCCGACGATCAGGAGCAGAGCGTTGGGGCACCGCGCCAATACCTTCGGCCACGCCCGTAGCAAGACATCGTGGCCCTTGCGGGCAATGAGCCGCGACGCCGACAGCACTACCGGACGGTCCACCTCGATGTCGTATGCCGCGCGCACCGCATCGGATTCCACGCCCGGCCGGAACCGGCCGGTGTCGACACCGGGGGCGAGACGTCGCATGCGGAGCGCAGTCTCGGGGCCCACGGCAGGCGCGATCCGCGATCGGCAGTACTCGCTGACGTACGTCATGACGTCGACGCCGCGCCCGATCCGGTGCAGTGCCTGTCGAGACCCTGGTAGTGCCGCCCACCACACTTCGTGTCCGTGGGTGAGCGCGGTGATGTGTTCTGCACCCCCGGCACGCAGGCGGTCGGCCAGCAGGCCGAGCGGGGCGGCGGCACCGAACAGCACCCGGTCGCATTCATGCTCAGCCATCAACGCCACGGCTCGACGTGCGACACCGGGCGTCGGGAGCAACACCGAACCGCGGCTGCGGATGACGGGGAAGTGGGTCTGCCGGTCGTACTCCAAGGCCCCGGCACACGACGACGTATAGACGACCACCTGGTCGGGGGCCATCGCGCCGCACAGGCTGGCGACGAACGACTCGATCCCCCCGCGCCGGGGCGGGAAGTCGTTGGTGATGACGAGGGTACGACCCGCCCGGTGCGATACCGGGCTACGAGGCACCGGCCAGGCCCCTGAGCTCGGCCCGCCAGCGTCGCACGAACGCCTGCCGCGTCGTACCGAGGACGTCGATGAACGCGCCGTCCAGGTGCCCGCGGTGCACCCGGACGTAGCGGTAGAAGCGCACCAGCGACGGCTGCCCGTACTCCGCGGAGATCAGCCGGCAGGCCAACCACGCCCCCTCGTACTGCACCTCGAGCAGCCGGTCGCCGACCCGGAAGGAAGCATCCGACGGCAGACCGGCCGGCAGCCCGCCGTTGCGGACCGACCGGATCAGCCGGTCGGCGGCGACCGAGACCGGTATACCGGCCGCGCCCACGCCGACGTAGTCCGCGAAGCCTTCGATCAGCCACAGCGGCATCGTCGAGGAGATCGCCCGGGTCGCGACGTGGGTCGACTCATGACTCACCACGACCTGTGCGCCGACCGGCCCGAGCCGGTCGAACACGGTCGGGTTCACGACCACGACCGGCTGGCTGCCGGGCTGCTTCGACCCGTCCTGCGACGTGGTCACGGCGGCGATCCCCGCGTAGTCGGGCGGCCTTGAGTCGAGCAGCTGCCCCACCTGCGCCGACGTGGCGGGAACAATGGCGACCAAGATGCCGCGCCAGCTGGTCAGGACGCGATGCACGTCTCGGACGGCCTGCCGGAGCAACCGGGCAACCCGGTTGCCGCGGGCTGCCTCGAGCGACAGCACGACTGTGTGCGAAGACCGCTGGACGACGAGCGTCCCCAGCAACCAGATGGGCGTCCGCGGGTCTGCTGGCGCGCGGAGATCGGCGATGTAGGTGACACCGCCGCGCCGTGTGAACGTGTACGTCAGCGTGTCGCGAGTGGCATCACCCGGTACGCCTCGGATCCGCCAGACCACGTCCACCTGGGCGTTCCACGACACCCTCGCACCGACACTTGGCTTCGCGATGGTCGCACTCTGACCGACGTAGCGTACGGAAAAGCCGATGACCGGGATCGCCGCCAGGTTGGCAAACGCCGACACAGCCTGCCGGCGCGAACCAGGAACAGCCGGGTCGGCGAGCCCGATGAAAGCCGCCCGATCCGCCGTCCGGACCGCCTGCACCTGCCGTTCGACGGCGACGACGGCGAGCGCGTCGCGGTCAGGATCGGATGTCGAGGTGTGGGGGTGGTGGGGGGCCGTCGGGTGGCCGGCGAACAGCCGCGAGTCGACGACGGCGTACGCCGCGACCACGACGACGACCACGAACAGCGCGGCGGCCAGCAGCCGCCGAGCCGAGTTCGGGTGCACGGTCGCTGACCCGCCCCTGCCGGCGTCAGCCGATGTGCGTCGCAGAATGCACGGGCATCGAGAGCAGCGGCACGATCTGGACGACGGAGCCGGTGTGGGGTGCGTGGATGACGAGTCCGTGGCCGATGTACATCGCCACGTGGGACGGCAGCGAGTAGTAGAAGACGAGATCGCCGGGCACGAGCTGCGAGATCGACACCTGGGTCCCGGCGTACTGCTGGTCGGGTGCATAGTGCGAGAGGTTGACGCCGGCCTGCGCCCACGATGCCATGGTGAGTCCGGAGCAGTCGTAGGAGTTCGGGCCGGCCGCGCCGTACTGGTACGGCTTGCCGAGCTGGGCCATCGCGAACGCGATCGCGATCTGTGCCCTGGCCGATGCGCTCGCGTTGTTGATCCGCGGCGTCGAACGCGTCGTGGTGGTGGGTGTCGTCCGCGTTGTGGGGGTGGTGGTGACGACGTTCTTGTTCTGCAACGCGAGCAACCGCTGGCGTTGTTGGGCCTGAAGCCCGTCGAGAACGTGCTGCGCCTCGGCCAACTTGCGCTCGATCTCGCGGCGCCGCTGGTCGAGCGTCCGCTGGTCCGATCTGATCGTCCTGAGCTGGTCGTTCAGCTGGGCACGCTTGACGTGCAGCCGCTGGCTTTGCAGCGTCATCGTGCGCAACAGGTCTGCCGACTGCTGCTGAGCGACCTGACGGTTGGAGATCTGCTCGATCAGGTCATGGGGGTTGCTCGAGGTGAAGACCGAGGTCGTGCTGGTGAGCCCGGCCGAGTTCGTGTAGTCGTTGACGGCGCTCGAGATCACCGCACGCCGGAGTCGGTCGACCTTCGCAGCCTGCGCCGAGACGTCCTTGCGTAGCGGGGCCAGAACGGCCCTTGTCCTGGTGATCTGGTCTCGGAGGTGGTTGAACTCCTCGGTGGCGATCTCAGCCTCGTGGTTCAGCCGGTCGATCTTCGCCTTGACCTGGGCGATCGTCTGGTTCGGGTCGGCAGAGCTCGGGGTCGACACCGTCAACAGGGCGGCCACCAAGGCCAGTCCGGCGACGGCGGTGACGCGGCGTACGGTGATGCGACCTGCGCGGTTCAGCACGGTGTCGTCGGACTCCTCTGTCTCTCGACGCCGACCAGGTGAGCTGACGGGTTCGGGCCGAGGACTGGCCCGTCGACGCAAGCGCCGATTCACCCCTACACGGTGGTTCCCCGGTTCCGGGTACGCACTCCCCAGCAGTACGTCCCCGGACTTGGCGTGACCCTCGAACCGATGGTGTCGCCCATCGCGGCGCCCGAGGATCGTGACTCACCCTAGCGACCTGCGGCGATCACGGCCAACCGACCCTCCGGGTTCTTAGCATTCGGCCCCGGACCGAGTCCCACCTGTCACAGAGGGCACTGCATCAACTCGAGTTGACTGCTGACTCAGGTGTCGACCGGCGGCTCCACCGTGTCGACCGCCTCCACCATCCGCAACGGCGGCACCAGGCCGGCCGCGCAGAGCACGTCGAGCGCCGCGCGTTCGTCCTCGTCCAGCGCGACGCCGGACGGTGGTCCACCGAGCAGCACGGTCACCACGCAGTCGCCGCATCCCACGCCACGCATCCGGCAGCGGTCGCAGTCGATCGTGGTCGCGGGTTCGACGTCGAGCCCGTGCCCGTGACGCGCCTGGGACGAGGCTGTCATGTCACACCTCCAGTCGTGGCCGGGGAAGCCTGGTGCTGTGCACGATAGGGGCGTCGTCCGACACTTCCGGCCCTGGCGCATCGGACCGGCCGCATCGGACCGGGACCGCGTCCACGTCACGACCTGGAGAAGACGCTGACGAAGACGTCCGAAGACGTCGTCCGGGCACCCTCCCGGGCCGCCGCCCGCGCGACCTCCTGATCGCTCGAGACGACGAGAAGCACTCTGCCTGGCGGCTCCGCCGAGACGATGTCGCCGATCAGGGCGTCGGCGGTGACGCCGGCCGGGCTGAAGCGGACCCGTACTCCCCGCGGCGCCGACACCGTCGGCCGGGTTGCCAGCTCGGCCCCGTCGAAGATGACCGTCACCTCGGCTCGGGTACGCGCAGCCACCACGCCGACCGCCGAGAGGAGCCGAGCCCGTTGCACGTCGAGCGCCGACGAACCCCACGCCGTCTTGGTCACGTTGTAGCCGTCAACGATCAGATGCGCCCGCGGCAGCTCCAGCACCCGGAGCACAGCGCCGACGTCGGTGAGGGCTCGACTCGAGAGCGTCACCGGCGTCTCGTCGCTCGACGTCACAACGTCGGCAGGCAAGGCACCGGTCGTCGGTGGCAGGGCAAGCTCGCGGCGCAGGCCCTGGGAGGCGTCGATGATCGTGTCCAGCAGCAGGCGCAGCCGAGTGTTCTCGGCATCCCGCGCGCCCCTGGCGGCTCGCCTGCCGTGTGCGGTCTCGGCCTCCAACTCCTCGATCCGGCTCCGCAGCCGGCGCACGTCGGACTGCGCGGCTTCGGCAGCCCGTACGGCGCCGGCCTTCGCGTCCGTCGCCTCTCGGGTCGCGTGCTCGACGGCCCGCATGGCGGCAGCCAGCTGCGCCCGGGTCTGGCCGACGGTGCGGCGCAGCGACGCGTTCTCGGCCTTGAGGTCCTCGGTGCGGCCGCGGAGCTCCTCGCGGAGCCGTCGGGTCGCGGTCCGTGCATCCTCGAGCTGGTCGGCCAGCCGCCGCCGCTGCTCGTCGCCGGGCCTGGCCTCCCGGTCGCCGGGCTCGCGTACCGCCTCGGCCTCCTTCACCCTCAGCTCCCATTCCGGCGACCGCATGAGATAAGCCATCGCCGCGACCTCGCGGGCCGTCCTCACCTCGGTGGTGTCGACCGGCCCGGGGGACTCGGCGCGAGCGGCGAGCTCGGGGTTCAGCGCCCGGGACTGGGTGGCGACCCGTTCCCGGAACCGCTCGTCGGACTCGAGCGCAGCAAGGATGTGCGCGCCGCCGAGCTTGGCACGGCGCGGCGGAGCGAACGAAGCGACCTTGCGCAGCGGAGCCGGTAGCTGGTCGGGCGCCAGCCTCCCGATCGCGTCGGCGGCCAGTGCGACCACGACGCTCCGGACGAACTCGGGGAGCGGCCGGGCTGCCTCAGGCACGAGTGACCCCTTCCGGTCGGCATCGACGTGATCCCTCCACTGTACGAACGACCTGCCGGACGGACGACACGCCGAGACGGCGAACGCAGCGGTTTCGTCGGCGCCGGTGCCTACCGTGCGAGACATGAGCACCGCGCCGTCCGCCGCCACGCCGGCGCTCGGGCAGCCCGCTGTCCAGGGAACCTTCGACGAGCTCGGCACCCTGCTACGGGAGACCACGTTCGTCGTCGTCGACCTGGAGACGACCGGCGGGTCGCCTGCGGCCGGGTGCCAGATCACCGAGATCGGTGCCGTCAAGGTACGGGCCGGCGAGGTCCTCGGCGAGTTCCAGACGCTCGTCCGCCCCGATCTCCCGATTCCCCCGTTCATCGCCGTTCTCACCGGGATCACCGACGCGATGGTCGCGACCGCTCCTCCGGTCGACGCGGTCCTGCCCGCTTTCCTGGAGTTCCTCCGCGGCACCGTCGTGGTGGCTCACAACGCGCCGTTCGACATCGGGTTCCTCCAGCACGCCTGCGGTGTGCTGGACCTGGGATGGCCGCGGCCGCCGGTCCTCGACACCGCCCGCCTTGCCCGGCGGGTGGTGACGCGCGACGAGGCACCGAACTGCAAGCTTTCCTCGTTGGCTCGGCTGTTCCGGTCCTCGACCACGCCAAACCATCGAGCCCTGGCCGATGCCCGCGCAACGGTCGACGTGCTGCACGGTCTGCTCGAGAGGCTCGGCAACCTCGGCGTCCACACCCTCGAGGAGCTTCAGACGTTCTCGTCCCGGGTCAGCTCGGCGCAGCGACGCAAACGGCACCTGGCCGAGCACCTGCCCCACGCGCCCGGCGTCTACATCTTCCGCGACGGCCGGTCCACCGTGCTGTACGTCGGGAAGTCCCGCGACCTGCGCTCACGCGTACGGAATTACTTCACGGCCAGCGAGACCCGGTCCCGGATGGGAGAGATGGTCGGGATCGCTGAATCGGTCGATGGCTTGCGCTGCAGCACCGACCTGGAGGCGCAGGTGGCCGAGCTTCGGCTGATCGCTCACCACAAGCCGCGCTACAACCGTCGGTCGAAGTTCCCGGAGCGGGTCCGCTGGGTGAAGCTGACGGTCGAGCCGTGGCCACGGCTCGCGGTCGTGACCAAGGTGCTCGACGACGCCGCGACCTATCTCGGGCCGTTCGGCTCCAAGGGCCGCGCCGAGCTGGCCTTGGCGGCGCTGTACGACAGCTTTCCCATCCGCCAGTGTTCGGGCCGGCTCCCCAGACGCCCGCGGCGTTCGGCCTGCGTGCTGGCCGAGATGGGCCGATGTCTGTCGCCGTGCAACGGCCAGAGCACGCCCGAGGCGTACAGCCTCGTCGTCGACGGGCTGAAGGAGGCCATCCAGAGCGACCCAGGGCGAGTCGCCCGGGTCCTGCGCACGAAGATGGCGCGGCTCGCCGTCGACGAGCGGTTCGAGGAGGCGACCCGGCACCGGGAGCGGTTGACGGCACTGGTCAGGGCCAGCGCCCGCACCCAGCGGCTCCGCGCGCTGACCCGCTGTCCCGAGGTGGTCGCGGCACGCCGCACCAGGGAGGGCCGCTGGGAGGTGCACGTCATCCGATACGGCCGACTCGCCGGTGCCGGCGTCATCCCGCCCCGGACCAGCGCCCCGCTGTGGATCGACCAGCTGCGCACGAGCGCCGAGACGGTGACCGACGGTCCGGGACCGGCTCCGGCGGCGTCGGTCGAGGAGACCGAGCTGGTCCTACGCTGGCTCGAGTCCGCCGGCGTGCGGCTCGCGACGATCGACGGCACCTGGACATGCCGGGTGGCCGGCGCCGGGTCGTGGCGCCAGGTGCTCGACCGGGTCGACGCGGCTCGCGACGCCATGGTGCCGTTCGACCAGCCGAGAGACATCCGTACCCGTGCGCGGCCCGGTGCGCTCGGCTGAGCGCACTCAGACGCTGAGCTCACATCAGAAGTAGACAAGCATGAAGGCGTCGGCTGCGAAGACCACGTCGGCGACCGCGTCGCGCTCCTCGGTGCCACCGACGACGAGCCCAGCGCGTCGCAGGGTCGCGACGCGTACGCCCGCGAACAGCGCAGCAAGGCCGCGGGCGCCGACCTCTAGCCCGTCGTCGAGGGACTTGACCCGGGTCAAGGTCGCCTGTCCAGCACTGACCCGCACCCGGAACGACCCGCTGTTCTGCGGCCGTTGCTCGTCGGTCACGCGCAGTCCGACGTCCGCCTCGACGTTCGGCGGGAAGCCGCGTCCGGCGATCGCAGTCTCGAGGTCGACGATCCGGAGCATCCACTGTTCCGTCGTGTGCATCGTCGGGAGGCAGTCCGCCAGCAGCCACCACACGGGGTCCTCCGGCCCGACGCAGGCGCGGACCGTCGGTGCCACCGACGACCCCGATCCGACCAGCCCCCAGAACGTGCGCAGCGTGCGCTCGGACCCGGCGACCAGGTGGCTCACGCGCAACGCGTCCGAACCGTCGAACGCGAAGCCGACGAAGCCGTCAGCAGCGAGGTAGCCGAAGTAGTTCTCGTCCTCGAGCACCTCGGCCCAGCCCCGTGGCTCGTCGTCGAACGGACCGTGGTCGCGATGACGGGCATGGAGCCGCCCGATCGTCGCGACGACCTCGGCCGCGTCACCAGTGCGCGCACGCCACACGACGACCGGGTCGGACCGCTTCGTCAGCCGGCGGACCGCGTCGCTCGGCACGCTGATCGTGTACCGGCTGCCGGCGAGCTCGTAGCCGGCACGGCGGTACGGCGGGGTCGTGGCCGGATAGAGGGCCGAGACCGGAAAACGCTGGTCCCCCGCACGGTCGAGCACCGCGACCATCAAGGCAGCGCCGACTCCTCTCCCCCGGTCCTCGGGTGCGACAACGACTCCCCCGATCCCGGCCATCGGCAGCGAGCGACCACCCCACCACTGGTTGAACGCCATGATCCGGGCGGTCGCGGCGAGCCGCCCGCCCTGGAAGGCGCCCAGCAGCCTGCCCTGCTCCGCGGCGTGGGTCTGGAGCGACGTCCACCAGCCGCGTCGGGCCGGGTCGAGCGGCCCGAACGAGCGGTTGCGGACATCGAGGGCCGCGCCGAGGTCGTCGGGCGTGAGGTCGCGGATGTCCACGGGGTCGGACGTTAGATCACGCGCGGGCTTGGACCAAGGGGTTTGATCGCGCAAGCGGCGCCGATGGGCCAAGATGGCCGATAGGCCCGAGCTGGCGGATGAGTCCTCCACCGCCGGTTTCGGCTCGGCAGTCGCGCCATCGCCGAGAGGGGTTCACCGTGATCACTGCGATCGTCTTCGTCAGCGCTGACGTCGCCCGCATCCCGGAGGTCGCCGAGGCCATCGCCGCCGTCGACGGCGTGAGCGAGGTCTACTCGGTGACCGGGGACATCGACCTGATCGCCCTCATCCGGGTACGCGACCACGAACGGATCGCCGAGGTCGTACCCGAACAGATCAACAAGGTTCCTGGCGTGTTGTCGACCGAGACACACATCGCGTTCCGGACGTACTCGACCCACGACCTCGAGGCCGCGTTCTCACTCGGCGTCGACGACTGACGATCGACCGACACCACACGTCAGCCGGTGGCTCGGGCTGCGACCGTGACCCACTGCTCGAGGAGCGCGGCGGCGGCGCCGGTGTCGACCGCCGCGGCAGCGCGTTGCATACCGTCCGCCAGCCGGTCGCGCAGTGGTCCGACCGCCGCGTCGAACACGGTGAGGCCAGCCGCCGCATTCAGCAGTACGACGTCGCGGACCGGGCCGGTCTCGCCGGCAAGGACGGACCGCACCACGTCGGCGTTGAAAGCGGCCGTGCCCCCGACCAGGTCGGCCACGTTGCAACGGGCGATCCCGACCTCGGCCGGGTCGAACGTCTCGGTCGTCACCACCCCGTCGCGGACGGACCAGACGTGTGACGTCGTGGTCGTCGTCAACTCGTCGAGCCCGTCGTCGCCGCGGAACACCAACGCGTCGGTACCGCGCCCCGCGAGCACGCCAGCGGTGATCTCGGCCATCCTCGGGTCGGCGACGCCCACCGCCTGGGCACCCGGACGAGCCGGGTTGGCCAGCGGGCCCAGGAAGTTGAACGTCGTCCCGACACCGAGCTCGCGCCGGGGAACCGCCGAGTGGCGCAGCGCCGGGTGGAACATCGGCGCGAAGCAGAACGTGATCCCGACCTCGGTGGCGACCTGAGCGACCACGGACACCGGCAGGTCCAGTGGGAGCCCGAGCTCCTCCAGCACGTCGGCGGCGCCGCACGCAGACGAAGCGGCCCGGTTGCCGTGCTTGACCACCCGGGCGCCGGCTCCGGCCGCGACGATGGCGGCCATCGTCGAGATGTTGACGGTACGAGCCCGGTCGCCTCCGGTCCCCACGACGTCGACGAGGCGCCCGGGCACCTCGAGCGGAGTGGCGAACTCGTACATCGTCGCGACCAGGCCGTTGATCTCGTCGACCGTCTCGCCCTTGGACCGAAGGGCGACGGCAAAACCGGCGATCTGCGCCGGTGTCGCCTCGCCGGCAAGGATCTGACGCATCGCCCAGGCCGCCTGCTCGACGCTCAGGTCATCGTGACACAGCAGACCGGCCAGGACCTGTGGCCACGAGTGCTCGGTCATTGACGGGTGACGGCGGTGCGACCTCGTACGAGCTCGACAACGGCATGCGCGAGCGCGAGCGGGTCGATCGGGTGCGTCACGACCGCCTCGGCACGCGACCAGGTTGCGAGCCAGCCATCCTGCGGGCGGCCGATGATGACCAGAATCGGGGGAGCCCGATAGATCTCGTCCTTGACCTGGCGGGCGATCCCGATCCCTCCGGCCGGCACCGCCTCGCCGTCGAGGATCGCCAGGTCGATGCCGCCGCGGTCGAACATCTGGATCACGACAGGCTCCGTCGCGCATTCGACGTACTCGAACTCCGGGAGGTCCGGATGAGGCCGCTTGCCGAGCGCGAGGATGACGTTGGTGCGTGTGTTGGCGTCGTCGCTGTAGACCAGCACCCTCATCGACATCGCCTTCCTCGTCGCGGCCGAGACCTGCCGGCGATGCTATCGGGTCGGACTGGTCCGTCGAGCGGCTTCCTGGCGGTCGAGCGCCCGGTCGACACGTCCGGCCTCCCGCTGGCTGGCCTGGAACCACTGCACGAACAAGACGACGAAGACGAGCAGCCCGACGAAGTCGCCCGACGCCCACAAGATGCCGCCCGCGATCTGCTGGTCGTGCCGGGGCGACGGCGGCCACGTCCGGTGCAGGCCCTCGTAGTAGCCGCCGGCGATCAGCCGCGACGTCGACATGATCGTGACGCCGAGGAACGCGTGGAACGGCAGCGTGGCGAGCATCGAGAACATCCGGAACGGATGCGCTACCCGTCCGGGTACCGGGTCGAGTCCGAGCAGCGGCCAGAAGAACAGGCACCCGACGACGACGAAGTGCAGGTGCTGGACGTTGTGCAGCACGTCGGAGGTGAGGGTGGCCTCGTACCACCCGGAGAAGTACAGCACCCACGGGTTCGCGACGAACAACGCGAACGTGAGCGGCGGGAAGGTCAGCACCTTTGCAACCCGGCTGTGCAGGACCGCGAGGAGGACCCGCCGGGGCTGTACGGCCAGGGTACGAAGCGCCAACGTGACCGGAGCACCCAACGCCATGAACACCGGCACCACCATCGACAGCACCATGTGCTGAACCATGTGGATGCTCAGCAGCGTGTCGTCGTACGTGCCGAGCGACGAGCAGGTCGCGACGAGTGCCGCGCCCATCCCTACAAGGCAGAAGCTCAGCGTCCGCCACACCGACCAGTCATCGCCACGGCGCCGCAACGTCACGACCCCCCACAGGTAGAACGCGGTCACCACCCCGACAGCCAGCAGCGGGAGCAACTCGAAAGACCACGCGGTGAAGACCCGCTCGACCGTCAGCCGCGGGACGTCCGTGGCGTGGTCGACGAGCACGTGAAGGGCCACAGCAAGCCACTCTAGGCACCCGTCTGCATAGCCGGGGGGTCGGTGCGCCGGCTATGACGCCGAGGCACATAATGGCTGCGTGGCCACGTCTACTGCGATCCCGACCGCACGGATGCACGGCCAGGTCGACCGGCCGAGCATGGTCAGTGTCGGCACGATCGTGTGGCTCGCCAGCGAACTGATGTTCTTCGCGGCGCTGTTCGCCGCCTACTACACGCTGCGGTCGGTGCTTCCTCAACTCTGGGCCCAGGAAACGCCGAAGCTGAACGTCCCGTTTGCCTCGGTCAACACCACGGTGCTGGTGCTGAGCTCGGTCACCTGCCAGCTCGGGGTGTTCGCGGCCGAGCGGGGCAAGGTCGGACGCAGTGGCCGGGCCTGGAACGTCCCGGGTTGGGGGCTGCGTGAGTGGTTCACGCTCACATTCGTCATGGGCGCGTTCTTCATCGGCGGCCAGACCTTCGAGTACGCGTCGCTGATCAAGGACAACGTCACGATCCCGGAGAACTCGTACGGGTCGATCTTCTATCTGACGACCGGCTTCCACGGGCTCCACGTCACCGGCGGTCTGATCGCGTTCCTGTTCGTGCTCGGGCGTACGTTCCTGAGCCGAAGCTTCACCCACGAGCAGGCGGTGACCGCGATCGTGGTTTCCTACTACTGGCACTTCGTCGACGTGGTGTGGATCGGGCTGTTCGCAACGATCTACCTGCTCCAGTGACGGCCGAGAGAGGGGGTTGGCTCGTGCGGTTCCTTTCCACCAGACGCCGTCACCCGCTCGCTGGGATCGTCGTGGTGCTGCTCGGTCTGATCGCCGTCGGAGCGTTGTATTCCGCGCTTCGTCCGGCCATGGCGGACAGCGCGACGAGGACGGACACGGAGCTCGTCTCGCAAGGGCGACAGCTCTACCTGGTGGGGTGCTCGTCTTGTCACGGGCTGAACGCCGAGGGGATCAAGACCAAGCGCGGCAACAACAACGGTCCTCCGCTGTACGGCGTCGGCGCCGCCGCCGTCGACTTCCAGGTCGGTACCGGCCGGATGCCGCTGACCCAGCCCGGCACCCAGGCGCTCCAGAAGGAGGTCGTCTACACCGACCAGGAGATCAAGGCGCTCGCCACCTACATCGCCTCCCTCGCACCAGGTCCGGCGATCCCCGACCAGAGCTACTGGAACACCAGCGACTCCACGAACGAAGACGTCGTCCGCGGCGGCGAGTTCTTCCGTACGAACTGCACGGCCTGCCACAACTTCGCCGGGTCGGGCGGCGCGCTGCCCAACGGCGGGTTCGCCCCGGAGCTCAGGGGCGTGAACCCCCGCTACATCTACGAGGCACTGCTGACCGGTCCAGGACAGATGCCGAAGTTCACGGACGGCACGCTCACGCCGCAGGACAAGAAGGACATCATCGCCTACCTCCACCAGCTTCAGGACCAGCCGAAGTACGGCGGCGCCGACCTCGGTCTGCTCGGGCCGGTCACCGAAGGACTTTGGGGTTGGCTCGGCGGCCTCGGCGCGCTCGTCGTCGCCGCGGCCTGGATCGGAAACAACGGCGCACGGGCAGGAAAGAAGCAGTGACAGAGCCGCACGTTCCCGAGCACAGAGCGGCCTCCGACGAGGTGGCGGTCTCCGATGACCCCGTCCCCAACCCCGGGCTCCCCGAACACCTCCCGCGTCCCACGGACGTCGACGAGGCACTGGAGCGCCGCGCCGAGCGCCAGGTCGCGAGCCTGTTCCTCCTGGCCGGTCTCATGTCCGTCCTGTTCTGCATCGCGTACTTCTCCGTCGGTTCGCAGCAGACCTTCCTGGGCTACGGTGCGCAGAACCTGGCGCTGGGGGGAACCCTCGGACTTGCGTTGCTCGCCATCGGCGTCGGCGCCATCCAATGGGCCCGGAAGCTGATGAGCGACCACGAGATCGTCGAGATCCGGCACTCCGCAGCATCCTCCCCGGACGACCAGAAAGTGGCGCTCGACGCGCTGCACGAGGGCACCGCCGAAAGCGGCATCGGCCGTCGGCCGTTGATCCGCAACAGCCTGCTCGGCGCGATGGCGATGCTGGGTCTGCCGGCGATCGTCTTGTTCCGCGACCTTGGTCCGCTTCCCGGCCGGGCGTACTACCACACCGTCTGGCGCCGGGGAGTCCGCATCGTCGTCGACGTCTCGGGTACGCCGCTGAGACCCGAAGACCTGTCGATGGACACACTCGTCAACGCGGAGCCGGAGCTGTTCTTCCCGCACCGGGACGCCAGTGGGAACGTCGTTCCGGCCACCTATGAAGGCACCGCGTTACAGGTCGAAAAGGCCAAGGCCGCCGTCGTCGTGGTACGGATGCCGCCGGAAGAGATCCATGCCAGTCCTCGTCGCAAGTCCTGGGGCGTCGACGGCATCCTCTGCTACTCGAAGATCTGCACGCACGTCGGTTGCCCGATCAGCCTGTGGGAGAAGCAGACCCGGCACCTGCTGTGCCCGTGCCACCAGTCGACGTTCGACCTGGCCGACAACGGCAAGGTGCTGTTCGGCCCGGCGGGGCGCCCGCTCCCGCAACTGCCGATCATGGTCGACAGCGCGGGCTACCTGGTCGCGCAGAGCGACTTCCACGAGCCGGTCGGCCCGAGCTTCTGGGAACGGGGGTAGGTTGAGATGGCGATGAGCAACGCCGCTGCGGGACCCGTCAAGTGGCTCGACGACCGGATTGGCCTTGCCGGGCTGATGCGCAAGCAGCTACGGAAGGTCTTTCCCGACCACTGGTCCTTCATGCTCGGCGAGATCGCCCTCTGGAGCTTCGTGGTCTTGCTGCTGACCGGCACGTTCCTGACGTTCTGGTTCACGCCGAGCATGGAAGACGTCACGTACGTGGGCTCGTACGGCAAGCTCCGCGGTCTACCGATGTCAGCGGCGTTTGAGTCGACCCTGCACCTGTCGTTCGACGTGCGGGGCGGGCTCCTGATGCGGCAGATGCACCACTGGTCGGCGAACCTGTTCCTCGCGGCAATGACCGTGCACATGCTTCGGATCTTCTTCACCGGGGCGTTCCGCAAGCCACGAGAGCTCAACTGGCTGATCGGGCTGGGCATGCTGATGCTCGGCATCATCGAGGGGTTCGCAGGCTACTCGCTGCCCGACGACCTGTTGTCGGGCACCGGGTTGCGGATCGCCGAGGGCATCATGCGCTCGGTCCCGGTCGTCGGCAGCTACGTGTCGTTCTTCGTGTTCGGTGGAGAGTTTCCCGGTCATTTGCTGATCCCGCGGCTCTACACCGTCCACATCCTGCTGATCCCGGGAATCCTGCTCGGCCTGATCACGGCGCACATGCTGCTGCTCGTCTACCAAAAGCACACGCAGTGGCCAGGACCTGGGCGCACGAATGACAACGTGGTGGGTTTCCCGCTGCTGCCTGTCTACATGGCCAAGGCGGGCGGTTTCTTCTTCATCGTCTTCGGCGTCACCGCCCTGATGGGTGCGTTCTTGTCGATCAACCCGATCTGGTACTACGGGCCGTACAACCCGTCCCAGGTCACGGCCGGCTCCCAGCCCGACTGGTACATGGGATGGCTCGAGGGCGGTCTGCGCATCATGCCGCCGTGGGAGACGCACATCTTCGGGATCACGATCATGTGGAACGTGATGGTGCCCGGCCTGTTCCTGATGGGCATCTTGTTCACGACCCTTGCCGCGTACCCGTTCATCGAGCAGTGGATCACCGGGGACAAACGCGAGCACCACCTGCTGGAGCGTCCTCGCAACGCCCCGACCCGGACCGGTCTCGGAGCGGCCGGAATCACCGCCTACGGCCTGCTGTGGATCGCCGGGGGCAACGACCTGGTCGCCACCCACTTCGACGTCTCACTCAACGCGGTCACCTGGTTCATGCGGTTCGCGGTCTTCGTCGGCCCCGTGGTCGCCTTCATCATCGCGCGGCGCTGGTGCATCTCCCTTCAGCGGCACGACGTCGACACCCTGCTGCACGGCTACGAGACCGGCATCATCGTGCGCTCCCCCACCGGTGCGTACTCCGAGGTGCACAGACCGGTCTCGCTGGACCAGGCGTACTTTCTCACCGCCCACGAGGACTACCGGGTGATCGAGGCGGTCCCGGAGGAGGACGCCAACGGTGTCCGCGCGCCGGTCGGCCGGCACGAACGGCTGCGAGCCCGGCTGTCAGCGTTCTGGTATGCCGATGCGGTCCGCCGGCCGACGCGGGTCGAACTGGAGGTGGCGCGTCGCCACGCCGACCACGGTGAGCAGCACGCCGTCGAGGCACCAGGCAGACACGAACCTCCAGAAGACCACGTGGAACGCACGCTCGAGTCCAGCCACGACTGAGCCGCGTCTCCCGTTCTGACCAGGCGTGACCCGGTGACTCGCCCGGATGTTGTGCCGAGATGTACCCGGCGAACGACCTTCGCCCGCTGCTCCGACGCAACGACGGCTGTGGAAAACGGCTAGAGGGCAGAGCCGGTCTGGTATTGCCGCCAGGACACGTTCCAGTCCGTCCAACCGTTGCCCGGCTCGATCGGGCGGTTGGAGCCCGTCATCTCGACCGGGTCGCCGATGTGCGTGAGCTGGAAGAGGTAGTACGCGTTGTCGGGACTCATCCCGACGCAGCCATGGCTCACGTTGTAGCTGCCCTGTGCATATATCGACCAGGGGGCCGCGTGGAAGAACTCGCCACTGTTCGTCAGCCGCTGCGCATACCGCACGTCGGGGATGTTGAAGTAGTCGGGCGAGTTCTTGCTGATACCGATCGACTCGCCGGACATCGCCACGGAGCTCAACTTCTCCATGATCACCTTGATGCCGGAACGGGTGTCATTGCCCGGAGCACCACCGGTGACCGGGATGGTCCGGGTCAGGTTGCCGTCGACGTACACCCTCATGCGGTCAGTTGAGACGTTGGTCTTCAAGATGATCGATCGACCGACGGTGAACGAGGACGTCACGCTCTGCTGGCCGAAGATGCCGTTACCGGCACTGGCTCCGTTGACGTCGGCGTTCACCGTCACCTTGGTCCCTGGTTTCCAGTAGTGCTGCGGCCGCCAGTGCACCTCCTGGTCGCTGATCCAGTACCAGGAGCCCGCCTGATGCGGTGTGGAGGTGACCGTCATCCGCCTCTCGAAGCCTGCGCGGTCGGAGACGGGCAGGTCGAACTTGACGATCACCGGCATCGCGATGCCGACGGTCGACCCGGAGGCCGGCTCGATCGTCGGGTAGGTCTGTTGGTCGAGGGACAAGCCGGTCGTCCTGAACCGGACCACGCGATGCGTGTTCAGTCCGGCGGAGTCGGTGGCCGCGGCGCGTACGACATACCGGGTAGCCGGGTCGAGCAGCGACGACGACGTCCACGTCGTCTTGTCCGGGCTGTAGGAGCCCGAGATCGGCGACTTACCGTGCTGCTTGAAGACCACCCGAGTCAAGGTGCCCTTGGCGACCGACACGGACACCGGAGTGTCGACGGCTACGGTCGAACGTCGCTTCACGTTCGCCGTGAGCTTGGCGACTGAGATCTTCGGGGCCGCTGACGGGGCGGCGTTGCCCGGAACGTTGGCACCGTTGTGGTTGTTGAGGGTCCGCGTGCCGACGTGGTTGCCGCTGCTGTTGCAGCCCGCGACCAGCACAGCCAGCGCGACCACGCCAGCCGCCGAGGCAACCCGGTGTCGCGGTGCGATTCGCCGCATGCTTGGCACTCCCTTACGTCGACTGGCTTATGTCCGTTGTCTGGGCTCAAGCCTAACAACCAAGACATCGACGGCCACGGCGGCAAACCGTGACGCGCCCAGCCAACATGGCTGTCGCTGCAGAGAACACGCACGGCTCGGGTAGTCCGTTGCCTCCGAGACATGCTCAATGTGCGTGTTCGCCCCGATAGTACTCGAAGATGAAGCCGCACAGCGCCATCGCGCCGAGGCCGGCGCCGATGACGAACAGCCACCAGCCGAAGACGACGCCGAGAACGCACAAAGCCAGGCAAAGCGCACACCACAACGGCCACCACGAGTACGGCGGGAAGAACCCGAGCTCGCCGGCACCGTCGACGATCTCCGCCTCCTGTACGTCCTCCGGGCGCGGGTTCATCCGGCCAGCGTGGAACCCGAGGTAGAACGTCACCAGGGCCGAGAGCAACGTCGCCATCACGAGCGCACTGGTGCCGGTCGGGTCATACGAGAGATACCAGTATGTCGGTGTGACCACGACGAAGAAGAGCGCGAGGGCGCCGAAGACCCATGCCTCGACCTTCACGGTCTGGGCTCCCCGTCGCCGGGACGGTCAACTTGTTCCTGGAGATGTCCACGTCGACCCTCGACGGCGGGCCCATCGGCATATGACTCGTCGTCGGCCGCCTGGTTGTGCTCGAGCTCCATCAGTGCGATCTGCGGGTGGTGGAGGTCGAACGCCGGGCTCTCCGACCGGATCCGCGGCAGCTCGTCGAAGTTGTGCCGCGGCGGTGGGCACGACGTGGCCCACTCCAGAGACCGGCCCCAGCCCCACGGGTCGTCGGTGTTCACCAGGGGCGCGTTACGGCTCTTCCACACGTTGTAGAGGAACGGCAGCGTCGATGCGCCGAGCAGGAACGCGCCGATCGACGACACCTCGTTCAACGTGGTGAAACCGTCGGTCGGGCTGTAGTCGGCGTACCGCCGGGCCATCCCTTCGGCGCCGAGCCAGTGCTGGACGAAGAATGTCGTGTGGAAGCCGACGAAAAGCAGCCAGAAGTGGACCTTGCCCAGACGCTCGTCGAGCATCCGGCCAGTCAGCTTCGGCCACCAGTAGTAGAACCCGGCGAACATCGCAAACACGACCGTGCCGAAGACGACGTAGTGGAAGTGGGCCACCACGAAGTACGAGTCCGACAGCTGGAAGTCCAGCGACGGCATCGCCAAGATGACGCCGGTCAGACCGCCGAACAGGAACGTCGTGAGGAACCCGACCGCCCACAGCATCGGCGTGTCGAACGAGATCGAGCCGCCCCACATCGTGCCGATCCAGTTGAAGAACTTCACCCCGGTCGGCACCGCGATCAGGAACGACATGAAGGAGAAGAACGGCAGGTTGACCGCACCGGTGACGAACATGTGGTGTGCCCACACCGCGACCGACAGCGCACCGATGGCGAGGGTCGCGCCGACCAGGCCGACGTACCCGAAGATCGGCTTGCGGCTGAAGACGGGCAGGACCTCGGTGATGATGCCGAAGAACGGCAGCGCGATGATGTAGACCTCTGGGTGGCCGAAGAACCAGAACAGGTGCTGCCACAGGATCGGTCCGCCGCTCGCGGCGTCGAAGATGTGCGCTCCGAGCATCCGGTCGGCTCCCAGCGCCAGCAGCGCACCGGCAAAGATGGGGAAGGCGATCAGCACCAGCATCGACGTGACCAGGATGTTCCAGGTGAAGATCGGCATCCGGAACATCGTCATCCCGGGGGCCCGCATACAGATGATCGTGGTGACGAAGTTGACGGCACCGAGAATCGTGCCGAGACCGACCATCCACAGACCCATCACCCACAGATCGCCACCGACGTTCGGCGATGCGACGGAGTCCGACAACGGCACGTACGCGAACCATCCGAACGCGGCAGCGCCACCGGGGGTGAAGAAACCGGACACGGTGATGAGGCCCCCGAACAGGAACAGCCAGTAGCTGAACATGTTGAGCCGCGGAAACGCCACGTCGGGCGAGCCGATCTGCAACGGCATGATGGCGTTCGCGAATCCGACGAACAGCGGCGTCGCGAACAGCAGCAGCATGATCGTGCCGTGCATGGTGAACAGCTGGTTGTAGATCTCCTCATTCACGAACTGGAGCCCGGGTCGGGCCAGCTCGGCCCGCATGACCATGGCCATCAGGCCGGCGACGAGAAAGAAGCCGAACGAGGTGACGAGATACAGGTTTCCGATCACCTTGTGATCGGTCGTGGTGATGATCTTGACGAGCAGCTGGCCCTTCGTCCGCCGCCGTGGCAGCGGGACACCGACCGCTCGTGGAGTCTCGACGGTGGTCACTATCCGGCCCCCTCGTTCGTGCTCAGCCCCGCCGGCGTGTCCGCGTGGCTTCCGCCGAGCAGAAGCCCCGTCTGTCCCTTGTGCCGGAGATCCCTCAGATGGGCGTCGTACTGCGCCGGTGTCACGATGTTGACGGTGAACAACATCCGGGAGTGGTGCAAGCCGCAGAGCTCAGCGCATCGCCCGTCGAACTGGCCGAGCCTGGTCGGCGTCATCGAGAACGAGTTGTGGCGTCCGGGGATCACGTCCATCTTGAAGTAGAACGACGGCACCCAGAACGAGTGGATCACGTCCGGCGAGTGCAGCGTGAACGTGACCGACTCCCCGACCGGGAGCCACAGGGTCGGCTTCAGCGCCGGTGTCCCGATGTCGTAGACGTCGGTGTGACCGCCGAGAGCCTTGTCGTCGACGTAGTTGAACGTCCAGGACCACTGCTGGGCGGTGACGGTGATCGTGTGGTCGGGATGCGTCACCTTCTCGCCGATCTGGTTGTCGGTCTTCACCGTGAAAAAGAACAGCACCAGGATGATGATCACCGGGGCGACCGTGTACAGCATCTCCATCGGCAGGTTGTAACGCACCTGCCGCGGGACCTCGTCGTCGCCGCGTCGCCGGTAGTGGAACGAGGTCCAGAAGATCAGCCCCCAGACCAGGACGCCGATCAGACCGGCAGTGATCCAGGCGCCGATCCACAGGTCGAACATGTACGCGGAACGGTCATCCGAGGACTGGGGCAGGCCCAGTCGCTTCATCTGGTCGACGGTGTCCTTGGAGCATCCGCCCAGAAGCAATGGTGAGAAACCCGCAAGCACCATGAGCGGAAGTCGACGCCGAAGAGGCGCGACGTGCGCAGTGCGAGGTTGACTCACGGAGCGCCTTCCTGGAGTCGTCGTCCCGGTGCTTCTTGGACAGCACATTACCCCAGCCCGACCGGCTCGAAGACGAGGGTCGGCTCAGTGCGGCCCGAACTTCGGAGCCAGGTCGGCGGCCGCTTCGTCGCCGTATTGACCGGCCAGCCGAGCCAGAAAATCGGCCCGCGTGAACGCATACTCCTGGGTGCCGACCGTCTCCACGACGTACGCCGCGAGGGTGCATCCGACCCGCGCGGCCTGGGCCAGGTCGAAGCCCCGAGCAGTGGCGGCAAGGAAGCCGGACCGGAACGCGTCTCCGACGCCGGTCGGGTCGACCGCGGGTACGTCTCGGTGCGCTGCCACCTTGATCGAGTCCTCGCCGCGCCGCTCGACCCGGACACCCGCCGCGCCCAGCGTGATCACCTGGGTCGTGACCCGCTCGGAGATCTCGGGCTCACTCCAGCCGGTCTTCTTCGTGATCAGCGCAGACTCGTACTCGTTGCAGAAGAGCAGCTCGGCGCCGTCGATCAAACACCGGATCGTGTCGCCGTCCGCCCAGGCCAGCTGCTGCGAAGGGTCCGCGACGACCGGATAGCCGCGTTCCCGGGCCTCTCGGGTGTGCCGAAGCATCGCCTGAGGATCGTTCGGACCGACGACGACCAGATCGAACGACCCGACCTCTGATGCGATCGGTGCCAGCTCGATCTCCCTCGCCTCGGACATCGCGCCGGAGTAGAACGACGCGATCTGCGCATGAGAGCTGTCCGTCGTGCACACGAACCGGGCGGTGTGCAGGGTCTCCGACACCCGAAGCGCCGAGCAGTCGACACCGGCGTCCTCCAGCCACACCCGGTAGTCGTCGAAGTCCTTACCGACGGCCGCCACCAGCACGGGACGGACGCCGAGCTTCGCCAGGCCAAACGCGATGTTGGCGGCGCAGCCTCCGCGGCGGATGTCGAGCCCGTCGACGAGGAACGACAGTGCGATCTTGTCGAGCTGGTCGACGACGAGCGAGTCGGCGAACTTACCGGGGAACGTCATCAGATGGTCGGTGGCGACCGACCCGGTTACAGCGATGGGCACCGGATCACCCTAGCGGCGGGCCGGCCGGTTGAAGCGCCCGATCCGGCCAGGCAGAGGAGCGAACGCATAGGAACCTATGCGGAGCGACGAAAACGCCGCCGGTCGGGATGCGGGAAACCAGCGGGTCATCCGCGCCCGATCCGGCCAGGCAGAGGAGCGAACGCATAGGAACCTATGCGGAGCGACGAAAACGCCGCCGGTCGGGATGCGGGGAACCGCTGGTCAGTGGAAGGAGTCGCCGCAGGCGCATGAACCGCCGGCGTTCGGGTTGTCGATGGTGAAGCCCTGCTTCTCGATGGTGTCGACGAAGTCGATCGTCGCGCCTTGCAGGTACGGGATACTCATCCGGTCCACGACGACCGAGACGCCACCGAAGCCCCGCACCACGTCACCGTCGAGATCACGCTCGTCGAAGAACAGCTGGTAACGCAGACCGGAGCAACCGCCCGGCTGGACCGCGATCCGAAGCTGGAGATCGTCGCGACCCTCCTGCTCGATCAGAGTCTTCACCTTCGACGCGGCCGCATCCGACAGCTGTACCCCCTCGATAGCGGTGGCGGTCTCATTGCCGGCACTGTCACTGCTGACAACGGCATCGTCTTGAATGGTCATCTCGTCACTTCCGTGTTCGTGGTGCGCTCATGGGGGCTTCCGGTCCTGCCAACATCGCAGCCGGCGCGGACATTCCAGGGCCCTCGCCACAGTGTACGACGTCCCGCCCCCGGCTCCGGCCGCCGCCGCTGCTGCCGGTTCCCCACGTTTACCTGGTACGTCTGCACTTCACCCAGGAAATTTCCTGGGTGAAGTGCAGACAACCCACGTTAACGTGGGAACTCAGAGTTGCGACGGGTCAGTCGAGGCCGGGAGCACCCCAGACGGCCAGCCAGCGACCGAGCTCTTTCTCGATCGGCAGGTCCTCGGCAACGATGCCGCGGATCTGGAGCTCCAGTGTGTTGTCGCGCTGCCGGTTGCCGGTGGGAGCAAATGGGTAGAACGTTCCTTGTTTGTAGAGGTAGACGAGACCGAACCTGCGGCCCTGCGGATCCATGAACGGCACCATCGAGCACAGCAACGCGGGTCCGAACCCGTTGTCCTCGAGGCCGCGGTTGACCGCGTGCAGCTCCGTGACCAGGTTGGAGATCTCCGACGGGTCCTGCCGGCAGACCAGCCAGGTGAACCCGAAGTCGTCGGCGCGCTTCTCGACCTTCGGCCCGCCGTCGGCATCCAGCAGAGCTGCGATGTCGGTCTCCGCACTCGCGAACGCGCTTCCCTCGGCTGCCCGGTAACACACCGCGCCCACGCCGGTAGGGATGAAGTTCGCCGAGACCTGCAACGTGACGGCAGCGTCCGGGATCGCGAACAACTGGTCGAGCTGCGGTTTGGCGGGCGGCTTGCGCCCGAGCATGTCGCGAAAGATCCCCATCGGCCGTCCCAGTGTCCTCGCCTCAGGCGACCGGACCGCTGAGGTCGGCACTGATCTTGGCGAGCTGCTCGAGCCGGCGCTCCAGCGGCGGGTGAGTCGAGAACAACGAGCTCACGTCGGCACCCTTGATCGCCGGCGCGAAGAAGAACGCGTTCATCGCCTTCGCTTCGCGCAGGTCACGGTTGGGGATCCGCGCGATGTCGCCGGTGATCTTGGTCAGTGCGGACGCAAGTGCAGATGGCTTCTGGGTCAGGTACGCGCCGGACCGGTCGGCGCACAGCTCGCGGTAGCGGCTGAGCAGCCGGGTGAGCAGGAAGCTCACGGCGTACACAACCATGCTGACCAGCCAGATCACGATGAAGGCGGGTGCACCGTTGTTGTTGCGACGCCCGCCGCCGAAGTACAGGCCCCACCGGACGACCAGGCCGGCCATCACGCCGAGGAACCCCGCAAGCGTCATGACGAGCACGTCTCGGTGAGCGACGTGGGAAAGCTCGTGGGCAAGGACTCCCTCGAGCTCATCCGCATCGAGCTTGCCCATGATCCCGGTCGTGACGCAGACGACCGCGGCGTTTGGGCTCCTTCCGGTGGCGAACGCGTTGGGCATGTCGGTGTCGGCGACCGCCACCCGCGGCTTCGGCATGTCGGCGAGTGCGCAGAGCCGGTCGATCATGCCGTGCAGTTCCGGCGCCTGCTCTGGGGTGACGACCCGGGCACGCATCGCGGCCATCGCGAGCTTGTCGGAGAAGTACCACTGGCCGAGGCCGAGGGCGGCCGCGATCAGGATGACGACGCCCGCCGAGGCCCCGGACACGATGAGCCATGCACAAACGGTGACGTACAACGCACCCAAGATGAGCATCACGGCGGACATTCGGCCGACCAGGCCGAGATCTCGACGGAAACGGGTTCGGGCCATGTGAAGTGTCGCGGCCACCTTTCTGGTGAGAACTGTGTGTTGGATACGACGCCTGATCCTCCTCCTATGTTCCCGCGGCACGCTGTGAGTCGGCTGAGAGGGGGCCAACTGAGCGGAGCCGGTTCAAAGCAGCGGACCGCGGATGCTCCGTGACGACGGTCGATGAGCAGCGGTCAGCCCGGGATCAGTCCGTCACCGCTGAGCAGGTCGCGGACGTCATCGAGGCTGGCATCGGAGTACGGCAGGACCAGGTCCGAGACGACGACCTCCTCGTCGGCAACCGGTGTGCCGTTGGTCCGAACCTGCTCTAGCAGCGTCGTCAACGCCGACGCCAGTCCAGCCTCGTCGCCGTTCTCGACGGCCGACTCGACAGTGGCGTCGAACTCGTTGAGCGCGCCGACCTGATCGTCGGACATGCTCCACTGACCTTCTCCGAGTATCCGAACGATCATGCGTGTCCTTCCTGGTCTGCATCTGCGGGTGCCGTTCCCGTCGCGGGGGACGCCGTCGTCGCCGACGGGTCAGCGTTTTCGGCGGTCAGCTGAGCCGGCGCGGCGGACGTGCCGACCTGCGCCTTCATCTGAGCGAGCTGCGCCTCGACATCGCCGGTTGCGGACATCTGCTCGAGCTGGCGAGTGATGTCGTCCTTGCCGTCGGTGCTCGCATCGTCCAAGGCACCGGAGGCGATCAGCTCGTCGATCGCTCCCGCCCGCGCCTGCATCTGAGCGGTCTTGTCCTCTGCACGCTCGATCGCCATGCCGACGTCACCCATCTCCTCCGAGACCCCGGAGAAGGCTTCGTTGATCTTCGTCTGTGCCTCGGCCGCGGTGTACTGCGCCTTCAGCGTCTCCTTGCGCGTCCGGAACGACTCGATCTTCGCCTGCAGTCGCTGCTGACTCTGGACCAGCTTCTCCTCCTGGGCCCGCAGGGTGGAGTGCTGCGTCTGGAGGTCTGCGACCTGCTGGTCGAGTCCCGATTTGCGGGTCAGCGCCTCCCGCGCCAGATCTTCGCGGCCGGCCGCGAGCGCCTGTTGGGCCTGCGCCTGAAGCTTCTGCGAGCTCTGGTGCAGCTGCTCGGCTTGGAGCTCGACCCGTTTGCGGCTCGTCGCGACGTCGGCAACCCCCCGGCGTACCTTCTGAAGCATCTCCTGCTGCTTGACGTAGCTGTAGTCGAGCGTCTCGCGCGGGTCCTCGGCCGCGTCGAGAGCCCTGTTCGCCTTGGACTTGAAGATCAACGTCATGCGCTTGATGATGCCGGCCATGGTGAGTACGCCTGCCTTCCTGACTGGTCGTCGGAGCCGTTGGGACCACCCTACGTGCCATCGGGACGACGGATCCGAGCGGACCTGAGCCGACCGCGGCCTCAAGGCCGCAGCACCCGGCCCTCCGGGAACCTACGCCCTGAACGTGAACCATCGCTCGGGGGACCGAAGGGGCCGGCCGGGGCCGCGCAACCGGTGGACGCCGACGCTGAACTCGAAGCCCTCGGGTGCGTCGAACGCGACCTCGTCGAATCCGGCCCGCTCGAACCAGCCGCGGATCGACGGCGTGAGGTCGGGAGCGCGACGGGTCCGGGTCCAGATCACGGTGGCACCAGCGGCACACAGCTGCGGTGCTGCTGCGATCGTGCGCTCGACGTCGAGATCGCTGATGTTGCCGAACACGCCGCACATCAGAACCAGGTCGGCCGGGACCGCCCCGGTGTACGACTCACTCATGCCGGCATCAGCTTCGGCGACCTCGACTCCGGACAATCCGGCGGCGAGAGTACGAGCGCGCGCCGCCGCTGCGTTGCCGGGGTCGAGCTCGACCAGGCGAGCCCGCACCTTTCTGGCGCCGACGCGGGCCGCCAGCACGTCGGCGACGTCGCGACCGTCGCCGGCGCACACACTCACGACAAAGACGGGTCGGTCGTTCTGAGCGTCGAGCCAGGCCCTGATCTGTGTCTGCACGATGGCCAGGCGCCGCGACAGGGCCGACATCGGGTCCGCGTACGGCTCGAGCCACGCCTGCCAGTGCGTGGAGCGGGTAATGGTGGCCACTTTGACAGCACCCGCAGACGATCGGTGAGCCCGTCAGCCTTCCGATAGCGCCGTAACGATTAGGATTTCAGCATGTTCCGCCGATCCCACAAGACCGAAGCCGTACCCGAAGCCGATGTGGAGAAGGTGGGAGGCAAGGGACGGCCGACCCCGAAACGAAACCAGGCTGAGGCCGCCCGCAAGCAGCGGATGACACCACCGAGAACGCGCAAGGAGGCGAACGCCATCCGCAAGGAGCGGGTCAGCCGACAGCGTCAAGAGATGCGGACGGCGATGGAGACGGGCGACGAGCGCGGACTGCCCGCGCGCGACCGCGGCAGGCTCAAGCGATTGGCGCGGAACTTCGTGGACTCGCGCCGGACGATCGCGGAGTTCCTCATTCCGATCGTCGCCGTGGTGTTCGTCCTGAGCCTGATGCACAACCGGGTCGCGTGGACCGTCGGGAACGCCGTCCTGCTCGGGTCGCTGATCGCCACGATCGTCAACAGTGTCCTGCTGGTTCGCGGGTTCAAGCGTCTCGCCGCGGAGCGCTATCCGGGCGAGGACATGAAGGGCATCTCCATGTACGTGTTGATGCGCTCCTGGCAGATGCGCCGGATGCGGCTGCCGAAGGCGCAGGTCAAGGTCGGAGACCAGGTCTGACGCGATCACGTCAGGCACCGATGGCACGTCAGGCGCCGATGGCACGTCCCGCGCCTGATGGCCGCGCCGATCGATAGGGTCGTCGGGTGAAGTTTCGGCATCTCGGAAGCAGCGGGCTCAAGGTCAGCGAGATCAGCTACGGCAACTGGCTGACCCACGCGTCGCAGGTGCAGGACGACCGCGCGCTCGCCTGCGTACGGCAGGCGCTCGACAAGGGCATCACGACCTTCGACACTGCCGACGTCTACGCGAACACCGGTGCGGAGACCGTGCTGGGAAATGCGCTCGATGGGGTCCGGCGGGAGTCGGTGGAGATCTTCACCAAGGTCTTCTGGCCGACCGGGCCGGGTGGACCCAACGACTCCGGATTGTCCCGCAAACACATCCGCGAGGCGATCAACGGCAGCCTGCGGCGGCTCCGAACCGACTACGTCGACCTGTACCAGGCTCACCGGTACGACCACGCGACGCCGCTGGAGGAGACGATGGAGGCGTTCGCCGACCTCGTCCGCGAAGGCAAGGTGCTCTACATCGGCGTCTCCGAGTGGACGGCAGTCCAGATCCGGGCCGGCCACGAGCTGGCTCGCGACCTGAAGATCCCGTTCGTCTCCAACCAGCCGCAGTACAACATGCTCTGGCGTGTCATCGAGTCCGAGGTCATCCCGACCAGCCTGGAGCTGGGTATCGGCCAGATCGTCTGGTCACCGATCGCCCAAGGTGTCCTGACCGGCAAGTACCTACAGGGCGAGCAACCGCCGGAAGGTTCTCGTGCGACGGACTCCAGCGGCGGCGCGAACATGGTCCGCCGCTACCTCGATGACGAGGTGCTCACCCGCGTGCAGCGGCTGAAGCCGATCGCAGCCGACCATGGGCTGACCCCGGCCCAGCTCGCGATTGCGTGGGTGCTCACCAACCCGGCCGTGTCGTCGGCCATCGTCGGAGCCTCCCGCCCTGAACAGGTGAGCGACAACTCCAAGGCGGCCGGCCACGTCCTCGACGACGACACGATGAATGCGATCGACGAGATCGTCGGCCCGGTCGTCGAGCGTGACCCGGGGCAGACCGCGGCCAACTCCCCCAAGAGCAGGGACTGACCGGCGTCAGGGCGTCAACCGGTTTCGAGCGACATCGGTCCGTAGACCTCCCGAGCATCGTCGAGGAGGACCACCTGGTCTATCCCCGCATCGGCGAGATCGTGCCACTGCTCGCCCAGCCAGGTCTCCGCGTCGCCTTGGGCTGAAAACTCGGGGATGTCGTACGCGACCGGCATCCCGTCGGCGGTCTCGGCTCGCCATGTCCAACCCATCGTCGGCCTCCCGGGCTTCGTCGTGCGCCGAGCATAACCGGCGCCGGGCTTTGACGAACCACGCGCACTGTGACACCGTCGATGCCACAACAGCGTCGTGTTCGAGGAAGCCGGTCCGAAGCCGGCACTGACCCGCAACCGTAAGCCTTGCCGTCCGTCGCAGGGGAAGTCGGAGACTCGAGCCCGATGTGAACGGCTCCAATATCAGCTCGTCGAGGTCTGCGAGGGGAGCCGGAGCAGCTGCCTGTGCTCGAGCACCTCCGGCAGAGCCTCCGGTCTCGTCCAGGGACCGGACCGGAAAGGCACCTCATGGCTGCTCGCCGTCGAACCTCCCACGCATCCCCTTCTCGGCGGTGGACGTGCGCCGGCGGCGCGAGCCGCCGGGCAACCGCCGGATGCCTGGTCGCGCTCTCGGTCCTCGTCGGACCCGGCCTGCTCACGTCAACCCAGGCCGCAGCAACGACCGCTGGTCCGGTCATTTCGTTCCAACGAGTCGGGACGCTGGGACCGGCGTACGTCTACTGGGGCTTCTACACCTGGGACGACAAGACCTCCAAGTGGACGATGAGTCCCGTCGGGGCAAACGACCCGAAGTCGGTCCCGTCGGACGGCGGCGTCGCCGGCTTTCGGTGGGCGATGGTGGTCAAGGACTCCCGCCCCCCGCGTGCGGCCGGGGACTTCTCGACCATCTGCCGGGGTACGGCTGCCGCGGACGGCAAGAAGCGGGTCGGGATCGTACTCGACCCGGGGACGGCAGCCGACGCACCGAAGGGCGACACCCCGACCGATCCGACGGCAACGTGCGCTGTCGTACCGACGACGTTCACCACCCAGCAGGCCTTGCAGAGCGTGGCGAAGATCCGAACCGACAACAGCGGGCTGATCTGCGGGATCAACGGCTATCCGACCAAGACCTGTAGCCTGACGGTCGCGCATCCGACGTCTCCCCCAGCAGACCGCCCGATACCGATCGCGAGCATCGTCACCGGGGCTGCGAGCACCCCCAGCACGCCAACTGGCGCGCCGACGACACCTCCGACCGGCTCGCGAGACTCGAGCTCGAGCACGGCGAACGACTCCAGCTCGCACGCCGGACTGATCGTGGTGATCGTGGTGATCGTGGTGCTGGCGGTCGGTGGATTCGTCGTCAGCCGCCGACGTCGGACCTGAGCAGCATCGATGCGGCCCGTCGACTCACCCCGGTTCGCTCGCACCCTGCACCCGGGCGCGTGGTGGTTGTGGGCGCTCGGACTGGCCGTCGCCGCGAGCCGGATCACCAACCCGCTCCTCAACCTGGTGATCCTCGGCGTCGCCGGGTTCGTCGTGATGGCGCGGCGGTCGCTGTCTCCGTGGGGCAACGCGTACGGTGCATTCCTGCGGCTGGGGCTGATGATTGTCGGCGTCCGGGTGATCCTCCAGGCCCTGCTTTCCAGCCAGTCGCAAGGCATCCACGTCATCGTCGATCTGCCCTCGGTGCCGCTGCCAAGCTGGTTGGCTGGTCTCAAGCTGGGCGGTCTCATCACCTGGGAAGCCGTCCTGGTCGCGTCCTACCAAGGCCTCCAGCTGGCCACCATCCTGTGCTGCATCGGTGCGGCGAACTCCCTCGCGAACGCGTCGAGGCTGTTGCGCGCCGTCCCGGGGGCGTTGTACGAGGCGGGGGTTTCTGCGGTGGTCGCACTCACGTTCGCCCCGCAGCTGCTTTCGGACGCGCAGCGGGTGCGATCGGCGCAGCGGCTCCGCGGGTACAACGCCAAGGGCCTGCGCGGGTTTCGCCGGATGGCGATGCCGGTGCTGGAGGGTGGGCTGGACCGCAGTGTCCAGCTCGCGGCCGCGATGGACAGCCGCGGGTACGGGCGGGCAACGAACACGTCCGCGCGAGTACGCCGGTTGTCGGCGGCGCTGCTCGTGGTCGGCCTGCTGGCGGTCGCGGTCGGCTGCTACGGCATCCTCACGAGCTCGGCGGCGAGCTGGACGGGTTTCCCGAGCCTCGGCCTCGGCGGCGCGGCGTGTGTCACCGGGCTGGCGGCCGGCGGCCTCGGCACGATGCGGACGCGTTACCGAGCATCGCCTTGGGCGCTCCCCGAGTGGGCCGTCGCCGGATCCGGGCTCGCGGTTGCGGTCGGGGTGTTCTGGGTCGCGGCAGGCGCATCGGCCGACGTCCAGGCGTACGACCCGATGGTGCTACCTGCCGCGCCGCTGCTCGTCGTCGGTGTGATCCTGCTCGGTGCGTTCCCGGCCATCCTGGCCCCTCGGCCGGTGGACGGTCAGCCATGATCTGGTTCAAGGACGTCAGCGTCACGTACCCCGACTCGGGCCACCCGACGCTCGAGCACGTCAACATCCGGATCGACGAGGGTCAGCTCGCACTGGTCGTCGGGCCGACCGGCTCTGGGAAGTCGACGTTCCTCAAGGCGATCAACGGTCTCGTCCCCCACTTCACCGGCGGTTCGTTGACCGGTCACGTCGTCGTCGATGACCGGGACACGGCAACGAACCGCCCCCGCGACCTGGCCGACGTCGTCGGCTATGTCGGCCAGGACCCGGTCGCCGGGTTCGTGACCGACGCCGTGGAGGACGAGCTCGCGTACAGCATGGAGTCCCTCGGGATCGCACCGTCGACGATGCGCAGACGCGTCGAGGAGACCCTGGACCTGCTGGGGCTCGCCGACCTGCGCCACCGGCCGCTGTCGAAGCTCAGCGGCGGAGAGCGCCAGCGGGTCGCGATCGGCTCGGTGCTGACCGCCCAGCCACGCATCCTCGTCCTCGACGAACCCACGAGCGCACTCGACCCGCAGGCGGCCGAGGAGGTTCTCGCCGGCCTCCAGCGGTTGGTCCACGACCTCGGGTTGACCGTGGTGCTCGCGGAACACCGCCTGGAGCGGGTCATCCAGTACGCCGACGAGGTGATCCGGGTCGGGGGTCCCGGCCGTCCGGTCACGTCGGGCGCTCCGCAGACGATGATGCAGGACTCCCCCGTCGCGCCGCCCGTCGTCGGGCTCGGCCGGCTGATGGACTGGTCACCACTGCCGCTGTCCGTACGCGACGCGCGGCGACAGGCCGTCACCCTGCGGGCACGGCTCGACGTTCTGCCGCCACCATCACGGCCTGGCCGCGCGGGTAACGGCGTGGCGCGGATGGAAGCCATGGCGGTGACATACGGATCGAGCGTCGCCTTGCGGGGCGTGGACTGGGACCTGACGGCCGGCCGGGTGACCGCGTTGATGGGACGTAACGGCGCGGGCAAGTCGACGATCCTGAAGGCACTCTGCGGTCTCGTCAGGCCATCGCACGGGCGGGTGCGGGTCGACGGCCTCGATCCGGCCTCTGCTTCGGCGGCCGAGGTGATCCGGCACGTCGGCCTGGTGCCGCAGGAGGCGGGCGACCTGTTGTTCTGCGACACCGTCGCTGAGGAGTGCCGGATCGCCGACAAGGATGCCCACGCCGAACCCGGAACATGCCGGCGTCTGGTCTCCCGCCTGGTCCCCGGCGTCGAGGACAGCCAGCATCCGCGGGACCTCTCGGAGGGACAGCGACTGGTCCTGGCGCTCTCGGTCGTCCTCGTCGCGCGGCCGTCCCTGGTGCTGCTCGACGAACCCACCCGGGGGCTGGACTATCTGGCCAAGGCACATCTCGTCGAGGTCCTGGCAGAGCTCCGCGCAGACGGTCACGGTGTCGTCGTTGCGACCCACGACGTCGAGCTCGCCGCCGAGGTCGCCGACGAGGTGGTGGTCGTCGCGGAGGGCGAGTTGGTGGCGCGAGGTCCAGCAGCGGAGGTGCTGGTCGCCTCACCGGCGTTCGCTCCGCAGACGGCGAAGATCGTCGCGCCACTCCCCTACCTCACGGTGTCCGAGGTTGCGGCGGCACTGCGACGCGAGACCTGCGGAGCCGGGTGATGGCGACCCAGGTACGCGGCGTTGCCGCCGTCCACCCGCCGCGGGCCGTGCCGCTGCGGCTCAGGTCGGCGCTCGTCCTGGGCGCCGTCTCGCTGCTCGGCGTCGTCGCGTTCTGCTGGCCGTTCGTGATCCAGCCCGGATCGGCGCTCGACAACTCCCACGGTGGCGACGCACCCTGGTTGTTCGCGATCCTGCTGCCGCTGCTCGTCGCCGTCGTTGTCTCCGAGCTCACAGCCGGTCAGCTGGATGCGAAGGCGATCGCGATGCTCGGGATGCTGGCCGCCATCGGCGCCGCCCTGCGCGCTCTCGGACCGGGCGCTGCCGGCCTCGAGCCGACGTTCATCGTGATCGTGCTCGGCGGCCGGGTGTTCGGTCGTGGGTTCGGGTTCGTGCTCGGCGCGCTGAGCCTGTTCGTGGGTGCGCTGGTGACCGGTGGCGTCGGGCCGTGGCTGCCGTTCCAGATGTTCGCGGCCGGGTGGGTCGGCCTGCTGGCGGGATGCCTGCCTAGGTTGCGAGGCCGCCTCGAGCTGCTGCTGCTGGTGGCGTACTCGATCATCGCGGGTCTGCTCTATGGGTTCCTGATCAACTTGTACTTCTGGCCGTTCGCGGCTTACGCGCCGGAGATCAGCTACCTGCCGGGCGCCTCACTGACGACGAACCTGCACCACTACCTGGTGTTCTGGTCCACCACGTCTTTGGGCTGGGACGTCCCGCGGGGGATCCTGACCGGCGTGGTGATCGTGCTCGCCGGCCGCCCGCTGCTGACGGCCCTGCGCCGGACGGCCCGCCTCGCGTCGTTCGCCGAGGCGGTACCGCCGAGCGTGCCTTCGACGGCTACCGCTGGCAGCCGCAGCTGAAGTACGTGATGTCCCAGTGGCTGCCTTCGTCGATCGTGTCGCCGTCGGCGCCGCCGTGACGGGGCTCTAACGCGCTTCCAGCACCGCGAGGTCGCGCGCCGCGAAGCGGTGGTGGTCGCACTCCTCCTCCATCACCACGCCGAGGCACTCTCCGACCGAGCGGGACTCCTCTGGGTAACCGGGAGCCGGCGCACGCCTGCACGTCCGTTCGAGGTCGGTGTCAATGAGACCGTCGACGATGCCCCGCACCAGCGCCATCCGGTCGGCACGCGCCTCCATCACCTCGGCGAACGACGGACGCGCGTCGAGGTCGATGCCGAGCGCCGCCGCGTCCGCGGCCGCATAGGCGGTTTGGGGGACGCCGAGCCGGTGGAAAGGCGTCGGCTCGTCGAGGACCGTACGACTCGCCCAGGAGTCGGTGATGAAGACGAGATGGCGCAGCGTCTCGACGAAGGACCACTCGTCGTCGACCCTTTCGTCGAGAGCCCGTTCCGGCAGCCGCTCGGCGCGGACGACCGTGTCGGACCAAAGCCGTTCGACGGTGTCCCACATCGCTCGGAAGTCGTCGGCCGTCGCCAACTGTCGGAGCGACACACGCTCAGGGTTTCGCCGGTCGAGCTCGGCGTCCACGAACGCCGTGACGTCGACGCCGTTGACGACGAGCCCGTCGACGTACCCGGACATGTCGACGTTCATGAGGAACGCGTCGACGATCTTGACGCCGGTCATGTCGCAGTCGACGAACCTCGCGCCGGCGAGATCGCGCACCGTGAACCGGGCGCCGCGAAACTCGTCGTTGTTGCCGTCGTCGTGATAACCCGCCGACCACCGATGTGGACCGTATTGCGCTGGCATCGCGCAAGTGTCCCCGATCGACCGGCCGCGGACAACCGCAGGTACCGGCCTGGAGCAGTCAGCGGACCGGGGTCTTTGGTTTCACGAATGGAGGCTTGACGACCCGGAACGGGTGTTTGCGGCCACGGATGTCCACGGCAACCGCGTCCCCGTCCGAGACGGACGGCTCGAGGAGTGCCAGCGCGATCCCTCGGCGCAGCGTCGGGGAAAATGTGCCGGACGTGACCGTACCGAGCGGGTCGCCGTGCTCGGCGAGGACCGACATGCCCGGCCGTGGGATCCCGCGGCCCTCAGCCACCAGGCCTCGCAGCGTACGTCGTGGTCCCTCGGCCCGTTCCGCTGCCAGCGCGTCGGCGCCCCAGAACGTGGGTTTCCCCCATCCGATCGCCCAGCTCAGCCGCGCCTGGACCGGCGTGATCTCCAGCGACAGGTCCTGGCCATGCAGGGGATACCCCATCTCGGTCCGTAGGGTGTCGCGCGCACCGAGCCCCGCCGGCACGAGGTTGTACGCTTCGCCGGCCGCGATGATCGAGTCCCAAAGCGAGACCGCCGCCGCTCGGGGGACCACCAGCTCGTAGCCGCGCTCACCCGTGTACCCGGTCCGGCACACGGTGACCGGGACACCGTCGTGCTGCACCTCGACGAACGACATGTAGTCGTGTCCGACCGGGAACCCGATGGCGGCGAGCACCTCGTCGCCATCGGTGCCCTGGACGGCGAGGACGGCGTACTCGTGGTGCCGATTCGTGACCGCGACACCGTCCGGAGCCTCGGCGGCCAACCGGGCCGTGACGTCGGCCGTGTTCGCCGCGTTGGGCACCAGAAAGATGTCGTCGTCGGTGCGCCGGTAGGCGATCAGATCGTCGACCGCACCGCCGGACGCGTCGCAGCACAACGTGTACTGCGCCTGCCCGGCAACGATCTTGTCGAGGTCGGCGGTCAGACACGCGTTGACGTACGCGGCCGCACCGGGGCCCGCGACCTGGACCTTGCCGAGGTGGCTGACGTCGAAGAGCCCGACCGAGGTCCGGACCGCCTGATGCTCCCTCATCACGCCGGAGTACTCGAGGGGCATCGACCACCCGGCGAACAGAGCGAACTTCGCACCGAGGCCCACCTGTCGCTCATGGAGGGGAGACGTCAGCTCGACACGGTCTCCGGGCATGCGCGAAACGTATCGCACGGCGACCGAGCCGACACCTGTCTTAGAGTCGACCCCGACGCCTCGGATGGCCAGGGAGGATGGGGCTTCGTGACCAAGATCAGCCTCCGCTCCTCCGCGCCGGCCGGACTCCGAGCCGATGCTCTCGTCGTCGGGTTCCACGAGGTCGACGGCGACCGCGCGTACGGGTACACGCCACACGGCGGCACCGGCATGGCTGTCCGGACCCTCGTGCAGTTCGCCGCCGACCGATCCTGATTGCCGCGGCGCTCGCGGGCGCGGTGCCGACCCGTGGACCCGTGGCGGTGGCCCAATCGCACCGTTGGCCCAGGCACACCGTGGCGTCCCGGCGCGGCAGCCTACTGGCCGGCCTTCTTTCGACGGTTGTACTCGCGCATTCGCTCGGGATATCCCACGACGGCGGCGTCATAGCTCGGGATGGAGTGGTCGTTGGCGAAGGAATGTGCCCACTCGACCGACGGGACCCGGCGGCGGGTCCACTCACCGTCGACGGCGACCAGGAGGAGCGTCGTGTCGGTGACCGCTGTGCGCGGCTCGACGAAGCCTTCGATCCCGTGCCGACTCGCGATCCATTCCTTGAGGTGCTGGGCGTCGGCGGTCTCGGCAGCACGCAGCGTGCCGGCCCGCTTTCGTCGTAACCAGCCCATCGGAGTCCTTTCGCCACAATCGCTGGTTCCAGTATGACCGAGAGATCCAACGGTAACGAGATGCCGAGACCTGTGCGCGGCTGCGCCGAACCGAGGTGGAAGGATGACGGCGGATCAGCAACCAGCTTCGGAGGTGCGGGTGCCGGACCAGACCCATGACCTCGTGATCGTCGGCGGCGGCAGCGGCGGCTACGCCTGTGCGCTGCGTGCTGCCGAGCTTGGGCTCGACGTGGTGCTCGTCGAGCAGGACAAGCTGGGAGGCACCTGCCTGCATCGGGGGTGCATCCCGACGAAGGCGCTGCTGCACGCGGGAGAGGTCGCCGACACCGTCCGCGCGTCCGAGGTGTTCGGCGTCAGCGCATCGCTGAACGGCGTCGACCTGTCGAAGGTGAACGCCTACAAGACGGGCGTCGTCAGTCGACTCTACAAGGGCCTCCAGGGTCTGATCAGCGGTCGTGGCATCACCTTCGTCGAGGGCCATGGACGGCTCGTCGGCCCGGACACGGTCGATGTCGACGGACGGACGTACGTGGGTCGCCACGTCGTGCTCGCGACCGGATCGTACGCACGCACGCTGCCAGGTCTCGACATCGACGGCGAACGCGTACTGACCAGTGACCAGGCCTTGGTGATCGATCAGGTTCCGGATCGAGCCGTGATCCTCGGTGGCGGCGTGATCGGCGTCGAGTTCGCGTCCGCCTGGACGTCGTTCGGCACGGAGGTGACCATCGTCGAGGCGCTTCCCCACCTCCTTCCCACCGAGGACGAGGCCTGCTCCAAGGCGGTCGAGCGCGCTTTCCGCAAGCGCGGAATCCGGTTCGAGACCGGCACCCCGTTCGACTCGGTGACGAAGACCGGCGGGCGCGTCCGCGTCGCGACGACCGACGGGACAACGTGCGACGCCGACCTGCTGCTGGTAGCCGTCGGAAGGGGACCGACGACGGCCGATCTCGGCTACGCGGAGCAGGGGGTCGCCATGGATCGCGGCTTCGTGTTGACCGACCGGCGACTCAGCACAAACATCCGCGGCGTCTTTGCGGTCGGTGACATCGTTCCCGGTCTCCAGCTGGCGCATCGCGGGTTCCAGCACGGCATCTTCGTCGCCGAGGAGATCGCCGGTCTCGCGCCTGCGCCGATCGACGAGGACGGCATCCCCCGCGTCACGTACTGCGAGCCCGAAGTGGCGTCGGTGGGCCTGACCGAGGCGAGTGCGGTCGAGAAGTTCGGTTCCGACGCCGTCGCGACGTACACCTACGACCTCGGCGGCAACGGCAAGAGCCAGATCCTCAAGACTGCCGGCTTCGTGAAACTGGTACGCCAGGTCGACGGCCCCGTCGTCGGCGTGCACATGGTCGGATCTCGCGTCGGAGAGCTGGTCGGCGAGGCCCAGCTGATCACGAACTGGGAGGCGTTTCCCGAGGACGTCGCATCGCTTGTGCACATGCATCCGACCCAGACCGAAGCGCTCGGCGAGGCCCACCTCGCGCTCGCCGGGAAGCCTCTGCACGCGCACTCGTGATGTGCGTAGGCTGGCCCTGGGCATGACTGCCCGGCGAAGACCTGCGAGGAGAAGCCCACCGATGGCGACTGACGTAAACCTTCCCGAACTAGGCGAGAGCGTCACGGAGGGGACGGTCACCCAGTGGCTGAAGCAGGTCGGTGACGACGTCGCCTTGGACGAACCGCTGCTCGAGATATCCACGGACAAGGTCGACACCGAGATCCCGTCACCGGTCGCCGGCAAGCTTCTCGAGATCAAGGCAGCGCAGGACGAGACGGTCGAGGTCGGGGCCGTACTGGCGGTCATCGGCAGCGACTCGGACGCCTCCGACGAAGGCCCGTCCGCGTCCGACGAAAGCCTGTCCCCGTCCGACGAAAGCCCGTCCGCGTCCGACGACTCCTCCGACCAAGAGCCGCCCGACCAGCATCAGGGCGCCGGCGAAGCCGAGCAGGGCCGTCCGCCCGGCGACGAGTCCGGCGACGAGCAGGCCAGCGCCGATCGGAGCCTGGTCGAGGAGCCACCGGCCGAAGAGCACGAGACCGCAGAGTCCCAGGCCGAAGAGTCCCCGGCGAACGAGCCACCGGCCGCAGAGCCCCAGGCCGAAGAGTCCCCGGCGAACGAGCCACCGGCCGCAGAGCCCCAGGCCGAAGAGCCCCGGGCGAACGAGCCACCGGCCGCAGAGCCCCAGGCCGAAGAGCCCCGGGCGAACGAGCCACCGGCCGAAGAGCCTCAGGCGGACGAGTCGGCGGCGCACGAGACTCAGCAGGCTGATTCATCGGGGCGTGGCGAGGGTACCGACGTTACGCTCCCAGCTCTCGGCGAAAGCGTGACGGAGGGGACGGTCACCCAGTGGCTGAAGCAGGTTGGCGACGAGGTGGCAGTCGACGAACCGCTGCTCGAGGTTTCCACGGACAAGGTCGACACCGAGATCCCCTCACCGGTCGCCGGCACCCTGCTCGAGATCAGGGCCGGGCAGGACGAGACGGTAGAGGTCGGAGCGGTTCTTGCCGTCGTGGGAGCCGGCGCCGCCAAGGCACGCCGACAGCCCGAGTCCGAGCCTGAGTCTCAGCCGGATGCCGAATCGCAGCCTGAGACCGAACAACGGGGCGCGCGTCAGCCCGAGACCGAACCGCCGCGTGCCCGAGAGCCCGATACCGAGGCGGAGCCGGAGACCGAGCAGCAGCACGCGGCCGAGTCGAAACCGAAGCTCGAGTCCGACCCGACGCCCGATCGCGGCGAGGCTGCGGCGGCCGAGTCCGCACCAACCGAGCCTGCCGCGGCCGAGTCCGCACCAACCGAGGCCGCCGGCCGGACCGGCTCCGACCGCGAACCGACTTACGTCACCCCGCTGGTGCGCAAGCTGGCGGCCCAGCACGACGTCGACCTTGCCGAGCTGAACGGCTCGGGGGTCGGTGGCCGGATCCGCAAGCAGGACGTGCTGGCAGCTGCCGATGCCAGGAAACAGGCGGTCGCCACCGCACCGTCGCAGCCTGCGACGCCAGCCACCGAGCCGGATTCCGCGGCCGGCGCGGAGCCGAGTCCGTTACGCGGCAAGACCGAGAAGCTCAGTCGCCTGCGGCAGCTGATCGCGCGGCGGATGGTCGAGTCTTTGCAGACGTCGGCACAGCTCACCACGGTCGTCGAGGTGGACGTGACGGCTATCTCCCGGCTCCGAACCAGGCACAAGGACTCGTTCGCCGCGCGGGAGGGCGTCAAGCTGTCGTACCTTCCCTTCTTCGCCAAGGCCGCGGTCGACGCGCTCAAGGTCTACCCGCAGCTCAACGCGTCGATCGACACCGAGAAGAACGAGGTGACGTACTCCGACGCAGAAAACCTTGGCGTCGCAGTCGACACCGAACGCGGCCTCCTGGTCGCCACGGTGAGGGACGCGGGTGACCTCTCCATTGCGGGGCTTGCCCGCAAGATCGCCGACCTCGCCGAACGGACCCGGACGAACAAGATCACCCCCGACGAGCTCTCGGGTGCGACATTCACCCTGACGAACACGGGCAGCCGTGGCGCCTTGTTCGACACTCCGATCATCTTTCAGCCGCAGGTGGCGATCCTGGGGACCGGCGCAGTGGTCAAGCGACCGGTCGTCATCGACGACCCGAATCTCGGCGAGACGATCGCGGTGCGCCAGATGGTCTACCTCGCCCTCACGTACGACCACCGGCTCGTCGATGGTGCAGACGCGGCGCGCTTTCTGACCGCGGTCAAGCAACGGCTCGAGGACGCGAACTTCGAGGCCGACCTCGGCGCATGACCCCAACGGCTGAAGCCTTGAGCCTTATGAGGCTCAAGGCTTCAGCCACAAGCGGGCAGGAACGCGTCCTGACCGTCCGCGAGCGGAGCCGGCAACGGCAACCGCGCCCAGCGGCAGGCGAAGACCAGCCCCGCGTCGGCACTCTCCGCATCGCCGACGACGGTGTGCTGCCAGTGGTCCGCTCCTCCGTCCGGCGCGCGGAGGTGGACGTACGTGGTGACGGACGGGCCGCCGGGCTCGTCGATACCGCGTTCCTGCATCCCCACCTGGCCGACGCAGGTCAGTCCCGTCACGCCGGTCTCCTCCGCGACCTCGCGATACGCCGCGTCCTCGATCGCCTCGTACGTGCCCATCCCGCCGGCCGGGATCTGGGTCCCCGACGAGCCGTCCGGGTCGTCGACGTGGTCGAAGACGAGCAGCTCGACGTCCCCCTCGACCGTGCGCGTCACGTAGCACGCCACCCGGCGCCGGATCCCGTAGATCGTCATGTCCCGGCGAGTTTAGGCCGACAACGGCTGAAACTCTGAGCCCTATGATTCCGAACATTCAGCCGGTGGGAAGAATGGGCGCATGCGGATCTTGATGGCGGGCGCGTCCGGTTTCCTCGGTACGGCGTTGCAGCAGCATTGGAGGTCAACGGGCCACGACGTCGCGACGCTCGTACGCCGGGAGCCCGGATCGAGTCGCGAGCACCGGTGGGACCCGTACCGCGGCCAGCTCGACGCCTCCCTCGTCGAGTCCCACGACGTCGTCGTGAACCTGGCCGGCGCACCGGTCAGCCACTGGCCGTGGACCGCCGCGTACAAGAAGACACTGCTGATCAGCCGTACGGCCACCACGCGCACGGTCGCCGAGGCGATCGCCGGCTCGGATCACAAACCGGCTCTGGTCAATGCCAGCGGCGTCTCGTACTACGGCGACCGAGACGACGAGGATCTCGACGAGGACTCGAGCAACGGCGACACATTCCTGGCGAAGGTCGCCCGCCGTTGGGAAGCGGCGACGGAGCCCGCGACGACCGCCGGTGCACGGGTGTGTCTGGTGAGAACGGGCGTCGTCCTCGACAAGGACGGAGGCGCGCTGCGACTGATGAAGCTCCCGTTCGTGGCCGGGTTGGGCGGAACGCTCGGAGGCGGACGACAGTGGTTCGCGTCGATCTCACTCGCCGACTACGTGGGAGCCGTCGGCTGGGTCACCGAGCGTGAGGAATGCGCCGGGCCGTACAACGTGGTCGCCCCCGAGCCGGCCACCAACAAGGACCTGACCCGCGCGCTGAGCACCCGGCTGCACCGGCCCGCGGTGGTACCCGTCCCTGCGCTTGCGGTCCGCCTCGCACTCGGCCCCGACCTCTCGAACGAGCTGCTCGGCAGCATCAAGGCCCATCCGCGTCGACTCCTCGAAGCCGGCTACCGCTTCCGCCATCGCACCATCGGAGACGAGGTCGCCGCCGCATTTCCCTGAGCGGTAGGCTGCGGTTCTCGGGCCCCCGAGGTCTCAGAGTTGAGCGCCGTACGACAGGGGTGAGCGCCATGGCCGCGCGACAGCACAAGTACCTGCTGGACGAGTCGGAGATGCCGACCCGGTGGTACAACATCATTCCCGATCTGCCGTCGCCACCACCTCCACCGCTGCATCCCGCGACGCAGGAGCCCGTCGGTCCCGACGACCTGGCCCCCTTGTTCCCGCTCGACCTGATCTTGCAGGAGGTGTCGACGGACTCCTACCTCGACATCCCCGAAGAGGTGCAGGACGTCTATCGGCTCTGGCGCCCGTCGCCGTTGTACCGGGCGCACCGGCTCGAACGGGCACTGGGAACGCCGGCGCGGATCTACTACAAGTACGAGGGCGTCTCCCCCGCCGGCTCGCACAAGCCGAACACGGCGGTGCCCCAGGTGTACTACAACGCCAAGGCCGGAGTACGAAGACTGACCACCGAGACCGGCGCCGGCCAGTGGGGCACGGCATTGGCGTTCGCCTGCTCGCTGTTCGGCGTCGAGTGCGAGGTGTGGCAGGTCGGCACGTCGTACGACACCAAGCCGTACCGGCGTACCGTCATCGAGACGTTCGGCGGCAGCGTCCACCGCTCGCCGTCGCAGCTCACCAGCGCGGGACGGGCCTACCCCGCTGACCACCCGGGTTCACTCGGGATCGCCATCTCCGAAGCCGTCGAGGTTGCCGGCGGCGCCGACGACACGAAGTACGCGCTGGGCTCCGTGCTCAACCACGTTCTGCTGCACCAGACGGTCATCGGAGAGGAGACGTTGCTCCAGCTCGCGAACGCCGGCGAGACCGGCGCAGACCTCGTCGTCGGTTGCACCGGCGGCGGATCGAACTTCGGCGGACTGGCGTTCCCGTTCATTCGGGAGAAGCTGGCCGGTCGACAGTCCCCGGTGATCCGAGCGGTCGAGCCGGCCTCGTGCCCCTCGCTGACCCGCGGCGAGTACCGGTACGACTTCGGCGACACCGCCGGGTTCACGCCACTGTTGAAGATGCACACGCTCGGCCACGACTTCATTCCCGACCCGATTCACGCCGGCGGCCTGCGGTACCACGGGATGTCGCCGCTGCTCTCCCACATCTACGAGCTGGGACTGCTCGAGGCGACGGCCGTCGAGCAGGGCGAGTGCTTCGCGGCGGCCGTCCGCTTCGCGCGCACCGAGGGCATCGTCCCGGCACCCGAGCCGGCCCACGCCTTGGCCGCGACGATTCGGGAAGCACTCGCGTGCAAGGAGTCCGGGAAGGAGGCGGTGATCGTCACCGCCCTGTGCGGGCACGGTCTCCTCGACCTTGCCGCGTACGACGAGTACCTGCACGGGACGCTGGCCGACTCGCACCTCACCGACGCCGATCTGATTTCGGCGCTGGCGACCGTTCCGGCTCTTGGTTAACGTTCGAGCACCGACACTGCGCTGATCCGCCACCGGTGTTGGGTGCGCTGGAGCTCTACCAGGTGATGGGTGGCGCGGTCGTGTGGCAGCGGTCGACGCCAGCCGTCCCGATCGACGGCGATCGCGCCGTCGAGGCGGTCGACCACGTCCAGCCGGACGCAGCCGCGACGTCGTTCGAGGACAGCGACGCGAAGGAAGTCGAGGTGGACGTTGGAAACCGTGAGGTCGCGCCCGGTGTATGCGCGCAGCCGCCGACGGTCCTGGGCCAGGACATCGGATTCCGGCACGAACACCTGGTTGAGACTGTCGGCGTCACCCTGCCGCCAGGCCTGCGACCGGATCGCGTCGAGGTGCCGCAGTACCGCGACCCACCGAGGTGGACCGACCCGACTCCGCCCGGGCGGAGTGGCCGTCGACGGGCTCGTGGGCGTGGCGGTGTCCGGGTAGGTGGTGTCTGGCGAGCGGGTCTGCTCGTCCGCAGGTGCTCCCGTGGGCGCCGCACGCGCCCCCTGATGATCGGCGGCTCCGACCACCACCGAGAGCAGCGCGACCGCCGCCGCCGCGACCGACATCGCCACCAATGCCCATGTCTGGACCGGCCTGGTGCGACGAGCCGAACGGTGAGCGGACATGCCGCCCAGGGTGCCGCAGATCGGCTGCCGACCTCAGGAGTTGTCCACAGGCCTTGGTCCTGGTGACCT
>JBBSHE010000008.1:0-79584 GCA_038253325.1 Propionibacteriales bacterium
CGTCGTACGTCGCTGCTCACGTCGAGCTCGGCTACGCCTCCACCGTCCACACCGCCCAGGGCCTCACCGCCGACGTCATGCACGGCATCGTCACCGGCGAGGAGTCGCGACAGACGCTGTACACGATGCTCACCCGCGGCCGGGCCGAGAACCACGTCCACGTCGTGCTCGCTGAAGTCGGCCAGGACCACGCCCTGCCCAGCCCGACCCTCGACCGGCAAGCGACGGCGGCCGAGCTGCTCGAAGGCATCCTCGCCCGCGACGGTGCTGCTGTCTCGGCGACGACTTCGCGGACGGTGGCTGCCTCGCCCGAGGCGCAACTTCTGGACGCCGTCACTCGGTACGCGGACGCGCTCGTTCTGGCCGCGACGGAGGTCCGCGTCGACCTGGACGAAGCACCAGACGGTCCCCTGCCGTGGCTCGCAGGCGTTCCCTACGAACTGGCCGCGCATCCTGCCTGGGGCCCCTACCTCACGGCCCGGGCTCGACGCGTAAACATGCTTGCCGTCGACGTGCGAGTTCGCGCCTCCTCGGAACTGCCCGAGTGGATGCACCGCTACGCCGACGTGCTCACGCCGAACCTTCGGTCCGAGCTCGCCGTCTGGCGCGCGGCGACCGGCATCAAGCCCGACGACCGCACACTCGCGGGGCCCGCTCCCTCCGATCACCGAGAGGGGACGTACCACCGTCGGCTCATCCGAACGGTGAACGCCCGCTACGGGGAGGGCCTCAAGGTCTGGGAGGCCCGCATCGTCGCCTACGTCGGCCACCGGGACGAGCAGACCATCGAACTGGCCAAGCATCTCGACCAGCTCCAGCGGAAGGGCATCGACGCCGAGCAGGTCCTCGACCT
Organism: Propionibacteriales bacterium; assembly: GCA_038253325.1. Taxonomy (GTDB): domain Bacteria; phylum Actinomycetota; class Actinomycetes; order Propionibacteriales; family Nocardioidaceae; genus JBBSHE01. Next base: position 854 of record JBBSHE010000008.1, read on the forward strand.
CGCTGCCGCCCGCAAGCCGCTCCCGACCGACCACTCGACGTCGGCGCTGGCGTACCGGATTCGCGAACTCGCAACTCCGAAGAAGAGTCGCCAAGTCCCGAGCATCGACCCGTTCGCGCGTTCGCCTCAGCAAGGCAGTGGGCCGAGCCTTGGGATGTGAGCCACCGAAGCCAGCCACGGCACTTGGAACGTATCTCCCTTGAGAGATACACTCCAAGCATGAAGTCCACAGAAGCGCTGCGTATCCTCGCGGAGCTAACGCCGTACCAGTGGGGCATGGCGACGTCGGCTCAAGCCAGCATGCACGGAATCACGCGCCTGGACCTGTCCCGACTCGCCGAAGCCGGGCACCTGACCCGCCTCGCTCACGGCGTCTACATGGACGCCGGCGCCCCGGGCGGCGAGTTTGACGACCTGCGAGCCGCTTGGCTGAGCACAGAGCCTCAGCGGCTGGCCTACGAGCGCAACAAGGACCGCACAAGCGGCGTCGTCATCGCAAGCGCTTCGGCCGCCCGCCTCCGCGGCATCGGGGACCTGTGGGCCGACCGCCACGACTTCGTCTCCCCCGTGCGTCGTCAAAGCCAGCGAAGAGAGATCCGCTACCGGCAGCGCGCTCTCGACCCTCGCGACGTCACTCTCGTCGAGGGCCTGCCGACCATGACGATCGAACGCACCATCGCCGACCTGGTCGAGGATCTTGCCGAACGCAGCCTTGTCGCCGACGCCCTTCGGGACGCATCACACAAGCGCATCCTCGACGTTGACCGCCTCCGTGATCTGCTAGCGCCGCTCGCAGAGCGCAACGGGTTCCGCAAGGGCGACGGTGCCGCCCTCCGCAACCGACTGATGGAGATCGCAGGTATCGATGCCGACTCGCTGGCGCGCCTTCTCGCCAGGTCGCCGTCGTACGGAACGCTTGCCCAAGTCGCACAGCAGGTGGCAAACGTGACTGTGCATGACCCGCGCCCCACTGCAACGGGGCCGCGGGGTAGCGGCCGCCGCGTCTACCATGAATCCATGACCGAGCTTGCAGCACCCACCCGCAGGCCGCTCGCTGGCCCCACGGGTCGGCTCGTGGCCGCGCACCGACGCGAGTTGCGCGACGTGCTGCGCCGCCATGGCGTCAAGAACGCCCGCATCTTCGGGAGCGTCGCTCGGGGAGATGACCACGAAGGAAGCGACATCGACCTTCTCGTCGACTTCGCTCCCGGCACCAGCCTCGTGGACATCATCAGCATCCAAGAGGAGCTCGAATCCGTCCTCGGCGGAGCGGTGGACCTCGTGCCCGACAAGGGGCTGAAGGAGCGCGTCCGCGCCTCCGCGGAGCCGGATCTCATCGCACTGTGAGTCGGTCAGAGTCCGACCTCCTGGAGGACGTCGCCAACGCGATCACCGCCATCCGATCGCACCTGCGACACGGACCACTCTCGCAAGGCCTCGTCATGGATGCGGTAGCAATGCGGCTCCTGGAGATCGGCGAGGCGGTCAAGTCCCTGGGCGACGACGCCACGTCAGCCGAACCGGCAATCAAGTGGCGACAGATCGCTGGGATGCGTGATGTTCTCGCGCATCACTACTTCGCCACCCACCCCGAGATCATCCAGGCGACGATCGACAAAGACCTCGACCCGCTTGAAGGAGCCGTCGTCCGCATGCGCAGCAAGGTCGAATCAGACAAGCCCGGAAACCCCGAAGCCTGAGGGGTCTCGCGCGTCAGAGTGTCAGCCCTCGGTGATGTCGACCTCGACCAGCCCGTCGAGGGCGTCGGCTGCGTGGCGTCGGATCGTCCGAGCGGCGAGCGTGTGATCCTCACTCACCAGTTGCGCCACGGACGGTGTCGTCAGGCCTGCCCGACCTCGGCGCAGCGGGGCACTCAGCATGTTGGCTGCGTGGGCGAGGTCGAGCAGCAGATCGCGGTCCGCATCCGACAGCGACCCCGAGTCGAGCGCCCTGCGGAGCAACAAGTGGAGTTCCACGCGTGCCCTGTCCTCATCCGATTGACCGTCGACTCCGCGGTCCGGGATCGACTCGTCGAACCGATCGGTCAGGACCGCCTTCGCCCAGGTCGGGTCGCGCCGCTTCGCGAGGTCGCCGACGCCGAGTTCGACCATCACCTCCCGCTCGGTGCGGTTGAGGATCTTGGCCGCGATGAACCGCGCGTCCTCCGGATCGTGGCCACGGGCTTGGATCCAGAGCTCCCCGGCGACCAACTCGTCGATCTCGTCGGAGAGATCCTGCAGGCGCCACGCCAGCTTGGTAGCGCCCGGCGTGAGCAGCCAGACCAGCGCGACTGTCGCCGACGGCTCGACAACTCCGGCCCTGATGAGGGCGCCGAGCACCTCGTCCCGTTGCTCGGGCTCGGATCGGCGCATGACCTTGGGCAGTGCCACCAGGTCGTCCACCATCGCGAGCGCCGGATTGACCTCACACCACTCCAGCCACCGCGACCGCACACCCCTCATCACAGGGCCGTCGACGTCGTCGACGCCCAAGCACCTCGCAACGCTCATGACGCTGCTCCTTCCTGTCCGCCCGGGGTTGGGCGACAGGAAGGTGTGCAGGCACTCCCGCGTACGAGGTCGAAAAGATCAGATTGGATATCGTGTTTGCAGGAGCGGCCCACGATCATCGAGATCGCCCGCAAGGCGCGCGGGTGGACACAGCGCGAGATGGCTCTCGCGGCCGGCACTTCCCAACCGACGTTGTCGGCATACGAGCGTCGAGAGAAGTCGCCGTCGCTGGCGGTGACCGAGCGGCTCATCGGCAAGGCCGGCTACTCCCTCAGGCTCGACGTCAGGGTCGACTTCACCCACATGACCGACGCAGGCACCGAGCCGTTCTGGTTGCCGAACCGGCTCTGGCGAGTCGAGTCGCGCTTGTGCTTCAGCCGCGTGCGGTTCCCCGACACCGTCGCGGTACGCGAGACCGGCGAGTGGGTGATGCGTTACTGGGATCTGGGCAACCGAGACGAGCGCTGGGGCGTCTACGGCTACCTGCTCACGAAGGGACTGCCGCTGTGGATCTACCGCTGGGTCGACGGTGCGCTCTTGGTTGACCTGTGGTCAGAGCTCGACCTTCCCGATCCCGTGCGAGACGCGTGGCAGCCTCTGATCGACGCCGCTCGCAACGGGCCGACCGAAGATCCCATCGAGGTGTCGTTCGACGACATCCAGAAGTCGAGGCGTGAGGAACTGCGGGAGCGCATCGCGGCGCGGCGGGCCGAGGCCGCTCGGCGGATAGCCGAGCGGGATTCAGCGGCGGAGCCGATATCTGGGATACGCGAAGCGCCCATCGAGATGGACCATTGGTCCCATGAGCGCGGAACAGGAGTTCACCACCTCCGAGGCGGCCGCGACCCTCGACATGTCTCGGCCGTCCCTGATGAAGCTGATCAACGCCGGACGTCTCGAGTTCCGCAAGGTCGGCAAGCACCACCGCATCCCGGCCTCGGCAATCCAGGCGTTCCGTGACCGGCAGCGCGAGGAGCGTGCCGCGGCGTTCACCGCGACCGCCGAGCTTTCCAATCGAGTCGGCCAACTCCATTGACCCTGTCGGTCACGCTCGCCGACGCCAACGTTCTCAGCCCCCGCGGACGCGCCGCGGCGCTCAGGAGTTCGGCGTCGACTCCCCGTACGCATCCAAGAACCCGCGGGCATTCAGGACCTGGGGCCGGTCGAGTCCGAGTGACAGGAAGTGCTTGTCGCCTGTGACGATCACGTCGACGGCGGACGTAACAGCCGCGTCCAGGATCGGCTGGTCGTCAGGGTCGGAGATCGGAACACTCGGATCACCCGGCCCCACGAGCTCGTAGTCAATCCCGCCAAGAAACTCTTCAAGGGCCTGCTGGCGGTCAGGCCACTTGCGCTCGACGACCTCATCCAGTTCGTCCAGGACCCACCGGGTCAACACCAATCGATGAGCGCCGATCACGAGTCTCAAAGCGTCAGCGGGCGTCGACGTCGGAAAGATGAATGCCGAGATCAGCACATTGGTGTCGACGAGGACACGCATCACGAACGGCGGCCGCGCATCTCATCGACAAGCGCCTGTACTTCAGCCTCATCCGTGAGGCCAGCTTCGCTTGCCGCGCCCTCGAACGCCGCCTGCACCTGAGCGAGCGCGACTAGTCCGGCCTTCGTCACGACGACCTCGCCGTTCGGCTTCTCCACGAACAGCACCTTGTCGCCGGGCACCAGGTGCAGGCGGCGACGCACTTCCGCGGGCACGGTGATCTGACCGTTTGCCGAAAGCTTGGCGAGGTTCATGACGACTACTCAATCCTTGAGATCTAATGAATCCTTGAGATCTAGCATAGCCCCAGACTTCGTATTCGTGCCCCGCCGAGGCCATCAGGACGTCTCCTGACTCCGGGTCGACTGGCGCGTACGCAAAAAGAAGAGGTGGAGCCTTTACTACGCTTATCTTCGCCGACTTTAACATAAGCATAGGCGCGTTCACTTATGTTAAAGTTCCGGAGCACCACGAAAGGAGCGATGATGACGGTTCCGGACTCCCCGTGGGCAGTGGCCTGGGAGGCGTTGCCGTGGGAGTCCCACGATAGCGCGCTCCCGCTGTCACGCGCCCAGCGCTCCGCGATCCGCCCGACCTACGAGGCTGCCATCCCGGCAGCCATCGCATCGATCGACGTCACCGTCGACCCCGACGCGCTCGCGGCTGTCGACGACGCCCGAGCCGAGATCTCGCGATTCGATGCCGAGCTGTCGACCATGCTTCCCGGAACCGGGATCGCTCCGCTAGCCGCGGTGCTCCTGCGCACCGAGTCAGCGTCGTCATCCCAGATCGAGAACATCACCGCACGCGCCAAGGCCTTGGCGCTGGCCGAGCTCGGCGTCGCGAAGTTCGGCAGCAACGCCACACTCGTTGCCGCCAATGTGGACGCGATGAACCGTGCCGTCGAGTTGGCCGACAGCGTCACTCCAGCGACGATCCTCGCCATCCACGAGGCCCTCATGCGCGGGCAAGAGCACGCCGACCCCGGACGGTTCCGCAGCGAGCAGGTGTGGATCGGAGGGTCGAGCGCGTACCCGCACACCGCCGCCTTCGTTCCGCCGCATCACTCTCGCGTGGTGGGATCGATCACCGATCTGTGCGCGTTCATCGCCCGCACCGACGTGCCGCTGCTGGCCCAGTCTGCGATCGCGCACGCGCAATTCGAGACGATCCACCCGTTCAACGACGGCAACGGCCGCACCGGGCGCGCACTCGTCCACGCCATGCTGAAGCAGGGCGGCGCCACCACCCGCGCCACCGTCCCAGTCTCAGCCGGGCTGCTGGCCGACACCGACTCCTACTTCACAGCACTCACCGACTACCGCAACGGTGACCCCAGCCCGATCGTCACGCGCTTCGCCGACGCCGCCTTTGCGGCGATCGGCAACGGACGACGACTCGCCAAGGACCTGCTTGCCATCTACGAAGCATGGTCGGAGTCCATCACGGCTCGGCGTACCGCCGCCGTGTGGCGAGTGCTTCCTATGCTGCTCAGCCAGCCTGCCGTGACCTCGGCAGTCGTCCAGGAGGCAACGGGGCTTTCGCAACCCGCAGCCGACAACGTCATCGGCCAGCTCCGCGAAGCCGGCATCCTTACCAAGGCCGCCGGGGTCCGGCGCTACGTCGTCTGGGTCGCCCCCGACGTCACCATGGCACTGGACGACTTCGCCGACCGGGCTCGACGCCGCCACTGACCCTCGGAGTGCCCCGATCCTGCGGAACTGTCGGACCCAAGGCCGACACTGGGACAATCGGCTCTCCCGCGCGCTGGCTCTGACAGTCTGCGGCAGGATTGCCACAAGTTGATCCCCCAACCGGCTCACCGCCCGGCTCCGGTCTCAAAACGAGCTAGCAGAAGGAAAGGGCGATGACCGTTCGAGTCGACGTCGCTCCCTCCGTGGCGTCCTGGGCTCTCGATGTGACCGGAGCCGACGAGAACGGTCTCCACCGGCGCTTCAAGATCGACCAATGGCTGGCCGCTGAATCTCGTCCGACGCTGAAGCAACTTCAGGACTTCGCGAAGGCCACGGGCGTGCCATTCGGCTACCTACTGCTCCCCCAGCCACCTGCGTGGACACTGCCGGTGCCTGACTTCCGCGAAGGATTCCGTGGCTGGGCGCCGGCGCCGCAGACCGTACAGGCTCGCCACCGTCCGCGCTCACCTAATCGAATTGCCCGACGGCGATCCGCCAGCACCGCGCGGCTTCGGCCCGTTACTCACGCCTACAGCTGAGCAAGTCCTCGTTGCAGGTCTTCCTGGTTCATGACGGGAAAGATTTCAACGGTGGCGTTGAACTGCTCGAACAGCGGCTCGCTGATCGCCGGAAGCTGTGAGGGATCGGCCATGTCGAACACGATGAATGCAGTGCGGACACCACCGTCGGGGCCGAAGTACGCCGCCTCGGGCTTGAGCATCTCCATCATCTGTTGCATTCCGCCCGGCAAGCTTCCGTCTTTTCTTCGCTGCGTCACGGCCTGAGTGTCCAGGTGAGCCTTGAGCATCATCCGCATGGCGTTTCTCCTATGGTCGTTGACACCAGCCCGCTACCCGGGCCGATATGTGGCCAGTATGGGACGCGGACGCCGACGTCGTCCCACAAACGCCGAAACGGTCTGCGGTCATCGTGCCGCGACCCGGCCGCAATCCGCAGAGTCCGCACGACGTCCGCAAACGAGCGAAGTACTCGACGTTGGCCGTCCAGCGCGTCCGCATACGCCGACCCCAGCCGGCTCAACAACGCCGTCGAGCCCTCCACATCGGAGAACAACGTCACGGTGCCCGTCGGCAGCTCGGCCATGCCTCATCATGACGCCGAGATCCCGCCGCGGCTACTGGTCGTGGCACGGTTTCGGACGCTGGTCAGGCGCTGTCAACGGTCAAACTGAGTGCAGTGCTCGCTCAGGTACGCAGGTACGTCAGTACGGCGAGCACTCGACGGTGGTCATCGGGCGTCGTCATCAAGTTGAGCTTTGTGAAGATGTTGCGCACGTGGCCTTCCACCGACTTGGTGGACAGGTTCATGCTGTGGGAGATCGCCTGGTTCGAGCGACCCTCGGCCATCAAGGTGAGCACCTCGCGTTCGCGTTCGGTCAGTGCGTCGAGGGGGTTGTCGCGTCGAGCCCGTCCGACCAGGCGAGATACCACCTCGGGGTCGATCACCGAGCCACCGGCCCCGACCCGGCGTACCGCATCTGTGAACTCCTGCACGTTGGACACTCGGTCCTTCAGCAGATAGCCCAGTTTCGCGGCACCGCCCGAGATCAGCTCCATCGCGAAGTCGGTTTCGACGTACTGCGACAGCAGCAGCACTGCGACGTCGGGCAGCTCCGCGCGGATGGTGTGTGCGGCCTGCAGGCCCTCGTCGGTGAAGGTGGGCGGCATCCGGATGTCGACGATCGCGACGTCGGGCGGGTCACGGCGGATCTGGGTCAACAGCTCGTGGGCATCACTGGCCGCGGTCGTGATCTTGAAACCTGACTCGGTGAGTAGACGTGCTATCCCTTCGCGCAGCAGGACCGAGTCATCGGCGAGCGCGACGCGCATCGCCCCGATCACTGCGCCCGAGCCCGCGAGCTTGGCCATCGCGTCGTCGCTGCCGGAGACGCGGACAACCGGGACGGGGTCGCGCAGTCCTTTCAGGCGTACGTCGCCTCGTGCCGCATAGGTGATGCCGGGTTGGCTGCCGGCCAGCTGGACAACCGTGTTGCTGGCGAGGATCTCGCCTGGCCCGGCCTGGCTGCACAAGCGAGCCGCCAGGTTCAGAGCTCCACCTCGGTACCCGCCCTCGACCGGGAGCGCCTCCCCGACATCGAGTCCGATGCCGACGAGCAGCGGGGTATCTGGGTCGTCGACCGCCCGTTTGACGAAGTCGTCCTGCAGCTCGACCGCGGCAGCAATTGCAGCACGAGCGGAACGGAACAAGCACAACGCTTCGTCCCCGCGGAGTTCGAGCAATGATCCTCCGTGCGCTTCGACGATGTCGCGGCAGACGCCGGCAAAGGTTGCGGCGAGCTTCGCGGCCGCGCCATCTCCCTGCTGCTGGGTGAACGAGGTGTAACCGCGGATGTCGGCGATCATGAAGATGTTGATGTCACCGGTGGAGTCAGGAGGCTGGGGTCGATCACTCACTGCCCACTCCTACCGGTGTCGTTGATGCGCTTTCGGCACCGTCGTGTTGTGCGTGTGATTCAGGCCGGGGCTGCGTGTTCTCGAGTCGTCGTGCGGTTTGCCCGGTCGGGATACGGCACGACAGACGGGTGCCACGTCCGGGTGGGCTGTGCACCTCGAGGGTTCCGTCGACGGCGGCAACGCGGTCAGACAGGCCGCGCAGCCCCGACCCCTTCGAGCTGTCCGCTCCGCCTGCGCCGTCATCGCTGACCTCGAGGACCACCGCATCGTCAGAGAGACCGACTGCGATCGTAACCTCAGACGCCTCGGCGTACTTCGCGACGTTGGTGAGTGCTTCGGCCACGACGTAGTACAACGTCGCCTCGACCGTGCCACCCAGTCGTTCCTCCAGGTTGTCGTGCAGCACGACGGGCACGGGGGACCTCTCGGTCAGCGACTTGAGTGCCGGTCCCAGACCGCGGTCGGTGAGGATCGCGGGGTGGATGCCGCGGGCCAGCTCACGCAGCTCGTCGATGGCGAGGCCAAGCTGCTGTGATGCCTCTTCGAGCATTTCGGCGGCTTGAACGGCGTCGGATCCCAGCCGTGCTCGCATCATCCTCATCATCAGCGCCACCGACACCAGGCTCTGTTGGGCTCCGTCGTGCAGGTTGCGCTCGAGGCGGCGACGCTCATCGTCTTGGGCGCTCACCAGACGCTGCCGAGAGCTGCGCAGATCCTCGATCAGCCGGACGTTGCGCAGCACGAGCCCGGCCTGCGCGGCGACGTCATCCAGCAGCTTGTCCTCGACGGGGGTGATCGGGTTGCCCAGCGCCTTGACGACCGTGATGGCCCCCAACAACTCGCCATGGTGCCGGACCGGGACCACTCGGTCGCCCTTCAAGCCAGACATGTCGTCGACCGCTGCGGGCGGGCCCTCCGTTCGCCCGGCGTCGCCCGGTTGCCAGCTCGCCTCACACACGAAACGCGAACGGATCCGCAACCACACATCGACCTGGCTTGCGCCGACACCCTGAGCAACTGTTCTCGCCATCGTCGGAAGCAGGTCGGCGGCATCGTAGGTGCCGCCCATCCGGTCCCCGAACTCCGACAACACCTCGTACGGCGTCGCCCTCGCCCCATACACAAGCCGGTTCGCGAAACGATGAACCCTGTCTCGCACCGGCTGGAACGCGACAGCGACAACCGCGGTGGCGGCGATCGAGAGGGCCAGGTTCGGCCGGTCACCGCGGCCGACCAGGCTACCGATGCCGACCACGATGGCCACATATACGGCAGTGATGAATGATGCGAGCGTGCCGAACACCACCGCCTTGTTGATCACCACGTCGATGCCGTACAGCCGATGCTTGAGTATCGCGACACCAATCGCGATCGGGATCACGCCGAACGAGACCATCGCTGCGTCCTGCACCGCTGGGACCCATCCCGGCGCGGGGCTGCTCTTTCCGGGGCCCAGACTGGCAAACATCGCCACCAGGTAGAGCAGGGCGACGAAGGCGCCCGCGGTGGCAAGCCACTTCAGCTGTAGGCGTTCCACCCCGCGCGATCGCCGGAACCTCACCACCAGGCCAACCGCGGACGCGAGGATGCACAGCGGGAACAGAATGAGGCTCGCCGACGACCACGCCAGGACCTCCTTGAGTGGCCCGACGCCCAAGGGGTTGTTCAACCCTGGCACAGAAAGGTCCGCCATGGGTCCCGGCCTGAGCATGACCGACATCGTCGCGACGGCTGTCGTCGCGGCTGACACCCACGCAACGGCCCGCCACCCTGGAGAGGGAAGGTGACCGTCGGGAAAGAGCAGGATGAGGAAAGTCCCCATCAGACCGATCGCAGGCACCCAGATCCATTCCTCCGAAGCGCCCATGACCGCTGGGTTCGGCAAACCGCCCGGACTCGTGACAACTGCGTACAAGACGTACGAGTCCGCGAACGCGGACCATGACCACAGCACGCCGATGGCAAGCATGAGCCAGGCAATCGTGTTTCGAGGATGACGATGTGTGATGAGGACGCCGACGACAGGAAAGCAGAACACACCCGAGGCGAATCCAATTTCGGCCAACAGATTGTTCGAACCCCACGAGGTGCCTCGCGGCGTGGGGTTGACGAACTCGAATGCGACCGCTCCCGCGAAACAGGCCAAACAGAAGGCGAAGACGATCAGGGCCAGCCGCTTGGCGGTCTGGTCTGTCAGTCGCACAACGACTCCCTCGAGAGCAGGGACCGCAGCCGCTCACCGGACAGGTTCGCCTTGGGAACGAATCCGAGGGCTCCCGAGGTACGGATGCTGTCACCGTAGTCAGACTCGTCGCGGCTCGACACCAAGATCACCCGTTTCGTGAAGCCTCGGCTGAGAAGGTCCCGCGCTACATCGAATCCCTTCGCATCGGGAAGCTGGATGTCCAAGAGCACGAGCTCAGGCCTCAGCTGTTCCGCGGCCGTTATCGATGATGCTCCGTCGACAGCCTCGCCGACGACGTCAAACCCCTCCATTTGAAGCAGTATTCGTGCCGAGGTCCGAAAGCCCGTGTGATCATCGACGATGAGGGTGGTCATGCTCATGTGTCCATCGTCTCGCGTACACCACGAGAGGCCCAGCGTGCTGACCCTGGAACTATCGGCCTCGATTCAGGGTTAACCCTGAACGGACGCCTCGGTGGCCAGGGCAGCCAGGAGGACCGACGCTCCAACGCCAGATCCTCGAAGGAATCGGATGGATCCCTTCTGGCACCCCGGAGGTGTCTGTGAAGGACTACCGACCTATCTCAGTCGGCGTTGAGGAAGTCGAGCACCCGCCGGGTCAGCAGGGCCGTGGCCTCTGCGTCGTACGACCGCAGCGAGCTGTCGGCGAAGAGGTGCTGGTCGCCGGGGTAGAGGAACAGCTCTGCGTCCTCGGCCTCCTTGACGAGTGCGCGGGCCGCGTCGATGTCGCCGTCACCGACGAAGAACGGGTCGGCGTCCATCGCGTGCACCTGGACGGGGACTCCCGCTGGCCAGGACGAGCCGAACTCCGATACCGGGACACAGGAATAGAAGAGGAGCGCGCCCCGGGCTCCCGCCCGGGTCTGGGCCAACTCCTGTGCGGGCATTGCCCCGAGCGAGAAGCCGGCGTACACCAGTTCGGCCGACAGCTCCTCGGCCGCCCGGAGCCCGCGCTGGTGCACCTCGCCGAATCCGACCTCCTTGGCGTACCCGAGCCCTTCGTCCAGGGTCTCGAAGGTGCGGCCATCGAACAAGTCGGGCGTGTGTACGGTGTGCCCGGCCCGGCGCAATTCGTCGGCAAACGCGAGCACACCTGGGGTCAGCCCCTGCGCGTGGTGGAAGAGCACTACCTCGGCCATCGATCAACTCCGTTCTTGCGGCTCTGTTGCTGCACGCTATCGTCAATTCCGGACGATCGACTTCCGGAAGGAGACGTGTTTCCCATGGACCGAAACATCAGCCCCACGGCACGAGCTCTCCTGGCCCTCGAACTTGTCCAGGGCAGCCCGGGCATCACCGCGGACCGGCTCGCCGACAAGCTCGGCGTCTCGGAGCGGGCCGCCCGGCGGTACGTCGGCATCCTCCGCGAGGCCGGCATCCCGATCGAGTCCGTCCGTGGGCCCCACGGCGGCTACCGCCTCGGCCGCGGCCTCCGGCTTCCGCCCCTGATGTTCAGCGCCGCCGAAGCCCTCGGACTGGTCATGGCCGTGCTCGACGGCCACCACGATGCGAGCGATCCCACCGACCAGGTCGGCAGCGCACTCGGCAAGATCGTGCGGGCACTCCCGGAGCCGGTGGCCGCCCAGGCCGAGGCGGTCCGTCGGACTACGGCGCCCGCCCCCGACCGCGCGGCCGCCAGGCCCGATCCCGGAACCACGACCGCCCTCGTGCAGGCCTGCTCGAACCACCGACGGGTGCGGCTCGGCTACCGCTCCGAGGCCGGGTCGGAGTGGCTCATGGAGGTCGACCCGTGGGCGGTCGTCGTACGCCACGGTCGGTGGTACTTGCTGTGTCGGTCCCACTCCACGGATGCCCGGCGGGCATATCGGATCGACCGGGTCCGCGGAGTCGAGGAGCTCGACGACACCTTCGACCCACCTGCCGACCTCGACCCGGTCGCCATGCTCGAAGAGCATCTCGCCGTCGGATGGGAGTACGACGTCGAGGTCGTCATCGATGCGCCGGTCGCAACCGTGGCGCGCTGCCTCTCCCGCGCCATCGGACTGGTCGAGCCGCTCGATGCCGGGACCACCCGCCTGGTCGGCAGCACCAGCAACCCGGTGTGGTACGCCGAGCAGCTCGCGGCGATCCCGGCGTCGTACCGGATCGTGAGGTGCCCCGAGCTCCAGGACGCCGCGCGCGTCCTCGGGCAGCGGCTGCTGGCGGCGGGTGAGAGTTCACGTCCCTGACCTTGTACAGGGCTGCCATAGCATCGTGGTGTGAGCTGGTCGGAAGCGTTCGCGGCTCGATACGAGGACTGGTCTGCCGCGATGACCGAGGATGTGCCGTTCTACGTCGAACTCGCACGCGAAGCCGACGGACCGCTCGTCGAGCTCGGGGTCGGGAACGGCCGCGTCGCGATCCCGGTTGCGCGCGAGACCGGCCGGTCCGTCGTGGGAATCGACTCGTCACCGGCGATGCTCGAGCAGGCTCGGGCCGGTGCCACCGAGGCAGGCGTGGAGCTGGATCTCCGCCTGGGCGACATGCGCGATCTCGAGCTCGAGGCGCCCGCCGCGCTGATCTACTGCCCGTTCCGAGCGCTCCTGCACCTGCCGACCTGGGCCGACCGCCGCCGCACCTTTGAGCGGGTCGCCGCGGCGCTCCGACCGGGCGGACGGTTCGCCTGGAATGCGTTCGCCTTCGACCACCAGATCGCGGCGCGCCTCGAAGGACAGCATCAGGACGAACCGGTGCCCCACACGATCCGGTACGCCGTGGGGGCGAACCGGATCGACATCACCCTCGACGACGGCGGCACGAGCTCCATCTGGTGGGCGACAAGGAACGAGTGGCTCGGACTCGTCGACACCGTAGGTCTGGAGATCGAGGCACTCTACGGCGGCTTTGACCGAACGCAGGTCGACGATGACAGTCGTGAGTACGTCTTCGTCACCCGCCGTGTCTAAGCGCCTGACACAGCCCACGGCTCGCGCTCCGGCAGGTCGGCAGGTTTGCCGACGCCTCCGTGCGGGTACGTCGAGCGGTGTCGGTCGCACCAATCGTATGCTCGTGCATAAGGCCAGGTCACGGCGTGTGTCGATGGTCGGACGGGATTGACAACGGTTTCGGACTGAGTACGTTGAGAAACACCTCGGAGGGAGGAACGATGGCGAACTTATCGCGACTGCCTGCGCCCATAGCCGAGGAGTGGGAATGGCAGTACGACGGCCTCTGTCGCAAGGCCGACCCGGACGTGTTCTTCCCACCGGACTCCGAGCGTGGCCCGATCCGGCAACGACGTGAGCAGCGCGCGAAGGCGTACTGTGCGCACTGCCCCGTGCTGGCCCGCTGCCGCGAGCACGCCCTCAACGTCCAGGAGCCCTACGGCGTGTGGGGTGGCCTTACCCCCCGCGAACGTGACCGCATTCTCCACGGCACCATCGTGCCGGCCCAGCGGGTGTCGCAGCCGGTCGGCTGACCGACCGAGCCGTCACGACCAGAAGACGGTTTCGACCACCCGCGACGCGCGTCTCGACGCGCGAAGATAGTCGTCGAGCAAGAGGTCGGTGTGGCCGACTCCGTAACCGCAGATGTACGCCGCGGTGGCGCGGTCACTCGGAGCCGTGGGAAGCGCGTCGGTCTGGCGTCCACGCGCCAGCATCGTCGCGTTCCGGATCCGGCTCGCCAGCAGCCAGGCCTGAGCCAACGTCTCGGCGTCGTGCTCGCTGACGAGCCCCAGGCGGGCCGCCTCGCGCAGCGGTGGAAGCGTCCGGGTGTCACGCAGCGACGGATGCCGGGCGGCGTACCTGAGCTGCAGCAGCTGCACCGTCCACTCGATGTCGCCGAGCCCTCCCCGGCCGAGCTTGAGGTGCGTCGAAGGATCGGCACCGCGCGGCAGCCGTTCTGCATCGACCCGGGCCTTGATCCGCCGGATCTCGACCAGCTCAGCAGCGCTGATCCCGTCCACGGGATAGCGCAGCGGGTCGATCAGGTCGACGAACCGCTGTCCCAGCTCCATGTCGCCTGCCACCGGCCGTGCACGCAGCAACGCCTGCGACTCCCATACCCGCGACCAGCGTTCGTAGTACGCGGCGTACGACGCGATCGTCCGGACGAGTGGTCCCTGCCGACCCTCCGGCCGAAGGTCGGCGTCGACCGCCATGACGGGATCGGGTCCGGGAAGTGCGAACAGTCGGCGCAGCTCGTTCGCAACGGCGAACGCGGCCGACGTCGCATCGTGTTCGTCGACGCCAGGGATCGGGTCATGCACGAACAACACGTCCGCATCGCTTCCGTAAGCCATCTCCCGGCCGCCGAGGCGCCCGACCGCGATCACGGCGATCCGGGTCGGCATCGGGCTCCCGCGTTCCGTCTCGATCGCGCTCTCGACGGCCGTCAGCCCGGCTGACAGGCTTGCCGACGCGATGGCCGACAATGACTCGCCGACCGTCGTCACGTCGGTGCGGGTCAGCAGGTCCGCAGCAGCGGCGCGGAACAGCTCGCGACGACGGGTGGCGCGCACCGCCGTGGTGGCCGCCACCGGGTCGTCGTGACGTCGCGCGGCGGCGTCCATCTGCTTGCGCAGCGCCCCCTCGGTGCGCGGCTGGAGCTCGGCGTCGCTGGCCAGCAACGCCGTGGCCTCCGGGTCGCGCGAGAGCAGGGAGGCCGCGTACGTACTCGTCGCCAACAGATGCGCGAGCCGCTCGGCGGCGACACTCTCGTCACGAAGCATCCGCAGATACCACGGCGTGCTGCCGAGCGCGTCACTCATCCGGCGGAACTCGAGCAGGCCGAGGTCGGGGTTGGGTCCTTCGGCGAACCAGCTCAGCAGGACGGGGAGCAATGTCCGCTGGATCGCGGCGCGCCGCGAGACCCCCGAGGTGAGCGCCTCGATGTGCCGGAGCGCCGCAGCCGGGTCGGTGTAGCCGAGCGCCTCGAGCCGCTCGCGCGCAGCCTCCGGGCTGAGCCGCCCGCTCGTCCCCGGTATCCGCGCGACCGCGTCGAGCAGCGGCCGGTAGAACAGCTTCTCGTGCAGTCGGCGCACCTCGCGTGCGTGGCGGTCCCACGTCTTGGTCAGCTCGACGACCGGGTTGGCCATGAAACCGAGGGAACGCCCGAGCGCACGCAGGGCCTCGGGATCGGTCGGTACGACGTGGGTCCGTCGCAGATGCATGAGCTGGAGCCGATGTTCGAGCGCTCGCAGGAAGCGGTACGCCGCCGCGAGATCGGCGCCGTCGTCGCGGCCGACGTACCCGCCGTTCGTCAGCGCCTCCAGGGCACCGAGTGTGTTGCCGGCGCGCACCGAAGGGTCGACCCGCCCGTGTACGAGCTGAAGCAGCTGGACGGCAAACTCGACGTCGCGGAGGCCACCCGGCCCGAGCTTGAGCTGACGGTCCGCCCGACCCGCGGGAATGTTGTCGACGACCCGGCGGCGCATCGCCTGCACGTCGGAGACGAAGTCGGGCCGACTCGACGCCGACCACACCATCGGCGTGACCACCTCCAGGTAGCGCCGACCGAGGTCGACATCACCGGCGATCGGTCGGGCCTTCAGCAGCGCCTGGAACTCCCACGTCTTCGCCCACCGCTCGTAGTACGCCCGGTGGCTGGCGACCGTTCGGACCAGCGGGCCCGAGGTCCCCTCGGGCCGCAACCCCGCGTCGACCGGCCACAGGGTGCCTTCGGCGGTGTGCGCCGAGCACACCCGCATCATCGCAGCGGCCCAGCCTGCCGCGCGCCGCATCGCCTCTGGTTCGGAGACCCCCACGTCCGGTTCGGCGACGAACACGACATCCACGTCGCTGACGTAGTTCAGCTCGTGCCCTCCGCACTTGCCCATACCGATCACGGCGAGCGTCACCCCGTCGACGCCGCTGCCGAGCTGTGCCGCGGCGATCCGAAGCGCGCTCTCGACAGCGCCGCCCGCCAGGTCCGCGAGCTCGGCCGCGACCACGTCCGAGGGAAGCGAAGTGGTGAGGTCGCGGGCGGCGAGCCGGAGCAGCAACCGCTGGTAGGCGACGCGGAGCTGATCGGGGTCAGCGGACATGGCGAGCTCGCCGACCACGGAGTCCGGCGTCGGAGATGCTCGGTCGAGCCGGTCGCCCGTCAGCTCGCGCCACTCCGGTCGGTGCCGGAGGAGGTAGTCGCCGAGTGCCGTACTCGCGCCCAGCACCTTGGTGATCCGGTCCCGAAGGGCCCGGTCCGAGACCAGGGCAGCTCGCAGGTCGCCTGCCAGTTCGTCGTCGGGCTGGAGCAGCAGCGCGAGCGTCCGGATGGCCCGGTCCGGGTCGGGCGCGTGCGCAAGCGCGGTGAGCAAGCCGTCGTCGTCGCACCCGATCGCCGCCCAGTCACGGGCCGCCCCCCGGGAGTCGGCGAAGCCGATTCGCGCCAGCTGCCCGGTGCGTACCTCCGACGGACTGGTCATCGGGGTACGGGGTCGGCGACCAGCTGCGCGAACCTCGTGAAGAACGGCCACCAGGTTGCTCGCAGGACGCCTTCGCTGACGGCGATCCTGCCTGCCAGGGCAGCACCTTCCGGGTCGTTGGTCGGATTGAGGGACTCGTCGGCCATCCAGGCCCGGAAGATCTCGGCCGTCACCTCGGGGTGCCACTGGATGCCCCATGCCCGTGTCCCGTAGCGCACCGCCTGAACCGCGCCGGCGGGGTCATGGGCCAACGGGACGGCACCATCGGGTAGTCGGGTCACGATGTCGTTGTTCCAGTGCACCGCGACTGCGTCGTCCGGCACCGTGCTCAGCAGAAGGTCGGCGGCCCCTTCCGGTCCGAGGCCGATGGGGATCAGGCCGCGGGTCCGGCCGAGCGGGTTTGCGGAGATGGCACCGCCGAGGGCCACCGCGACGAGCTGGTGGCCGAGGCAGATGCCGAGAATCGGCCGGTCATCGGCTGCTGCCCGGGAGATCAGCGTGCGGGTCGGGGCGAGCCAGCCGTACGAGGCATCGTCGTTGGCTCCCATCGCGCCCCCGAGCACGACGAGCCCCTCGTATGCGTCGAGCGTGTCGGGCACCCCCTCCCCCGCGTACGCATGTGCGACGTCCAGGTCCAGTCCGGCCTCGAGAACGCTCTCGCCGAACAGGCCCGAAGGACACGTGCTCTCGTGCTGGACGACCAGCAGTCGCGCCGTCATGTGCCGAGGCTAGCGGGGAGGCTCAGAGGACCGGGAGCATCCGGGTGCGCTCGAACTCGGTGACCTGACGCCGATACTCCTCGTACTCGGCCCGCTTGTTGCGCAGGAAGAAGTCGAAGACATGCTCGCCGAGGGTCTCGGCGACGAGCTCGCTGTCTTCCATCACCGCCACCGCCGCGCGCAGGCTGCCGGGCAGCGGCGCGATCCCGAGCGCGCGCCGCTCCGCCTCGGTGAGCGACCAGACGTCGTCCTCGGCCTCGCGAGGAAGCTCGTACCCCTTCTCGATGCCCCTCAGTCCGGCGGCGAGCATCAGCGCGAACGCGAGGTACGGGTTCGTGGCGCTGTCGAGCGAACGGAGCTCGATCCGGGTGGACTGCGCCTTCGTCGGCTTGTACATCGGCACCCGCACCATTGCGCTGCGGTTGTTGTGCCCCCAGCAGATGTACGCAGGCGCCTCGCCGCCGCCGATGAGTCGCTTGTAGGAGTTGACCCACTGGTTCGTGACCGCCGTGATCTCCGGAGCGTGCGTGAGAAGGCCCGCGATGAACGATCGTCCGGTGGGCGACAGGTGGTATTCCGAGCCGACTTCGAAGAACGCGTTGTTGTCGCCTTCGAACAACGACATGTGCGTGTGCATCCCGGAGCCCGGCTGGTCGGTGTACGGCTTCGGCATGAACGAGGCGACGATGCCCTGGCTGAGCGCGACCTCCTTGACGACCACCCGGAACGTCATGATGTTGTCGGCGGTGCTGAGCGCGTCGGCGTACCGGAGGTCGATCTCCTGCTGTCCCGGTCCGCCCTCGTGGTGGCTGAACTCGACCGATATGCCCATGTTCTCCAACATGATGATCGCGTCCCGGCGGAAGCTGTTGCCGCCGCTCTTGGGCGTGTGGTCGAAGTAGCCACTGCGGTCCACCGGTTCGGGTACGGAGCCGTCTTCACTTTGGTGCTTGAAGAGGTAGAACTCGATCTCGGGGTGTGTGTAGAACGTGAAGCCGAGGTCCGCTGCCTTCGTGAGTGTCCGTTTGAGCACGTAACGGGGGTCGGCGTACGACGAGGAGCCGTCGGGCATCGCGATGTCGCAGAACATCCGCGCGGTGGTCCGCCCTTCGTCTTGCCACGGCAGGATCTGGAACGTCGACGGGTCGGGTTTGGCGAGCATGTCGGCCTCGTGCACCCGCGCGAAACCCTCGATCGCCGAGCCGTCGAACCCGATGCCCTCGTCGAACGCACTCTCGAGCTCCGCCGGCGCGACCGCTACCGACTTCAGGAATCCGAGCACGTCGGTGAACCAGAGCCGTACGAACCGGACATCTCGCTCCTCGATCGCGCGCAGCACGAAGTCTTCTTGCTTGCCCATCTGCCCATTGTCTCCAGTGCGTGTTTCCGGGACGTTACGAGTCGCGACCGAACCTCGGACGACTCGTGCCAGCATGGCCCCATGGGCGAGCAGGAACTGCGATGGGGGGTCGTCGGGACCGGCCGGATCGCCTCCGAGTTCGTTTCCGACCTGGAGCTGGTGCCCGACGCGGACGTCGTCGCGGTCGGCTCACGGCAGCAGGCCACGGCCGACGCGTTCGCCGACGCGTTCTCGATCCGTCGCCGGCATGCGAGCTATCTCGACCTGGTCGACGACGAGGACGTGGATGTCGTCTATGTCGCGACCCCGCACGCGCAGCACTTCGACGCGGTCGCGATGGCGCTGGAGGCCGGGAAGCCGGTGCTGTGCGAGAAGCCGTTCACCGTCAACGCCCGGCAGGCAAGCGAGCTCGTCGCGCTCGCCCGCGACCGTGGACTGTTTCTGATGGAGGCGATGTGGACACGCTTCCTCCCTCATGTGGTGCGGCTCCGGGAGCTGATCTCAGCAGGGGCAGTCGGTGACGTGCGCGTGGTCAGTGCAGACCTGGGGATCCGGATTCCACGAGACGCCGCGCATCGTTTGTACGACCCCGCGCTGGGAGGTGGCGCACTCCTCGATCTCGGCGTGTACCCGATTTCTTTCGCATCGATGGTGCTCGGCACTCCCAAGCGGGTCGCGTCAACGAGCACGCTTGCGTTCACGGGCGTGGATGCGTCCGACGTCATCGCCATCGAGTACGCCGGCGGTCGCCAGGCCGGGTTGTACTGCACCCTCGAGGCACGTACACCTGCCCGCGCGGTGATCGTCGGCACCCAAGGACAGGTCGAGATCGACGGCGATTTCTACCGGCCGTCGGCTTTCACGTTGGTTCGCGACGACGACACGGTCGATCGGCTCGTGTTCCCGCACACCGGCATCGGCCTGCGCCACCAGGCGATCGAGGTCGCACGCTGTCTTCGCGAGAGCCTCACCGAGAGTCCCGTCATGCCACTTGACGAGACCGTCGGCATCATGGCGACGATGGACGAGGTACGCCGCCAGGCCGGTGTCGTGCTTCCGGGTGACGAGATGGAGGCCAACCTCTCCGGCCGATAGCTTGGAGACGGTCGATCGCCGTCTCCACCGCCAGGTGAGATCGGCGGATAGCCTTGAGCCGTGCCTCAGCTGCGACTCGCGCTCGCCCAGGTCAACCCGACCGTGGGCGCGATCGACGCGAACGCAGCGTTGATCGTCGCGGCGGTGCGAGTCGCGAGTGCGCACGGAGCGCATCTCGTCGTGTTCCCCGAGATGGCCTTGACCGGTTACCCGATCGAGGACCTTGCCCTGCGCGCCTCGTTCATCCAGGCTTCGCGCGCTGCGATCACTGAGCTGGCCGCGAGCCTTGCCGCCGACGGCCTCGGCGACATCGTCGCGATCATCGGCTTCCTCGACCAGGCCGACGACACCGCACCCGCGGTCGGCATCCCGAAGAACGCGCCGCAGGACGCCGTGGCGATCGTTCACGGCGGCCGCGTGCTCGCACGCCAGGCGAAGCACCATCTGTGGAACTACGGTGTCGGCGACGAGATCCGCAACTTCGTCCCCGGCGACACGGTCAACATCGTTCAGGTCCATGGCATCGACGTGGCAGTCGCCATCTGTGAGGACATCTGGCAGGACGGGCCGTCGGCGGCCGCCGATGCGGCCGAGGCAGCGCTGCTGGTGGTTGCAAACGGGTCACCGTACGAGCGGAACAAGGACGACGTCCGGCTCGAGCTGTGTGCTCGCCGTGCCCGCGAGGGCGGCTGCGCACTTGCGTACGTCAACCTGGTCGGCGGGCAGGACGAGCTGGTCTTCGACGGGGACTCGCTCGTCGTCGACGCGACCGGCCAGGTGCTCGCCAGGGCGGCGCAGTTCGAGGACGAGATCCTCGTCGTCGACCTCGACCTGCCGGCAGCGACAGATGCCATGCCCGCGCCGGCCGCCCGCTTCTCGGGGCTGCGCGTGCAACGTACCGTCGTGTCGAGCGAACCGTTGGCGGCGTACGAACCGGTCGCCGCGACGTACCGGCAGCGGCTCGACGACCTGGGTGAGATCTACGCCGCCCTGGTGCTCGGCCTGCGCGACTACGTGCGCAAGAACGGCTTCCAGACCGTCCTGATGGGCCTGTCAGGCGGCATCGACTCGACCCTCGTCGGCACGGTCGCTTGCGACGCGCTCGGTGCCGAGAACGTGTTCGGCGTCTCCAATCCCGGTGACTGGTCCACGGAGCACTCGAAAAGCGACGCCGCCGAGCTCGCCCGCCGCACCGGGCTCAACCTGGACACCGTACCGATCGCGCCGATGGTCGACGCGTTCACGAAGGCCGTCACTGTCGACGGGCTGGCAGAGGAGAACCTGCAGGCACGGATCCGGGCCGTCGTGTGGATGGCTTTGTCCAACCAGCACGGCCACCTGGTCCTCGCCTGCGGCAACAAGAGCGAGCTGGCAACCGGGTACTCGACGATCTACGGCGACGCGGTCGGCGGCTACGCTCCGATCAAGGACGTACCGAAGACGCTCGTCTGGCAGCTCGCGAGATGGCGCAACGGCGCTGCCGAACATCGGGGTGAGCAACCACCGATCCCGGAGAACACCATCAGCAAGCCGCCGTCCGCTGAACTCCGTCCCGGCCAGCTCGACAGCGACTCGCTGCCGCCGTACGCGGTGCTCGATGCGGTCCTCGACGCGTACGTCGAGCAGGACCTCGGCTCCGTCGACCTCGTCGAGCAAGGGTTCGAACCGGCACTCGTCGAACGCGTCGTCACGCTGGTCGACCGGGCCGAGTACAAGCGCCGCCAGTTCCCGGTCGGTCCCAAGATCTCGCAGCGCAACTTCGGCCGCGACCGCCGGGTGCCGATCACGAACGCCTGGCGCGAACGACTCTGACGTCGGTCGGGGGCGGCTCAGCCCGCAAACTGGACCTCGTTGTGAGCCGCGATGGTGGAGGTCTGTCCGGGGTAGGTCAGACACCACAGGCACAGGTTGGTGTGGGCGACGATCTGCTCGGCACCGATCTTCACATCGTCGAATGTGGCGTCTTCGGTCGTGTGGCAGTCCTCGACCAGGGTGAGGTCGTACCCCTCGATGAGGGTCCGCAGGGTGGTCGTCCGGATGCACACGTCGGTCTGCGCACCTGCCATCACGACGTGCCCGACTGCCAGCCGTCGAAGGGTCTCGCCGAGCTTGGTTCCGGCAAACGAGTCAGGGAAGTGCTTCGCGATCACGACATCGTCCGGTGCGGGCGCGATCCGCTCCTCGATCTCCCAACCGGGCGAGCCCTTGACCAGGTTGTCGTCCTCGTGCTGCACGTAGATGACGGGCACCTTGGCCTCTCGTGCCCGACCAATGAGGACAGCTATCCGGTCGACGACGGCATCGGCTTGCCAAGCGCCTTCCATCACAGACTTCTGCACATCGATGACCACCAGCCCGGTCTTGGGTGGCGTCGACTCGTTGGTCATGGGCGTCTTCCTCTCGCTTCGGGTCGTTACGCTAGCTCGTAAGTAGGGCGGTTCCCGTCCTCGTTCCGGGAGGAGTTCTTGCGGTGGATACCTCTCGACCGGCCGGCCGCCTGTTCACCATGCTCGAGCTGCTCCAGGACCGGCCCGGGTTGGCTGGCCCGCAGCTCGCGTCACGGCTCGGCGTCAGCGGCCGTACCGTCCGGCGCTACGTGACGGCGCTTCAGGACCTGGGCATTCCCGTCGAGCCGACGATGGGCTGCTCCGGCGGCTACCGTCTCCGTCCCGGGTACCGGATGCCACCGCTGATGTTGTCCACCGACGAAGCCATCGCGATCATCCTGGCCTTGAGCTCGACCCGATCGCAGGGTCGCGGCCACGGCGATGCCACTCCAGCCGCGACCGCACTGACCAAGCTGAACCGCGTGCTCCCCCGCGACACCTTGTCCAAGGTCGCGACGGTACAGGCGGCCGTCTCGACGCCATCAGACTTCGACAGCACCCGAGCCGGTATCCCGGATCCCGGGCTGGTCGGCACCCTCGCCGAAGCCGTCGTACGACGCCGACGGCTCCGGATCCGTCACCTCGCTGACAGCGGCGCGGAGACAGCGCGCGAGATCGACCCGTACGGCGTCGTCGCCTTTTACGGCGGGTGGTACACATACGCCTGGTGCCACCTGCGGCAGGGCCCGCGTACGTTCCGGCTTGACCGGATCGCGTCCGCCGCGAGCGTGAGCGCCACCTTCGCGGTGCCCTCGGACCTGAACGTGGTCGCCGCGGTCGAGGAGTCGCTCGCGCTGGGTCGACCCGAATGGGCGGTGACGATCATCGTGCATGCCCCACTCAGCGAGGTCACGCCGTGGGTGCCTCGAACGTTTGCGCTCCTGGATGCGATCGACGCGGACACCACCCGGTTGCGTTCGTCGACGCGGAAGCTGGACTACTTCGTCTGGCGGATCAGCGACCTGCCGTTCTCGATGTCGGTGTCACAACCGATCGAGCTACGAGAGGCCTTCCGGCGCCACGGCCAGCGGATGTTGGCGGTCGCGGAGACCTGACGACGGCACGCTCGACCAGAGCATGTGACCGACATGACAGCCGTCCCGGCTCCCCGACCGAGCACCGAGAGTGCCAGGGTGGACTCTCCGGGGACTCGTGCGGAGCCTCGAGATCAGGAGACATCGGCCATGACCGAACACCCCGCACCGGACGGCAGCGATGGCCCGTCGGCTTCCGTGTCGGCCCCGGTCACGCCGCCGCCGGCCACGTCGCCGGCGATCCGCCGAATCCGTATCCATCATCTCCAGGCGATGAAGGAGCGCGGCGAGAAGTGGGCGATGCTGACGGCTTACGAGCAGTACGCCGCGCAGACATTCGACGAGGCGGGCATCCCCGTCCTGCTCGTGGGCGACTCGGCCTCCAACAACGTGTACGCCAACGAGACGTCCCTCCCCGTGACGGTGGACGAGCTGATCCCGCTCGTCAGGGCGGTCACGAGGTCGGTACGCCGGGCGCTTGTCGTCGCAGACCTTCCGTTCGGCTCGTACCAGGCGTCGCCGGAGCAGGCGTTCCACACGGCGGTCCGGTTCATGAAGGAAGCGAACGCACCGGCGGTCAAGCTCGAAGGCGGCGCGCAGATGGTTCCACAGGTTGAGCTGCTGACGCGCAGCGGCATTCCGGTGATGTCCCACATCGGCTTCACTCCACAGTCCGAACACGGGCTCGGCGGCTACCGCGTTCAAGGACGAGGTGACGACGGGGCGCGGATCATCGAGGAGGCCCAGGCACTCGAACGTGCCGGTGCGTTCGCCGTCGTGATGGAGATGGTGCCGACCGTGGTCGCGGCGGAGGTCACGAAGCGGCTGACCATCCCGACAGTCGGAATCGGCGCGGGGTCCCGCTGCGACGCACAGGTGCTCGTCTGGCAGGACATGGCGGGCTTCCGGACGGGCGCGACGACAAGATTCGTCAAGCAGTACGCCGACATTCACGGGGTCTTGCTCCAGGCGGCCCGCGACTACGCCGCCG
The DNA here is from genome assembly GCA_038253325.1 of Propionibacteriales bacterium. GTDB lineage: Bacteria > Actinomycetota > Actinomycetes > Propionibacteriales > Nocardioidaceae > JBBSHE01. The sequence continues at coordinate 25,149 of JBBSHE010000008.1, forward strand.
ACGTTGCCGCCGGAACATTTCCAGACGACTCCCATGCGTTCTGACCGAGCGGCGCGGTTCCAGATCGAGGACCGCGCCGAGACCGTCGGCGAACTCAGACATCGGTGATGCGGATCCCGGCGTGTGAGCGATAGCGCCGGTTGATCGCGACCAGGTTCGCAGTGAGTGCCTCGACCTGGCGTGCGTTGCGCAACGTACCGGCACGGATTCCGCGTACACCGGGGATCGTCTCCGCCAGCCCGACCACCTGGTCGGCCGCGTCGTCGTCATCGCTGACCACCAGGACGTCCAGGTCGAACGACACGACCACTGGATCAGCGAGCAGTGGGGCCGAGACATGGTGGAACGCAGCCACGACTCGCGAACCCGGCAACAGGGCTTGCGCTTGCTGGGCGGCACTTCCCTCGAGTACGTCGATGCAATAGGGGCCGTGCTCGTCAAACGCCAACGGGTTCACGCAGTCGACGACGATCTTGCCGACCAGGACGGGCTGAAGCTCGCGCAGCGTGTCTTCATGCGCCCGCCACGGAACGGCGACGAGCAGGATGTCGGAGCGATCGACGATCTGCTTGTTGGAACCGCTGTCCACCATGCCCGATCGCGAGGTGGTGACCTCGTCCGCGACTCGTTTCGCCTTCTCCGGATCACGCGATCCGATGCCGACGGCGAGTCCAGCCGCGGTCCAACGCGAAGCAAGAGCTCGACCTTGTGGTCCCGTTCCCCCGATCACACCGACGACGGCGGACATATCAAGTGGCATGGCGTCGATCGTCTCACGTCACCCGGGTGCAAACTTCATCATCTGCCGCATCCCTTACCTGCTTGACGAAAGTCGCGCTGTCTCACGAATCGCCCGGGGATGACCCGGGCGACTCACGGTGGTTGTGAACTCCGCCGCGGAAAATGATCTTGCCCGGATGCTGGACCCGGCTCGTCAACCTTGCGAGTATCTGCGGTGGAGGTCGACCGATTTCCACCACAGCGAAGACATCCATCCGGCGAGGTGCCGGCAATCCGACCAGGAGGTGGACGGTGCCAACAAAGAAGGCAGCGGCCAAGAAGAGCGCGGCGAAGAAGTCCGTCGCCAAGAAGACGAGCACGGCCAGGAAGACGCCCGCCAAGAAGACGAGCACGGCCAAGAGGACCACCACTAAGAAGGCGACCGCGAAGAAGACGCCCGCCAAGAAGTCGACGACCAGGAAGGCGACTGCCAAGAAGACAACGGCGAAGAAGACGCCCGCCAAGAAGTCGACCGCGAAGAAGACCACCGCCAAGAAGTCGACCGCGAAGAAGGCAACGGCAGCAAAGCGGGCCGTGAAGCGCGCGGTCAAGAGGTAGCCGCACGCACCTACCGACGAAGAGGGGGTCCCGGATCATCCGGGACCCCCTCTTCGAGTACGAGCTCGGGTTCAGTCGTCCGATGCGTCATCGGTCCATCGTGGGTCGTTGTCCCATGCATCGTTGCGTTCGGCGACCGTCTCGAGCGCGTGTTCGGCCTCGGCCCTGGTCGGATAGGGGCCAAGACGGTCCCTAGCGCCACATCCGTCGGTGCTCTCGACCGTCTCGTGGTTGAGGCAGTAGTAGTACGCCGTAGCCGAGCCGTCCGTCATCTGGTCTCCCCTTCTGGTCACGTTGCAGAAGTCACGTGTCCGCATCCTCTGGCCGAACCTACACTCGACGTCATGACGGTGCTGAGTCCCGAGACGATCTCGCCGCGGCTTGCGGTACCCACCGCCATTGCGCGCCCCGAGTACGTCGGCAGACCTGAGCCGACTCGTCACGTCGGCGGTGATGTGCAGACTCCCGAGACGATCGAGCGGATGCGGGTGGCGAGCAGGATCGCGGCGCAGGCGCTGCTGACCGCAGCGGCGGTGATTGCTCCCGGGGTCACAACCGACGAGATCGACCGCGCTGGTCACCAGTTCATGGTCGAGCGGGGCGCGTACCCGTCGACGCTCGGCTACCGCGGGTTCCCCAAGTCGCTGTGCACGTCGGTCAACGAGGTGATCTGTCACGGAATCCCTGATGCGCGTCCACTCGCCGACGGTGACATCGTCAACATCGACGTCACGGCGTACATCGACGGCGTCCACGGGGACACGAACGCGACGTTTCTCGTTGGAACGGTCGACGAGCAGAGTCGGCTGCTGGTGGAACGTACCCGAGAGTCCCTGCGGCGTGCGATCAACGCCGTCAAGCCGGGTCGTCAGGTGAACGTGATCGGGCGCGTGATCGAGTCGTACGCAAAGCGGTTCGGGTACGGGGTCGTCACCGACTTCACCGGCCACGGCATCTCGACCACATTCCACTCCGGCCTGGTGATCCCGCACTACGACAACCCTGCGTTCGACACCGTCATGGCGCCCGGGATGACATTCACGATCGAGCCGATGCTGACGTTGGGAACGACCGAGTGGGACCTGTGGGACGATGGCTGGACCGTCGTCACCAAGGACCGCAAACGGTCTGCGCAGTTCGAGCACACCCTGGTCGTCACCGGCGACGGCGCCGAGGTCCTCACGTTCGCCTGACCGACGAAGGATCCCGTTGACGATGCCGTGCCGAGCGGGTGGCGCACGGAACAGTACGGCAACATCACGGTGCGGATACCGGCATCCTGGGATACGGCCACGACCCGTCCGGCGCGGTGCCGTCGAACGCCATGAGGTGCGCGGACGAGCCGGCTCGTAGGCCGGATCCTGTTGGGGAGCGCACCTCACGATGCAATCCTGAGCGGCCATCCATCTGGGATCACCGTTACCGGTGACCTCGTGCGGCCTACCCGCAGACTCGGGCGGGCAGCCCTCGAGCGTCTGCTGTTCGGCCTTGCTCCCGGTGGGGTTTACCCAGCCGCGCCAGTCACCTGGCGCGCTGGTGGTCTCTTACACCACCGTTTCACCCTTACCCGCACCCGGCCGGAGCCGAGCCGCTGGCGGTCTGTCTCTGTGGCACTATCCCGCGAGTCACCTCGGGTGGGTGTTACCCACCACCGCGCCCTGGGGAGTCCGGACCTTCCTCGGTACGTCGCACGCTCACGCATACGCGTCCCGCGGCCGCCCGGCCGGCTCATCCACGCGGCTAAACCCTAACCCACCGCACCGCCGGGACAGGTCAGTCGAGCGTGAAGTGGACCTGGCGCGTCATCGGGTCGGCTCGGTCGAGCCGGACGGTGACCGGCTGACCGAGCGGCAACGATCCGGAGCCGGCCACTCGCCCCTCGACCGCGGGTTCGGCCACGAGTACGGTGCCGTTCTTCGGGTCGCCGTCGTCGCGGGTCGTGATCACGCCGGAGAAGCCTTGTCCCTCCCGGTCGAGCAGCAGGCCGGCTTCGACGAGATTGACCACCTCGGCGGAGAAGCGACCGGCCCGGCGGTCACCCTCCTCCATCTCGTTGGGGAGGCCCTTGAGCTTGGCGCGCACCCAGTCGGGGATGTCGCGGTCACCGCACAGTGCGAGGCAGACCTCCCCCGCATACCGGTCCGCGAGCCTACGCAAGGGCGCGGTGACGTGCGCGTACTCGGCGGCAATCGCCGCATGGTCGACATGCTCGGGTACGCCGCCATCGAACGCGACGTACCCGGCGCCCCGGAGGAGCTTCGCACAGGCGCTGAGCATCGCCGCTCCCTTCGGCGTGGTCGGGTCGATCGAGCGGACGAACTCGGGGTAGGCGACGTTCTTCTCCCACAGGTAGCCCAGAGCACGCGCCCGGCGACGCAGGGCCGCGACCGTCCGGTCGTCCGCGGGCGGCAGCGTTCGCAGGATCCCCACCTCGCCGTACAGCATCAGCTCGGCGGCTGCCATCCCGGTGAGCAACGACAGCTGGGCATTCCACCGCTCGACGTCGGTCTGGGCGCGGTAGACGAGGTTCCAGTGACCACCGTCGACGGTCACGACCTGTTCCGGCAACGGCAGGCTGATGCCGCCGCGGTCACGCTCGCGGGCGAGACGGAGCTGTCCGACCTCCTGCAGCAGGTCGATCAACGGATCGGCGGTCTTGGCGTCGACGACGGCCTGGACGGCGGCGTAGTCGAGCTGCGCGCGGGACCGCACTCGGGCCCGGCGTACGTCGACCCGGGTGCCCTCCCCGGTCTGGTCGAGCTCGACGGTCCAGAGCAGAGCCGGGCGTACCTGGTCCGGGAGCAGACTGGCCGCACCCTCGGACAGGACCGGAGGGTGCAGCGGCACCCGCCGGTCGGGGGCATACAGCGTCTCCGCTCGGCGGTGCGCCTCGACGTCGACCGGGCCGTCGGGCTCGACGAACGCCGCGACGTCGGCGATCGCGTAATAGACCCGGAGTCCGTGCTCGCCGCGTTCGATGTAGAACGCCTGGTCGAGGTCCTTCGATCCCAGCGGGTCGAGCGTCACCAGCGGCAGGTCGGTGCGATCCTCGTCGGGCATCCGCGGGTTTGCCGCGGCCTTCGTCGCCGCATCGACAACCGGGGCCGGGAACCCATCGGGCACGTCCAGCTGGCTCTCGAGCTGACGAAGGCTGTCGTTGTACCAGGACGGCGGTGCGGTTTCGACCCGCACGGTAGGACGCGGCATGGGCCCACCCTAGGCGAGGCGCATGAAGCTCACGGAACGACCGAGAACGAGCGCAGGACGGTGGCGTCTGAGTCGAAGAACTGGACCGTCGACGACGTCCCCGGAGCGAGCTGCATCCGGTTCACGACGTCGAGCGGCGCGTCGAGGACCCGCTGGATCATCCGCTTGACCGGGTCGACGTGGCTGACGACAACGACCGTCTGGTGGGCGTACGTCGACCTGAGCCGTTCGATCACCTCGTCCACCCGAGTGCTCACACCCGCGACCGAGTCGGCAGACCCCGCCCGAAGTCCCTCGTCGACGTACACCGGGAGAGCCAACGCCGAGCCGAGGATCGCGGCCGTTTCCGTCGCGCGACGCAGCGGAGACGACACGACCGCGCCCGGGGCGGCCCAACGGGTTTCCGTTCCTGACGCAAGGTGCGCCGCGATCCGACTCGCCTGCCGCCGCCCCATGTCAGTCAGCCCACTGTCGTCGTCCGGCCCGCTGACCGCAGCTTCCTCGGTCTCGGTCGGGGCACCGGGGCGTACCAGGATCAGCGTCGTCGCGACACCGAGGGCGGCGCTCGGCCCGAGCATCGGCTTGTCCGAGCCGCTCGGCTGCGGTGCGTCCCGCATGGCGGCCGGCGGCAGACTCCGCACCGGCGCGGTGGCGGTGGGCGCGGCGTCGAGTGCCTCGTTGACGAGCCGGTCGGCGTGCACGTTGTCGGCACGCGGCACCCAGGTCCAGAGCGTCGACGCTGGGGCGAGGCGGTGGGCACTGATGGCGAGCGGCTTCATCCCTGGATGCTTGACCTTCCACCGGCCGGCCATCTGCTCGACGACGAGCTTCGAGTCCATCCGCACCTCGAGCTCGGATCCAGGCGTGTGCTCGTTGTAGAGCTCGAGACCTCCGATCAGCCCCCGGTACTCGGCGACGTTGTTCGTCGCGATCCCGATCGCCTCACCGGTCTCAGCGATCACCTCGCCCGTTTCGGCATCGCGAAGCACCGCGCCGTACGCCGCCGGCCCGGGGTTGCCCCTCGATCCGCCGTCCGCCTCGATGACGACCCGCGGGTGCGTCATCCGACGTCGGCGCCAGCAGTGCGGACCAGGATGCGCTGGCACTCCTCGCACCGGAGCACCTCGTCGTCAGGTGCGGCCCGAATCGCGGACAGGTCGGCAGCGGTGAGCTCGAGCCGGCATGCCTCGCACCTGCCTTGCCGCAAGACGCCGACACCGACTCCGTCGAACTGTGCGCGGATGCGCTGGTAGAGCCCGAGCAGGTCGTCGGGGATGGCGGCGGCGATCAGGCCGCGCTCGGTCTCGGCGCCGACCCGCTGCTCGGCGAGATCGGCGACGGCTCGGTCCCGAGCGACTTCCTGCTCGGCGATCCGGCGCTCGGTATCGGCGAGGTCGGACTCGATGTCCCGCAACTCGTTCTGCGCCTGCTCGAGGCGTTCCATCACGTCGAGCTCCGTGTCCTCGAGCGACGCTATGCGCCGATCCAGGCTGACGATCTCGCTCTGCAGCGCCTCGAGCTCCCTGGGAGACGCCACCAGCCCCTTGTCGACCCGCTCCAGGTCGCGGACGCGCCGAGACTTGACCTGTTCGACGTCGCTGTCGGCCTTGCGCTGCTCCAACCCGACGTCATCGGCCTCGGTCTTCGCGTGCCCACGTCGTTGCTCCAGATCCGTACGCCGCTCGTTCAGCTCGGCGAGGGCAGCAACCTCGGGAAGGTTCTTCAGCCGGCGCTTCAGCTGGTCGAGCGTGGTGTCGACCTCCTGGAGGTCCAGCAGGTGTCGTTGGGCGGCAGGGTCGGCTTTCAGCGTCAGCTCCTCGAGCGGGACGAACCGGGGTGCGGGATCACATCGTTCCACGGGTCGGTGGGGATCACCGAAACGTGGGTGCGGAGCGAGACGCCCGCGTCGCGCATCGCGGCGACCACCAGGCGTTCAACGACCGGCAGCCAGCACCACTCCGCCGCCCAGTGCGGGATGTCGACCAGTGCGGCCGCTGCCGGGAACTCTCGGAACTCGATGGCCGGATGATGTCTCAGGTCGGAGGTGACGTACACGTCGGGCGATGCCGCTCGTACCACGTCGAGCAGGTCGTCACCGGCGCCGCCCTGGAGGGCGACCACGCTGACCTCTGCGTCGAGATCGCCCGCAACCCGGGCGCCCGACGCGGTCGCGGGGAGGGTCGACAGCAGCCGGTCGACGAGGTGTCGGAGCGTGACGGGCTGCTCGAGCACGCCGATCCGGCCGAGACCCGCCGCGCCGTCGTTGTCGGCGAGCTCGATCACGTCGTACGCGGGTTCTTCGTAGGGATGGTTCGATCGCATCGCGGCGACCACCTGGCGCCGCCGGTCCCTCGGCAGCACCATCTCGAGCCGCGTCTCGGACAGCTCTTCGATCGTCCCCGACTCCCCGATGTACGGCCGGGCGTCCTCCGACGGGCGAAACGTTCCCGTGCCGCTGGTCGTGAACGCGGCCCGGTCGTAGTCCCCGATCGACCCGGCCCCGGCCGCCGCCAGCGCGTCCAACAGTCGTTGCGTGTGGCCGTGCGGGACGAACACGACGATCTTGTCCATTGGCGGGTCCGCGTACGGGACCAGTGGCCGGGTCCCGGTCAGACCGAGCCGTGCGGCGAGTGCGTCGGAAACGCCGCCGGGTGGTGAGTCGGCGTTCGTGTGGGCGACGTACAGCGCGGTCGACGATGCGACGAGGCCGTGCAGGAGCCGGCCCTTCGGGTGGCTCGTCGCCACCGAGTGGACGGGGCGAAGGAACAGCGGGTGGTGCGCGACGACGAGGTCGGCGCCGAGCGCCCGCGCCTCGTCGGCGACGGCCTGCACGGTGTCGACGGCGAACAGCACGGAGCCGACGGGCTGATCGAGGTCGCCGGTGACCAGTCCGACCGCATCCCAGTCCGCAGCCAGCCTGGTCGGATACAGGTCTTCGAGCACATCCACGACATCACCAACCGTTGCGCTCTGGCCCATGCGAGCAACTCTATCTGCGGCGCTATACGTACTATCGTGCGCAGAGCGCCCCATGATGCGGCGCCGGGAATGAGGGGGAATCGTGCGCGAAAACGTCAGGAGTGCACTTGTCGCGGGTCTGATAGCAGCCGTGATCTGGACCGTGGTCTCCATTCTCGCCAGCGGATCGAGTGTCGGAGTGTGGATCGGAACGGTGGTGTTCTTCGTCGGGACCGCCCTCGTGACCTATGTGATCTCGACTGTCATTGCAAGTCGCAGGACCGACAAGCGTGCGCAAGGCTGATCGCACCGTCACGGGACAGGTACGCTGACGGGTCGGCGTCTCGGTCAGCAGACGCGGGCGTATAGCTCAGCGGTAGAGCACCTGCCTTACAAGCAGGTGGTCGCAGGTTCGATCCCTGCTGCGCCCACCCGCGTCATGCCAGGTCAGAGCACTAATGACCGCTCTTTGATGCTGGTCGTGCAACGAGCGTGCAACGAGCCCGACCGGTCCCGGGGCTTCCCTCAGCTCCGACAGTGTGGAGTTCGGGTGCCGACGGCGAGGCGTGCGGAGCATGGGAAGCCCAGCACGCGCCCGCGCGGCGTCGTGATTGATCAGAAGTGGTAGTGGACGGTGACGTAGGTCTTGTTGCTGTTCTGCGACGGTGAGGTCGTCTTGACCCAACCCTCGGCGCCCCGATAGGCGCCAGCCCCGCCGGTCACCCACCCGTGGAGTTCGGTGCTGTCGCCGTGCCCGACGAGTGTGGCGTACAGCAGGCCGCCCTTGCGGCTCACCGCGACATAGATCTTGATCGATCGGGTCTTGACGTTGAACCGCCCGCTGATTGTGTCGTATCCGACGACGTTGCCGTGACTGCGGTCGGTGTCGGTGGAGACGAACGTGGTATCCGACGGACTGTGTGACGGGCCGGAGATGGCGACGAACTTCCAGGTGTGGCCCTTCGGCGAAGCCGACGCCTCGGGGCTGGCAGCAATCCCGACGCCTGTTGTGAGCAGAGCGGCCGATGCCAGCGTTGCAAAGGTGCGACGCTTGGTGATCTTCACGGTGGGTCCCTTCATTTAGGGGAATTCGGTACCCGTGTGACGCTACGCGCGCTCATAGCAGTGCGACGTGGTTTGCAAAATAACCACGGATAGCCCGATTTTGACTACTGAGAGTGACAGCAGCCTCGTTTTTCGTATGCTGCGCCAACCTGCCGACACAACGGCTGATGAACTGAGCGCAATGACGCTCGTTTCGTCAGCCGTTGCGCGACGGGTCGGGTCCTGGCGCGGAGAGCCGTTGGCCGCAAGATCGGACGGCGAGACCGTGCGAGATCGACTTCGACCGTAAGATCGACGTCGTGCGCGGCCACCCCTCACCAGCGGCGAGCAGCGAACAGCCGGGCTGCCGTAGGGAGTTGGGGCAGAAGGTCCTCCGTTATGCCGCCGGTTCGGCGCTGGCGACGGTGTGCAGCGAGGGCGCGTTCCTGCTTCTCTACGGCGCGCTTGACGCGACGCCCGCGGTCGCCTCCGGACTCGGCTGGCTGGCCGGAGCGGTGCCCAACTACTGGCTGAACCGGACCTGGACCTGGCGACGTCGCGGCACACCTAGCCTGAAGCGGGAGGTGCTGCCGTACGTAGCGATCGTGCTCGGCACGTTGCTGATCGCCATCCTCGCCACCAGCTTCGTCCATGCAGCCGTGACCGGTCGACAGGTTTCGTCTGTCGTTCGCTTGGTATTGGTTGGTGGCACGTTCTTGGCGGTGTACGGCGTCGCCTTCCTGCTGCGATTCTTTCTGCTCGATCACCTGTTCCGCCGCGACCCCGCGTACTCACCACGGGACGGCCTGGATCCCTTGTCGGCCCAGGAGAGGGTATGAGTGGGCCGACGGGCGCCGGCGCGTTCAGCCAAGCCACCGGACGGAACCTCGAAGACGCGTCGGGGCAGCACCAGCGGCGATACCGGGCCTACCAGTTCGAGCTGATCGCGCGCCACTGCGGTCCATCGGTGCTCGAGGTCGGTGCAGGTCTCGGCGAGTTCGCCGACCAGTTCACCGGTCTGTGTCGACACGTCGTGACCGACGTTGACCCGGCGTGTGTCGCACAGCTGGCGCGCCGGTTCGCCGACCGCCCCGAGGTGGAGGCGCGCCAGCTCGACCTGGAGTCAACGGCGCACGAGACCGGGCCGCCGGTCTCGACGGTCGTCGCGATCAACGTGCTGGAGCACATCGAGGAGGACAGCGCGACCCTGCGGTCGTTGGCCCGGCTGGTCGAGCCGGGCGGGAAGATCGTGCTCTGGGTCCCCGGTTACATGCAGCTCTACGGCAGCTTCGACCGACGGGTCGGCCACGTCCGCCGCTACACACCGGCGACCCTCCGGGCGTCGATCGTCGCTGCGGGCCTGGTTCCGCGCGACGTCCGGCCGGTCAACCTGCTCGGCGGCATCGCCTGGTGGCTCGCCGTACGCCGCGGCGGACTCGGCAGCCCGCGGCCAGGGCTGCTGCGGATCTACGATGGGGTGATCGTCCCCGTGACCAGGGCCTTGGAGCGTCGGTTCACTCCCCCGTTCGGTCAGTCGGTTCTCGCCGTCGCAACCGTTCCTGCGTCCACCTGACCGCCGCGCAACGCCGTGAAGCCGAGCGCCGCACCGGCAGGGAGAAGCACCAGCGCGGGCAGTTGGTAGCGCCAGGAGAAGTCTGCGGTCAGGGCCGGAACAAGGAGCAGGCCCGTCCCGGTGACCGTCAGCAGCAGGCACATCGACCGCATACCTGATCGGCGCGCCCGGCCGATCCCGAGCCCGCCGAGCAACCCCACGACCAGGCAACCGAGCAGCAGTGGCCCAGGCAGGTAGCCGACCCGTTGGTAGGCGACCAGAGCGTCGGCGTACGGCTGGCGCGCCATGAGCTGTGCACCGCCGTGCTCGCCGTAGACGTCGGGGAACAGCTCGTAGGGCCCGAGGTAGGAGCTGAACTGCCACTTGCGGGCACGGTCGAACTCGAACCGGTCCCCCCGCCCCACGTCGAAGTTGAGCGCGAAATCGCGCAACGCAATGCGTACGTAGTCGACCGGCTGCTCGCGGATCGCCTCGAGAGCGAAATCGCGCATCGCGTGATCCAGTGACACGCCTGGTGGCGGAACCAGGCTTCGCACCGTCCGCAGGTCATGCCACGCGTAGTAGGACGGGTCCAGACGTTGCCCAAGCGGTTCTTGTGGGCAGAGCACCCGTTCGTAGTCCGGTACGTTCAGCCGGGAGCAGTCGACGAACGTCGTCGTCCGGATGTAAAGCGACTTCCCGGTGAACTCCGAGAGGGCGTAGATGCCGCGCTCGTGGTGGTACCACGTCGCGTACGCACCGACCGGTAGCACGAACCCGACGGTGAGCGCCGCCACCGCCGCCACCCGCCTTCGCCAACCTTCCCCGACGATCAGGCAGTACGCCACCCCGGCCAGGATCAGCGGCTCGCCGACCAGCCGGACGATCACCGCCGCCCCGAGGAGCAGCCCCGCCACGAGGGCGAAAGCAGTCGGTGGGCGGCGATGCCAGCCGAGAACCGCAACGGCGAGGATCAGCAGCAGGTCGAACAACGAGTCGCTGAGCACGGTCTGCTCCAAGATGAGCTGCAGGGCGTCGAACAACACCGGCAACGTCGCCAACGTCGCTTGCCAACGCCCGACCCCCCATCGGCGCATCAGCACATAGACCAATCCCGCCGTCGCGAGCCCGATCAGATGCTGTGTCACGGCAACCAGGAGGACCTTGTCGGCCAACCACGACAGCGGAAGGAGCAACAGCATGCTGTAGCCCATGGGGCGGCTGATGTTGGGCTGAAACGTGTCCAGGAACGACAGGTACACCGGTCCGTCGCTGTGAATCAGTGCCGGGCTGAAGGCAATCTGGACGACAACCCGCAACCCGGCGCCGAGGAGCAGCGCGATCAGGAACGGGCGGTGCTCGGTGAGCCACGGGCCGTACCGCCCAATCGTCTGGGGGGTGTTGTCGACGGACTCTCGGCTTACGGTCGTCATTGTGATCTCACCCGCGCGGCGTACGGGGCGGCGGCCACATCTCCAAGCATCGCCGGGGCGGTTTCACCGGCCGGGGCCGGGCATCCCTCTCGCCACCAGGTGCCAACCACGACGCGCGCGTATCGCATGCCATAGACGAGGTTGCCACCCTTCTTGGTGCTGCCCGCCGCGCGCAGGTGCATGGTCGCGGGCACCTCGGCGATCCGGTAGCCGTGCGAGTGCGCCCCGATCAGCAGCTCGACCGACTGGTACTGCGGCTGGTTGAGAGTGACCGCTGCGGTCACTTCGGCCCTCATCGCGCGCAGACCGAAGGACGTGTCGGTCAGCCGCTCCCCGGTGAGCGCGCTCACGATCCAGGCGAACAGGTACACCCCGGTTCGGCGAAAGCGGTCGATGGTGTGCTGGTTTCCGAGCCGACGCGAGCCGGTGACGAAGTCAGCGGACCCTTCGAGCACCGGGGCAAGCACGGCGGGAAAGTCGGCCGGGTCGTACTGGGCATCCGCATCGGTGGTGATGATGTAGCGCGCGCCGTGTTCGCGAGCAACCCGGTAGCCGAGCCGCATCGCCGCACCCTGCCCCCGGTTGACCGGTGAGCTCACCAGGTACGCGGCACCGTGCGCCGTCGCGGCGGCGGCCGTGGCGTCGGTGCTGCCGTCATCGACGACGACGACGGCAGCCGACAGTCCGCAAACGCTCGGCGGAATGCCAGAGAGTACGCGCGGAAGCCCGACGTCTTCGTTGTACGCCGCGATGACGACAACCACCGGCGCGAAGTTCGGCTCGCCGTAGCTCGCACGAAAGCCAGCGAGCGCGGCGCGGTCCACGTCGTCGACCTGGGATCGACCGACCGCGGGTCCGCGTCGGCCGCGCAGCAGCGCGGTCAACCCGAGCGCGCCCGCGGCGGGCCACAGCACGAGTGCCGGCAGCTGGTTGCGCCAGGAGAGCTCCGAGGTGCTGACCGCGCCCAGCAGCAAACCGGCGGGAACGATCGCAGTCAACAGACACACTCCGCGCATCCCAGACGGGCCCGCCCGGGCCAAACCAGCGCCGGCGAGCAACCCAAGAAGCAGGCCGCCGAGCAGCACCGGACCGGGCATATACACGTGATCTTCGTAGGCGACCAGAGCGTCGGCGACTGGTTGGCGCGTCTCCAGCTGGTCACCTCCGTGACGGGCATACAGCAGTCGCATGGCGGGGAGGGTCTCGGGTGACAGGTGGCTCGCGAACCGGTACGTACCGACGTCGGGGTACGCGTGCCGATTATCGGGCGACCACTCGAAGAGGAAGGCGAAACCGTGCCGAAGATCGTTCGCCTGCGGTCCGCCGTGCGAAGCGCCCGCGCCGGACCCGTCGCCGGCCTCGCTCCGGCCGAGCGCGTATTCACCGTGCGCCTGGTGGTACCACGTGAGGTAGGGCACGACCGCCAAGCCGAAGCCGAGCATGACGACCAACGCGCCGGCGAACCGGCGCCGCCAGGTCGCGCCGACGAGCAGCATGGAAATGGCGGCCATCAGCACGAGCGGCTCGCCGGTCAGCCGAACCGTCGTCGCCACGCCGAGCAACATCCCGCCGACCAGAGCCGCCATGAAACCGGGTTCCTTGCGCCAGCACAGCACCAACAGCGCCACGCTCACCACGAAGACGAAGAGGGTGTCAGGGAGCACCAGGTGCTCGCTCGCCAGCTCGTGGGGATCCCAGAGCACCGGGACCGTGGCCAGCGTTGCGAGCCAGCGCCAGACACCCCAGCGCAGCAGCAGGAGGTAGACGACGATTCCGGTGGCCAGGCCCAGCAGATGCTGTGCTGCGACGACCGGGACCAGTGCGTCGGCGAACCACGAGAGTGGTGTCAGTTCCAGCATCCCGTAGCCGGCCGGGTGGGCGGCGGCGGGAGCCGGTGTGCTGACGAACGACAAGTGGGTGCGGGACTCGCCCACGACGAACGCCGGGCTGAACGCCACCGAGGTGAGGATCCGCCATGCCACGCCGACGACCAGCCCGCCGAGAAACGCGGCGTGCCGCCGACACCACACCAGCGAGACGCCGGACCGGCGGCGGCCGGAACGGGCGGCCGGGCTGGCTGCGGTCGCGGGCGGTTCATCGGGCGGCCGCGACCCGGCAGGGATCGTCGGTGTCGACGCGGCCCGAGCCGAGGACGACCCGGTGTGCTGCGGAGAGGACACGACTGGGAGCTACCGCTAGCCGGTGTCGCGGGCGTCGACCGTGCCCCGCCGGTCAGCTGAGGGAGCGAAATCCGCCCAGGCGGTGCGGAGGCCGTCGACCAGCGAGACGGTGGGCTCGTAACCTCGGCTGCGGGCACGGGCGATGTCGACGACCACGGCCGGCATCTCGCCGGGCTTTGCGGCGACCCGGCGCGCCGGAATCGACTGGCCGGTGGCGGCGCGTGCAGCCTGCGCGATCTCGTTGACCGTATACGAGCGGCTGCCACCGACGATCACCGGCCCGGTCGGCCAGCCGAGCACCGCGGCCACGATGGCCCGGGCGGCGTCGTGGACGTGGACCAGGTCCCGACGCTGCTCACCGTCCCCGTAGATCTCGACCCCTGCGCCGTTCGCGGCCGCCCGGAGCAGCCTGGGTACGAAGCTGTCCTTGTGCACCATTCCGGGGCCGTAGACGTTGGTAAGCCGGACGACTGGCGTGCGCAGCCCGTACGCGCCGGCGTATCCGGACAGCAGCATTTCCGCGGCGGCCTTCGTGCCGCCGTACGGCGTGAGTGGTGCGAGCGGAAGGTCCTCGGTGATCGTCTGCTGCCCGACGTCTCCGACCACCGCGTTCGTGGAGGCGAACACGAACGTGCCGACTCCTCGCCGACGTGCCAGCTCCAGCAAACCCGAGGTCATCTCGACGTTGGTGCGGTGCACGTGAGCCGGCCGCTCGATCGAGCCGAGCACCGAGGTCGCGGCGGCGAGGTGCACGATAGCCCCGATGCCCGGTGCCACCGCGACCTCGCGTACCCGGGAGTCGCAGAGGTCACCGCTGATCGTGTGGACCGACTCGTCCGGGAAGTCGTCCAGGTCGGCCACGGTGACAGTGTGCCCGCTGCCCCTCAACTGCTCGACGACGTGCCGGCCGATGAACCCCGAGCCGCCGGTGACCAGGACGCAGCGGCCAGCCGGAGCGTCGTTGTCCGCCGGCCCGCGGCTCACGACCGGACGCCGGGCGGGTTGCTCGTCCGGCGCCAGTTGATAGTCGGCCGCAGCGCATCGACGCTGACTCGGTCCTTGTGCTGCTCGATGATCCCGAACATCGAGGTCAGCAGTGTGTCGGAGAGCAGGTGCGGGCGCAGCCCGAGCGATTCGAGGGCGGTGTGCACGAAGGTGAAGTGGTGGTTCTCCGCCTCGACGCGTGGGTTGTCGACGTACTCCACGTCGACCTGGCCGGGGTAGGTGTTGGCGACGATCTTGGCCATCTCTGCAAGCGAGAAGCTCTCGGTGGCCTGGTTGAAGACCCGGAACTCCCCCGCCTCGGCCGGGGTCTCGCAGGCCAGCCGGATGCACTCGACGGTGTCCCGGATGTCGATGACCGCACGGCTCTGGGTCCCTCCGCCGTAAACCGACATCGGGAGTCCGAGCACGGCTTGGATGGCGAAACGGTTGAGCACGGTACCGAACACCGCGTCGTAGTCGAAGCGGGTGACCAACCGTGCGTCCAGCGCCGTCTCGGCCGTCTCCTGGCCGTAGACGATGCCCTGGTTGAGATCGGTGACCCGCAGACCCCAGATCCGGCAGCCGAACTCGAGGTTGTGGCTGTCATGCACCTTGGACAGGTGGTAGAACGACCCGGGCCGCTTGGGAAAGAGCATCCGGTCGTTGCGCCCCTTGTGCGTGACGTCCAGCCAGCCTTCCTCGATGTCGATGTTGGGCGTCCCGTACTCACCCATCGTGCCGAGCTTGACCAGGTGGATGGTCCGGTCGATCTCACCGATCGCGAACATCACGTTGAGTGTCCCGATCACATTGTTGGTCTGGGTGTAGACCGCGTGCTTGCGGTCGATCATGGAGTACGGCGCCGCTCGCTGCTCGGCGAAGTGCACGATCGCGTCGGGCTCGAAGCCACGGATGGTCTCGTAGGTGAAGTCGGCGTCCAACAAGTCCCCGTGGTAGGTGCTGACGACGTTGCCGCTGATCTCGCGCCAGGAGCGAACCCGGTTTTGCAGCGTTTCGATGGGCACCAAGCTGCCGGATCCGAGCTCGTGGTCGTACTGCCGTCGTACGGCGTTATCGAGAATGCCGACGGCGTGTCCCTGCCCGGACAGATACATGGCCGTCGGCCAGCCGAGATAGCCGTCGCCGCCGAGGACGAGGATTCGCATCGAGGAGCGCCTTTCGGCCGGGTGGCGGTCTGCCGCCGGGCGCGGCAACGATCGACGGAAAGCATACCTTCCGGCGTTCTGATCCCTGCTGCGCTCGTCGGTCCGTACCTCGCGCTATGTCGGATCGTGTCCGATCCGTGCCCAGAGCGTGCCATCGACCTAGCGTGAGCCGGACATCTGGGGGTGGATGTGCCGAGGATCTTGGGGTACGACGACAGATCGCGCTGCTCGATGGCGCGTCTGGCGGCGTGGCGACTCGCCGGAACGTTGCGTCGAGCTGCACGGTCGAAGCCGCCGGACTAGTCAACGGCTGATGAACTGAGCGCAATGACGCTCGTTTTGTCAGCCGTTGTGCTGGGTACCTCGCGGTAAGCGACTCGACGTGCAGCGTCATCGTCGCCGAGCGAGGAGGACGGGATGGTGCGGCTTCGGACGGTGTCCCCCAACGATGTCGGGTGGACCCGCCGCCGTCACGGTCGCGGGTTCACGTACCTCGACGAGACGGGCATCGCGTTGAGACTTGTCGACCGAGACCGGTGCGTCGCGCTGGTGATCCCTCCGGCCTGGCAGGACGTCTGGATCTGCCGGTTCGCCAACGGCCACATCCAGGCCACCGGAAGCGACGACGCCGGGCGTACCCAGTACATCTACCACCCGGACTGGCGGGTGCGGCGCGACCTGGCAAAGCACGAGCGGGTACTCAAGGTGGCGCGCCGGCTGCCTCGGGCGCGCAAGCGGGTCGCGGCCGACCTGGACCTACCCGGCATGCCTCGCGAGCGGACCCTGGCCGCGGCCTTCCGGCTGCTCGACCTCGGCTTCTTCCGGGTCGGCAACGACTCATACACCGAGCACGGGAGCTACGGGTTGTCGACCCTGCACAAGGAGCATGTGGTCGTGCACAAGGACCATCTCGAGTTCGACTTCATGGCCAAGTCCGGAAAGGAGCAGCACATCGTCATCTACGACGATCAGGTCCGTGCCGTGGCGTTGACGTTGCGACGACGACGGTCCGGCATCGAACTGCTCGCGTACCAGGAGGGTCGGAGATGGCGTGACGTCAAGAGCGACGACGTCAACGCGTACGTCCGCGAGGTGATCGGGGACGAGATGTCGGCGAAGGACTTCCGGACCTGGCATGCGACCGTGCTCGCCGCGGTCGCCCTCGCGGTGTCGGTCGAGGCCGCGTCGAACCAGTCGGCACGCAAGCGCGCGATCGCCCGCGCCATGCGCGAGGTAGCCGACTACCTGGGCAACACCCCAGCGGTGGCGCGGGCGTCGTACGTCGATCCGCGGGTCGTCGACCTGTTCGAGAAGGGGGTCACGATCGTGCATGCATTGCCGATGCTCGGTGAGGGCGCTGATGACGGGGCGCCGGCAACCCACGGCGCAATCGAACGAGCGGTGCTCAAGCTGCTCAGCTGATCGCCTTCAGCGCAGCCTGGTAGTCCGCCAGCTTCCGGGCCTCGTCGATGCCGTGGTGGACCCGCCAGCGCAGCATCCCGCCACGGTCGACGACGAAGGTCCCACGCTCCGCACAACCGGCGACGTCGTTGAACACGCGGTACGCCCTCGCGACCGCGCCGTGCGGCCAATAGTCGCTGAGCAGCGAGAATGCGTACCCCTCACGGTCTGCGTAGGCGCGAAGAGCGAAGAAGTGGTCGCAGGAGATCGCCACGGTCACGACGTCGTCGTTCTCGAAATCAGCAACGCTGTCCCGGATCTCGCGGAGCTCGCTCGTGCAGATCCCGCTGAATGCGAACGGGTAGAAGACCACGACGACCTTCTTGCCCCGCAGGGACGACAACGAAACTGATTGGCCGTGCTGGTTCTTCAGCTCGAAATCCGGCGCCGGCTGGCCGACCTGCAACGTCATCGGCTGGTCGGTCCCTGACGTCACGACGGCCTCCGGAAACTCGCGATTGTGGAACGCCCTAGCGGCGCTCGGCTCGACGCGACCTCGGTGCGACCAGCTTGGTGGCCGTCCAGTCCGGGCCGGCGGCGAGACTCGTCGTGGTCGCCAGGCCCGCAGTCGGGGCCGCTTCGGAGATGTCGCTGGCGTCCACAAAGTTGGAAGCGCCGACCTTCGGCGTGAGCAGCCAGATCATTCCGCCGTCAGCGA
The DNA here is from genome assembly GCA_038253325.1 of Propionibacteriales bacterium. Taxonomy (GTDB): domain Bacteria; phylum Actinomycetota; class Actinomycetes; order Propionibacteriales; family Nocardioidaceae; genus JBBSHE01. Next base: position 43,130 of record JBBSHE010000008.1, read on the forward strand.
GGTCCGTCAACGCGTCGACGAGACCGTCGACCAGGTCCCCGTCGTCATCGCGCCACCAGACGATCACCGCGTCCACCACGTTGCCGTAGTCGTCGCCGACGAGACCCGAGCCGACGATGGCCTCGACGGATGCCCGCAACTCGTTGTCGACGTCTTCATCCCAGCCGAGCTCCTGCACGATCATCCCCGGCTGGAACCCGAAGCGCCCGGCAGGTCCGTTGGTGTTTGCGCCACCTTCGGTCGCGCTCACGCGATGCCACCTCGTCTCGATCATCCGGGGACTCGCCCGCGAGTCCGACATTGCGTAGTTCACCGCGTTCGGTGATCCACCGCAAGTCCGGGCACGAACTCCGGGCCTGCAGACACCCGGCTTCGAACCGTCCGCGACGGCGCATTCGATACCCGCTGGTAAGCATGGAGCGGGTGGGTCGTACGGGCGTAAGTGAGAGGATGGGACGAGACGACGCCACCCGCCACTCGGCGCCGTACCCGATCATCCGAACTGACCAGGTATCGAGGAAGAGGAGCCGTTCGTGGCACCCGCAAGTGAACGCATTCCCGTCATCCACGAGGGCCTGCCGACGCAGCTCCCGGACATCGACACCGAGGAGACCCAGGAATGGCTGGACTCGTTGGATGCGCTGACCAACCAACGCGGCCGGCAGCGAGCCAGGTACGTCATGCTCAAGCTGCTCGAGCGCGCGCGCGAGATGCAGGTCGGCGTTCCGGCCCTGCGGAGCACCGACTACATCAACACGATCCCGCCAGAACGTGAGCCGTGGTTCCCCGGCAACGAGTACATCGAGCGTCGCATCCGCGCGTTCATTCGCTGGAACGCCGCAGTCATGGTTTCGCGGGCGAACCGGCCCGGCCTCAGCGTCGGCGGCCACATCGCGACGTACCAGAGCGCGGCCAGCCTTTACGAAGTCGGCTTCAACCACTTCTTCCGCGGCAAGGACCACCCGGGTGGCGGTGACCAGGTCTACATCCAGGGTCACGCCTCCCCCGGCATCTACGCGCGGGCGTACCTGGAGGGTCGGCTGAGCGAGGACCAGCTCGACAACTTCCGGCAGGAGGTGTCCCACGGACCGGGCAACGGACTGTCGTCGTACCCGCACCCGCGGCTGATGCCGGACTTCTGGGAGTTTCCCACGGTCTCGATGGGGCTGACCGCGCTGAACGCGATCTACCAGGCGCGGTTCAACCGTTACCTGCAAAACCGCGGCATCAAGGACACCAGCCAGCAGCACGTATGGGCGTTCCTCGGCGACGGGGAGATGGGTGAGCCGGAATCCCTCGGCGCGATCGGGGTCGCCGCACGCGAGGAGCTCGACAACCTCACGTTCGTGATCAACTGCAATCTCCAGCAGCTCGACGGCCCGGTGCGCGGAAACGGCAAGATCATCCAGGAGCTCGAGGCGTACTTCCGAGGCGCCGGGTGGAACGTGATCAAGGTCGTCTGGGGACGTGAGTGGGACGCCCTGCTGGCAAAGGACGTCGACGGCGTGCTCGTCAACCAGATGAACCGCACGCCGGACGGCCAGTTCCAGACCTACTCCGTCGAGACCGGCGCGTACATCCGCGAGCACTTCTTCGGTGGCGACCAGCGGCTCGCCAAGCTCGCCGAGGACCTGAGCGACGAAGACCTGCGCAAGCTGCCGCGCGGCGGTCACGACTACCGCAAGGTGTACGGAGCGTTCGAGTCGGCGACCAAGCACGTCGGGCAGCCGACCGTGATCCTCGCCAAGACGATCAAGGGCTGGACGATCGAGGCACTCGAGGGCCGCAACGCCACCCACCAGATGAAGAAGCTCACCAAGGCCGACCTCAAGACGTTCCGTGACCGACTGTACCTGCCGATCAGCGACGAGCAGATCGACAGCTCCGACGTGGCGCCGTTCTATCACCCCGGCGTCGACAGCGAAGAGATCCAGTACATGCGCGACCGGCGTCACGAGCTGGGTGGCCCGCTTCCGCGGCGCAAGGTCGACCCGACGGTCGTGAAGCTGCCTGGAGACCCCGTCTACAGCGAGCTCAAGAAGGGGTCCGGCAAGCAGCAGGTGGCGACCACGATGGCGTTCGTCCGCCAGCTTCGTGACCTGATGAAAGACCCGGAGATCGGACACCGGATCGTACCGATCGCGCCCGACGAGTACCGCACGTTCGGGATGGACTCGATGTTCCCGACTGCGAAGGTCTACAGTCCGCACGGCCAGATGTACGACTCGGTGGACCGCCGACTGCTGCTCGCGTACAAGGAGTCACCGCAGGGCCAGATGCTGCACGAGGGGATCAGCGAGGCGGGAGCCGTAGCGTCGGCGACCGCGGCGGGGTCGGCCTACGCGACGCACGGCGAGCCGATGATCCCGGTGTACATCTTCTACTCGATGTTCGGCTTCCAGCGGACCGGCGACTCGATCTGGGCGATGGCCGACCAGCTGGCACGGGGGTTCCTGATCGGGGCGACCGCGGGGCGTACCACCTTGACCGGCGAGGGATTACAGCACGCCGACGGCCACTCGCCGCTGCTGGCAGCGACGAACCCGGCCGTGGTGACGTATGACCCGGCATGGGCGTACGAGCTCGGACACATCGTCCGCAGCGGGCTCGAGCGGATGTACGGGTCGACCGAAGAGCATCCTCATGGCGAGAACGTCATCTTCTACATCACCGTCTACAACGAGCCGGTGGTCCAGCCTGCCGAGCCGGACAACCTCGACGTCGATGGACTGCTCAAGGGTCTGTACTTCGGTCAGCGCAGCCCGATCGCCGACCGCGACGACGTCGCCCACAGCCACGTGCTCGCCTCCGGCGTCGCGATGCCGTGGGCGTTGAAGGCGCAGCAGATCCTTGCCGACGACTACGGCGTGGCCGCGCACGTCTGGTCGGTCACGTCGTGGAACGAGCTCGCCCGGGAGGCGGTCGACGTCGAGAGGTGGAACCTCAACCACCCGTCGGAGCAGCCGCGCGTGCCATACGTGACGCAGCGCCTCGACGGCCTCGGCGGACCGATCCTCGGCGTGACCGACTACATGCGCGCCGTCCCCGACCAGATCGCCCGCTGGGTACCCGGTCCCTGGCAGTCGCTGGGCGCCGACGGGTTCGGCTTCGCCGACACCAGGGCCGCGGCACGGCGGTTCTTCCAGATCGATGCACAGTCGGTGGTGGTGGCTACCCTCGAGGCGCTCGCGGCCCGTGGCGAGGTCAAGCCGGAAGCGGCCCAGGAGGCGTACGACCGGTTCCGCCTCGGCGACCCCCAGGCGGTTGCCGACGTCCCGCAGGAGGGTGCCCCCGCCTGACCGCCGCGGCGGCTGCGGAGTGGGTGCTCAGCAAGTTGCTCGAGCGGGGGTCTCGCTCAGCGTTTGGCGTGCGCCCACTCGAGCACACGGTCGAGCGGCCAGGTGGTCACGATGCGGTCGACGGGTACGTCATTGTCAACCGCGCGGGCCGCGCCGTAGTCGAGGAAGTCCAGCTGGCCCGGGGCGTGCGCGTCGGTGTCGATGCTGAACAGGCAGCCGGCTTCGATCGCCAAGGCGATCAGCCGGCTCGGTGGGTCCCGCCGCTCGGGCCGCGAGTTGATCTCGACCGCGACGTCGAACTGCGCACATGCCGCGAACACGATCTCCGGGTCGAACTGCGACTCCGGCCGGAGCCCGCGCGTACCCTCGACCAGACGCCCGGTGCAGTGACCGAGCACGTTCGTGAACGGGTTGGAGATCGCGGCCACCATCCGGTACGTCATCGCGTCGGCGTCCATCCGCAGCTTCGAGTGCACGCTGGCCACGACGACGTCGAGCTGTGAAAGCATCTCCGTGGACTGGTCGAGCCCGCCGTCCTCGAGGATGTCGACCTCGATCGCCGGCAACATCCGGAAGTCGTCGTACGACGCGTTCAGCTCGTCGACCACCTTCAGCTGCTCGGCAAGGCGCTCGGCATTGAGACCGTTGGCAACCGTGAGCCGCGGAGAGTGGTCGGTCAGTGCCTGGTACTCGCGCCCGAGCCGATGCGCCGTTTCCGCCATCTCGTCGATCGGCGAACCGCCGTCCGACCAGTCGGAGTGGCTGTGCAGGTCACCGCGGAGCAGTCCGCGGACCGGATCGCCACCGTCGGCCAGCGGCCCGTTGCCCCGTTCCCGGAGCTCGGCGAGGTACGGGGGTACGTCGTCGCGAACCGCCTCTGTGATCACCGCTGCGGTCTTCGCACCGACCCGCTTGAGATCCGTCAGCGTGCCGTTGGCGGTCCGGTCGGCGAGCTCGTCGGCGGACAGGCCGGCGATGGCTGCGGCGGCTCCGCGATAGGCCTGGACCTTGTAGGTCGAGGCTCGCTCACGCTCCAGCCAGAACCCGATCTCGTTCAAGGCCTGTCCCGGATCCACTCCCCCATGCTGCCCTACCAGCGGGAGGACGTCTCAAGACAAGAAGTCGAGCAGGAGCGCGGCTGTACGCTCCGGGTCCTCGAGGTTCGGCAGGTGGGCAACGTCCGACCACTCGACCAGCCGACTGTCCGGTATCCCGGCCTCGAGGTGGCGGGCCACGTCGCGGAAGTAGTCCAGGTCGAGTCCGCCGGTGACGACCAAGGTCGGGCACCTGACGTCGGAGGGGTCGACGTCGACGGGGATCGCGTCCGATGGGGCGTCCAGCTTGTCGGCTTGGATCTGGACCTCGAAAGTGTGCGCCTGCATCTCCCGGACGAACCCTCTGGTCTCTTCCGACGCGCGAGGCCCAAGCCAGGTCGAGACGTTGAGCTCGACGGCGCCGTCGATGTCGCCGGCTTCGATCAGCTGCTCCTCGCGCTGCTCGAACACTTCGGCATCCGGCGTCTGATCGAGACCGTGGTACGCGGGACACAGCAGTCCGAGGCGAGCGACCCTGGCCGGGTGGGTCACCGCGGTCTCCAACGCGACGCGACCGCCGTACGACGCGCCGACGATCGCCACGCTCTCGAGTCCGAGGTGATCGAGCAGCGCGATCACGTCGTCGGCGTCGGAGAAACGGCCCGGCTCGGGCGGGCTGTCACCGAACCCGCGAAGATCCGGCCACACGACCAGGAACCGGTCGGCGAGCGCAGGCACCTGTGGCTCCCACATCCGCCGGTCCGCAACCGAGGAGTGCAAGAGCACGACCGGGCGACCTGCTCCGGCAACGTCATGCGAAAGTAACATCGGATCGACCTTAGCCGGGCGCACATCGAGCGTTCCCATCGGTTTACGCGGATGTACGATCCTCGCCGTGTTACCAGGGAGGGAGGCCGAACCGTGGTTCGCCGACACGTCATCGTCCGCGGGAGCGTACAGGGGGTGTTCTTCCGGTCGGACTGCCGCGACGAGGCCTCGCGCCATGGGGTGAGCGGCTGGATCGCGAACCGTTCCGACGGCGCCGTCGAGGCCGTCTTCGAGGGCCAACCTGACGCAGTCGATGCGATGACGGCCTGGGTACGTCACGGCTCGCGCCACGCCTCGGTCGACTCCGTCGAAGTGTCCGACGAGGATCCGACGGGCGAGTCGGGCTTCGCCGTCAAGTGATTGGAGGCGGTATTAGGCTCCGACCATGGGTATGGCGTCGCGCGCGTCGATCGCCGGCCGCCTCGAGCGGTCCGTCGACGCGCTCACCCGCGCGGCAATGAGCCAGATGGCGGCCCAGCTGCCCTGGTTCCGACAGCTCGCGGACGAGGACCGTACCTGGATCGAGGTCATCACTCGAAACGGCGTGCTGGCCTTCGTCCGCTGGTTCGAACGGCCGGGGGCCGAGGTGACGAACGCGACAATCGACGTCTTCGGCACCGCTCCGCAGGCGCTCGCCAGCAACATCACGCTGCGGCAGACCGTCGAGATGGTCCGGACGACGATCGACGTCGTCGAAAGGGTCACCCCCGAACTTCTCGGCAAGGCGGACGGCGAGGTCGTCCAAGACGCCATCTTGTTGTTCTCTCGCGAGGTCGCGTTCGCGGCGGCCGACGTGTACGCCCGCGCGGCCGAGCTGCGTGGCGCCTGGGACGCCCGGCTCGAAGCACTGATCGTGGACTCGGTCCTGCGCGGCGAGGCGGACGAGGGCATGCGCAGCCGGGCAACGGCTCTGGGGTGGGTTTCGACGAGCGGCGTGGCCGTCGTGTTCGGACCCGCGCCGAGCGACGACGCGACCGTGGTCGACCAGGTCAAGAAGTCGGCGCGTGCGCACCGTCTCGACGCGCTGTGCTCGGTGCAAGGTGACCGGCTGGTCGCGGTTCTCGGTGGCGTCGTCGACGCCGACAAGGCTGCCGCAGTCGTCGCCGACCACTTCGGACCGGGGCATGTCGTCATCGGACCCGTCGTCGACGACCTGCTCGCGGCGAACGTCTCGGCCCGTTCCGCCGCGGCCGGCTTCCGGGCCGCACCGGCCTGGCCGTACGCGCCACGACCGGTGTCGAGCGAGGACCTGCTGCCCGAACGCGCGCTGTCCGGCGACGGCCACGCCCGCCGACAGCTGGTCAGCTCCGTGTATCAACCGCTCGTGGCCGCCGGTCCCGCGCTGCTCGAGACCGCCGGGACGTTCTTGGAGACGGGCGGGGCGATCGAGGCGACCAGCCGGGCATTGTTCGTGCACACGAACACGGTCCGCTACCGGCTCCGGCGGATCACCGACGTGACCGGGCTGTCGCCGGCGCACCCCCGGGAGGCGTACACGCTCCGGGTCGCGCTGTCGCTGGGCGGTCTGCTGACACCCGCGGCAGACTTGTAGGTAACCTCCAACGAAACGCCACGAACTTTCGTCCGCACTCGTGTCGGCATTTCGGCTGGCAACCCGGCATGCTGGACCCCGTGCTCGTTGTCGTGGCGCCTGGACAAGGTGCGCAGACCCCTGGCTTTCTCGCCCCCTGGGTCGAGGACACGCACTTCGCCGACCGGCTCGCCTGGTTGTCGGCCGTTGCCGGTCTCGATCTCGAGTACTACGGGACAAAGGCCGACGCCGACGAGATCCGCGACACCGCGATCACCCAGCCGCTGCTCGTCGCGTCCAGCCTGCTGGCCGCGCTCGCCGTGTTTCCCCATCCCGCTGACTCGTTCTCCAAGATCGGCGCGGCCGCCGGGCACAGTGTTGGCGAGATCGCCGCGGCTGCCGGACTCGGTGTGATCAGCGCCGAACAGGCAATGGTGTTCGTCCGCGAGCGGGGCCAGGCGATGGCTGAGGCGGCCCGCGCCACCCCCACCGGAATGAGCGCAGTCGTCGGCGGTGACCGCGAGGAGGTCCTCACGGCCCTCGACCGTCACGGCCTCACGGCCGCCAACGACAACGGCGCCGGCCAGATCGTGGCGGCAGGCACGCTGGCGCAACTCGAGGCGCTCGCCGGCGATCCCCCTGCCAGAGCCCGGCTGGTTCCGCTGAGCGTCGCCGGTGCCTTCCACACCGTTCACATGCAGCCGGCCGTGAGCCGGTTGGCCCGGCTCGCGATGGCGATCTCGACGCACGACCCGAGAAGCCGGTTGCTGTCCAACCGCGACGGCCAGGTCGTCCACGACGGACGCGACGTGCTCGCCCGGCTGGTCACCCAGGTCGGCACGCCGGTGCGCTGGGACCTGTGCATGCAGACCATGACCGACCTCGGCGTGACCGGCCTGCTCGAGATGCCTCCGGCCGGTACGCTCAGCGGGATCGCGAAGCGGCAGCTCAAAGACGTCGAGACGTTTGCGCTCAAGACCCCGGACCAGCTCGACGCGGCTGCGGAGTTCGTCGACAAGCACGGAGACGCATCGCCGTTTAGTACGTCGCCGACCTGGCGACTTCTGGTGTCGCCGTCGAAGGGTACGTTTCATCAGTCACCTGACCTGCCGACCCGCGCCGTGCTCGAACAGGGCGCCGTCGTGGGTACGGTCCACGGTCGGCGCGACGAGGTACCCGTCGTCGCGCCGCACGGAGGTTCGATTGTCGAGTGGGTGGTCGAGGATGGCGATCTGGTCTCGCCCGGGCAGGCGCTGGTCCGATTGCACCCCGAAAGCAACAGCGAATGACGGGCCTGCAAGCACCCGCCGGTGCCGAGCACGCCGCGATCCTCGGCCTCGGCGGCTATCGTCCGAGCCGAGTCGTGACGAATGCCGAGATCTGCGAGTTCATCGACTCGCGTGACGAGTGGATCCGGACCCGCTCGGGGATCATCGAACGACGCTGGGCGACCGACGACGAGACCGTCCAGATGATGTCCGTCGCCTCGGCCCGCAAGGCGCTCGACCGCTCCGGCATCGCACCGGGGCAGATCGACTGCCTGATCGTGGCGACCGTCTCGCACATGCTGCAGACTCCTGCGGTCGCGCCTCTCGTCGCCGACGAGCTCGGCTGCACGCCGGCGGCCGCGTTCGACATCTCGGCGGCGTGCGCCGGGTTCTGCTACGGCGTCAGCATGGCCTCGGACATGGTCCGCGGCGGGAGCGCCAAGTACGTCCTCGTGATCGGTGTGGAGCGATTGTCGGACCTGACCAACACCGGTGACCGTGGAACCGCGTTCCTGTTCGCCGACGGTGCCGGCGCCGCCGTCATCGGCCCGTCCGAGCAGCCCGGCATCGGCCGGGTCGTGTGGGGTTCGGACGGTTCCCAGTTCGATCTGATCCGCCAACGCGAGTACTGGCCGAGCGTGCTGCTGATGGACGAACCCGTGATGCCCCACCTGCGGATGGATGGCAACCCGGTCTTTCGGTGGGCATCGTTCGAGATGGCTAAGGTGGCCCGGCAGGCTCTCGACGTCGCCGGCATCACTCCCGAAGATCTTCAGGTCTTCATTCCGCATCAGGCGAACATGCGCATCGTCGACGCGATGGCGCGCTCCCTCAAGCTGCCCGAGCACGTGGTCGTCGCCCGCGACATCGTCTACCAGGGCAACACGTCCGCCGCATCGATTCCGTTGGCAACCGAGGCGCTGCTCGAGTCCGGTGAAGCCAACAGCGGCGACCTCGCGCTGTTCGTCGCGTTCGGAGCCGGTCTCGTGTTCGCGGCGCAGGTGGTGCGGCTACCGTGAACCACCCGTCACCCCGAAGTGTCCGCGGCGTCGGCCGCGGCGTCCCGTACGTCACGGGGAGATCTCTCCCACCCGATTACCACGAGGAGCCGTACTGATGGCAAGCACCGAAGAAATCCGGGCCGGTCTGGCCGAGATCGTCAACGAGGTCGCCGGAATTCCTGCCGACGAGGTCCAGCTGGACAAGTCGTTCACCGACGACCTCGACGTCGACTCGCTGTCGATGGTCGAGGTGGTCGTCGGCGCCGAGGAGAAGTACGGCATCAAGATTCCGGACGAGGAGGTCAAGAACCTCAAGACCGTCGGTGACGCGGTTGCCTACATCGAGAACGCCCAATCCTGATGCCGACAACCGTCGTCGTCACCGGCCTCGGCACCACCTCGCCCGTCGGCGGTGACGTCGCATCGACGTGGGCCGCGTTGCTCGACGGTACGTCGGGCGTACGCGCCCTGACCGCCGACTGGGCCGAGCCGCTGCCCGTCCGGATCGCGGCAACCGTGGCGGTTGACCCGGCGGAGGTGCTGGAACGGGTCCGTGCCCGCAGACTCGACCCGGCCGGGCAGTACGCCGTGATCGCCGCAACGGAGGCGTGGCACGACAGCGGTCTCGCCGAGACCGACGTCGACGGCGAACGGGTCGGAGTCGCCATCGCCTCCGGCATCGGCGGCGTCCACACGTTGTTGTCGAACTACGACCTGCTCAAGGAGAAGGGCCCGCGGCGGGTGTCGCCGCTCGCGGTTCCGATGCTGATGCCGAACAGCCCCGCTGCCAACGTCGGTCTGCTCGTCGGCGCGAAAGCCGGCGTCCACACCCCTGTCTCCGCCTGCGCGTCGGGGAACGAGGCGATTGCACTCGGTGTCGACATGATCCGGCTCGGTCGAGCCGACGTGGTCGTCGCAGGCGGCACGGAGGCCGCGATCCACCCGCTCCCGATGGCGGCGTTCGCCAACATGATGGCGCTGTCCAAACGCAACGACGAGCCGGAGCGGGCCTCCAGGCCGTGGGACCGCGACCGGGACGGGTTCGTCCTCGGCGAGGGCGCCGCCGTCCTCGTGATCGAGAGCGCCGAGCATGCTGCGGCGCGACGTGCCAAGGTCTACGCCGTCGTCGCCGGTGCGGGTGTGACGGCCGACGCCCACGACATCGCCCAACCCGAGCCGGAGGGCCTCGGCGCGACCCGGGCGATCCAGGCAGCCATGCGAGCCGGTGACCTCACGGCCAGCGACGTCGTCCACATCAACGCGCACGCGACGTCGACCCCGCAGGGCGACATCGCCGAGTGCCTCGCGATCACCCGAGCACTCGACGGCAGGGTCGACCACGTCGTCACGACGAGCACCAAGTCGATGACGGGTCACCTCCTTGGTGGCGCGGGGGCCCTCGAGTCGGTGGCGACGGTCCTTGCGCTTCGCGATCGGATGGTGCCGCCGACGATCAACGTCGACAACCTCGACCCGGAGGTGAACCTCGACATCGCGACGAAGCAACGCAGCCTCCCCGACGGTGACATCGCAGCACTCAACAACTCCTTCGGGTTCGGCGGGCACAACGTAGCCGTTGCCTACCGCAGCGCCTGACGTAGGAGGAACCGTGACCACGACCGGCAGGACCAGGACCGACGCGCCACCCGCGCAACGGACCAAGCTCCCGCGTGAGCAGGACCCGCGCAACCCGAACCTCCGCCTTGCCGCGTTCCTCGACGAGGGCAGTCTCCGGCTGCTCAACGACGACGATGGCAGCGGCATGCTCGCCGCGACGGGCACCGTCGACGGCACCGCCGTCGTCGCGTTCTGCTCAGACGCGACCGTCATGGGCGGCGCGATGGGTGAGGCTGGTTGCCGGGTCGTGGTTGAGGCCTATGCCCGGGCGGTCTCGACCGGCGTACCGATCGTCGGTCTGTGGCACTCCGGCGGCGCGCGGTTGGCGGAAGGTGTCCTCTCGCTGCACGCGGTCGGTCAGATCTTCCATGCGATGACGTTGGCGTCCGGAACCGTACCCCAGATCTCGGTCGTGCTGGGACCCGCCGCAGGTGGGGCGGCGTACGGTCCGGCACTGACGGACGTGGTCATCCTCGGGCCGGAGGGACGGATCTTCGTCACCGGTCCGGACGTGGTCCGCTCGGTGACGGGAGAGGACGTCGACATGTTGCGGCTGGGTGGCCCGGAGCCGCACGGTCGTCGGTCGGGCGTCGTGCACGTGTTGACCGACTCCGAGGCCGAGGCGCTGAACGAGGCCCGCCGTCTCACGACGCTGCTCGGCAATCAGGGCGATCTCGACGTCGGCTCCGTCTACGACCCCGACCTGTCCCAGATGCTCCCGGAGTCACGCAAGCGTGCATACGACGTGCATCCGCTCGTCGCGGAGGTGCTCGACCCGGGGAGCATCCTCGAGCTGCACCAGCGGTGGGCGCCGAACATCGTAACCGCGCTCGGGCGGATGGGTGGCCGCACGATCGGCGTGATCGCGAACAACCCGCTCCGCCTCGGCGGCTGCCTCGACTCGCCGTCGGCGGAGAAGGCGGCACGCTTCGTCCGGATGTGCGACGCGTTCGGAGTTCCCCTTGTCGTGCTAGTCGACGTCCCGGGCTACCTTCCGGGGGTCGGGCAGGAGTGGGACGGCGTCGTACGCCGCGGGGCGAAGCTGTTGCATGCGTTCAGCGAGTGTCAGGTACCGCGGGTGACGCTGGTGACCCGAAAGTCGTACGGCGGCGCCTACATCGCGATGAACTCCCGTTCGCTCGGCGCCACCCGGGTCTTTGCCTGGCCGGGGGCCGAGGTTGCGGTGATGGGTGCCGTCGCCGCGGTCCGGATCCTGCATCGGCGGAAGCTCTCGGAGGTTCCGGACGACGTACGCCCACAGGTCGAGGCCGAGCTTGCGGCCGAGCACGAGGCGATCGCCGGCGGGATCGACAAGGCGATCGAGATCGGAGTGGTCGACGAGGTCGTCGACCCGGCCGCCACCCGGACCGCGATTGCCCGGGCGATTGCCGCTGTGGACACGCATTCCCGCGGGTCGCACACCAACATCCCACTCTGAGCGCCTACCGGGTTAACACCGGGTCAGCGCGTGGTCACGGGCCGAGTTGACGTCGGTCGGGACCAATCCGGCACGCACGATCGGACGAACCTCTCGTACAACGCGAGGACTCCCCGGCCCGTCGTCGTCGGTGCTGCTCGGCGGGCCGGGGTCTAACCCGAAGTCGCCCTAGTAGCCTGAGAGTCGAGGTGTCGAGATGACCCTGGACCCGATCCCGTTGCGAAGGCCGACCCCCTTGCCGAAGCCGATCCCGTTGCGCAGGCCGCTCCACGTACGCACGCCGCGTCTCCGCGGTGCCGACGGTGGCCTGGACGAGCTGATCACGCAGGTGTCGCGCGGAGACGAGGAGGCCTTTGCCCGGATCTACGACGAGCTCTCCAGCACGCTGTTCGGAATCGCCAAGCGGGTGATCCGCGACCCCTCCCGGGCCGAGGAGGTCATGCAGGAGGTGATGGTGGAGATCTGGCAGCAGGCGACCCGCTTCGACTCGAGCAAGGGCTCGGTGCGGACCTGGGCCTGCATGATCGCCCATCGGCGCGCCGTCGACGCCGTCCGCCGAGAGGAGACGTCGCGGCGCAGCGAACGCCGTGAAGGCAGTCGCAACGCCCAGCTCGACTTCGACGAGGTCGCCGAGACGGTTGTCGACCAGTTCGAGTACACGCAGGTGCGCAAGTGCCTCGACACGTTGACCCAGCTGCAGTCCGAGGCGGTCGGTCTGGCCTACTACCGCGGCCTCACCTATCCCGAGGTGGCCGCTCTGCTGGACGTCAACCTGTCCACCATCAAGACCCGGATGCGCGACGGTCTCATCAGGTTGCGCGACTGCCTTGGAACGGGCATCACGACATGACGAGCCAAGATCTGCACCTGCTCTCGGCTGCGTACGCACTCGATGCCGTCGATGACGACGAGCGGACGAAGTTCGCCGCCCACCTGGAGACCTGCCCGGACTGTCAAGAGGAGGTGGCCGGTTTCCGTCGGACCCTGACCCGGTTGAGCGGCGCCAGCGCCGAGGTACCGCGACCCGACCTCCGCGACAACGTCCTCACCACGATCTCGCAGACCCGGCAGGCGACGCCGTGGGTGCCCGCCGACATCGCCCCAATCGGACGGCGCCACGCCAACCGAAGCTGGCAGGGCTGGGCGGCCGCAGCAGCCGCGGTGGTCGCGGTCGCCGCCGGCGGTTTCGGCTGGCAGCAGCACAGCCAGTCTCAGCACATTCGCGACGACTACTCCAGGGCGCAGGCGCAGACGGCCGCGATGCAGCGGATTCTTGCCGAGCCGGATGTACGAGCCGAGCACGCACGGAACTCCTCGGGCAGCGAGATGACCGTCTACCGGTCGGCGCGTGCGGCGAAGGCAGTCGTCGTCCCGGCGACGATGCCCGCACTCGCTGCTAACCAGGTCTACCAGCTGTGGGTCGTCGCCAAGGGCACTCCACTGCCCCGCCAGGTGATGACGGGACGGCCCGAGATCGTCGACGGCGTCCATCCCGGCGACGCCATCGCTGTCACGGTCGAGCCTGCCGGCGGCTCGTTGGTCCCGTCCGGCCCGCCGGTCCTTCAGGCCAACGCCTGACGGCTGCGACGACCACCGCTGATCGTTTGCCATCTGTCGCTGACCGTTTGCACTGACCGTTTGCCATGCCAGCATGGCAAACGGTCGGACGTACCGGGCATAACGGTCGGAGTTGCGACCACTTGCCATGTCAGCATGGCAAACGGCGACACGGCCGAGCGCGACAACTCTCAGCGCGGCTTCGCCCGCTCGCGTACGGCCGCGGCGACGGCAGGAGCGACATGCTCGTCGAACACGCTCGGGACGATGAAGCTCGGGTTGAGCTGGTCCGGGCCCACCGCGGAGGCGATCGCGTACGCCGCGGCGATCATCATGTCGTCGGTGATCTCGCTGGCGGCCGCGTCGAGCATGCCGCGGAAGAACCCCGGGAACGCCAGCACGTTGTTGATCTGGTTGGGGTAGTCGGAACGACCAGTGGCGACGACGGCTGCATGTTCGGCGGCCGCGGCCGGGTCGACCTCGGGATCCGGGTTCGCCAGCGCGAACACGATCGGGTCGTCGGCCATCGTCGCGATGTCGTCGCCGTCGAGCAGGTTGGGGCCGGAGACCCCGATGAACACGTCGGCGCCGCGCACCGCGTCGCGGAGCGTGCCGGTAGCACCGTTGCGGTTGGTGTGTTCGAGGATCCAGAGCCGGGACGCATGCTTGCGGCTGTCAGGTGCCAGGATTCCCGACCGGTCGGCGGCGATGATGTCCCCGACGCCCTGGGCGTGCAGGAGCCGGATGATGGCACTTCCGGCGGCACCGGTCCCGGAGATCGCCACGGTGATGTCGCCGAGCGACTTGCCGACGACGCGCAGCGCGTTGGTCAGAGCGGCCAGCACGACGATCGCGGTGCCGTGCTGGTCGTCGTGGAACACGGGGATGTCCAGGGCCTCTCGGAGCCGCGCCTCGATCTCGAAGCAGCGCGGCGCGGCGATGTCCTCGAGGTTGATGCCGCCGTACCCGGGGGCGAGCGCCTTGACGATCAGCACGATCTCGTCGGTGTCCTGGGTGTCGAGGCACACGGGCCACGCATCGACGTCGGCGAACCGCTTGAACAGTGCCGCCTTCCCCTCCATCACCGGCATCGCGGCGGCTGGACCGATGTTTCCCAGACCGAGGACCGCCGAGCCGTCCGTCACGACGGCGACCGTGTTGCGCTTGATCGTCAGCCGGCGCGCGTCCTCGGGATTCTCCACGATGGCCATACAGACCCTCGCCACCCCGGGCGTGTACGCGCGCGAGAGGTCGTCGCGGTGACGCAGCGGCACCTTGGACTCGACGGACAGCTTGCCACCGAGGTGCAGCAGGAAGGTCCGGTCGGAGACCTTGCGGACCTGGAAGCCGTCCAGTTCCCGGATCCGGTCGGTGATCCGAATGGCGTGGTCGGCGTCGGTCGCGTCGCAGGTGACGTCCACGACGATGCCGCCCGCGCTCGACTCGACGACGTCGAGGGCCGTCAGAGACCCCCCCGCGCCGCCGATCGCCTCGGTCAACGCGATCGTCGCGCCCGGGCTCGATGGTGTCTCGATGCGTACGGTGATCGAATAGCCCGGGCTCGTACTCGGCATGACCGTCGTTCCTCCCTCAGCGCCGCGTTCGTGCAACGTTTTCACACGCCGCGGCAGTCCAGGGTTTGAGGGTCGCATTGGGCTGTCCTGGCGGGGGACGTGACCGGACGCGTGACTACACGACGTGGTGGAGCCAGCGGACTGCGGCGCCGTCACCGGCGTGCCGGAAAGGCTCGAGCGCATCGTCCCACGGCCTGCCGAGCAGCATGTCGACCTCATCGCGGAGCGTCGCCTCACCGATGGCAGCCTTGACGACCGCGCCCTTGAGCCTGTCCTCAGGAATCATGATGTCGCCGTGCAGTCCGGTGATCGCTGTGAAAACGCCGAGCTCGGGCGTGAACGAGAAGCGGACGCCTTCGCTGCCCGGCGTCGGGTCTTCCGTCACCTCGAACAGCAGCCGGTCCCAGCCCCGCAACGCCGACGTCAATGTCGCAGCCGTGCCGACCGGACCATGCCAGACGAGCTCCGAGCGGTAGAGCCCCGCCGCGGCAGGTTGGGATAGCCAGGACATCTGCGGCGGGTTGCCGAGGACGGCGGCGACCGCCCATTCGACATGTGAGCACATAGCCGACGGGGCGGCATGCACGAACAGAACGCCGCGCGTCGCGCCGGCGAGCGATGTTGGTCCGATCGAGTTCACCGGGTCCTCCTGCTTCGACGAGTTTCGCCTTCCCCAGCGTTCTCGTCGGCGCGATCTGACCGCTCGACCAACCATGGCACCGCCCCATGGGTTTAGGGGACGGATATTGTGCTGCCATTGTGCCTCATCCGCCTCAGGGACACCAGCATCCCCACGGCGCCGTGCGCGGTGTCAGGTGAGCCGGGAGGCGACGAACACCCCCGAGGCGGTCGACAGCAGCGCGAGCACCAAGACGAAACCGAGGTAGTGGGCGGTGACGTCCTTCTTCATCGTGGTCGTCGTGATCTGCTGCTTCACGTCGCCGTACGCGCGTTTAAGGTCCTTCGACGAGCTCGCGTCGTAGGTGCTGCCGCCCGACAGCTTGGCGATCTCCTTCAGCTGCTCGGTGTCAACCGGAACAGGTACGTCGCGACCCTGGTTGACGATCACGCCGTTCAGCGTTCCCAGCGCCACGGTGTAGATCGGGACCTTCGCCTTCTTGGCGTCCCTGGCGGCTCCGAGGGCAGACCGGCCGACGGTGCTCTTGCCGTCGCCGAGCAGGACGATCACGGCCGGGCTGCTGGCGACCTTCGCCACGCCGAGCGCGGCGTAGATCCCTTCGCCGATCGCCGTGTAGGTCTCGGTGGTCAACGCGTCGATCGCGGTGGAGACCTTGGCCCGGTCGGTTGTGGGCGCCACGCGCACCGTGGCACCACGGGCGAACGACACCAGGGCGACCTGGTACCGGGGTGGGAGGTCGTTGAGGAAGTTCTTCGCCGCGGCCTTCGCGGCGGCGAACCGGTCCGGGGGCACGTCGGCGGCGTCCATCGAAAGCGAGCAGTCGATCGTGATCACCACGAGCTGCGGCTTGTCCACCCGGATCTCGACGGTCTGCACCTCGGCCGGTCGCGCGAAGCAGAAGATGATCCCCGCCAACGTGAGCATGGCGAGCCCGACAGCAACATGCTGGCGCCATTGGGGGCGGCGGGGCACGACGGTGTCGATGAGGGCCACGTTGGTGAACCGGAGCGCGTAGTGGCGGCGCCGCACCTGAAGCAGGGCGTACCCGCCGATCAGGACCGGGACGAGCAGCAGCAACCAGAGCCGTCCAGGGCTCAGGAAGCTCATCGAGTCGACCCCCTCGGCGGGGCGTGGAGCCGTTGCGCGATCCGCCGGTGCGCCAACGTGAAGCGGGCGGTGTCGGCGACCCAGTCGCGGTCGGTGCGCAGGATCAGGTGAGCGGCGCCCGCACGGCGCAGTGCCAGCCGAGTGCGTTCACGCTGGAGCCTGGATGCAACCGAATACCGCTCTCGGACGGCTCGGCTGGACGTGTTGAGCTCGCGGATGTCGCCGCTCTCCGGATCCTGGAGCAACACGACGCCGATGTTCGGGATGTCGAGCTCACGCGGGTCGATGATCTCCACCGCCATCACCTGGTGCCGCGCCGAAAGCTCACGCATCCCTCGTTCCCAGTTGGGCGGTACGTCCGGGTCGACCGACCCGTCCCCAGCCGCGAGGAAGTCGGACACCACAACGCGAAGACCCCGTTTGCGCTGAGCCCGTGACAGCGACCGGACCGCCGAGGCGAGGTCGAGGGGCGCTGCCGTTGCCGCGGAGGCCGGCTGCTGCCAGAGGTTTCTCAGCAAGGCGTACAACGCGTTCCGGCCCGACCGTGCCGGCCAACGGGTCAGGCGTCCAGCGCGTAGCACGTAGCCGCCGAAACGGTCGCCGAGCCGGAACGTGAGCAGCCCGATCGTCGCGACCGCGGCGACCGCCAGCTCCCGCTTCTCGAGTGCGGCCGTACCGAAGTTCATCGACGGAGACAGATCGACGAGCGTCCACGTCTCGAGCTCGCGGTCGGCGATCACGTCGCGCACGTGCGGGATGGTCGTCCGCGCGGTGACCGCCCAGTCCATCCGGCGGACGTCGTCCGATCCGGGTATGTAGACCCGCGCCTCCGCGAGGTCCGTACCCGGCCCGGGCAGCAGCCCGAGGTGTTCTCCGTAGAGGAACCCGTCGAGGCGGCGCACGATCTGCAGCTCGAGGCGCCGAAGGGCGGTCTCCGGTGCCAGCCGCGACAGCTGCAGCGGTCCGGATCCGGACGGGCTGAGAGCGCTAGGAGAAATCGGGCCGCTCCGTGCTGTTCCAGACAGGGTGCGGTGGCGGAATCGCCGAGATCACCCGATCGACCACCGAGCGCGCCTCGACGCCGTCGGCAACCGCGTCGAACGTCAGGACCAGCCGGTGGGCCATCACGTCTCGCGCAACCCGCTGTACGTCGTCGGGCAGGACGTAGTCGCGACCCTGGATGAGGGCAACCACCCGGGATGCGGATGCGAGACCGAGCGTGGCGCGTGGGCTGGCACCGATCTCGATCACACCCGAGAGGTCGTTCAGGCGGAACTCGGCGGGCGACCGGGTGGCCAGCACCAGTCGGACGATGTACTCGGCAACCAGGTTGTGGACGAAGACCCGGTCCGCGGACTGCTGCAGCCTCACGATCATGTCGGGGTCGAGAATCCGGTTCGGTGTGGGCGGGTCGACGCTCATCCGGCGCAGGATCTCGAACTCCTCGTGTCCCCGCGGGTGTGTGACGTCGACCTTGAGCAGGAACCGGTCACGTTGGGCCTCCGGCAGCGGGTAGACGCCCTCGGACTCGATCGGGTTCTGGGTCGCGATCACGATGAACGGCTTCGGGATCGGCGTGGTGTGGCCTCCGATCGACACCTGGCCCTCGGCCATCAGCTCGAGCATCGCGGACTGAACCTTGGCGGGTGCGCGGTTGACCTCGTCGGCGAGCACGAAGTTCACGAAGACCGGTCCGAGCTCGATGTCGAACGACTCCCTGCTCGGCCGGTAGATCCTGGTTCCGACGATGTCCGACGGTACGAGATCGGGCGTGAACTGGATCCTGGCGAACGAACCACCGACGACGGTTGCGAAGGTGCGGACGGCGAGCGTCTTGGCGATTCCCGGCACGCCCTCCAAGAGGCAGTGACCACGAGCGAGCAGCGCCACCATCAGCTGCTCGACCATCTGCTCCTGGCCGACGATCACCCGCCGTACCTCAGTCATCGCAGCGCCGGTCGCGGCAGCCAGCTCACGCAGCTGATGAGCGTCCGGGGGCGCCTCCGATGACGTCACGCTCATACCAGATGTCCTTTCTGATCACCCACGACGTAGGCTCGGCCAGTGTTACACGCCGAGCAAGCGACCAGGGACGGCGGCTGACGGACAATGACGACCGGCCTCGTGCCCTTGCGTCGCAGCGACCCACCGTCGCTCGGTGGGGTGGTCCTGACCGGCCGGTTGAGCGAGGACGACTCCGCGGTGCTCTTCGCCGGACAATGCGCGGGCGATCCCGTGGTCGTCGTCATGCTCACGGACGGCGCCAACGGCGACCCGTACGCCCGAGCACGGTTCGCCGAGGCGATCGCGACCCGTCGTGACGCGGACACACATTCGGTGGTCGAGACCGACGACGACCCGGAGTTTGCCGCGTGGGTCGCCGTTCGGGCCGACTCGTACACCGCAGGACTCACCAGCGCCCAAGCCGTCGTGTCGGCTGTGACGGTCGCCGATCGACCACCGGTCGGCACCACCCGGGGCCCGGAGTTCCGGCCGCACTGGTTTCGTCGACGGGGCCTCGGCCGATGGCGGCTCTGGCCGCTGCCGTGGCCGCGGACATGGAACCGGGCGGGTCTGTGGACGTTCCTCGCCTCGTTCGCCCTGGTGCTCGCGATCGCGCTGTCGGCGCTGTTGATCGCCATCAAGGTACTGCCGCCGCCGCCTCCGCCAACCGGTCCGACGCCGACTGTCACCAACCCGCTGGTCTCCCCTCCGACGAACGCGCCGTCGCCGTCGACCGGCCCGCCCACGACGGGTCCGGGCTCGACGGAACCACCAGCGACAGGCCCCGGCGGGCCACCGATCGACTGAGGCCCGCCCGGTTGGCAAACGCCATTCAGATCTGTATTCCATTTGCCATACATCCGCTACGATGCCCCCGTGCGCCCCTTTCCATTCGAGACGCCCATCACCAGCACCGAGCTGATCAACCGCCGCGTCGAGCTGCATCTGCTCCACCTGGCGGCGGCTGACGGTGCCCATGTACGGCTGGCCAGTCCGCGCAGGTACGGCAAGACCTCCCTCCTGCTGACCCATGAGAGATACCTCGAGCAGACCCGATGGCGAACGGTCCATGTCGACCTGTACGGCGTCGCGTCGCTGCTCGAGGTGTGCGTCCGCGTCGCGACCGCATACGCACGAATCGACGAGCCGACCATTCGCTCGCGGCTCCAGGCGTTGAGCTCGCGAATCGGATTCGCGCTCACCACCTCGGGAATCGGCGTGAGCGTCGGCCCGAAGGCAGCGCAGCCGTCCCACGACCAGGCTCTGTCGGTGGCATCCGATCTCCTCGACCTGCCGATCCGGCTCTTCGAGCGAGATCAGCGGCCCACCCTGGTGGTGTTCGACGAGTTCCAGGACCTGCTGAGCGCCGGTCCGGCCCTCGACGGGCTGCTGCGCGCGCACATCCAGTACCACGGCGACGCCGCGACCTACGTCTACGCCGGTTCGCAACCGTCGCTGATGCGCGCGCTCTTCACCGACCACGAGCGTCCGCTGTACGGACAGGCCGAGCCGCTCGTGCTCGGGCCGCTTCCGGTCGAGGAGGTGCAGGTCGAGCTCGCCGACCGGTTCGCGCGGCTCGGCGAGCACCCCGGCGAAGCGCTCGCGTCCCTGGTCGCCACCGCCGCGGGACACCCGCAGCGGACGATGCTGCTGGCCCATCTGCTCCATCGCGAGCTCGGCCTGCGCAGCGCGGGCACCTCGTCGCTGGTGGAGGGGACTGACGTCGAGGGGCTGAGCCTTGCCGATGCGATCGTCGCGCTGGCGCTTCGGCAGACGAACGAGGCGCACCAAGGCGTATGGGACCGGTTGAGCGCAAGCAAGAAGTCGGTCCTCGCCGCGATCGCCGACGGGATCCGTCCCACCGGGTCGCGCGCGACGGAGCGCTTCGGCCTCAGTCGCGCCTCGCTCCAGTCGGCGGTGCGCGATCTCGGGCGCGAAGGTCAGCACCTGCGGCGCGACACCTCGATGTGGTGCTTCGTCGACCCGCTGTTCGCCCTCTGGGTTTCCCGCCGCGGTCAGCCCTGAGGCTCCACCTTGGATAACGTGCTGGCCATGGCGATACCCAGGGGAGAGCCGAGGTCGAGCGAGAAGCGGACCTCGACGGACACGCCCACGTCGAGAGAGAAGGCGGAGACCCTCCGTGACCTCCATACCGCCCCCGAGATCCTGGTGCTCGCGAACGTCTGGGACGTCGCCAGCGCCCGCGCCGTCGCCGCCGTGCCGGGCGTCAAGGCCCTCGCTACGGCGAGTCATTCGATCGCAGCGGTCTTCGGCTACGACGACGGGGAGAACATCCCGCTCGACTTGCACCTCTCGATGGTCGAGCGGATCGCGGCGGAGGTCGCTGTGCCGGTGACGATGGACCTCGAGGCGGGGTACGGCAGTCCCGGCGAGACGGTCCGGCGGGCGATTGCGATCGGAGTCGTCGGTGCGAACCTCGAGGACGAGATGCGCCCGGTATCCGATGCCGTCGCGGCCGTCGAGGCGGTCGTCGCGGCCCGAGAGTCTGCTGGCACAGGGTTTGTCCTGAACGCGCGGACGGATGCGTTCTTGCGCGCCGACGCCGCGACCGACCGCAGCACGGTCGTCGCAGCTGCCATCGAGCGTGGCCGGGCGTACCTCGACGCGGGGGCCGAGTTGGTGTTCACACCCGGTGCCGAGTCCGCGGCTGAGATCGAGGAACTCGTCGCCGCGTTCGGACCGCAACGGCTCAGCGTCATCGCGCTGCCCGGCTCACCGCCGACGCGCGAGCTCGAGCGGCTCGGCGTCGCCCGGGTCTCGATCGGACCTTGGGGATACCGGATCGCGCTCGCTGCGCTTCAAGACGTGGCGGCCGAGCTGCTGGCGGGAGGTGGGCTCCCGGCCGGCGCACGAGCCGACCCGTTGCCGTGATCTCCCCCTCACCGTCCGCGGCCCGCGCCCGCGACCGCAAAACGACTTCGCTTGTACCGCGGCCGGTCGATCTCGTCGACGACCGCTACCGCGAAGTCCTCGGCGCTGATGAAGTCACCGACGACCGTGTCGGCTCCAAGCAGGTACTGCCCGGTGCGCTGACCCGGCGCGATGCCCGGTGCGGGAGAGACATAGACCCAGTCGGCGAGGTTCTGGCTGTCTCGTAGCAGGTCGAGAGCGGCGGCTTGGGCTTGCGCCTCCACCTTGGCCGACATCGGGAACTCTGGCGTGTCCATCAACCGCAGCCCGGGGGCGATCTGAAGGGACCCAGCGCCGCCGACCACGATCAACCGGCGTGGACCGACGTTCTCGACGAGTGTCTGGATCGCCTCGAGAAATCTCTCCGGTCGGCCCCCGGTACGACTCGGGCCGATCGCGGAGACAACGACATCGTGCTGCGCAGCCACCATCGCGACGTCGTCGCCGTCGGCTGCGTCACCGGTTCGCGCGACGACACCCGGGACCTGGTCAGGCGCAGGTGTGCGGGTGATCGAGCTGACGGCGTGCCCGCGAGCGACACTCTCGGAGCAGATTCGCGAACCGATCATGCCGCGGCCGCCGTACACCGCAACCCGAAGAGCCCCCTCGCCCACCGGGACCCCCCATCCGCGCGGCCGGTGGGAGGTCGTCATGAGTCGATAGTGCCAGAGCGACGGACCGGCGGAGCCGACCAGCCGAGCAGATACGTCGGGCTTCCTTTGCTGCGACCTGCGGGCGTCACGCACCGTTCGTTGGTGCGTCGGCTCCCTCTCCGTATGCGAGACGGTGCGGGATAGGCACTCCGCGATCGACGACGAGCGGGCATGATGGGTCCGCGGTCGGCACACCTTGGCCGCAGGACCGACGGTCATGGTGGCCGCCGGAGCTCCGGAGGTGATCTCGTGAAGAAGCTCATCAACTCCCCCGACGACGTCGTGAAGGAGTCCTTGCTGGGAGTGGCGGCGGCTCATCCCGAGCTTCGAGTCGACCACGAGAACCGCCTCGTCATCCGTGGCGACGCTCCGGTGAACGGCAAAGTTGCCCTGGTGTCCGGTGGCGGGTCGGGGCACGAGCCGTTGCACGGAGGGTTCGTCGGGCTCGGGATGCTCGACGCGGCTGTCTGCGGCGAGGTGTTCACGTCACCGACCCCTGAGCCGATCCTCGCGGCAACCACGGCCGTCGACGGCGGCGCGGGGGTGCTCCACATCGTCAAGAACTACACCGGCGACGTGATGAACTTCGAGATGGCCGCAGAGCTCGCCGCCGAGTCCGGTGTCACCGTGGAGGCGATCGTCACCAATGACGACGTGGCAGTCCAGGACAGTCTCTACACCGCCGGGCGCCGAGGCGTCGGAGCGACCGTGATCGTCGAGAAGATCGCCGGGGCGGCAGCCGAGGAGGGCCGCGACCTCTCGGCAGTCAAGGAGATCGCTGCCAAGGTCAACGACAACGGACGCACGATGGGCATGGCGCTCACGTCATGTGTCGTCCCCTCGGCCGGTAAGCCGACGTTCGACCTGCCCGACGACCAGATGGAGATCGGCATCGGCATCCATGGCGAGCCGGGTCGTTATCGCCGCGACCTTGCTGGCGCGAAGGATATCGCCGAGCAGCTGCTCGAACCGGTGCTGGCGGACCTTCCGTTCAACTCCGGCGACTCCGTGATCGCGTTCTGCAACGGCATGGGTGGCTCACCCCTGATCGAGATCTACCTGATGTACGGCGAACTCAAGAAGATCCTCGATGCGCACGGGATCACGGTGGCGCGATCACTCGTCGGCAACTACATCACATCGCTCGAGATGGCCGGCTGCTCCATCACGCTCGTGAAGGCCGACGACGAGATGCTCGGCCTTTGGGACGCCCCGGTCAACACACCGGGGCTTCGCTGGGGAGTCTGACAGGTGGCAGACGTCGACGTCGACCAGATCGCCGACTGGCTCGGCCGGGCCAAGGACGTGATCAGCGAGCAGCGTGCATACCTGACCGAGCTGGACTCGGCGATCGGAGACGCCGACCACGGAAGCAACCTCAGCCGCGGCTTCACGGCCGTCGTCGACAAGCTGGCGAGCAGCACCCCGGAGACGATCTCCGGGGTGCTGAAGTCCAGCGGGATGACCCTCGTGTCCACCGTTGGTGGAGCAAGCGGGCCGCTCTACGGAACCATGCTGCTACGGATGGCCGGTGCGGCCGGAGACACGGCGACGATCACGCCCGAGCGGCTCGCGGCGGCCCTGCGCGCGGGGCTCGACGGCGTGGTCGCCCGTGGCAAGGCCGAGCTCGGGGACAAGACGATGGTCGACGCGCTAGGGCCGGCTGTGTCGGCATTCGAGCAGTCGATCGCCGACGGGAAGGATGCCTCTGCTGCAGCTGAGGCGGGCGCCGCCGCCGCGGCGGCGGGCCGCGACGCGACCAAACCGTTGATTGCGAGGAAGGGGCGGGCGAGCTACCTCGGTGAGCGCAGTGCCGGACACCTCGATCCCGGTGCCGCATCGGTCACCCTGCTGCTCGGGGCGCTGGCGGCCGCGTTGTCGGAGCGCTGACCGTCGTGGTCGCCCTCGTCGTCGTCTCGCACTCCGAGCCGTTGGCCGATGCGGCGGTCGAGCTGGCCCTTCAGATGGTCGGGGACAACCCGCCTCCGATCGAAGTTGCCGCGGGGAACGATGGCGGCCTCGGCACGGACGCGCTCGCCGTCGCCGGTGCCATCCAGCGGGCCGACGCCGCCAGCAACGGGAGCGGCGTCCTGGTGCTGACGGACCTCGGCAGCGCCGTGCTGTCGAGCGAGATGGCACTCGAGCTGGTCGACGACCTCTCCAGTGAGGTCCGGCTGTCTCGGGCGCCGTTCGTGGAGGGGTTGGTGGCTGCCGTCGTACAGGCCTCGATCGGCAGGTCGCTCGAGGCGGTCGAGGCTGAGGCAGTGGCTTCCGTAGGCGTGAAGGCGGCCCAGCTCGGATCGGCGCCGGACGCCGCCGAACCGAGGACGGACTCTGACCCGGCCATCCGCGACGGCGTCTCCGAACGCGAGTGCGAGATCATCAACCCACAGGGGTTGCACGCCAGGCCGGCCGCCGTCTTCGCGAAAGCAGCGGCCGATCTCCCCGTCGAGGTGGCCGTGACGAACCTCGATACCGGAGCCGGACCGGCTGCGGCCGATAGCATGCTGGAGCTGATGTCACTCGGCGTACGGCAGGGCAACCGGATCAGGCTGTCCGCGGAAGGTCCGGAGGGCAAGGCGGCGATCGACACGCTCGCCATGCTGATTGCCGACGGGCTCGGTGAGAGCACCGGCGGTTGACCCAGCCGTTACCGGAGCGCCCCGACCGTGTAGGAAAGAGCAATGGCAGGACAAATGCCCGCAGCGGGTGAGCTCCTCGTGGGCCCTCAACTCCGCCACATCGACGACACCTCGGCGTCGGTCTGGGCGGAGGTGGCGGCTTCCGGCGACGTGGTCGTCCGTTCGGCTGAGCGCTCGTGGTCGGCGCACACGTTCACGGTTCACGGTCATCACTACGCCCACGTCTTCGCCGACGGGCTCGACCCGGGAACCGCATACCCGTACCAGCTCGAGTTCGAAGGAACGACCGTCTGGCCGTTGGAGGACTCTCGTTTTCCGGCGAGCCGGATCCGTACCCTCGACCCCACTGCCGACCTGTCGTTGCTGTACGCGTCCTGCCGGACGAGCGCGCCGCACGACGCCGAGGGGACGCGGCGGTTCGGTGTCGACGTGCTCCGAGCGTACGCGCTGCGGATGGCCGGCCGGCCGGAGCGCGAGTGGCCGCAGCTGTTCGTCATGCTCGGAGACCAGGTGTATGCCGACGAGACGTCAGACGCGATGCGGGAGTTCATCGAATCGCGACGCGACGTCGATCAACCGCCGGGAGAGGAGCTCAGGGATTTCGAGGAGTACACCTACCTCTACCGATTGTCATGGTCGGATCCCGCCAACCGGTGGCTGTTGTCCACGATTCCCAGCACGATGATCTTCGACGACCACGACATCAGGGACGACTGGAACACCTCGCACAGCTGGCGCCAGCAGATGCACGCGACGTCATGGTGGCACGACCGCATCGTCGGCGGCCTGGGCTCGTACTGGATCTACCAGCATCTCGGGAACCTCTCCCCGAGCGATTGCGCCGAGGACGAGGTCTGGCAGCACATTCGGAAGGTGCAGCGCGACGACCCGACCCACGACTTCGGCGCGTACATCGACGCCTTCGCAGGCCGGGTCGACGAGCACCCGGACACGTACCGGTGGAGCTATGCACGTGACCTTGGACGAGCACGGCTCGTCGTGGTCGACTCGCGGGCGTCGCGCGTCTTGACCCCAGACCGGAGGTCGATGCTCGACGACGACGAGATGACATGGCTCGACCACCAGCTGACGGGCGACGTCGAGACACTGCTCATCGGCACGTCCCTGCCGTTCCTCCTCGGTCCCGGTCTGCACCATGCTGAGGCGTGGGACGAGGCGATCAGCGAAGGCGCGTGGGGACGATGGTTCGCAAAGCTGGGCGAAAGGATCCGCCAAGGCGTCGACTTCGAGCACTGGGCTGCCTTCGAACACGGGTTCCATGACGTCGCGAGGATCGTTACCGACGTGGCGGACGGCAAGCGCGGCGCAGCGCCGGCGCACACCCTGTTCCTGTCCGGCGACGTGCACCACTCCTACCTCGCCGAGGTCCAGCGCTCCGGCGGGGGACGGGTTCTCCAGGCGGTGTGCTCGCCGATCCGCAACCCCATGCCGCGCCCCGTCCGTCGTATGACCGCACTCGCGGCGCACGGGTCGACGAGTCGGCTCACGCGTGCCCTGGCGCGTGCGGCGCGGGTGAAGGCACCGCCGTTCGACTGGACGATCACGCACGGTCCCTGGTTCGACAACTGCCTTGCCAGCCTGGTCGTCAGTGGACGCACCATCGTGCTGCGGTGGGAAGGGGCCGGGGTCGGCAAGGACGACGAGGCTGATCCCGAGCTACACACTGTGTGCGAGCTGGAGCTGACCTGACTGTTCAAACGGGGTGTTCGGGACGTCGTCGGACGCGGCCTTCCAGGATCTGAACAGGTACCGAACTTTTCCGACGCCGCCAGCCGAAGCGGCGTAGGGTGCGGGAGAAGGCCGGAAGGTATCTCCGGCTCCCGATACGGCTCCTATGCTTCGACGATCTCCTTGCCGGGGAACGTTGCTTGGAGGCAGGAATGTCCAGCACCGCTCGCGACGACACCGCCGAGCTCGCTCAGTCGATCCAGACGCTTCGCGACGAAGCGAACCGTCAGATTTCCATGCTCACGGCCGAGGATCGGGAGCGTGTGCGGGACTTCGTCGACCACCTCGCTGAGGACGAGACACCGACGGTCCCGTTGCAGAGCAACGGGACCGAGCCAACCGACTGAGCCCTCGCGCTCAAGCCGACGCCGGTGGCGTCGACCGATCGCAGGATCTGGACGCGCCGAATGGCGTACCCCGCGTTACTGTGAGCACACGCTCCGTAACGGACGCCGGGATGACCGCGCAAGAATGGTCAAGCCGCCGGGACCGAACCAACGCAAACTTGGGGACATGACTGGAAAGCAGACGGCTCGCGTCCTGACCGTCAACGTCGTCCACGAGGTCTTCGCCGGGCCTTTTCGCGACACCGCGATCGACAAGAGGCCGGTCGACGGCCCGGTGGCAGTCGGCGACCTGGGCCTCGCCGGCGACCTCCAGTGCGACCGCCGGTGGCACGGAGGACCGGACAAGGCGGTCTACGCATATGCTTCCGAAGATGCCGCATGGTGGTCCGAGGAGCTCGGACGCGAGATCGCGCCGGGGCTGTTCGGGGAGAACCTGACCACCGCCGGGCTCGACGTCAACGGCGCGATCATCGGCGAACACTGGCAGATCGGCAACCCGGAAACCGGCGTCGTGCTCGAAGTCCGCATGCCTCGCACTCCGTGCGAGAACCTGTCGGCGCGGCTCGACCTGCCGCGCTTCCACCAACGGTTTGCAGCGACGGGGACGACCGGCGCGCTGCTCAAGGTCATCAAGCGCGGGGTGGTCCGTGCCGGCGACCGAGTCACGATCGTGCACCGCCCCGGCCACACCGTGACCGTTCATGACCTGTCAGCCGGGACGTCGGCGAGCCAACTGATGGAGCTGTTGTCGTCCGACCTCGACCTCGCCGAGAGCGTGCGGAGCAGAGCCCAACGCACCGTCAAACGCGCCCGTGAACGGATCACCAGCAGGTGAGCGTCCCGTCCTCGCTATTGCGAACGTCAGGAGTAGCCGTTGTCGTCTGCGTTGCTGTTGCTCGTCTTCATCGTGTCGGCAGCGGTGATCTGGGTTGCCGGAACCACGTTGTCGGACTACACCGATGTAATCGCCGAACGGCTGCACCTTGGTGACGCGCTCGGTGGCCTTGTCCTGCTTGCTGTCGCGACCAACCTTCCCGAGATCGCCATCACAGTCAGCGCAGCAGTCTCGGGACAGCTGGAGATCGCCGTCGGCAACCTGCTTGGCGGGATCGCGCTGCAGACAGTTGTGCTCGTGGTGGTCGACCTCTTCGGTGTCCGGTCCAGTGCACCGTTGACGTTTCTGGCCGGCAGCCTCACGCTGCTGCTGGAGGGCGCCCTCGTGGTCATCGTCCTGCTCCTCACGATCGCCGGAACGCAGTTGTCCGGTGACCTGATCTTCGCGCGGCTCACCCCGGCACCCGTTGTGTCGGCACTGGCGTGGGTCGTCGGCCTCAAGATGATCACCGGGCCGGGAAGCCGCTTGCCATGGGCCAACAACGGCGAAGCCCCCGCAAGCCAGCCAAGGCCTCGAGGGCACACCCGGCAGAAGACCGAGCAAATGGCGAGCTCGCGGGGTGTGAGCACCGCGCGGGCGGGCCTGCTGTTCGGCGTTGCGGCGCTCGCCACCTTGGTCGCCGGTGTCACCATCGAAAGGAGCGGAGAACAGTTCTTCGGAGATCTCGGTCTGTCCGGCGTTCTGTTCGGGGCTACCGTGCTGGCCGCGGCAACGGCCCTCCCTGAGGTGTCGACCGGACTGACTGCCGCCCGCAACCAGGACTACAAGCTCGCGATCGGCGACATTTTCGGCGGTAACGCATTTCTTCCCGTCCTATTCGTGCCCATCACCATGATCAGCGGACGAGCCGTCCTGCCACAAGCAAACGCGAGTGACATCTACTTGAGCGGCCTCGGAGCGATCTTGACAATCGTCTACATGGCGGGCCTGCTGTTGAGGTCACGAAGGAAGATCCTCGGACTTGGCCTCGACTCGCTCACAGTCCTGGTCGTGTACGCGGTCGGCATTCTCGGCCTGCTGTCCCTGCGCTAGCCATCCCGACGATTTCAGCGGCGCAGCGCTGCGTCGGACCAGAGCCGGGCGCGCGGGTGGGGCGCGCAATAGATCCCGAGCACTTTCGGCACCCGCGGGCCGCTGATACGGTCAGCCCGTGACCCGGGCGTCGTTCGGTCAAACTGACGCCTTCGCCTCAGCAATGGTTCGAGGGAGCCCATCATGAGCACCGCAGCGTGGATCATCGTCATCATCGTCATCGTCGCGATCATCATCGCGGCGATTGTACTGGCTATGCGCAAGCGCAAGGACGCGCAGCGCGAACAGGCGCAGAGACTTCGCCAGGACGCGTCGGACCGTGGCGCCGTCGTCGACCAGCAGGCGGCGAAGGCGCGAGAGGTCGGCGCCCGCGCGGACGCGTCCGCGGCCGAGGCGGAGCGGAAGGCCGCCGAGGCCGAGCGGCTTCGCTCGGTGGCCCAGCAGCAGCAGGGACGTACCTCGGACTCGCGCGCAGAGGTCGACGACCAGATGCGGGAGGCCGACCGCATCGACCCCGACACCGATGTCGACGATGACGGCACGTCGGACACCGGGACCAGCACCGACCCTCGGCGTCCGGAGTAGGTCACACCTTCACGAAGATCAACCAAGGCCGTGTCATGCCTGCCCAACGAGTGACCATGGCTCGGGTCGAGAAGGCAATGCAGCACCTGTTCAAACCGCTGACGCTGTGCTGTCCGGTTGGCTGTGCTCGGCGCGGACGCTGCGATGCTCCAGCGTGTGCAGGTAGTGCGCGAACCCGCCCGGCGCCCGTCCGGTACGCCGGGCACTCGTCAGCACCGGTGATCGCGAGGTAGCGACCACGTTCGCCCCGCGCCCGCGGGCGGCCGCGGCCAGCAGCGCGTCCTCGTGGGCCGGCACGTTGTCGAAGCCGCCGACAATCCCGTACATATCTGCCGTGAGGCCGAAGTTCGCTCCGTAGACGTGGCCGTGCCCATCCGCGTTCGAATGCTCGCGTGCCCAGCGGACCAGCATCGCGAGCGAGAGCTCGTTCGGGTCCGGTATCACGGTTCCGAGCACCATGTCGGCGCCGGCGCCGGCGAGCTCGGCGTGCGTGGTGAGCCAGTCGGGAGGCACCGCGGAGTCGGCGTCCGTGCACAGGACCCAGGTGCTTCCAAGCTGTGCGGATCGCTGCGAGGTGACGAGTGCCGAACGAATCCCGAAATCCCGAGCAGCGCCGACTCGACCGAACGTGACCCGATATCGACGGACGCCGGGAAAACGTGCTACCACGTCCTCGCTCCGGTCGGTACAACGATCGAGGACCACGCAGACGTCAACGGTCACACCCCTTCCTTGTGGGTGTGCAGCCAAGCGCTGCCGGGAGGCCTCGATCGCGGACAGGCAGCGGGGCAGTCGGCGCTCCTCATCCCGGGCCGGGATGACGATGACCATCCGCGAGGTCACGGCTCACACGAGACCTTCAGCGGCAGCGACAGAGGTCGCCGGCGCTCGGACGAGCACATCTAGACGAAAGTCGGCCTCTACGTGCTCGGCAAGCAGGTCGATACCGGTGGTCGCGCGTAACGCCGCATGGACGGCGTCGCCTGAAACGGGATAGTCGGCGACCGGGTGGCGCCAGTGACACGCGACGATGCATCCGTCGTCGGTCAGGGTGTCTCGCGCGGCCGCGGCCAGGGCTTGCAGGTCGTCGCCAGCGCAGTAGTAGCCCACCTCGGAGAGGACGACCAGGTCGAACGGTCCGGTCGGCCAATCGGACGGGATCGCCCGTCGCTCGACTCGCACGTGGGGGGACCTCTCGAGCCGTGCAGTGGCCGCAGCAAGGGCCGCATCGGCGACGTCCGTCGCGAGCACCCGGTCGCACCGTCGGGCGAGCTCAGTGGTGAGGACTCCGATCGAGCACCCGGGTTCGAAGGCGGTACGGAAGCGCCGGCGGGGCAGCACCGCCATCGTGAGGTCGCGCTTGCGTTGCTCGTACCAGCGTTCTCGAAAGCGCCAGGGGTCGGTCTCGGCCGCGTACATCGCGTCGAAGTACGCCGGCGGGAGGCTGGTCCTCGCGGTGGAAGCACCCACGATCTCCTCTGATGTCGCCTGGTAGATCTCGAAGGGCCGCTCGAAGTGCTCCCGGAACCGCGGTGCGACGACGGCCTCGTCGCCCGGCCGGTCGGACAGCGGACGCAGCTGACTCGCGTACCGGTCGATGGCGGCGGTCTTGGCTGCCAAGGCCGCCACCGTCAGGTCGAGTCTCAGCGGCCGGTCCATCGACGGTGGTTCGCCTGGTGATCCCCAATGCCAGAACCAGATCGGGTACTCGAGCAGGTGGGCGCCGGATCGGTTGGCGACCACCGCAGCCGCCGCACCGGCCGCCTCGTGGTCCGCGTGCCGGTCGTGCCGCCATGGCGCGACCAGCCAGGTCTCGCAATCAACCGATCGGACCGCCTGGGCGAGCAGGTCGGTGACCTCGCCTCGATGCTCGGCCAGGGCGCCGTCGGGTAACGAGTGAAGGTGGATCGAGGCGGCGGGCGCCAGCACATCCACGGCACCGAGGATCTCCTGCCGACGCAGGCCGGTCATCGCATCGCGACCGTGGGTGGTCGAGAGCGGGTGTGATCCTTCTCCGCGGGTGAGGACGACGATGTCGATATCGACCCCTTTGAGCGCAGCCATCGCGATCAGTCCGCCGGCGCCGAGTGTCTCGTCGTCGGGATGCGCGGCTACGACGACGAGGCGCCCGAGAGTGCCAATGTCGACAGGCGCGGCCCGCTTGCCGATGCCGTTATCCATCCAGACCGCCTCTGGCGTTCCCGGGCAGCGATGGTCGTACGACTCCGCCTCGGCTGACGGCTCCGTCATGCTGGGCGCCCGGTCAGGGCCCGACCAAGCGCGGCGGAGTCTCGCTCGGCATGGTGCTGGCGCAGATATACCTGGAGGTCGGCGACGCGTCGAGCATGTTCTTCGTCGAACGTCATCGGAGCGGGTCCGAGCGCGTGCCCGATCTCGGTGATCGTCGACTCGGCAGCGTCTGCGACGACGTGACGGACCCGGAGCGCTAGCAGTGAACCGGCTGGTCCCGTCGCGTCCCCGTTGTCCACCTGGACGGCGGCCTGTGCCAGAACCGCCCGGGCGGCGTACAACCGGGCGTCTGCGGCTCCCGCATGCATGAACGCGATCTGGTCTGGCTGCCGAGACCCGGGGAGCCTCGAAACCAGGTCGGAGGTCAGCCGCCGTGCGAGTCCGGCGGCACCGCCGAACCAGCACGCGGCGACGCCGATTGCTCCCCACGCGAAACCGGCCCGATCCAGGTACCAGTCACATTCCCCGACCGGTTCGGTGGGGACGCCGTCGAAATGGACCGGCCCCGACGGGATGCCGGCTAGCCCGCGGGAAACCCAGGATGTCGAACCGACCTGCACCCGCGGATCGGTCAGGTCGACCGCGAAGAGCCGACGTCCCTGGTCGCCAACGTGTGCGGTGACAAGCGCTCGGGTGAGACGGTCGGCCAGCGAGCACCACGGCTTCGTCCCGCGTAGGGTCCAGCGGCCACCGGTGCAGTCCGCCTCGAGTCGCGTCGTACCGCTCTCGGCCGCGAAGACGCCCCAGGTCTGGTCGCCCTGCCGGAGGGAAGCGGAGGCATCGGCCACACCGACCTCGTCGGCCTCGGACAAGATCGCGAGCGCGTCCAGGTGGAACTCAGCGACCCGGGCCGCGGTCAGGTCGTGTGCCGCGAGCGTGGCGAACAGCTCCCAGCGTCGAACGGTCTCGCCCTTGCCGGGCAGCGCCCCGTCGCGCCCCAGCCGAGAGGCGAGCTCGAGAGCCGCGTCGGATGATCCGTTGACGAGCCGCGCATCGGCTGCGGCGGACTCGAGTGCGTCCGTCCCGGATCCAGCGGCGTCGATGCGTACCACCGCCGGATCCATGGGCAGAGAGTACCCGCCCGACCTCAGGGACGCGGGACACGCGAGCGCAGGCCCGCCGCCCATAGTCGCCAGGCGCGCCAGCAAGTCGCCAGGTCCGCCCGCAAGTTCAGCGGTCGGTCCGGAGGTGTTTGCCGCGCGGCTGCCATCCGTTCGGCCGCCTTGCCTAGGTTGTGTCCGCGGCCGGCAACGGTCCGTCCGCGGGAGGAGCACCCGGTGTCACGCAGAACCTTGCGCACGATCGCCACCGTCGGGACTGCTGGACTGCTCGCGGCCACGGCAGCCAGTCCCGGAACGGGAGCACCGAGCGGCAATACGGCAGATCACGGCAGAAGCTACGACCACGTCCTGTTGTTGTCCGTCGACGGAATGCACCAGTACGACTTGCGGTGGTACGTCGCCCACCATCCTCGTTCGGCGCTTGCGTCACTGCTTCGACACGGGACCGAGTTCACCAACGCCCGTACGCCGTTCCCGTCGGATTCCTTTCCCGGCATGGTGGGTCAGGTCACCGGGGGCAACCCGAGAACGACCGGGATCTACTACGACGTCACATACAACCATCGCCTGCTCGACCCTACCGTCAGCACCGACGCCATCCCCCGCAGAGCCGACTGTGCGAGCGCACGCCACGGTGCGAACGTTCCCTTCGACGAAAGCATCGACAAGGATCCCGATCGTCTCGATGCTGGGCAAGGTCTGCCGTGGCTCCCTCGCGACATCCTGCGGATGACCGCACACCCCCAGACGCTCATCGACCCGACCACACTGCCGATCGACCCGGTCCGTTGCGCCCGTGTGTACCCGCACCAGTATCTCAAGGCGAACACAGCCTTCGAAGTGGCACGGCAGCACGGTCTACGCACCGCCTGGTCGGACAAGCACCCGGCGTACGAGATTCTCAGTGGTCCCTCTGGAACCGGTGTGCAGGATCTGTTCACTCCGGAGATTGCCAGCATCGCCGACAGCCGGGGCAACAGCTGGACCGATGTCAACGCCCTGACCCAGCAGTACGACCACGTCAAGGTGGAGGCCGTGCTGAACGAAATCGCCGGCTACGACCACAGCGGGAGGTCCCGGGTGGGCATGCCCGGCATCTTCGGTATGAACTTCCAGTCGGTCTCGACGGCCGAGAAGCTGCCGGTCTCCGGCGGACGG
Source organism: Propionibacteriales bacterium (assembly GCA_038253325.1). Lineage (GTDB taxonomy): Bacteria > Actinomycetota > Actinomycetes > Propionibacteriales > Nocardioidaceae > JBBSHE01. The sequence goes on from JBBSHE010000008.1 coordinate 77,331, forward strand.
CCGGGCGGCTACCTCGACCACGGCGTCCGGCCCGGACCCGTGCTGCGCAGTGCACTGAACTACGTCGACTCCGAGATCGCATCGATGATCGACGCATTGAAGCGGACCGGACGCTATGCCGACACGGCGATCGTCTTGTCGGCCAAGCACGGTCAGTCGCCGATGGAGCGACGCGCGCTGACGCGTATCGACGACTCCACGATCATCGACCAGCTCAACGGCACGTGGGCGCGCGCGCACCCCGGTGCCAGGCAGCCACTTGTCGCTGCGTCACTCAACGACGACGGCATGCTGCTCTGGTTCAGCAACGGCGACCGGACACCCACCGCCGATGTCTTCGCCACCCGCTTCCTCGCCCGCTACGACGGCACCGGAGCCGGCAACGACGGCAAGGCAACGGCAACGGACATCAACGCCAACCCGAAGGCATACACCATGGCCGGCCTGAAGGTGGTCAAGGCCGGCCCTTCTGCGGCTCGCTTCATCGGAGTCCGGCCCGGTGGTCCGCGCGTTCCCGACCTGATCGGCATCGCGCACCACGGCGTCGTCTACACGGGCAAGACCAGCAAGATCTCCGAACACGGTGGCGACGACGCGCAAGACCGACACGTCCCGTTGATCGTGTCCGCGCCAGGCCTCCGCTCCAGCGTCCGGTTTGCGCCGGTCGAGACGACACAGGTGGGTCCGACCATCCTGTGGCTGCTTGGCCTGAACCCGGCCGCTCTGAGGGCAGTCCGGACCGAGCACACGGCCACACTGCACGTCCGCTGACGGGAGTATGTCGGCCGCTCTCGACCGTGCCGTCGTGACCTCGATTCCGTTCACCTTGGTCTGACATGCTCCCCGGTATGTCGAAGACAGCAGAGGAAGTCGAACGCAAGTACGAGCTCGACTCGGAAGCTGAGCTACCCCACCTGACCGGAGGGCAGGTGGCGACGGTCGGGCAGCCGGCCACCGACGAGTTGGAGTCGACGTACTACGACACGGCGGACCTTGCTCTGTGTTGCGCTGGAATCTCGCTACGGCGCCGGGTGGGCGGTTCGGACACCGGGTGGCAGTTGAAGCTTCCCGCCGGCTCGGACACCCGCCTCGAGGTGCACCGAGCGCTCGGACGGAGCCGCAACGTCCCGGTCTCCCTCGCTCGCATGCTGACGGGTGTCACCGCAGGGGCGCCGCTGGATGCGGTCGCGGATGTCAAGACGACACGGACCGCCCGAGACCTGCTCGGGGCGGAGGGTAACGTCCTGGCGAGAGTCTGCGACGACCTGGTCGTCGCGGCCCGGCTCGAGCCGTCACCTCGGCAGCTCGGTTGGCGGGAGCTCGAGGTCGAGCTGGTCGACGGCGACCGGTCGGTGCTCGAAGACATCCATCGGACGCTCAAGGCAGCCCATGTCAAGCAGTCCTCGTCACCGTCCAAGGTCCATCGCGCGCTCGGCGATGCCGCGAGTCCGGATCACAACCGTCCCGACCTGCCGAGGAAGAGTGCCGGCGCGCTGCTTCACGACTACCTCGTCCGGCAACGCCGGCAACTCGCGCTCGCCGACGCCGCCGTCCGTGCGACCGGCGCCGGCGTGCACGACGTACGCGTCGCCGCACGAAGGATGCGTACCGCCATCTCTGTGTACCGACCGCTCATCGACGAACAGCGCGCTCGCCATCTCCACGCGGAGCTTCGTTGGTTCGGTCGTGAGTTGAGCGAGTTCCGAGACGTCGAGGTCGCCCGCGACTCGCTGCAAGCTGCGCTCGACGGGGAACCGGACCTCCCACAGTCGGGACCGGTGCGAACGCTCGTACGCCGCAGCCTCAAGGAAGCGGATCAGGCCGCCACGGCGACCGCCCGGGCGGCGTTGGACTCCGACCGCTACCGGGCAATCCTCGCCGATCTCGACGCCCTCGTCCAAGGAGCACCGTGGACATCGAAGGCCCACAAACCCGCCAGCAAGAAGCTGACTCGCCTGGCCGCGAAGCCGCTCCGGCGCCTCGAGCGCGCAACGCAGGCCGAAGCGGTCGCCGAACCACCGGATCGGGACGGCGCCCTGCATCATGTGCGGAAGTCAGCGAAACGACTTCGATATGCGCTCGAGGTAACCGAGCCGGTGTGCAACGACGCTGCCGGATTGGCGAACAGGGCGCGGAAGGTCCAGTCCGCGCTCGGCGACTACCTCGACACGGTGCGTACCGGCAACTGGTTGACGCAACTCGGCCGCGATGCGGTCACCGGCGACGCGGCGTTCACCTTCGGTCGTCTGCATGC
>JBBSHE010000009.1:0-77314 GCA_038253325.1 Propionibacteriales bacterium
CGATCTCGATCCCGGCCGCAGCGAGCTGGTCGCGGATGGCGTCGCCGGCTGGGTAGTCCCGACGCTGCCTGGCCGCCTCGCGCTGCTCGAGCAGCAGCGGCACGAGGACCTCGGCGACCGGACCATCGGCGTTGTGGACCCTCGACGCCCACGGTTCGACGAGCGGGTCGACCCCGAGGACTCCCATCATCGCGCGGGTCTGGCCGAGTGCGGTCGCGGCGGCCTCCGAGTCGCCTTCGCCGAGCGCCTTGTTCCCCGCGCGCACGACGTCGTGCAGAACGGCCAGCGCGGCCGACGTGCCGAGGTCGTCGTTCATCGCGTCCGCGAAGTCCGGTGGTACGTCACCGCTTCCGGTAGGCCCATTGGTGCTCTCGGTCGCGCGAACCACGAACCCCTCGAGTCGCCGGTAGCCCACGCCTGCCTCCTCGAGTGCCTCGAAGGAGAACTCCTGGTTGGACCGGTAGTGCGTCGAAAGCAGGTAGTAGCGAAGCTCGACGGGGCGTACCCGCTTGACCACTTCGGTGACCGCGAGCGCATTCGGCAACGACTTGCTCATCTTCTCACCGGCGGTGGTCACCCATGCGTTGTGCATCCACCATCGCGCGAAGGGCCGTCCGGCCGCCCGCGACTGCGCCAGCTCGTTCTCGTTGTGCGGGAACCGAAGGTCGATGCCAGCGCCGTGGATGTCGAACTCTGGTCCCAGGTACTTCCCAGCCATCGCCGAGCACTCGATGTGCCATCCGGGTCGTCCCCGCCCCCACGGTGCAGGCCAGGAGGCCGTTCCCGGCTCCCCCGGCTTGTGCCCCTTCCACAGCGCGAAGTCTCGCGGGTCCCGTTTCCCGCGCGGGTCGGCGTCCTCGGCCGCCTGCATCTCGTCGATGCGCTGGCCGGACAGCTCGCCGTACGCCGGCCACGACCGGACGTCGTAATACACGTCGCCGGAGCCGTCCGGTGCGACGTACGCGTGGCCGCCGCCGATCAGAGTGACGATCAGCTCGACGATCTCGGGGATGTGTCCCGTCGCCCGCGGCTCGTACGCAGGGGGCAGGCAGCCCAGGATGTCGTACGCCTCGTGCAAGGCGCGCTCGAACAAGAAGGCGTGTGCCCACCACGGACGGCCCGCCTCGGCCGACTTGGCCAGGATCTTGTCTTCGATGTCCGTCACGTTGGCGATGACGGTTACCTGGTAGCCGGCATGCTCCAGCCAGCGCCGCAGCACGTCGAACACGATCTCCTTGTAGATGTGACCGACGTGCGGAGCAGCTTGCACCGTGAGCCCGCAGTGGTAGATGCCGACGTGCCCGGGCACCAGCGGTTCGAATACGCGCACCGACCGGGTCAGGCTGTCGTACAGGCGGAGACTCACCGCAGCAGCGTAGCGGTCGACATTTCCGATGCTCGCGGTGCGTTTGCGCCTGGGTACGCCGCGATTTGCGGAACTTCTTCCGGGGATGCACCGACCCAGCGCGCTATGCCGCTAGCGTGGACCGATGCACACCGGATGGACAGCGGCCACAGCGGGAGTCATCGTCGGGCTGGTCATGGTGCCTGCAAACGGGCCAACGACCGGTCCCCAGGTCGGCGACCCTACGCTTTCCCGTGCCCAGCCGGCGATGACCGTGTCGGCTGGCCACGCTCGACATATCCAGTTCGACCGCTGGCGCGGCGCTGCTCTCAAGCACGGCATCTTCTCGGCGACCAGGTACGCCGACGGCGGGGTCGAGATCGGAGCGGGCTTCGGAACCTCGACGTACCGCGACCCGTACGGTTCGCACTCGGTCCGTCGTTACGACTACGGAAGATGGCGCTCCCCATGGGTCCATACCGACTTCGGGCTCACTGAGCTGATCGCGTCGTACAACGTGCAGACGCCGACCGGGACGTTCATCGCCGTGTCCGTCCGCGGCGTCACCGCGACGGGCAGCCGCTCGTCCTGGGACGGTCTGGGGCGCTGGGCCGGCCACGACATCCGCTTCCACCGGATGAGCCTGGGCACCCAGGCGGATGACTACTCGAGCGTCAATGTCGACACGCTGCAGACGAACGGCGCCCACCGCTACCGCGCCTGGCAGCTGCGGGTCACGCTCTACCGGGCGCACGGAGCGTCCGCGACGCCCAACCTGCGCCGCATCGGCGCGGTCGCCACCCGACTGCCGGCCGGCAGGCCGCCGACGAGCACTCCGCTCGCCCATCGTGCCGTCGATCTTGCGGTGCCGAGGTACTCGCAGGAGACCCATCGCGGTGAGTACCCCCGCTACAACGGCGGAGGGGAAGCCTGGTGCAGCCCGACCTCGACGGCAATGGTGCTCGGGTTCTGGCGCACCGGGCCGACGCCGCGTCAGTACGCCTGGGTCGACCCCGCGTACGCCGATCCGTGGGTCGACTACGCCGCCCGGTACACGTACGACTGGACCTACGACGGGACTGGCAACTGGCCGTTCAACACCGCCTACGCCGGCCGGTTCGACCATCTCGACGCATTCGTGACCCGGCTGTACTCCCTGCGCGGTGCACAGCTGCTCGTCGATGCGGGGATCCCGGTGGTCGCGTCGATCGCATTCGGACCGGGCGAGCTGACCGGCGCGCCGATCAGGTCCAGCAACGGGCACCTGCTCGTGATCCGCGGTTTCACCCGCACTGGCGACGTCATCGTGAACGACCCGGCGGCGAGTTCCGCCGCCGGCGTCCGCCGGGTATACGACCGCGGACAGTTCGAACGCGCCTGGCTGCCGACCTCGGGCGGGACCGTCTATGTCATCCACCCGCCCGGACGGGCGCCCCTTCCGGACCCGTCGAAGTACAGCGCCTGGTGAGCCGACGATGACGAGCGCGCCGCCCACCCCGTCCACCGGCCGTGAGCTGGCGGAGCCGGGCGACACCGGCATCGATGCCATCCCCGGACAACGAGGGGCGGTGTCCACCACAACGGATGCGTCCGGACTCCGGCACATCCGGCTGCACCGGTGGTCAGGTGCCGCCGCGCTCAAGTCGGGGCTGTTCGCCTCGACCCGCGCAGCCGGCGCCTCCGTCGTACTCGCCGATCCAGCGACACCGGTCGATGACCTCGACGCGTGTCGTGACGGGGAACCGTCCGGCTTCCAGGGCAGGTCTCGGACCTCACCGGCCGTCGAGTCGGACCTCCCGGTCACCGATCTCGGTTCGGACCGTGACGGGGAACCGTCCGCCTACGAAGGCGGGTCCTGGGCCGCACCGGTCGTCGAGACGGATTTTCCGGTCGTCGACCTCGTCTCGTCGTGGAACGCCGACACGCCGCCGGGCACGTGGGTCATCGTGGAGGTCCGGGTGGTGGGCGACGGCGACCACGACTGGTCACCCTGGTTCACGTTGGCGCGCTGGTGCTCCCACGAAGACGGCCCGGTGGCAACGTCGGTAACCGGCCAGCGCGGGCGGGTCGCCAGCGTCGACGTGGACCGGTTGCGGGCTGCCGACGGCCGGCACTTCGAACGCTGGCAGCTGCGGATCCAGCTCCTACGTCGGCGGGGGGTCGCACTCACGCCGGTCCTGCACGCGCTGAGTGCCGTCACCACGCAGTGGCCATCCGCCGAATCCGCGGTCGTCGCCGCCGTCCCTGGTCCGGCAGTGGAGCGGGACCTCGACGTACCGGCCTATGCCCAACGTCTGCACGCCGGGCACAGTCCGCACTGGGGCGGCGGCGGAGCATCGTGGTGCTCGCCGACATCGGTGTCCATGCTGCTCGCCTTCTGGGACCGGTTGCCGGATCCGTCGGAGTACGCCTGGGTCTCGGCGGACGACCCTGCGCCGTGGGTGGACCACGCCGCGAAGGGCACGTACGACGCGGCGTACCGCGGTTGCGGCAACTGGTCGTTCAATGCTGCCTACGCCGCCCGGCTCGGCCTCGACGCGTTCGTCACCCGGCTGCGTTCGCTGGAGGAGGCGGCGGCGTTCATCGCGGCCGGCATCCCACTGGTGGCGGCGATCTCGTTCCCGGACGGGGAGCTCACCGGAGCCGGGTACACCACGAACGGGCATCTGCTCGTCATCCGTGGGTTCACCGCCGTCGGTGACGTCATCACGAACGACCCGGCCGCGCACGGACAAGCCGACGACGCCCAGGTACGTACGGTCTACGATCGACGCGAGTTCGGCTCCCGCTGGCTCGACCACGCGGGCGGTCTCGTCTACGTCATCCGGCCGCACGACGTCCCGCTGCCGGCGGCGTACACCGCGGAACCCAACTGGTGACCGCGCCGGACGTCCGGACAACCGTGCGCGCCGCGCCGTACGTCCGAACAACCGTGGGCGATAACGCTCGACCCCTCGGACGAAACCCGCACCGCCCGCGCGACTCCCCCCAACGTCCGAACAACCGTGCGCCATAACGCTCTTCCCCTCGGACGAAACCCGCACCGCCCGCGCGACTCCCCCCAACGTCCGAACAACCGTGCGCCATAACGCTCTTCCCCTCGGACGCAACCCGCACCGCCCGCGCGACTCCCCCCAACGTCCGAACAACCGTGCGCGCCGCGTCGTACGTCCGAACAACCGTGGGCGATAACGCTCGACCCCTCGGACGAAACGCGCACGGCCTCAGCGACGAGACCCTTCGGCTTGACCGGGCTCGCCGACCGGGCGTCGGGAGGCGACTGCGGCGTTGAGGGTTGCCATCAGCCGATCGAGCGATCCCGCAATCTCCGACAGGTGCCAATCCTGCGGTGCGCCGTACCACGGCAGCGGCTCGTCGGGCTCGTCGTCCCCGTCCGTCGCCGCCAAGGCCTCGGCCCACCGCTCGTCGGCCCCGAAGACCAGGGCGTACGGGTAGAACCGAGAGATCAGCTCCTGGCGACGGACGATCGGGATGTCGTCGACGTCGGCTCGATGCAGGTAGTCGCGGAACGCGTGGAGCTCGGAGAGTACCCGGCTTCCCTTGGCCGTACGCGCCGGAGCGGCTTGCGCCACGAGCGTGAGAGCAACCCCGGAGAGCAAGATCGCCACGCCAACCAGTCCGAACCTGCTGACGAGCGCCAACACCACGGTCATCGCAACACCCGCGAGCGTCAGCACCCATCCCGCCGTGGTCCAGCGGCTACGCACGGCGTCCGGTCGCTCACCGAACCAGCCCTGCACGACGAGGTCGTCGTAGAGCAAGCCCTGGATGGCAGGCAGTTGGGCGCGGATTCGCTCACCGGCGTCGGAGATCGTCACGGTGTCGCCATCGTGGAACAGCGCATCGAGGACCGCTCGCTCGTAGGCGAGCAGCTCGTCGCCGGGATCGCCGCGCTTGTGCAGGCGCCAGTCCATCCGCCCGTACCTCGAGTCCGCCGGGAGCTCCTCGACGAACAGGTGATTTCGGGCCGCCAGGTCGATGACCGTCGACGTCACGTCGACGATGTCGGCACGCTCGTCGGCGAGCGTACCCATCTGACCGGGACGTACGGCACCCGGAGGCGCAAACCCGACCGTGCCGTCGTCGGTGGTCACCAGGTACGTCGTCGGACTGGGCCTCCCGCTCGCTGCGTCGCGGCCGCGAAGCCACCAGAGCAACATGGCAGCAAAGAACCCGAGCACGAGAACAGCAAGCGCGGTCCACAGCGGCTGGCCGGATGCGGAAAACGCACGGCTCAGGCTCCAACGTTCCCGAAACATCGCGTCGACGGCAACTGCTCTCGGCCCGAGACCCAGGATGCCGACGATCTCGCCGCCTTCCGGCAGATCGAGCTCCTTCATGGTGGGACCGGCGGTCTCCGCAAGCGTCGACGTCGTACATGGCTTGCTCGACCCCGGTGCACCGGCGAGGCAGTTCTGCCACCGGACATCAGGGGCGGACCACTCGATCGTGGCGTTGCGCACCGGCTCATCGAATCCCTGAAGCACCGGCCAGCGCACCTCGATCCCGTCGGGTGTGCCCGCGACGGCCCCAGAGATCCGGTAGTCGAACAGCACCCTCTTGCTGCGCGTCCGCGGACCCGGCAGGTCGAAGTCGATCGTCGCACGTTGGTCGCTGGTCATGAGGTTCGCGTTGAGCGGTCCCTGCACGGATTTCACGGTGAGGTCATCGATCGCATACACCCGATCGCGCTCGGCGTCGAACTGCTCGCGCAGGTCCAGCGTGCGCGAAAGCCGGCTGACGGACGGCGAGCCCAGGTCGTAGTCCACGGACTCGGCGACGTGCAGGTCTCCGTTGCGCTGCACCGTGACGGTGGCATGGTACTGCGAGATGGACGGTCCGTTCGTCGTCGACGCGGTGGCGTACGTTGCCATTCCCACCAGGAGTGTGGGAGCCGCGAGCGCGGCGGCGGCGGCCAACCCTCGCGACCGGACCCCCTGGAGCGGTCGGACGGGCGGACGGAACATGAGCATCAGGGTAGTGTGCGAGTGCGCAATTCGGGCCGGTCAGAGGAGGCGCGTTGAGTGAGGAGCCGGCCCCGCCTGCTGGCTACGGGTACGGGACCTGGACGCAGCCCGGCCAGCTGCCGACCGGATACCACCAGCCGTACCCGTCGAGTTGGGGCGCCGGCGGGTTCGCACCACCGCCGCCACGCCGGCGGGGCGTCTCGACCGCGATCCTGATCGTCCTCGGAACGCTCGGCCTGAGCGCATTCGTGCTGGTCGTGATTGCCGCAGCGACCGTCGGGCGGAACGCGAACGACGCCGGCCACTCCGACGTCCAGTCGGTCCGGCCGTCGCCCCACCCCGGGCCGTCGAAGCCGGCGCCAAACCCTGGGACCCCGGACGCCGTCCTTCAGCAGAACGAGATCTACCGGACCGGTCCGCTCGCGCCCGTGTCCTGTCCTGCCGCGGCGCTCGGCAGCGCCACGAAGCAGGAGCAGACCGACTTCTACCAAGGGCTGATGTCGTGCCTGGACAAGACATGGGCCCCCAACGTCGAGGAGGCCGGCTTTTCGTTCACTGACCCCGGGCTGGTCGTCTTCGACACGGCCGTGTCGACGCCGTGCGGCACGTTCTCGCCGCAGACAGGCAGCATCCTCGCCTTCTATTGTCCCGGGGACTCGGTCATGTACGCCGACGTCAACCAGATGAAGAAGAGCTTCGGGACGTTCGACGTCGCGTACGCGATCACGATCGGACACGAGTTCGGACACCACATCCAGCTCGAGACCGGCCAGACAAGGGCCGAGCAGCAGGCCGTCTATGCAAGCTACTCGCGCAAGCTCGACTTGTCCCGGCGGCGTGAGCTGCAAGCGAGCTGCTACGGCGGTCTCTTCCTGGGCTCGATCAAGAGCTCGTATCCGATGACGGCGGAGAAGGAGCAGCAGCTCGATCGGATCTCTGGTTTCTTCGGCGACACGGCCGATGCTCCCGCGAACCGACGCGACCACGGCAGCGGTATGTCGAACCACTACTGGATCATGAAGGCGTACCACGACGACAACGTCGACGCCTGCGACGTCTGGGCAGCGCCCGACAGCCTGACCCAGTGATACATCGGATCTGCCGCGGAGGGAGGACGAGCTAGTCGTCTCCCGGGCTCTGTTGTAGGACCCAGCCGTTGCCGTCCGGGTCGTTGAAGAAGGCGTATGCGTTCCAGCCTCTCGGGTCGCCTGTGACACCGCGGTAGACCGACTTGCCCCCTTCCTGGACAACCTCCAAAATCCCACTGACTGCTACGCCGTTCTCGATGAGGCTTGCCCGCGCCGCGTTGATGTCAGAGACAACGACCTGCAATCCATGGAGCGAGCCTGGAGCCATGTCTTCCATGCCTGGCCCGGGCGCCAAGCCGGTCATCAGCGCGATCGAGCATCCAGAGCCATGAGGAGTCAGCTGGACCATGCGGACATCGTCGCCGAATTGACTGTCGAAGTCCTCGTTGAACCCGATCTGGTCCCTGTAAAAGGCCTTCGCTCGGTCCAGGTCTGAGACGGGCACGAACACGACCTCGATTCGCCACTCCACGAGCCGATCCTAGGACCCGCCACATCACCGACCCGAAACTACGCAAGACCATCCGTCGAGCACAGACCATCAAGGGGCAAACGTTGCCTGACGCAATGCTGGGAACGGTCAGCTGATCATGACCGAGATCGACGGGTAGCCGGTAGCGCCGTCCGGCAGCACGTCGGCAACGTTCGACGTCTGCGTCGCTCCGGTCCTGTCGGTTGCCCGGCACGAGATCTGATACGTTCCCGGCGTCGCGTCCCAGGCGTACGACCACTGGACCCACGAGTCGATCGACGGGTCGACACCCAACGTCGCCTCGGTCCAGTGAGCGTTTCCGATCTTGACCTCGACCTTCGCAATCCCGCGGTGCTGAGCCCATGCCACGCCGCCGACCATGACGGTCCCGGCGCGACGGGTGTCACCGCCTCGAGGCGCGTCGATCCGGGACTCGGTCTTCACCGGTCCCTGAGCGCTCCATCCGCGTTGGGTCCAGAACGCCTGGAAGTCGGAGAACTTGGTGACCTCCATGTCCACGATCCACTTGGTCGCCGACACATAGCCGTACAGACCCGGTACGACCATCCGCACCGGGAAGCCGTGCTCGGGGGTCAGCGGTACACCGTTGAACGTGACGGCGAGCAGCGCGTCGCGTCCGTCGGTGAGGGCACTCATCGGCGTGCCAGAGGTCCAGCCGTCGTACGAGCGGGACTTCACGGCATCGGCATCGGGGTGCGGCCCCGCCAGCGCGAGCACGTCGGCAACCCGGACGCCTGCCCACTTCGCGTTGCTGATCAACGGGCCGCCGACCGGGTTCGAGACACAACACAGCGTCATCCACGCCTCGGTCAAGCCCATCCGCAGCAGGTCGTGGTAGCTGAGGTCCACCTCATGGTCGACCATGCCGTGGATGTGCAGACTCCAGTCCTTCGGAAGGATCGTCGGTGGGGACAGCGCCGTGTCGATCCGGTAGAACTTGTCGACCGGCGTGACCCACGGCGCAACGCCAGCGATACCGAGGTCGGCACCCGGCGGTGTGCCCGCTCTGGCGACCGGCAGCCGGAGCTGCAGGCGGGCTGCCTCGACTGCCGCCCGGCTGCGGGCGAGCCCCCGGCCGACGACTCCGCCGACCACGGCGGCGGCGGCCGCGACCCCGACCCAGCTGAGGAACGTTCGGCGTCCGGGGTCGGCAGGTACCCGCACTGCGTCACTGTCGTCGGCCGGGCGGTTTCGAGCCGCTGGGGCGCTCACCGCTGTCGACACGCTGACAGTTTCCGGAGGAATCCGGTCCACCAGAGTCTTGAGCAGCGCGAGCGCGACGATCGATCCGGCGATCGCAGGTACGAGGTTGGACGAAGCCGGTTGCAACCGTGCCCGTGACGCGGACATGGCGAGGACGCCGAGGACTGCGAACCCGGCGAGGCCGAACCAGATGTTCCGGCGGGCGGCGACTCCGGCCACCGCCGACAGCACAGCAAACCCGGCAAGGGTCATCGCGATCAACAGCTGTTTGTCATGCGTACCGACGAGCGAGATCGCGAGCTCGATGAAGCGGCCCGGGGTGTGCCGGATGATGACCTCAGACGCGGCGAGCACCGGCGAGACCCGCTGATGCAGGACGCCACTGGCGATCTCGGAGACGGCCAGCCCGCAGCCGGCCGCGACGACGCCCGCCGTGGCACTGTCGAAGACCGATCGTTGCACGTCTCGATCCTCCCCCACAGATGGATGCCGACCAAGCGGACAAATCGAACGAACCGCTTACGGTACGGACCTACGAGCGTCGCAATGCGGCATGATCGGGGCGTGACGGGTTCGGTGCCGCGGATCGGAATCGGGATGGACGTGCACACGCTTGTGCCGGGCCGGCCGCTCTGGCTGGCCGGCCTGGCGTGGCCCGACGAGCCAGCCGGACTCGGCGGCCACTCCGACGGCGACGTCGTCGCCCACGCGGTGTGTGACGCGCTGCTGTCCGCCGCCGGACTCGGTGATCTGGGCAGCCAGTACGGCACGGCCGAGCCGGAATGGTCTGGCGCGAGCGGACTGGCGTTCGTCGCCGAGACCGCTCGCCGGCTGGCCGCGGCCGGAGTCACGATCGGCAACGTAGCGGTGCAGGTGGTCGGGAACCGGCCGGCGATCGCGCCGCGTCGAGCCGAGGCCGAGCGGGTACTGTCCGAAGCCGCGGGCGCGAGCGTCACGATCAGCGCAACCACGACGGACGGGCTCGGCCTGACCGGGCGAGGCGAGGGAACGGCCGCGGTCGCGACCGCACTGGTGATGCTCGCTACCGGGTGAGCTGCCAGCCGGTACGCAGGCGCCGCATCCGCTCGCCCGCGGCCTGAACGCGACGACCACAATGCGGCGGGCCGAGCCTCAGCGGAGGCGCGGCGTCAGGAGGCCAAGACCTCGTCGAGGATCGTCTCAGCCTTGTCCTCGTTCGTGTGCTCGGCGAGCGCAAGCTCGGAGACGAGGATCTGACGAGCCTTCGCCAGCATCCGCTTCTCGCCCGCCGACAAGCCACGATCCTGCTCACGCCGCCAGAGGTCGCGGACGACCTCGGCGACCTTCATGACGTCACCGGAGTGGAGCTTCTCCAGGTTCGCCTTGTAGCGTCGTGACCAGTTGGTCGGCTCCTCGGTGTGCTCGGCCCGGAGCACGTCGAACACCCGGGCCAAGCCTTCCTGGTCAACCACATCGCGTACGCCGACGAGATCGAGGTTGCACGCGGGAACGCGGACGACGAGGTCGTTCTGGGAAACGATGCGAAGCACCAGGTAAAGCCGGTCCTCGCCTTTGATCTGCCGGGTTTCGATGTCTTCGATGACAGCGGCTCCGTGATTGGGATACACCACCGTCTCACCGACCGTGAAAGTCATACTGATCGCGTTCCCCTTTCCAGGATGACCAGGATATCACGTCCCGGCACCCCGGGAACTCACGTTTCCCCAGGTCAGAGCGGCAATGAGGGCTTGACAAAACGTTGATTCCGTGGGAGCCGTCCTCCGCGTCCGTCGGTCGGCGAGCCGTTCGCTACGCTGAACCCTGCCCATGGGACACGGGCAGTCAGTCGCTCGACCTGGTAAAGGAAATCGACCCTGTGAAGGTCATCACGGCACCTTTCGCGTGGTGCACCAGCGTCGTGCTGACCGCTGTTGTGTTCGCCTTGGGCGGCTGTGGCGCGGGCTTCAACGCCGAGACGGACCAGCCGTTCAACCCCGGCGCCGGGATCAACGACCGGGCCGGCACCATCTATCTCTTGAACGCCATCGTCGTCGCCGACGACAAGGGTGCCGGGACGCTCGTCGCGACACTGGCCAACGAGTCTGGCAAAGACGACAAGCTGCTGTCGGTGACGGCAACCGACGCGACCGGGACGATCATCAGTGTCAGCATGCCGAACGGCGCCGTCGACCTGCCGGCCGGTCAGGCTGTCCAGCTGTTGACCAACAACGACGTGACGTTCAACAGCCCGCTGCTGAAGCCGGGATTCGGGGCGAACTTGTCATTCGAGTTCGAGAAGGCCGCAGCAATCAGGATCAACGTACCGGTCACCGGACGGCTGGCTGAGTTCTCGACCGTAACGATCCCCACATCCACGACTCCGGCGACGCCAACGTCCCTCGCGCCGGCGACGACAACCTCGAGCCCGTAAGCCGCCCGAGCCGACGGCGCGAGGCCGATCGATGGCATGACTCAGGACGGAGCGTCGAACTTGTAGCCCAGGCCCCGGACGGTCACCAGGTACCGCGGGTTGGCAGGCTCGGGCTCGATCTTGGCCCGTAGCCGCTTGACGTGCACGTCGAGTGTCTTCGTGTCTCCGACGTAGTCGGCTCCCCAGACCCGGTCGATCAGTTGCCCGCGGGTGAGAACCCTGCCGATGTTGCGCAAGAAGATCTCCAGCAGCTCGAACTCCTTGAGCGGCAGCCGTACGTCTGCGCCGTCGACCGTGACGACATGACGCTCGACGTCCATCCGTACCTTGCCCGCCTCCAATGTCGGCGGCACCAGCTCGACGTCCGTACCCCGGCGCATGACAGCTCGTACCCGGGCGACGAGCTCACGCGGGCTGTAGGGCTTCGTGATGTAGTCGTCGGCCCCGAGCTCGAGCCCGACGACCTTGTCCACCTCGCTGTCCTTGGCGCTGACCATGATCACCGGAACGGCCGACAGCTGCCGAAGTCGGCGGCACACCTCCGTACCGGGCAGGCCGGGCAGCATCAGATCGAGCAGCACAATGTCCGCGCCGGCTCGTTCGAACTCCGTGAGCGCGTCGGGACCCGTCGCGGCCGTTGCTACGTCGAACCCCTCCTTGCGCAGCATGTACGACAGGGCGTCGCGATAGCTCTCCTCGTCTTCGACGACCAGTACACGAGTCACCGGACCTCCAGGTGCTGCCGTTTCTCGACGGCGTTGGGGCCGTCCAGCCGGTTGGCCGGAGCGTTGGAATCGGCGGGTGCGTGGGCCCGCAGCCGCAATGTGAAGGACGACCCCGAGCCTTCCTCACTCCACACCCTCACGTCTCCCCCGTTCGTCGCGGCGACGTGCTTGACGATCGACAGACCTAGCCCCGTACCACCGGTGTCGCGTGCTCGGGCTGGATCCAACCGGTAGAACCGCTCGAAGATGCGGTCGATCTCACGGGCCGGTATACCGACGCCTTGGTCGGTGACCACGATGTCGACGTTGTCTCCCGAGCGTGCGACGGCAACGGTCACCTTGGATTGTGACGGGCTGTACGCGACGGCGTTCTCGACCAGGTTCCCGATGGCGACCGCGATCTGGCTCTTGCTCCCGAGGACGTGCTCACCGCGTCGTCCGGCGGAGACGACCGCGATGCTCTTGCTGGCAGCGTCGACGCCGACCCGATCGATTGCGCTTTCGACGACGGCGTCGACGGGTACCACGTCGGGGTCGTCGAGCGGGTCGTCGCCCTGGAGTCGCGACAGCTCGATGATCTGCTGCACGAGTCGGGTGAGGCGCTCGCTCTCGACCCGCATTCTTCCGGCGAAGTGGACAACCGCCTCCGGGTCGTCAGCCGCCTCGCCGACCGCCTCCGACAGCAGGGTGATCGCGCCGACCGGTGTCTTCAGCTCGTGGCTCACGTTTGCGACGAAGTCGCGGCGGATCTCGTCGACCCGCTTTTCCCGGGTCCGGTCCTCGATGAGCACGAGAACCAGCCGGCTCCCCAAGGGTGCAACCCGGGCGGCAAGACTCAGGGCGCGCGGCCCGGCCCCGAACACGAGCTGCGCGGCCCGTACCTCACCGTCACGCCGGGTCTTGCGAATGAGGTCGAGCAGCTCGTCCGACTGGAACCGGTCATCGGCCAGTAGCCCCATCGAGTACGCCGCGGCGCTCGCCTTCAACACCCGCTCGTCATCACCGACGACCAACGCCGACGAGCCGAGAACCGCCAGCACATCGGCCACTCCATCGGGTACCTGGGGTTCGGGTCGCTCGGGTACGCGTTGCTGCTGATGCTCACTGAGCCGGAATGCCAGCACCGCGCCGGCGGTCATCACACCACCGACGCAACCACCGAGCACGCCGGCAAGTGCGGGATCCACATCTTGATCGTACGCACGAACCTCTCGTTGATCGAAAGCGCAGCACAGGCCGCCGTTGCCGGTTCCGGAGATGTTCACCCGCCGTTCACTGCGGTCCGCCCTGGCTTAACCCGAGGCGCCTACGATCGCGGCATGCGCGACTTCTACCAGCAGCAGCTGAGTGACATCGTCGACGAGCTCGTGGAGATGACTGGGGGGGTCCGCGAGCTCCTGCGCGATGCGACGACCGCGTTGTTGCACGCGGACGTCGCGAAGGCCGAGTCGGTCATCAGCGCTGACAAGCATGTGGACGAGATGCGGGAGCGGATCGAGGACGAGAGCTTCGAGATCCTCGCCCTGCAGGCGCCCGTCGCCGGGGACCTTCGGACGCTCGTCGCGACCCTTCGGATGGTCTCCGACCTGGAGCGTATGGGCGACCTCGCCGTCCACGTCGCGAAGGTCGCCAGGATGCGGTACCCGACGAAGGCCGTACCCGCCACGGTCGAGCCAACGATCGCGGAGATGGCCGACGTGGCGGACCAGATGATCGAGAACGCCGCCAAGGTCATCGCGAACCGGGACGTGGCGGCGGCACAGGAGCTCGAGGAGTCGGACGACACGATGGACCAGCTGCGAAAGTCGTTGTTCCGGATCCTGCTCGACGACACCTGGACCGCCGGCGTCGAGCCAGCGATCGACATCGTTCTGCTCGGGCGTTACTACGAGCGGATCGCTGACCACGCCGTCTCGATGGCGCGGCGCGTCGTCTACCTCGTGACCGGCCAGCACCCGGCGCCGGCCTGAACCAGCGGCCAACGCCGCCGCCGACGCGGCGCACGGAACCGGGCGATCGACCGCGGCAGCCGTGCGCAGCCGGTCTGATTCGACCTGCTGCGTGCTGATTGCGCGCCGGGGGCCGCCGGTAGAGTCCGGCCATGACCAACGCGCCGTACCAGCTGGTGCTGCTACGCCACGGAGAGAGCACGTGGAACGCCGAGAACCTGTTCACGGGATGGGTCGACGTACCGCTCAGCGACGCCGGTCGCGGGGAAGCCATCCGGAGCGCCGCACTCCTGAAGCAGCGCGTCATCGCACCAGATGTTGTCCACACCTCCGTGCTGCGGCGGGCGATCCAGACAGCGGATCTTGCGCTCGACGACATCGACCGGCTCTGGATCCCGGTGCGCCGGTCCTGGCGGCTGAACGAACGCCACTATGGTGCCCTTCAGGGCAAGGACAAGAAGGCGACGCTCGCGGAATACGGCGAGGAGCAGTTCACGCGCTGGCGACGCTCGTACGACACGCCACCACCGCCGATCGACGACGACGACGAGTTCAGCCAGCACGCCGATCCGCGTTACTCGATGCTGCCTACCGAGCTCCGGCCCCGCACCGAGTGCCTTGCCGATGTGGTCGCGAGGATGCTGCCGTACTGGTATGACCAGATCGTCCCCGATCTGCTCGGCGGCAAGACCGTACTGGTGACCGCGCACGGCAACTCCCTGCGCGCGCTCGTGAAGCATCTCGACTCGATCAGTGAGGAAGCCGTCGTGAGTCTCAACATCCCGACCGGGATCCCCCTGCTGTACGAGCTCGACGAGACGATGCGGCCGGTGCTGCCCAGTGGGGAGTACCTCGACCCGGACGCGGCCGCAGCGGCGATCGAGGCGGTCAAGAATCAAGGTCGCTGACGCGCAGCACCCCTTCTTGTTTCCCAGGTTAACGTGGGAAAGCGACATCCGACGCGGCGAGCGGCGTACACGGGCTGGGTGGGCTTCAGCCGGCGGAATCCTGATCGGACTCCAGCCATCCCCGGAACGCCTCAAGGTTGGCCGTCGACTCGTCCCGGGAGACCCGCCACTGCCACTCCCGCCGGATCGACGTCGCGAAGCCGAGCTCGAGGATCGCGTTGAACGAGCCGTCGGCCGTGGACAGTACCTCGCCGAGCAGCGCATCGACCGCGTCCGGCGTCACCTGGTCTGCGGCGATCTTGCCCACGAGATAGATGTCACCGGCGCTGTCGATCGAGAAGGCGACCGCTCCGAGCTTCATGTTCCGCGCGAGCAGCCATCGGTAGACGACCAGGTGGTTCTCGTCGGGGTTGCGACAGACGAAGGCATGCAGGCTGAGGGCGTGGTCGCCGACGCTGAGCCGGCACGGGGTGGTCAGCTTCTTCTCGCCGGGAAGATCGACGTGGAACACGCCAGGCCTGGTCTCGAGGGCAACGAGGCCAAGCCCGTCGAGAGCCTCGCGCACTTGGCCCGCGATCGCGCCCGGAGCGGATCGAGAGGTTGGACTCACCCGATGAGGCTATCGACCGCCGCGATCCGCAGGGTCGAACGCTTGCGGGCCAGCACCGAGCGGTAGGCCGCCAGCGTGTGGTGTGCGGTCGCGTTCCAGCTGAAGTCCCGTGCGTACGCGGCGCCGGATCTTGCGAGCCGGGCATGAAGTGCGGGGTTGCGAAACAGTTCTTCGACGGCCGTGGCGTAGTCGGCAGGGCGATGACCTTCGACCAGGACCCCTCCTACGCCGTCGCGCACGGCCGTCGACAGACCGCCGACGTCCGCCGCGACCACGGGCGTCCCACAGGCCTGCGCCTCGATGGCGACCAAGCCGAACGACTCGTTGTACGACGGCACCGTCACGACGTCGGCGGCTTGGTAGTACGCGGCGAGCTCGCGGCGCTCCACCGGGTCGAGGAACCGTACGACGTCCGACACACCGAGCTCGTCGGCGAGACGACCAAGCGGATCGGGTTCGTCGACTCCGGTGCCGGATGGGCCGCCGATCATCAAGACGACGAGGCTGCTGCGGAGGTCCGGACGACGCCGAAGCAGCTCCGCGGCGGCCCTGATCGTGACATCCGGACCCTTGAGCGGCTGAAGCCGGCCCACGAACATCATCACCTTCGCATCCACGGGGACGGCAACGCGTTCGCGTGCCTGCCGGCGGTCGCCGGGCCTGAACACGTCGAGGTCAACCCCGGGATGGACCACCTTGACGCGGTCTTCGGGGGCGCCGTAGAGCTCGACCAGCTGACGCGCCTCGGTCCGGGTGTTCGCGAGCAGCAGGTCGGCGGCCTCGACGACCTGCTCCTCGCCGATCAGGCGAGCCATCGGTTCGGGCCGGTCCCCGGCGGCGAGGGCGGCATTCTTGATCCTCGCCATCGTGTGCATCGTGTGGACGAGCGGCACACCCCACCGGTCGCTGGCGAGAGCACCGACCTGACCCGACAACCAGTAATGCGAGTGGACGAGGTCGTAGTGCCCGAGTGCGTGGCTGGCCTCGACCCGCAGCACCTCACGCGCGAACACGCACAGCTGGGCGGGGAGCTCCTGCTTTGTCAGTCCGGTGAACGGCCCCGCGACGATGTGCCGGACCAGCACACCGGGCGCGATCTCGAACTCCGGAGGAAGGTCACCGGAGGTGGCCCGGGTGAAGATCTCCACGTCGAGCCCGGCCTGCGCGAGCCGGGTCGCGAGCTCGACCACATACACGTTCATCCCGCCCGCGTCACCGGACCCCGGCTGGTCGAGCGGGGACGTGTGGACACTGATCATCGCTACCCGAGACGGGAAACCCGGCGCACGCCGGATGCCGGCTGTCTCGACGGCCTTCAGCTCGGGCGTCATCGGTCGATCGTCCTCCGTTGAAACTTCAACGTGCCGACCCTACCCCGCCGTCAAAGCGACACCCACGACGCCGGAGGCTGGTGCCGACACCCAACCCGCCGCCCGGCGCGAGGCGGCCCGTCCTCGAGTCGGGTCAGCAGGGTCCGGGTCCGCCGTACCGGAACGACGCCCGGGTGACCGAGACCGACTTGTACCAGCGTGGATTCGAGACGGAGTACGGCATCAGGCGAGGCGTCACCCGGGTGCCCGCCAGCGTGTAGTAGTACGCCCGCGCGCCGCTCGTCTTCGTAGGCAGGTGCCCGTTGCCCATGTCGATGCATCGACCGCTGGGCTGGAACGCAACCTCGCCGAACACCTGGACCTGGTTGGCGCGCTTGAACGTGCCGTTCCAGAGCCGGTCCGGGTAGTAGCCCGACCGCTTGCGGTTGACGTACAGGATCCAACGGTGGTTCTTGTGGATGTATCCGACCCGGACCGTGGTGTGGGGTCTCAGCACCGTGCCGGGTCGAAGCCCGGGGCCTTCGCGCACGAAGCCGGGGCACTGGAGGTTGTAGCACTGCGCGTCTCCGTGGTTGTTCCACCAGAACGAGAACAGCCGGACGTTGCGGTGACCGTTTCCGCGCAGCCAGCCCGCCTCGATGTATGTCCCCGTCGAACCCGCCTTGCGGATCGCGATCTCGGCCAGCGAGTGGTCGTTGTTGGCGAACATGATGTCGCCGGGAGCGTGCACCGTCAACCGCACACCTGAGCCGTTCGGTCGCGATCCACGCGCGAAGGTCTGGATCGCCGGCGCGTAACGGTACGCGTACGAGGCGTTGGCGCTCACTGGCTGTGCCAGCACCCGGGGCGCGGGAGGCGCCCGATGCGTACCCGCGCGGTCAACGGCTCGGCTGCTGTGCTGCGCCGCTGACGGCGTGCCAGCGGACGAAGCATCGGTTGAGCCCGCGCCGGCGGACGAGACGCCGGGTGCGGAGCCACCGAGTGACGCGGCACCGGCGACCCCGAAGGCGGTGGCGGTCACCGAGAGAGCGGCGACCTTGACAAGCTGATGGCGCATGACCCGACTCTACGATCCACGAAGGTCATGGGCCGCCGGTTCCGGCAGATAGGATCGTTCAGCGCCGTCATCCAAACGTCCACGACCGGCCCCCGGCGTCGCCCGTACGCTCCGCACCAATGAGGGGACATCTGTCAGCCATGCCCTCAGCTGTCGCCAGTCGCTCGACGAGAGCAGATCTGCGCAACGTCGCGATCGTCGCGCATGTCGACCACGGCAAGACGACGCTGGTCGACGCGATGTTGTGGCAGACCGGTGCGTTTCGGGTCGGAGCAGATGTCGAGGACCGGGTGATGGACTCCGGCGACCTCGAGCGCGAGAAGGGAATCACGATCCTCGCCAAGAACACCGCAGTGAGATGGACGAGCGTTCACGGTCCCGTCACGATCAACATCATCGACACACCTGGGCACGCGGACTTCGGTGGCGAGGTCGAGCGTGGACTGTCGATGGTCGATGGTGTCGTCCTGCTCGTCGACGCATCCGAAGGTCCCCTTCCGCAGACCCGGTTCGTGCTCCGGAAGGCGCTGGCCTCGCGCCTGCCGGTCGTTCTCGTGGTCAACAAGGTCGACCGTCCCGATGCCCGGATCACCGAGGTCGTCAACGAGACGTACGAGCTGTTCCTCGACCTGCTCGACACCGACCCCTCCGGCGACTCGCTCGACTTCCCGGTCGTGTACGCGTCGGCGAAAAGCGGTCGGGCCTCCTTGCACCAGCCGCGTGACGGCGAGCAGCCCGACTCTCCCGACTTGGAACCACTGTTCCGTACGATCATCGACACTGTTCCGGCCCCCGTGCATACCGAAGGGTCACCTCTGCAAGCGCAGGTCACCAACCTGGACGCGTCGCCGTTCCTCGGGCGGCTCGCGCTCTGCCGCATCCACGAAGGCACGATCCGCAAGGGACAGCCGGCCGCATGGTGCCGGCGTGACGGCACCATCGAGCGAGTGCGGATCAGCGAGCTGCTGATGACCGAAGCGCTGGAACGCAGATCGGTCGACAATGCCGGACCTGGTGACATCATCGCGGTCGCCGGGATCCCCGAGATCACGATCGGCGAGACGCTCGCCGATCCCGACAGCCCGGTCCCCCTTCCGCTCATCACGATCGACGAACCGGCGATCTCGATGACGATCGGCATCAACACCTCTCCGTTGGCGGGCCGGGTCAAGGGCAACAAGGTCACCGCCCGACTCGTCACGGACCGGCTGGACCGGGAGCTCGTCGGCAATGTCTCGATCCGGGTGCTCCCGACCGAGCGTCCGGACACCTGGGAGGTCCAAGGTCGAGGCGAGCTGGCGCTCGCGATCCTCGTCGAGCAGATGCGCCGCGAGGGCTACGAGCTGACCGTCGGCAAACCGCAGGTCGTCACCCGGCAGATCGACGGCCTCGTACACGAACCGTTCGAGCGGCTCACGGTCGATTGTCCGGAGGATTATCTCGGGGTGGTGACACAGCTGCTGGCGGTCCGGAAAGGCCGGATGGAACAGCTGGTCAACCACGGCACGGGTTGGGTCCGGATGGAGTTCATCGTTCCGGCTCGCGGGCTGATCGGATTCCGCACCGACTTTCTCACCGACACCCGGGGAACTGGCATCGCCCATCACGTGTTCGACGGCTACGAACGCTGGTCGGGCAACCTGCGTACCCGTCCCACTGGCTCGCTCGTCGCCGACCGAGCAGGCGTCTCGACGTCGTACGCAATGTTCAAGCTTCAGGAGCGAGGGACGCTGTTTGTGGCGCCGACCACCCAGGTCTACGAGGGGATGGTCGTTGGTGAGAACAGCCGCGCCGACGACATGGACGTCAACATCACCAAGGAGAAGAAGCTCACCAACGTCCGGTCGTCGACCGGTGAGGAGCTCGAGCGTCTGGTCCCTCCACGGGTGCTATCACTCGAGCAGTCACTCGAGTTCTGCCGCGAGGACGAGTGCGTCGAGGTGACCCCGGACGCCGCCCGGATCCGCAAGGTCGAGCTCAGCGCCGCCGAGCGGGCGAAGCACCGCGGACGGCTCCGCAAGAGCTGACCGAGCGATCTACCGCTGCGACAACTGCCGGAGCGCCGGTCGTACGTCCGCGAGATAGACGAGTGCCGCGACGGTGCCGATCAGGTTGAGGAAGTGCAGCGGAGACGGAATGACCACCTGCAAGGCGAGGAACACCGCCAGCAGGAGCAGCCAGAACGCCTTGTTCTGCTTGTCTGCGGCGACATACAGCTCGTCCTTGCGAATGACCGCGTCGACAAGCGCGAACACCTTGACGAGCAGCAACCCGTAGAACAGAACCAGCGTGACCTGGTCTTCGATCAGGAACGGAGACGGCACCATCTCAGGGTAACTCGCAGGCGACGGCGGATGACCGAACCCCTCGGGCTCGAGCCAATCGACTCCAGGCGCTCGAGCGTCAGGTCTTCTTGACGGTGTTCTTGGCAGCCGCGCGCTTGACGGTGTTCTTGGCCGCCGCGCTGCTCACTCCCGAGGGCTTCACCGCCGAGCGAGGTGCCTTCGGCCGCTGCGTGGTCGTGCTCCTCGCCGCCGACTTCTTGGCGGTCGTCGGCTTCGCCGTCGACTTCTGCGCGGCTGTGGCCTTCGTTGTCGCCTTGGGCGCGGTCGCACGCCTCGCGGACGGCGGCGTCGGCACGGAAGGTGCCGGCGTTGACGCCGTCCGCGGCGGCGCATTCGTGGTGGCACCCGGAGTGGACGGCGGATTCTCGTCCTGACTCACCACCCGCTTGCCCCGAGAGGCGAGATCCTCGTACGTGCTCACCGCACCAGTGAGCAGGTCCGCCCATGCCGCCTGTGCCTTCGCCGGAAAGGCCGAGACGTCCGTGGGTACGGCCCGGACGTCGTCGGCCAGCGTCGCGACGTACGCGGCGGCCTTCTGCTGCGCCCTTTCTGCGAGGGCCCTGGCTTCGTCGGCGAGCGCCGCGACGTCGATCTGACGCGGGTCCAGTGTCCGCGGGTCGAACGCCGGCGCCTCGGACGAGGCATCGTCGACGTCGGACGGGCCGGTCTCCATCTTGGAGAGCCGGTCGGTGACGTCTGCCCGGACACTTCGGAGCGTCTCGACGGCGAGGTCTCCTGCACCGACGAGCGCGGCAAATGGAGTCGACTGCTTGAGGCTGTCGACGGCGGACTTGATGGACGTCTCGAACGTGGAGGGCATGTTGATCATCCTTGTCTTGCTTCAAGAGGGTCGGCGGCTGCCTCGGGGGTTGAAGAGTGGCGGGCGGTCTCGCGCCGGAACGACGCATAGATGTCGAGCAGCACGTTCTTCTGCCGCTCGTTCAGCTCGGGATCGGCAAGGACCGCCATCTCGACGGAGCGCTCGCCGTCCTCGTCGGGGTCCCAGATCCCTGCCCGCACGTACAACGTCTCCGCCGAGATGCGCAATGCCTTGGCCAGTTGCTGGAGTACCTCGGCCGACGGTTTGCGCAGGCCACGCTCGATCTGGCTGAGGTAAGGGTTCGAGACGCCGGCCTGCTCGGCCAGCTGCCTGAGCGTCAACCGCGCGAACGACCGTTGCTCCCGCAGGTACTCGCCGAGTGACTCGACGGTCCTACCCACTCTGATACTGGCCACGAGGACATTCTGCTTGCAATTGTTAGCGGATGCAAGCTCGCCCACGGGAATCCGCCACAACAACCGCGGGCACGGTCACAGGGCTGACCGCAGCCGGCCGACCTCTGCGGTACCGCCGAGCAGCGGTGCGTCACCGGTTGCGCGTACGGCCTCGGAGTCGAGGCCCATCCGGGCCAGCACCGCGGCCATCA
The DNA here is from genome assembly GCA_038253325.1 of Propionibacteriales bacterium. GTDB lineage: Bacteria > Actinomycetota > Actinomycetes > Propionibacteriales > Nocardioidaceae > JBBSHE01. The sequence goes on from JBBSHE010000009.1 coordinate 21,880, forward strand.
CGACCGGCCGGGCCCGGGGATGGCCGTCGTCCACCTTGAGGGCGACAGCCCGGCCGTCGGGGAGCGCGACTGCGTAGCAGGCTTCCGCGCCGGCCTTCGCGATCGCCCCGGGGAGGGCGCGGAGCAACGCCGCCTCGTCGCGCCTGCTTCCGCTGACGTACTCGGGAAAGGCGATGATCGCGTCGGCGACCCGGCGTTCGGGCGATCCGGGCCTGGCGACGATAAGCGTCCGAAACGCCCGGGCAAGCCCGCAGAGCGACGCACTGAACAGCGGAGCCCCGCAGCCGTCGACACCGGTCGCGACAATCGGTTCGCCGACAGCCTTGGAGAAGGTCGACGCAAGCGCCCGCTGCAAGGGGTGATCGGGATCACGGTAGGACGCCGTCGGCCAGCCGTTGACCACGCAGGTCGCCAGCATCGCGGCGTGCTTTCCCGAGCAGTTCATCGCGACCGGGGACTTGTTCAGGCCGGCGCGCAGGTACTCGACTCGCGCGGTCTCGTCCAGGGGGAAGTCCGGCGGCGTCTGCAAATCCGACTCCCCGAGACCCGATCCCGCGAGGATTGCGCGCACCGCCTCGAGATGAAATGGCTCACCAGAATGGCTCGCAACCGCGACCGCGAGCTGGGGACCTTCGATCCGCAGACCGAGGCGTACCATGCCGAGTCCCTGGATCGGCTTGTTGCACGACCGGGGGAAGATCGGAAGATCGGAGTCACCGATCGCCCACTCGACCGAACCGTCGGAGTCCAAGACGACCACGTGGCCGCGGTGGTGACCCTCGACGAACCCGGACCGTACGACGTCGATCAGAATTTCCGGGTCGCGCACATCGGCGAACTTTACCGGCCATCGGCTGGCACACTGTCGGGCGTGCCCCAGCAGACTCGGCCACCGGTCGGTGACCCGATCCGCCTGCCGCAGTGGACGCCGTCGCCGCGCGAGTCCGACGACCTCGAGCTGCTGACGATGGGCGTGCTCGCTCCGATGGACGGCTTCGTGGTCCCGACAGACGGCAAGCCGACGATCACCCTCGCCGTCGACTCCGAGACCGCCGCGAGTGCGGTGACGGCCGGATCGGTCCAGCTTCTCGATCCCGAGGGTGTCCTCCTGGGCAGGCTCGACGTCGAAGCGACGTACCAGGCAGACCGCGGGCAGACCGGCCTGGCCGGCCCGGTCCGGGACAGCCGGCCGCGCGAGTTCGGCCCGTTTCGGCGTTTCCACCTGACGCCCGCTGCCGCGGCGGCCTCGTACGACCCGGGGGCCGCGCTCGGCGTCGTCGTACGGCGTCCGCTGAACGCCGCCGACCTCGACACCATCGGGATGGCCGCCGACGGACGCGACGTCGTCCTGCTCGCGTTCGCCGGAACCGGGTCACCGTGCGGGGTGACGGCTCCCGCCCTGGTCAGGACGACGCTGGCAGCAGCGGCCCTGCTCCCCCGCGCGACGACTGTTGCGGTCGCGGTCGCACGTCACGGTGATCCGACGACCGACCACTGGCTCGAACAGATTGTCGCGACCGCGTACGCCGGCGACGTCCTGCTGCTCCGGCCGCGAGAGGGGGCGTCACCGGCAACCATCGCCGCGATCGTCGAGCGAGATCAGCCCCGACGGGACCGACGAGGTCTCGTGGTGTTCTTCACGGGCCTGTCCGGGTCGGGGAAGTCGACGCTGGCGCGGGCGCTGACCGACCATCTGCTGGAGACCGGCGAACGCACCGTCACGTCTCTGGACGGGGACGTCGTCCGGCACCTGCTCTCGAAGGGACTCGGGTTCAGCCGGGAGGACCGGGAGACGAACATCATCCGGATCGGTTTCGTTGCGGCCGAGATCTCCCGGCACGGAGGGACGGCGATCTGTTCGCCGATCGCACCATTCGCAGCCACTCGGGCCCGGGTCCGCGAGCTGGTCGAAGACGCCGGGGGCGGGCTCGTGCTCGTCCACGTGGCGACCCCGCTCAAGGAGTGCGAACGCCGCGACCGCAAGGGTCTCTACCGCCGCGCCCGCGCCGGGGAGATCCCCGAGTTCACCGGCATCTCGTCGCCATACGAGATCCCAGTCGACGCCGACCTGACGATCGACACCAGCGGTCGCACGGTGGCCGACTGCCTCGAGGAGATCATCGGCCACCTGTCGAACGAGGGCTGGCTGACCGCACCGAGCGACGGGGAGTAATACGCATGCATCAGCTCCAAGACCTGATCTTCAACGCCGACTCGCTGAAGATTCTGGTTGCGGCGTTCGCGATCGGAATTGTCGTCGGGATGACCGGGATGGGCGGTGGCGCGTTGATGACGCCCGCCCTCGTCATCCTCGGCGTTCCGGCCAACGCGGCCGTCGCGAACGACCTTGTTGCCGCCGCGGTCAACCGGACGGTGGGCGCTGTCGTGCACGCCAGGGAGGGCAAACCGAACCTCCGGCTGGCCGGCTGGATCATGGTGGGCTCGGTTCCGGCAGGGTTCGCCGGCGGCTTCCTCGCGCAGGTGATGGGGACGTCCCAGGCCCAGATCGACTTCATCAAGTTCGCTCTGGGCGTGGCGTTGTTGTTCACGGCGTCGACGTACGTGCTGCGGCTGATCCTCCAGATCCGGGAAACCGCGCGCGGTCGCCCGCCGGCGAACGACGACCCCGTCATCTTGCCCGTCCGAACCGTCCTTGTCGGTGTCCTCGGCGGGCTGCTGGTTGGAGTCACATCGGTAGGAGCCGGCTCGCTCATCATGGTGGCGCTCGTGTTGCTCTACCCAGGACTCACGCCGGTACGACTCGTCGGCACGGACCTCGTGCAGGCCGTCCCACTCGTCATCGCGGCGGCGATCGGGCACGTCATCAGCGACGGCGTCACCTGGTCGGTACTGGTCCCGCTGATCGTCGGGGGGACGCCTGGCACATTCCTCGGTGCGCGCGCCGCGACCCGCGTGCGCCAGCGTTACGTTCGGCGCGGCATCGTCGTAGTGCTGACGGTCACCGGGCTTTACATGCTTCAGGTACCCGGGATGACAGCTCTGCTCATCGGTCTGATCGTCGCCGTTCTGATCCCGTTCGGATGGGGCGCGGTGCGCAAGAGCTTCGGTCTGCCGCGCTACGGGTCGCCGCACCCGGACGAGACGTCGTTTCCCTAGTGTCGCGGCGGCACTGTCGTTCGCTGGCAGCTGGAGGAACCGCCGGCTCAATGTCGGCGCAATCACTGGATAAACGCCGGTTTCCGGTCGGGCGACGCGGTTTCGCTCGGTAGGATGACCGGGTTCCCAACGCCCTGTCTGGAGTTCTGTTGCATGTCGGTCCACGTTGACTATCGGCTGAGCCAGCTCGACGAGCTCGAAGCCGAGTCGGTCCACATCTTCCGCGAGGTGGCGGCGGAGTTCGAGAAGCCGGTCCTGATGTTCTCGGGCGGCAAGGACTCCATCGTCATGATGCGGTTGGCCGAGAAGGCCTTCTTTCCCGCCAAGATCCCGTTCCCCGTGTTGCAGATCGACACCGGCTACGACTTTCCAGAGGTTCTTTCGACCCGCGACAGGTGGGTCGCCCGGCTGGGCGTCCGGCTGATCGTCGCGTCCGTCGAGCAGGCGATCAAGGATCGCGTCGTCGTCGACGACGGAAAGACCAGCCGCAACCGGCTGCAGACCGGCACTCTGCTCCACGCCATCGAGGTCGGCGGCTTCACCGCGTTGTTCGGTGGCGGTCGGCGTGACGAAGAGAAGGCACGCGCGAAGGAGCGGGTCTACTCGCACCGCGACGAGTTCGGCCAGTGGGATCCCAAGAACCAGCGCCCCGAGCTGTGGTCTCTCTACAACGGCCGCACCCACGAGGGCGAGCACATGCGGATCTTTCCGCTGTCGAACTGGACCGAGCTCGACATCTGGCACTACATCAATCAGGAAGGCATCGACATCCCGTCCATCTACCTCGCCCACCGGCGCCGGGTGATCGAGCGTGACGGGATGCTGATGAGCGAGAGCGAGTACGTCACGCCGCGCGCAGGTGAAACGGCAGAGGAACGCACCGTCCGGTTCCGTACGGTCGGCGACATGACACTGACCGGGTGCGTCGAGTCTGAGGCGTCGACCGTCGACGAGGTCATCGACGAGATCGCCGTCGCCCGGGTCACCGAGCGGGGCGCCACCCGCGGCGACGATCGCTTCAGCGAGGCCGCGATGGAAGACCGCAAGCGAGAGGGCTACTTCTGATGGATCTGCTGCGGTTCGCCACCGCCGGTTCGGTCGACGACGGCAAGTCGACGTTGATCGGACGACTGCTTCTCGACTCCAAGGCGATCTTCGAAGACCAGCTCGAGGCGGTCGAGGCGACGTCGAGTGCCCGTGGGTACGACTACACGGACCTCGCGTTGCTGACCGACGGCCTGCGGTCGGAGCGAGAGCAGGGCATCACGATCGACGTCGCGTACCGCTATTTCGCGACGCCTCAGCGCAAGTTCATCATCGCCGACACGCCGGGCCATGTGCAGTACACCCGCAACATGGTCACCGGCGCATCCACGGCCGACCTCGGCCTGGTGCTCGTCGACGCCCGTCAGGGCTTGACCGAGCAGTCGCGTCGCCACGCGGTGATCTTGTCGATGCTACGTGTCCCGCACCTGGTGTTGTGTGTCAACAAGATGGACCTCGTCAACTACGACCAGTCGACGTTCGGCAAGATCCATGCAGAGTTCACGTCGTTCGCGACGAAGCTGACGATCCCCGACCTGACGATCATCCCGATCTCGGCTCTCGACGGTGACAACGTCGTGATCCGGTCGGACAACATGCCCTGGTACCAGGGGTCGTCGCTGATACACCACCTCGAGAACGTGCACGTCGCGTCGGACCGGGACCTGCACGACGTCCGGTTTCCGGTGCAGTACGTGATCCGCCCGAAGTCCGACGCGCACCACGACTACCGAGGCTATGCCGGCCGGGTTGCCGGTGGGGTGCTCAAGCGGGGTGACGAGGTCTTGGTCCTGCCGTCAGGGTTCACCAGTACCGTCGCGGGGATTGACGTCTACACGGAGGAGATCGACGAGGCCTTTCCACCGATGTCGGTGACCGTGCGCCTGTCCGACGATCTCGACGTCTCACGCGGCGACATGATCTGCCGTCCGCACAATGCTCCGCGGCCGAGCCAGGACATCGATGCAATGGTGTGCTGGATGGCCAACGCGCCGCTGCGACCTCGGCAAAAGCTCGCCATCAAGCACACCACGCGCAACGCCCGTGCCCTCGTCAAGGACGTGCAGTACCGCCTCGACGTCAACTCGCTGCACCGCGACCTCGTCACCAAGGAACTCGGTCTGAACGAGATCGGGCGGATTCGGCTGCGGACGACCGTGCCGCTGCTCTGCGACCCGTACGAGAAGAACCGGACCACCGGGTCGTTCATCTTGATGGACGAGGCGACGGGCGTCACCGTCGGCGCCGGGATGATCAACGACTGAAGGACGGGTCAGGCGATGGCTTCGTACTCGGTCAACGAGCGCGGCGTCGCGAGGGCGCGCCGGCTCATCGACAGTCGCCAGTACGTCCTGGACAGCGACTGGGGTGCGGTCCAGCCCACCGCCGCTGGCCAGAACACGTTCCTGAAGTCGCACTCATGGGATGAGTACGCCGAATGGCACCTCGGTGTGACGGATGGCGCGAGCGACGAGACCAAGGCCCGCTACGCATTCGTCTACGGAGACTTCCGTCGCGTCCATCGCACCGGTCTGATCGCTTGCGTCTGCCGTGCCGCTGAGTGGCGACACAAGGAAGTGGAGCTTGCCGCCCACGATCTCCTTCAGCACCTGGACCAGCAGACGGCCTGAAGAGACCGGTCTCGGACCTGCGGAGTTCGTGGCCGAGCCCTGGTGATGGCTATGTTCCTCTCGTCCCGGGGTACCGATCTGCGGTGAGGGTACTGTGGAGGCTCACCATGAGCGTCGTCCTGATCGTTGTCATCGTCGTCATACTGCTTGCCCTGCTGCTGGGCCCTGGTCTGTCGGTGCGGATCGTCAAGCAGTACGAACAGGGAGTTGTGTTCCGGCTCGGCCGGGTTCTCGGACCGCGCCAACCCGGTTTCCGGCTGCTCATCCCGGTCGTCGACGTCCTGCACCGGGTTTCGTTGCGCATCGTGACCATGCCGATCCAATCGCAGGGCATCATCACCCGAGACAACGTCAGCGTCGATGTATCCGCCGTCGCGTACTTCCGGGTGATCGATGCCGTGAAGTCCGTCGTCGCGATCGAGAACGTGCGTGCTGCCATTGATCAAATCGCTCAGACCACGCTGCGGAAGGTCGTCGGCCAACACACGCTCGACGAGACGCTGTCGGAAACCGACCGCATCAACATGGACATCCGCGAGATCCTCGACGTCACCACCGTCGACTGGGGGGTCGAGGTCACGCTGGTGGAGCTGAAGGACATTCAACTGCCCGACAGCATGAAGCGCGCGATGGCCCGCCAGGCCGAGGCCGAGAGGGAGAAGCGAGCAAAGATCATCAATGCCGAGGGGGAGTCTTTGGCCGCAGCCGCGCTCGGCGACGCGTCAGACACCATGATGGCCCACCCGTTGGCGTTGCAGCTACGGAACCTCCAGAGCCTGGTCGAGATCGGCGTCGACAAGAACACCACCGTCGTGTTTCCCGCTCCCCTGATGACGACCATCGCCGAGCTCAGCTCGTTCTTGTCTCGCGAGGCCGCCGCGGCGAATCCAGCGGTACCACCCGAGAGCGAGAAGCCGCTCGCGGTCGAGGCCTCGAACGGCCCTACCGACATCCCCTGACGTCGCAATGAGCCGGGAGGCCGAGGCGAGGCGTACGCCGGACGTTGCGGAGCGTCGAGATGCGGCCGAAACCGGGTTGGCGGACGCGGCCGAGACACTAGCGGCGGGCACGTCGGGCCGCTTGCTGCGCGCCCTGTCCCAGTTCGGCTTGGTCTCTCGCGCCGTCGTGTACCTTCTCGTCGGCTACCTCACCCTTCGGCTCGCCCTGTTCGCACATGGGCGTACGACCGAACCGGCGAGCGGTACGGGGGCCGTCCAGGAGGCCGCTCGGCTCTCGTGGGGGCCCGTACCGCTGACGCTCCTCGCGGCCGGATTCGCCGGCTACGCACTCACCCAGCTCGTCGAGGCGGTCTTTCGACCGCGACACGCCGACAGCACACTCGGGCGGTGGCGTCAGCGCGCGGTCTCGACCTGGGGATGCCTGTTGTACGCCGCGTTTTGCGTCAGCACCGTCTCCGTGCTCCTTGCGATCCGAAAATCCGGTGGTACTGCCGGTTCGGAGCACCGGCAGGACACGGCCGTTACCGCAACCTTGCTGCGCTCAGGGGCCGGGCGCTTGCTCCTTGTCCTGCTCGGCATTGTGGTCGTGGTGGGCGGTGCAGAGCTGGGCCGTCGGTCGGTGCGGCTCACCTTTCAGGAGCGGTTCACGACTCGGCTGCGGCCCCGACTGTTCGGCGCCGCCGTCCGCGCGCTCGGCGCCGTCGGCTGCGTCGCGCGCGCCGTCGTCTTTGTGCTCGTCGGTGTCTTCATCCTCAGAGCCGCTGCACTCGACGAGCCGGGGCAGACCAAGGGACTGGATGCGACCTTCCGTACCGTGGAGCGCTCTGCCTACGGCCCTTTCACACTGGCTGCACTTGCGCTCGGCTTGATCTGCTACGGCGTGTACTGCACCCTCGAAGCCCGCTACCGCGACCTGACCCCCGGTCGATGACGGGGAAGCTCATCCGGTGGGGTCGCTCACCCTGCCGACGAAGAGAGGTGTCGACGTCTGGAGGTCGTGGATGACGAACAAGAAGGGCCGGTCCACGTCGACGACGACCGATCGTGATGATCCCGACGACGCGGCCACCACGACCGCGGTCGCTGCGGCGGCTTCGGTGCCGTGCTCGTCAACTGAGATGAACGCCTGATGAAGTACGTGGCTGATGTAGAGCTGTTCGTCGGCGGTCATGCCGCTGAAGTCGGCCCCGGAGGGATCGAAGGCGATGGGCATGCCGAGCCTGGACAGCGTGCCGTTGAGCCTGGCTTGAACGCGAAACCTCCACCGTGGCAACCGAAGGTATAGCTCGGAGACGGGACGGGGGCCGGTCATGACCTGGGTGAGGGCCGGCCCGTCCAGTGAGCTCTCCAGCTCGTCCAGGGATCGTCCGTCGGGCACGACCACCGTCATCGCGATCCGGCGGCCGGCGTAACAGAGTCGGACCGCCTTCCATCCAGGGCCGGCTCCGTAGGATGCCTCCGACAACCCGGCGCTCATCGTCTGCGCGTCGACTTGCGAGCCGTCATCAAGATGGAACGGACGGAGCCGCGTCGACCTGGCCGTGAACGTCTCCTCCCACGGAGCCTTGAGGTAGACCGCGTTGACCAGGACGAGCCGGGTGAGGTCGTCAAGCACGCCGGGAGGAATGATGTGGCTGATCCGCCCGTGCGTCTGCTCGGCGGTCCACCTGTTGATGAGGATCCGCGCCGCCGCCGACCGGGTTCGGTGGTCGACCAGCCGCATTCCCGCGCCGTAGTTGCGTGCCAGGGCGTCGAGGAATGCCGACCTCCAGGCGGTGTCGCGCTGACCCCACAAAGAGTTCGCCACGTCCAAGGCGATCGTGGCCTTGGTCTTGTCACGGCGCACCTGCTCGCCCGCCAGTCCGTCCACGTGCTGCGTCAGGGCATTGAGGCCGCCGTTGAACTTGTCCAGCGGCGGGGCGTGCAGGACAGCGTCAATCTGGTGCGCCGTTGAGGCGCGGGCACCGTTGCGGGTCATGGCCAACGCCACCGCAATCGAGTAAGGCGAGCAGACCAGATTCCCGGACGTCGACGCCGCCAGGCTGCCGTACAGATCCGCCGCGAACGCCCGAACCGCCCCGGCCGCGTCCGGTTGTGCCGAGGCTGACCCGCGGGCACGCGAGACATCGGCGACTGCGAGCCCGGGTCTGCGGCCGACGCCCGGACCGCCAGGCGGCGCCGCCTGGCGATCGTCGCCGCAACTCGACACCAGCAGCCCGGCCACCAGTCCACCGCCGGTCAGTGCCAACGACCGCAGGACTTCACGCCGTCTCATCATGATCCTCCGACGTCTGCGACATCGTCCCTCGACCGCTCCACCCTGCTCGGCGCCATCGGGTGTCTACGAAGGTCCGTACGGGCAGGTGAGCGACCTGGCGTCTGGGATTGCACGCCGGTAGGGCGCGGCCCGCCGAAGGTCTCGGGACCAGTTCGGCAAGACCGTCGGGTCGACGTCAATCGCGACGAAGAGCCGCGTCCCAGGCCGCCAGCGCTCGTACATACCGTCCGCGGCGATGTCTGCGGTCTCGATCTTGGCGCGCTCAGGTCCGTGGGTCGGCTTGAGCCAGTCGGTGACGCGAAATGTGGTCACCATGCGCCGCGGCCGACTTCCATCCTCGACCCGAATGACCGTGCCGATCAGAATTGTCCGGGAGCAGGCCACCGCCCCGGCGAAGGGAGGATCGCAACTCGACGACTGTCAGCGTCGAGCACGCGCCGCCATCGCAACCCGTGGATCCCGATCCCCACGTTCTGATCGTCCATAGCAGGCCCCCGATCCCGTTCAGATGTCATGAGGTGTTCGCAACAGTCTCAGCGCCCCCTGTCGTACCCGACGCCGCCCGTCCTCGAATAGTTACCCAACCGAAACAGCACCGCGGTCAGGATCAGGACCCTCGGGCGGCGCTCTTGCCGCCGGTCGACAAGACTGTGGTGGCGCCGGCGTACGCCAATTCGTGGAAGAGGTCCGACGATGGAGCCCATGCAACGATCCCGTAGCGAGCCCAATGCGTTCGCGCGGGAGCTGTTCGACGGGCTGCCCACCCGCTACGACGCCCTGGCCGAGGTTCTCTCGTTCGGACAGAACCGGCGATGGCGCGCAGCGTTGGTCGACAGCGTCGTGAACACGCCTCGCGGACCGGGTCAGGTGTTGGACGTGGCAACGGGCACTGCAGGAATCGCCCTGGCGCTTGCCACGCACACCGACGCAACCGTGACGGGGATCGACCTCAACGAGCAGATGCTGCGGCGCGGACGCCAGCGGGTCAGCGAACGGGGACAGGACGGGAGGATCCGGCTGGCGGTGGGACGCGCCGAGCAGCTGCCGTTTCCCGACGGCTCGTTCGACGCCCTGACATTCAGCTACCTGCTGCGCTACGTCGCCGACCCGGCGGCGACCATACGCGAGCTGGCGCGGGTGGTCCGTCCGGGTGGGACGATCGCGAGCCTTGAGTTCCTCGTACCGTCGCGGTCGACGTGGAGGCTCGGCTGGCTGGCCTACACCCGGCTGGTCCTGCCGGTGGCCGGACTGATCACCGGCGGCGCCGAGTGGTTCGCGGTGGGCCGTTTCCTCGGTCCGTCGATCAGTGCGCACTACCGCAGCTACCCGGTCCCGTGGACTGTCGCGGCTTGGCGCGCCGCGGGGGTCGAGCAGGTGACGACCCGGTCGATGAGCCTCGGTGGCGGCCTGGTCATGTGGGGACGCAAGAGCGGTGACTGAGGACCCGCGGACCGCGCGGGCGGCCTTTTACGCCCGGCGTGGGGGACGTTGGGCGGATGGATGGACCCTTCTGCACCCGCCGTACACCCTGTGGCACCTGTCGTACCCGGTGATCGGCGCGGCCCTCTCGCCCGCGCTGGACTGGCGGGCGCTCGGCGCGACTGTGCTGGCATTCTTTCTGGCCGTGGGCGTCGCCGCGCATGCTCTCGACGAGCTGCACGGCCGCCCGCTGGGTACCGCGATCTCCGACCGCACCCTTGTTGCTCTCGCAACATCTGGTCTGGTCGGCGCCGCCGGACTCGGTGCGCTCGGCGTCGCCCAGAGCGGACCGCGGTTGGTTCCCTTCATCGTCGTCGGCGTGGCCCTCGTCCTCGGCTACAACCTCGAGCTGTGGGGCGGTCGGATGCACACCGAGCTCGTCTTCGCCGCCGGATGGGGCGGGTTTCCGGTTGTCGTCGGATTTCTTGCCCAGGCGCCGACGCTGAGCGGCGCGTCGACGCTTGCTGTCGTGGCCGCGACGGCCGGTGCGATCGCCCTGGCCAGCGCGCAGCGGAAGCTCAGTACTCCGGCCCGACAGATCCGGCGACGCCTACGTGACGTCACCGGCATGCTCATCTACGACGACGACACGACGTGTCAGATCCGTCCCCGCACCCTGCTGGCACCGTTGGAGGGTTCGCTGGGGGCACTGGCGTGGGCAGTGCCCCTGTTCGCGCTTGCGTTGGTGCTCGCCCGCGTGGCTCGGGTCTGACGCCGGGCTTGACCTCAACCTTCCTTTAGGTTTCAGGATGGCTGCATGACCTCGACGCTGCCCTACTCGGAGCTTCCGGCACTGATGACGTTGATGACCGGTGACGAGAAGCACGATCCGAGCTCCACCTCAACCCTTGACGTCTTGTGGGTGCTCTACCGCGATGTCCTACGCGTCGCCCCGAACTTCCCCGACGACCCGGACCGCGACCGATTCCTGCTGTCCAAGGGACACGGCCCGATGGCTTACTACGCCGTGCTGGCCGCGCACGGGTTCCTCGACCGCGACGAACTGCGAAGCTTCGGATCCTTTGAGTCCCCGCTCGGTTACCACCCGGACGCGACTCTTGTCCACGGTGCCGAGATCAGCTCGGGCTCGTTGGGACATGGGCTCGGGCTGGCCGTTGGCGTGGCCATCGGTTTGAGGCTCACCGAGCGTACGGCTCCCCGCGTAATCGTGCTCACCGGTGATGCCGAGCTCGACGAAGGCAGCAACGCGGAGGCGATTCAGTACGCCGGCCGATCCGCCCTCGACCGGCTCACCGCAGTCGTCGTCGACAACGACTCAGATGGACTCGGCTGGCCCGGTGGGATTGCGTCCCGATTCGGAGTCGAGGGTTGGGCCACCATCGACGTCGACGGGCGCGATCACGGCGCGCTTCGCCGGGCATTCAACGCGAAGCACTCCGACCGGCCGTTGGCGGTCGTCGCGCACATCGAGACAGGGGTCGCCGCATGAGTGCAGCCGTGAACGCGGAAGCCGATCCGACAACGGCGGCCGCGGAGGAACAGCGTGAACGCTTCTACCGGCTGGTCCCGGAGCTGCTGAGGGGAGACCGCCGCCGGGTGCTGGTGCTGGCCGAGATCGGTGCCGGCTATCTCGACCCCGTAATGTCTGCTCCGGTCTCCGAACGCATCCTCAACGTCGGGATCCGCGAGCAGCTGATGCTCGGAGTCGCAGGAGGCTTGGCACTCACCGGACTGCGCCCGATCGTGCACACGTTCCCGCCTTTCCTGCTGGAGCGACCCTTCGAGCAGGTCAAGCTCGACCTGGCACACCAGGGCGTCGGTGCACTGCTGGTGAGTGCCGGCGGTTCGTACGGCTGGCCGACCGGCGGCCAGACCCACTTCGGGCACCGTGACGTCGCCCTGCTGGACACTCTGGACGGGTGGACGGTGCACGTACCCGGTCACCCGGACGAGGCCGAGGCGTTGTTGCGCCGCGCCGTCGCCGGCGAGGATCGGGTCTACGTGCGCCTGGACGTCACCTCGAATGCCCAGCCTTACGACATCGGCGATGGGCACATGACGATGCTGCGGCACGGCAACGCCGGCACCGTGATCGGCGTGGGGCCGATGATCGAGCGGGTGCTGGCGGCGACCGCGAAACGCGACGTCACGGTGCTCTACGCCACTACCGTGCGACCCTTCGACGCGGACAGCCTGCGGTCGACGCTCACCGAACCCGACGTCGTCCTGGTCGAGCCGTACCTCGCCGGCACCTCCGTCGCGCAGGTGAGCGACGCGCTGCGCGCGGTCCGGCATCGCGTTCTCGGCCTCGGAGTGCGTCAGGCGGAGCTGCGCCGCTACGGCACGATCGCCGACCATGACGCTGCACACGGCCTCGACGTCGCGGGCTTGCGGCGATCCATCGACGACTTCCTTTCCTGCTGAACCCGGCGAGTTCGACATCAACTGACCTCCCGCCGTTAACCTCAGCTTTCCCATGTTTACGTGGGACGTCTGCACTTCACCCAGGAAATTTCCTGGGTGAAGTGCAGACAACGTGGGTGAAGTCGTGGCTGAGTCGCTCCGCTGTCTCAGTTCGTTGTCTTCATCCCCGTTGGACTGTGATGGTTGCGACAGTGTTGGTCGAGGGATGCATGGGTCCGACGACTGCCGACCACGTCCAGGGCTCGGCGCGGGCGCACGCGGCGCCGACGTACGACTCGCCGGCGAGCAGTCCGGCGCGCCAGGCTGCCGGACTCCCTACCCCCCGGGACCATGTCGTACAAGAGGGCGTGCGAGGTGGTCGTCTCGAATCAATGCGGTGGGCTAGACGCGGCCGCCTTCAGTCACAGAACCGCGCCACGTGGCGCCACCTCGATCGCGGCAACGCCCCGGCCGTACAGAACGACGAGCCGGTCACCATGTCTGGTGTGAAGCACTCCAGAGTCCTGAGCAAGCGTCGAGATGACACGCCCGATGAGCTCCTCGGCGTCGACACTGTCAGGTTCGTCGTACCTGACGTCCATGTGATCGCCGCCGATCAGCCTGACGCGCAACACGATCTCCGCCATGACCAAGAACCCTAACCTCCGGCCGCCCGGCGTTGGCAGCGAACGAGGACTCGGATCAGCGGCCCAAGAATCGGCCGATCAGGAGCTTGGCTGGACGATGTTGACCATCCAAGCGATACCGAACTGGTCCGCGCACATGCCGAACTCATCGCCCCACATCTGCTTCTCCAAGGGGACCGACACGTTGCCGCCGTCGGAGAGTTTCTCCCAGTAGCCGCGCAGTTCGTCGGCGTCGTCGCCGCTCAGACTCACTGCGATGTTGTTACCGGGGTTGTGTTCCATCCCAGCGGGGGTGTCGGCGCCCATCAGTGTGAATCCGCTGTCGGTCTCGAGCATCCCGTGCATGATCTGGTCAGCGTCCTCGGGAGAGTGCTGCGCGCCGAACTCACCGAAGGTGTTCAGCGCCAAGGTGCCGCCGAAGACGCCCTGGTAGAACTCCATCGCTTGCCGTGCATTGTCGGTGAAGCTGATGTATGGGTTGAGACGAGAGGCCATCTGATGCTCCTTATGCGAGACAAAGGTCCAGTCCCTGCAGGCTAGCCTGGGCGCCGAAAACAGGCCAGACTCCTGCGCTCGGTCAGCCGAACGCAACGACATGTCCTTACGAGGTCGGGACTGTTGACCCAGCGTCCAGCCGGAGTCGTGTCGCACCGGGCTGTTGGTCGCGGTCAGAGTCGCGCCCGGACGTGGAGCCCGACGTCGGGATCCACGAGGACCTCCTGGGCCGCTGCAATTCCCGCGACGAGCAGGGTCGAGTCCGTCGGCGTCGAGCGCTTGACGAGGGCGAGCCCGATCGGGCCGAGCTCGTAGTGCCGCGCCGACGAGCCCATCTGCCCCACCGGTCGGCCGGACGGGTCCAGGACGTCAGCGCCATGTGCGGGCAGCCGGTCGGCTGAGCCGTCCAGATGCAGCTTGACGAGGCGCCGCGGCGGTCGGCCAAGGTTGTGAACACGGGCGACGGTCTCCTGCCCCCGGTAACAACCCTTGGCGAGGTGGACGGCGTTGCCGATCCAACCGACCTCGTTGGGAATCGTCTTGTGGTCCGTGTCGAGCCCGAGTCGGGGCCGCCCGTCGGCGATCCGCAGCGCGTCGTACGCCCACGTTCCGGCTGCGGTGCCAGTGACGTTGAGCGCCACCTCCGAGCGCGGTACGAAATGAATGCGCCCGTCGGGAAGCAGCAGGGCAGCCACGTCGCCGGTCTTGTCGTCGACCTCGACCCGCATCAGGAAACGCATCGAGTCGAGCCACCGCACCAGCGGCTCAGCGGTGCCGGGCTCGACGTGCGCCCAGAACACCGACCCGTCGTCGCGTCCCTCCAACACATGCTCAACATGGCCCTGCTGGTCGAGGATCAGCGCGACGGTGTCCTCGTCGCAACCGAGCGTTGCGAAGTCCTGGGTCGTCAACGAGTTCAGGAACGCAGTACGGTCCGGTCCGGAGACGGCCACCACGCCACGGTGCGAGAGGTCGACGAACGCGGTGCCCGCGACAAGAGCCCGCTGCTCTCCGAACGGAGCGCCGTAGTGTGCTGCGACCCCGCCGTCGACACCGGAACCCTCGACGGCGCCGTCCGTCCGGAGCAGCGGGCTACGCCAGCTCATCAGCGCATGCCTTGCAGCGGCCGAAGATCGTCAGGTGGGTGACCTCGGGCTCGAAGTCGTGGTCTCGACGCAGCCGATCGACCAGTCCCGCGGCCAGCCCGGTGCTGGCTTCGGTGACGGAGCCGCAGTCGTGGCACACCAGGTGCAGATGGTCCGGCACCGCCGATGAGTGGTACGTCGGTGCGCCATGACCCAGATGCGCGTGCGTCACGAGGCCGAGCCCTTCGAGCAGCTCGAGCGTGCGGTAGATCGTGGAGAGGTTGATCGTCTCTCCGTGGTCGAGGAGGTATGAGTTGACGTCGTCCGGTCTCGCGTGCACGAGCTCGGTGACGGCGTCGAGCACCTTGCGGCGTTGCGGCGTGAGGCGATAGCCACGTGACCGCAACTCCTGCTTCAGCTCCACCGCTCAAGTCTAGGGTGTTTGCTCGCCACGTCCGGTCGCGGGTGCTCGCCGTTCTCGTCGCGAGCGCGGCCAGCAGCGGCCACCACCGACGCCCTGGTCCCGGGGGAGGACTCGGGACCAGGGCGCCCGTCAGGTTTCCCGGACGGGTGGCGTCATGGCGTCCGAACGAGGTCGGTCGTCATGATGTCTTTCTGCGTGGTACCCATGCTGGTCGAGAACCCGCCGTACGACGTCTGCCTGCGGCGAGAAGCCACAGCATCCGCGCAGACGACAGGGCCAGCACCAGCCACCCAGTTGTCTCTGTCATGTCAGCCTCCTTGAAGCCGGACTCGGCACTAGACCGTCGTCGGTGTCACTTGCCGCCACTGGTGTGGATCAAGCCGTTGACGCCGTGCGGGAAGAACCCGCCCTTGGTCGCCTTTTTCGGGGTGAGGTAGACGACGTTGAGCACGTGCGGAGCCGTCCGGCTGTACGCGATCGAGTTCCGGTCAGCCGGGACGAGGTTTGCCCTGTCTCGGCTGCCGATGCCCTGGTCGTCGTCGCTCTGCCCGTCGAGACTGTCCCGTGCCGTCGAGATGGCGCGCGCCTGCTTCTGCAGACCCTTACCGTACAGATTGGTCCTGATGATCCCGGCGTGATACGCCTCGACCGCCAAGATGCCGGCTGCGGCCTCCAGGTAGGTCTTGTTGTGGATCAGCGGGGCGGCACCCTTGTACGCCGTCACGCCCACGTCTTCGAAGATGAACGCGGCGAGCAGGAAGTTGTTCTCGTTCGCGTACGGGTCGAAGGTCTGGTGCGCGTTGATCAGGCCCGCGGCACGTGCCGCGGCCGTGAAACTGTGCCTGATGTTGATCGCCGGCCGCGCGACCCGGGCACCGCCGAGGGCCTTGCGCAGGAACTGGACGTGGGACACCTCGTCATGCGCGATCTCGACCGCATACCGATGGACGGCGGGCGTCGAGAACTTGACTTTGCGCCCGCCGACTACCCGCCCGCGACGACCTCTACCGTGGGTGAGACCGTCGTCCAGCCCGTGCCCGAACGCCGCGTTGGAGTAGAACTCCGCTTCGAGGTACTCGAGGTTGAGCGCGAAGTTCAAGATTGCTGCGTCGCTCGGTGCGCCGAATGCACTGCCTGCGTCGGCTCCAACCAGTGTCGACGCCCCGACGACACCGAGTCCGGCCAGCCCTGCGCTGCGCAGAAAGCGGCGGCGGTCCGACTCATTCTCGGCGCTCCGCTCGATCATGTTGGTGACTACTTGTTTTCCGAACACGGATCCTCCAAAGATCTGTGGGATGCGGGCCGGATGGCCCGCCGAATGTCTGAACGAAGGTGCGCTCACCGGAGGGTTCGAGGGTGTGGCAGGCGCACGAATCTCCTCCCGTCGCCAGGCTGCTGGGACACTCGACAGAGGCGTCCGTCGTGAGGTTCGTCACCGGCCCTGACCCGGATTGGTGTCGCGGGACCTTTTTTCCGCCTCTGCAAGACTCCCCCCGTGACGCGTCAGATGAGGGCAGGCCGGCTGCGCCAACCACCAGCCGAGTCCTTGGCGCGCGCGCGGGTACGTGGGCCGTTCCCGCTGCTGGGTCCGGCCTTCGTCGCGGCGATTGCGTACGTCGACCCCGGCAACTTCGCCACCAACCTGAGTGCCGGCGCGCGGTACGGCTATCTACTCGTCTGGGTGGTCGTGGTGGGGAACCTGATGGCGATGCTCATCCAGTACCTCTCCGCGAAGTCGGGGATCGCCACGGGCCAGAGCCTGCCGGAGCTGTGCCGATCGCGGTTCTCGAAACCGGTGGTCTGGGGCCTATGGGTACAAGCCGAGCTGATCTCGATTGCCACAGACCTCGCCGAGGTCCTCGGTGGGGCGATTGCGTTGCAGCTGTTGTTCGAGGTACCGCTGATCGTCGGGGGCGTGATCACCGCCGCCGTCGCGTTCGCGCTGCTCGCGTTCCAGACCCGCGGGCACCGACCGTTCGAGGCAGCCATCACCGGGTTGCTCGCCGTCATCCTGCTGGGCTTCCTCTACAACGTCGTCGCGGCCGGCGTGAGCCCGGGCGCACTCGCCGAGGGAGTCGTCCCGCGCTTCGACGGGATCGACAGCCTGGTTCTCGCAACCGGGATGTTGGGCGCAACGGTGATGCCCCATGCGATCTATCTGCACGGTGCGCTGACGCACGATCGGTACGTCCGCGACACAGACGAGCAGCGCCGTGCCCTCGTGCGCAGCCAACGCGTCGACGTCGTGACAGCGATGACGATTGCCGGTCTGATGAACCTGGCCCTCGTCGTCGTCGCTGCCCAGGTGTTCTATGGTCGCGGACCAACGATCGACACGATCGAGCAAGCCCACGCGGGCATCCATGCCGAGCTGGGTCCGGTCGCGGCGTCCGCCCTCGCGCTCGCTCTGCTCGCCTCCGGCTTTGCCGCATCAAGTGTCGGGACATACTCCGGCCAAGTCGTGATGCAGGGCTTCCTCCGGCGCCGAATCCCACTGCTGGTGAGGAGGCTGGTCACGCTGACACCGGCGGTGGCTGTCCTCGCGATCGGCGTCGACCCCACTCGGACCCTCGTCCTGTCACAGGTCGTGCTGTCGTTCGGCATCCCGTTCGCCCTGATTCCCCTGCTCCTCCTCACCAGGCGCGTGGAGGTCATGGGAATCCTGGTCAACCGGACCGCCACGACCGTTGTCGCCGGCATCATCGCTGCTGTCATCATCGCCATGAATGCGGCCTTGATCGTGCTCACACTTGCCCAGTGACCGGTCGGCGATACGCCAGGGCAGGATGAGGCACATGAAGCTCGACATCCCCCGGGTACGCGCCGAGTTCCCGGCTCTCCTGCACGACGTCGCCTACTTCGACGGGCCGGGTGGATCTCAGA
Organism: Propionibacteriales bacterium; assembly: GCA_038253325.1. Taxonomy (GTDB): domain Bacteria; phylum Actinomycetota; class Actinomycetes; order Propionibacteriales; family Nocardioidaceae; genus JBBSHE01. The sequence continues at coordinate 40,286 of JBBSHE010000009.1, forward strand.
CTCCGCGGGTCGTCGCCGACGCCGTCGCCAGCCTGATGTGTGCGGGAGTATCGAACCGCGGCATCGTGACCGCGGCCGAACGGCGTGCCGAAGACGCCGTGGTCGCCGCCCGGGAGGCGATCGCGGCGCTGCTCGGCGGGCGTGCCGATGGTGTGGTCTTCGGTCGGTCGATGACGCAGCTCACGTTCGACCTCGCGCGGGCCTTGTCACGACAATGGGTCGACGGCGACGAGATCATCGTCACCCGACTCGACCACGACGCGAACATCCGGCCCTGGGTCCGTGCCGCTGACTCTTCCCCCGTCACGGTCCGCTGGGCGCCGTTCGACCGGCAGACGGGTGAGCTACCGGTGGATGCGGTCGCAGGGCTGCTGTCGCCGCGCACCCGGCTGGTCGCGCTGACGGCAGCCTCCAACCTGCTCGGCACCCGACCCGACGTTGCCGCGATCGCGGCCGCGGCCCATGACGTCGGTGCGGTCGTCTATGTCGACGGTGTGCATCTGACCCCGCACGCGTCGGTCGACGTGGCAACGCTCGGCGCGGACTTCTTCGCGTGCTCGCCCTACAAGTTCTTCGGCCCGCACCTCGGCGTGGTCCACGCGGACGCAGATCTGCTCGCGACGATCTGGCCGGACAAGCTGCTGCCCGCCAGCGACCAGGTTCCGGACCGTTTCGAGCTTGGCACGCTTCCGTACGAGCTCCTTGCCGGTGTCGAGGCGACCGTCGCCTTCATCGCCGAGCTCGTACCGGCCGACCCGGGCGACGCCGTCCGGGACCGCCTGGTCGCAGCAATGTCCGCCGTCGAGGAGTACGAGGACGGTCTGTTCGAACGCCTGGTGGCCGGGTTGGACGCGATCGACGGCATTCAGCGGCACGGGCGACCGGCTCGGCACACCCCGACCGTCTTGTTCTCCGTGCGCGGGCTGTCGTCGCAGCAGGCGTACGAGTCACTTGCTGCGCGCGGCGTCAACGCACCCGCCGGAAGCTTCTACGCGCTCGAGGCATCCCGGTGGCTCGGTCTCGGCGACGCCGGCGCGATCCGGGTCGGCCTCGCGCCGTACACGGACGATCGCGACGTCGACCGGCTGCTGAGCGCGGTGCGCGACCTCACCGGTGCCGCCGCCCACGGACGTCAATGACGCGCCTCAGTCGCGCCGAAGGCGCGCCCACAGATGGGACTGGAGCGGTTGTCCGACCGCGGCCATGTCGTAGGTCCAGAGCAGGTCGCCGTCAACCACGCCGTAGAGACGGTGGCCGGCGGTGTAGTCCTTCGCGGATGTGCTGCGGACGACCGCGTCGGTGGCCAGCTCGATCTTCGCACCTTCGACCCTGCCGTAGTAGAGCTCGACGTAGCCGGTGGCGTGGGCCAGCAGGAACTCCACGTCGCCAACCGGTTGCATCCGCAGGAAGCCGCTCTCCATTCCGCGGGGTCTGGCCGGTTGTCCGTCGGAGTCGAGCTCCCAGCTCCGACTGACGTAGTACAGAAACGGTCTGCCGTCGTGCGTGAACGCGGCTTCCTGCTGGAACTCGAAGCGGTCGATCGTCGGATAGTCGCCATGCCCGTTGCCGTGCCAGCCCCCGAGCAGGAATCCGACCGGCAGCAGGTCGGGATGAAGCTCGGGAGGCGTGTCGCCGGGCACGCGTACGGTCAGGCCTGCCCGCGGAAGAGCTGGACCACCGCGAGCGCGGCGAACCAGGCGACGATGATGCCGACGACGATGAGTAGCGTGACGAAGAATGCCTCCACGACCGAAGTGTATCCGCCACTGCGGTCGCTCACTCAGGATGCGGCCGCCACCGCTCGGGTCCGCAGCAGTTCGTGCGCCTCGGGCGGGGTCATCGGTGGCCGACCGGCGATCCTTGCCAGCTCGGCGGCTCGGTCGACCAGCTCTTGGTTGTGGGCCACGGGTACACCGCGGGAGAACGTGAGCGTGTCCTCCATCCCGACCCGCAAGTGACCGCCCTTCGACAGGGCGGCGAACGCCACGGCCATCGTGGTCCTGCCAATCCCCGTCGCGCTCCACGACGTGACCGGGTCGGGCAGCGCGGCGACGGCCGCCACCAGGGCATCGGCGGTTCCCGGCATCCCACCGGGCACACCCATCACGAGGTCGCAGTGGACGCGCCCACCGAACGGCACGCCGTACGCGTCCAGCAACCGGTGCAACGCGGCGACGTGACCGAGGTCGAACAGCTCGAACTCGGGCACGACCTGACGCTGCTGGCTCAGCTGGTAGAGCTCGCACACGAACGGCCATGGGTTCAAGAACACGTCGTCGCCGAAATTGGTCGTCCCCGTCGTCAGAGAGCAGGAGTCAGGCTCCGCATCGAGCACCCGCAGCCGGTCATCGAGTGGATCGTGGACCGACCCGCCGGTGGAGAGCTGGACGACCAGCGTGCTCGACTCGCGGACGACGGTGACAGCTTCCGTTAGGCGCCCGATGTCGAGCGTCGGGCGGTGCTCGGCATCGCGGATGTGCAGGTGGATCATTGCCGCCCCGGCCGCCTCGCACGTCGCCGCCGTCTCGGCGAGCTCGTCCATCGTCGTCGGGAGCGCCGGGAAGTCAGCCTTAGTGGTCTCCGCGCCGGTTGGCGCAACGGTGATCAGGGTCTTGCCCGCCGCGGTCATGGCGCCATGCTGCCAGAAGGCGAGCCCCATAGAGTGCCACGAGGGCGCCGAGCGAGGAGGCACATGCGCGCATTGGTCCAGCGGGTCACCCGGGCCAGCGTCTCGGTCGACGACGACATCGTCGCGGCGATCGACCGGCCGGGACTGCTCGTGCTGCTCGGCGTCACCCACGGCGACGACCGTGCCGCCGCGGCAAGTCTCGCCGGCAAGGTATGGAATCTCCGGGTGCTGCATCGCGAGAGGTCGGCGGCCGACGTCGGAGCGCCGCTGCTCGTCGTCAGCCAGTTCACGCTGTACGCCGACACGAGCAAGGGACGGCGTCCATCCTGGTCCGCGGCAGCGGGCGCCGATGTGTCGGAGCCGCTGTACGAGGAGTTCTGCCAGGCACTGGGCGCCCTCGGCGCAGATGTCGCAACCGGGCGATTCGGGGCACCGATGCAGGTTTCGCTGGTCAACGACGGACCGATGACACTGCTCGTCGAAGCGTGAGCTACCGGCCGCAAGGACCGTCCGGTTTTGCTTCCCAGGTTTGGTTGGCACAATGGGCCGCTGGACACGCAGACAGGGAGAGCATGGACCAGCCGGCATCCGAGGACGGGGCGACGAGCGGGGGCGTTCCACCGGACGCAGGGCGTCTCGGCCGCCGCCGCGCGGACGCACCGGCGGATCGATCGGGCAACGAGACCTCGACGCTGGACTCGGTTGACGAAGGAACCGTCCCGGCGGAGGAACCTACCGGCGGCAAGCGCAAGGATCCGCGCCGCAGGGGCTTCGTCCGGCGCCACTGGGTTGCGACCGCCGTGACGGCGGTGCTCGCGCTCGTCGTCACGATCGCCGGCGCCGGCTATGCGTACTACTGGTACGTCAACCAGGCGTTCGACCAGATCGCGAGGCTTCCCGCCGGGATCACGAAGACTCCGCCCCCGGGCCGCTCCGAGGGAAACTCAGCGCTCGACATCTTGCTGGTCGGCGTGGACAACGGCAACAACGGCGACTCGATCGCGAGCGACCTGAACGACGGTACGTGGACGGTCGGCGCGCACCGTACCGACACGATCATGCTGGTCCACATCCCGGCGAACCGGGAGTCCATCACGTTGGTGTCCATTCCACGCGACACCTGGATCTCGATGCCGGAATGCCACAAGTACGCCCTCTACCTCGAAGGGTGCCGAGCCAAGATCAACGCCGCCTTCTCGCTCGGCGGCCCGAAGCTGATGGTCCGGACGATCCAGAACTTCACCGGGATCAGCCTGGACCACTTCGCGGCCGTCGACTGGAACGGGTTCAAGGACCTCACGACGAAGCTCGGTGGGATCAGGGTCTACATACCGCAGGCCTTCTACGACACGTCGCAGCGCTACGAGTGGCATGCCGGGTGGCAGAAGCTCGCGGGCGACGTGGCACTGAAGTATGTCCGCACGCGGTACAACCTGCCCGACGGCAGCAGCGACTTCGGCCGGATGGCCCGGCAGCAGAACTTCCTCCGCGCCACGATGAACCAGCTGCTCTCGAGCGACGTGCGGTACCACCCGCTGAAGCTGCTCGACATCGTCAAGGTGATCGCGAAGTACCTGGCGGTCGACCAGGGGTGGTCGACGGACGAGATCCGTAGCCTGGCGTTGTCCATGCACAATGTCGCGTCGAAGGACGTCACGTTCCTCACCCTGCAGACCACGAGCGCGAAAAGCGCCGGAGGCCAAGACATCCAGCTGGCGAAGCATCGGATGACGAGGCAACTGTTCAAGGCATTTGCAGCAGGCCGGATCTCCACCTTCGTCAAGCGACACCCGACCGCCGTGCGTCAGCTGGCGAGCACCAAGGGCGTCAGTTGACGTGAAGATGGCCGAAACCGTGCCCGATCCAGCCGAGTGGGAGCACGCCCCCCGGCCGTACGTCCCGCGACCGGTTGGCACAATGTGCCACGCGAGCGACGACGGGGAGGAACGTGGACGACGAGCAGTCGCCGGAAGACGGGCAGCCTGGTAACCCTGCTGCGGCTGACCAGAGCCGCCGGGCCGACGCCTCGGCCGCCGGTGACACGACGGGATCCGGGGCCGCGGCGTCGCCCGAAGCTGACGCCACGACCGTGGTCACGAAGGGCGGACACCGCAAGCGCGGCTTCTTCCGCACACACTGGCTCGCGGTGATCATCGCCGGAGTCCTTGCTGTGGTCCTCGTCGTCGCCGGTCTCACGTACGGCTACTACTGGTATCTCCATCACAAGCTCGACCAGGTGACCCGGGTGCACGTTCCGATCACCCAGGCCACCAACAGCGCCGGCCAGCCGGTCAAGGACACGGACACCGCGCTCAACATCCTGCTCGTCGGCGTCGACAAGAACGAGACCGGGAACGGTTCGTTGTCCGATGCGGTCAAGCAGAAGTCGTGGCCGCTCGGGTCGTTTCGGACCGACACGATCATGGTTGTCCACATTCCGAAGGACCGGAAGTCTGCGACCCTGATCTCCATCCCGCGGGACACCTGGATCGCGATGCCCGAGTGCCACAAGTACGCCGCGTACTACGACAACTGCCACGACAAGATCAACGCGGCGTTTTCGTACGGCGGGCCGAAGTTGATGGTCGAGGCCGTCCAGCGGTTCACCGGGCTGCGCCTCGACCACTTCGCCGCGATCGACTGGAACGGCTTCAAGGATCTGACAACCGCACTCGGCGGGGTGAAGGTCTACATACCCACGACCGTCGTTGACCCCAAGCAGAAGGACGCGAACGGCAACTTCCTCGTCTGGACACAAGGCTGGCACAACCTGAAGGGCGATCTCGCGTTGCAGTACGTGCGAATGCGCTACAACCTGCCCAACGGTGACTTCGACCGGATCGCCCGCCAACAGAACTTCCTGCGCGCAACGATGAAGCAGCTGCTGTCCGACAGCGTGCGGCACAACCCGTACCGTTTCCTTCAGGTCGTGGGAGCCGTCACCTCGCATCTCGTTGTCGACTCGGGTTGGCAAAGCGACGAGATCCGCGACGTCGCGCTGTCGATGCGAGGCGTCTCGTCGACCGACATCTCGTTCTTCACGCTGCAGGAGACCGCCGGAACGAGTACGTCCGGCGCGTCGATCCAAGTCGCGGACCTGCCCCTCGTACGCGAGATGTTCGGAGCACTCGCCAACGGACATGTCCAGCGGTTCGTCCGCAACCATCCGAATGTCCTGCGGACACTAGGGAACTCCCGGTCCGTCCACTGAGGCCGTCGCCGCGGGCCGGCTGGCCGAAGCCGACTCTGGACGACCATTGCCGTTGCAACCGTTCGGGAGTCAGCGGTCGTAGTCGTCATGGAGGCGGATGATGTCGTCCTCCCCCAGGTAAGCCCCGGTCTGTACCTCGACGAAGATCACGTCCCCAGTCCCCGGGTTCGACACCCGGTGAGCCGCACGCACGGGTACGTCGACGGTCGCGCCGACAGCGACTTCGCGATCCTCACCGTCGATGGTCACGATGGCGGTGCCGCTGACAAAGGTCCAGTGCTCGGCTCGCCGTTCATGACGTTGGTAGCTGAGCCGATGGCCCGGTCGGACACAGATCCGCTTCACCTGGTAGGCCGACCCCTTGTCGACGACCGCGTAGTAACCCCATGGGCGCTCGACCCGGTCCGCCCCCGCGTCACCCGCACTCGACACGCGCGCCAGTGTAGACACCGCCGCATAGGCGGCACTCCGCCGGCGTCCGCAATGACCGTCGATGGGGCAACGGGTCAGATCGCGATCCGTACCTCGATGATGCTTCCGATCTGCGCCCGGACACGGCGCTCGACCGGTTCCGTACGAGGAGCGAGCGTCCGCACTGTCCAGTCGCCGTCGGCGGCAAAGAAACGGAAGGCCCCGTCGACGTCGGTCGGTTCCTCCGCGACGAACTCGCCCGTCCGGTCGAGCAGGCGCACGTACGCGCCCGCGACCGGCGCGTCGTCGCGGGTGACGACACCTTGGATCACCGCCTGGCGATCAAGGTCGACACCGGCCAGGTCCGTTCCGCCGGCCCTCGTCCCGCAACCCATCAGGACGACCCCGGCTCGTCGCCCAACGCCACCGGGACGCCGACCAGCGAGCCGTACTCGGTCCAGGAGCCGTCGTAGTTCTTGACGTTCGGCTGGTCCAGCAGCTCGTGCAGGACGAACCAGGTGTGCGCGGACCGTTCACCGATCCGGCAGTACGCGATCGTGTCCTTGGCGAGGTCGACACCCGCGTCGTCGTAGAGGCGCCCGAGCTCGTCGTCGGACTTGAACGTCCCGTCGTCGTTGGCTGCCTTGCTCCATGGGATGTTCGCGGCGGTCGGGATGTGCCCGGCGCGCTGGGCGGACTCCTGCGGCAGGTGCGCGGGAGCCAGCAGCCGGCCTGCGTACTCGTCCGGCGACCGCACGTCGACGAGATTCTTGCGGCCTACGGAGTCGACGACCTCGTCGCGGAAGGCGCGGATGCTGAGGTCGGGATCGGTCGCCGTGTATGTGGTCGTGGGCCGATCCGATAGATCCTCGACCAGCTCGCGTGACTCCAGCTCCCACTTCTTGCGCCCGCCGTCGAGCAGGACCACGTTCTGATGGCCGTACAGCGTGAGATACCAGTACGCGTAGGCGGCGAACCAGTTGTTGTTGCCCCCGTACAGCACGATCGTGTCGTCGTTGCCGATACCACGCTCCGACAACAGCTTCTCGAACTGCTGCTTCCCGACGAAGTCGCGGCGGACGGGGTCTTGCAGGTCTTCCTTCCAGTCGAGCTTGACCGCGCCCTTGATGTGGCCCTTTTCGTACGCGCTGGTGTCCTCGTCGACCTCGACCAGGACGACCCCGGTGTCGGCGAGATGGTCTTCGACCCAATCGGCGTCGACCAGTACGGCGTCGCGGCTCATGTTGTACCTCCGGTTGATGTGTGGATGTGGCGGCCACGAACGGGCCGAATGAAGAGGAGCAGCCGGCCGATGCGACCGGGCGGCCTGCCGGCGCCGACCGAGGAAGCTCGGGCGAAGGAAGGGAACCGCGTCAGTCGGTCAGTGTGGATGCGTACCCGGTGCCAGGACCCCGATGCCAGGACACAGCGCGGCGGCGGTGTGGCAGTGATCCACCGCGCGGCGCTTGGTCAGCATCGCCGAGTGCATGCCGCCGAGCGTACGTCAGGCAATGCCCGAATCCGACCCGCGTCATCCGCATCGTGAGACGACATCTCATCCGACGAAAGGCCGGCATCGCCGACCTCTCCTTCCTCGCTCCCTGGAGAGCGGTCAGCCACCGGCAAACGGGGGGAGCGCCTCGATCACCGACCCCTCCTCCAAAACCACCAGGCGGTGGTCACGGCCACCGACCGGCACCTCACCGACCAGAAACGAGCAGATCCCGAGCACCTGGGCGAACCGGGAACTTGCCCCGTGCCGCTCACGGGCGGCCGCGAGGAGGTCGGCCAACGTCCCCGCGGCAAACCGCTCCTCGGCAGTCCCCGCTTCGGTTCGGATCGCTGCCCAGTACCGGAGCGTCACCGCCAGCGGCCGGACGGCGGCGGCCGCCGGCTCGGCCGAGATCGGGTCCATACCCGGTATCCTGCCAAGAAGCGCAACCAGGCTCGGCCCAGGGCCGTTGGATACCGACCGGTGACGGCCGGTTATGGTTTCCGAGCCCGGCCCGGACAGGTGGAGGTCCACGAATGCCGTCGCTGTTGCTGCTGACCGACACGCTGCAGTCGTCAGGCGACGTTGTCCCGGCGCTGGGGCTGCTGCGCCACCACATCCGGGTGCTGCCCGCGCACGCGACCCTGCTGATCGACCCTCCTGAGTGTGACGCGGTCCTCGTCGACGGACGACGTGACCTGGTGCAGACCCGAAGCCTGTGTCGGCTGATCCGCACCACCGGCATCGACGTTCCGCTCTTCGTCATCATGGCGGAGGGCGGGCTCACCGCGGTCGCCGCGGACTGGGGGATCGACGACGTGATCTTGTCGAACGCGGGGCCGGCCGAGGTAGAGGCGCGACTGCGGCTCGCCACCGGCCGGCGTGCGGCCGAACGGATGGGTGACTCGGCCACGCAGCTGATTCGCGGCGGTGGAGTCGAGATCGACGAGGCCTCGTACACGACAACCCTCGAGGGACGGGTCCTCGACCTGACGTTCAAGGAGTTCGAGCTGCTCAAGTACCTTGCGCAGCATCCGGGCCGCGTCTTCAGCCGCGCGCAGCTTCTGCAGGAGGTCTGGGGATATGACTACTTCGGTGGCACCCGCACCGTCGACGTCCACGTCCGGCGACTGAGGGCAAAACTCGGACCCGAGCACGACCTGTTGATCGGTACGGTACGCAACGTCGGGTACCGCTTCGTGCTACCGCCGTCCGACGCCGGCGACCAGCCCGACCCCACGCCCGTTCCCCCGCGCGAGCCGACGCCCCGGGCCGCACCCGAGGCGCCCGTGAGAAGCCAGGTCGCGACACAATGACCCGGTGACACCTGTCGTCGACATCGACGAGAAACTACCTCCGGACGACATCGCGCGCGTGCTGGCCCTCGCCGCGCGCAGCGATGCCTACGACCAGGCACCACCGTTGAACGAGCAGATGCTGCTCGATCTCGGTCGGTCGTCGTCGGCCCTGACGTACGCCGTGGCTCGCAACAGGCGGTTACTGGTCGGCGTCGGAATCGTCGAACCTATCGACGACGGCTGGTCGGCAGCGCTGATGGTGGATCCGGCCGAACGTGGACGCGGGGTCGGCGCCGGGATCCTCGCTGCCCTCCTCGAGATCGTTGATGGCAGCCTGGTCAAGGCGTGGGCCCACGGTGACCTTCCAGCTGCCCAGCGGCTGGCCGAGCAGACCGGCTTCGCACGCGTGCGCGAGCTGTTGGTGATGCGCAGGGATCTCGGCCCGGACGCGCTCAGCCTGCCGGAGCCACGGTGGGCCGACGGTGTCTCGGTCCGCCCGTTCACCGTCGGCCGCGACGAGGATGCCTGGCTCGCGCTCAACGCAGCCGCATTTGCCGACCACCCGGAGCAGGCCTGGTTGACGAGGTCCGACCTGGACGAACGGATGCGGGGTCCCTGGTTCGACCCGGACGGATTCTTCCTAGCTGAGCGCGCCGGTCGGCTGGTCGGCTTCCACTGGACCAAGGCACACGGGCCCGACGAGACCGGTGAACCAGATCGGGTCGGAGAGATCTACGTCCTCGGTGTCGACCCGTCCGCGCAGCGCCTCGGACTCGGGAAGGCACTGGCTCTGCACGGGATCCGATACCTGCTCGACCGCGGACTTCCTGCGGTGATGTTGTACGTCGAGGCATCCAACCCGACGGCGGTCGGGCTCTACGACCGACTCGGGTTCCGCCACGCGGCGACCGACGCGCTGTACGAGCGGCCGTCGCGATGACCGGGCCCGACCGTGCCCTCAGCCGCACCGCTCGAACACTCGCGGGCACATTCCGGCGGATGTTCGGGCGTCGTCCGGCGCCGCGGGCTCCGTTGATCGAGTACGCCCCGAGTCCCGACGGGCACCCGGATCCTGGCGAGATCGTCTGGACCTGGGTGACGTTCGAGGACGACCCGGGGCGCGGCAAGGACCGGCCCGTGCTGATCATCGGCCGGAAGGACCAAGGGCTGCTCGCCCTGATGCTCACGAGCAAGGACCACGATCTCGACGCGGCCGACGAGGCGAAATGGGGTCGCCACTGGATGGACCTCGGGACGGGTGACTGGGACCACAACCACCGACCCAGCGAGGTGCGACTCGACCGGCTGCTGGTCGTCGACCCCGAGACGGTTAGGCGCGAGGGCGCCACCCTCGATCGACCTCGCTTCGACTCCGTGATCGCCGCTGGCCGCTCGTACTGGGGGCAGACCAACACCTGACGTCTCGGCCGGCGGCTACCTGTTGTTCACGTTTCAGTGCCACCATGGCGGGGTGACTTCTGAACCGGTGTCTGCCGATCCGGCGTCGTTCTCGCTCGGCACTGGCACGTGGTTGAACGGTGCCACGAGCATCGTCGGCAGACCGGATGTCACCTCGATGCCCGACCACGACGCGTACGACATCGAGCCGCCGTACCAGACCGACGAGCCGGAACTCGTCGAAGACCGCTTCCTCGATCGAGAGCTGAGCTGGCTCAACTTCAACCGTCGCGTACTGGACCTGGCAGAGGACGCCCAGCTTCCGCTCCTCGAGCGGGCCCGGTTCCACGCGATCGTCGCGAGCAACCTCGACGAGTTCTTCATGGTGCGGGTGGCCGGGCTGAAGCGGAGGCTCGCCGCAGGCGTCGCGGTCCGGTCAGCAAGCGGCTTGCTGCCGCGAGAGCTGCTGGAGGCGATCTGGCGTCAGAGCCGCGAGCTGATGCTCGAGCATGCGGACGACGTGCAGCAACGGCTGTTGCCCGAGCTCGTCGAGGAAGGCATCCGAGTACTGCGCTGGGACGTCCTGGAGGCGGCCGAGCGAGACGCGCTCGGGGCGTTGTTCACGGACCGCATCTTTCCCGTTCTGACGCCGCTCGCGGTCGACCCCGCGCACCCGTTCCCGTACATCTCGGGGCTCTCGCTGAACCTCGCGGTCACGGTACGAGACCCGGAAACCAACAAGGAGCACTTCGCCCGGGTCAAGGTTCCGCCGAGCCTTCCCCGGTTCCTGATCGTCGGCGCCCAGCGGTTCGTCCCGTTGGAAGATGTGATCGCCGAGCATCTCGACCTGCTGTTTCCCGGCATGGTCGTCAGCGAGCATCACATCTTTCGGGTCACCCGCAACGAGGATCTGGATGTCGAGGAAGACGACGCCGAGAACCTCCTACAGGCCCTCGAACGCGAGCTCCAGCGGCGTCGGTTCGGCCCTCCGGTACGGCTGGAGGTCGAGGATTCGATTGATCCGCACGTGCTCGAGCTCCTCGTCACCGAGCTCCGGGTCAGCGAGCAAGAGGTTTTCCGGCTGCCGGGGCTGCTCGACCTCACCGGCCTCCACAACATCGCCGACCTCGACCGGCCAGATCTCCAGTTTCCGCCGCACGTTCCCCAGACCCATGTCCACCTCGCCGAGGTCGAGAGCGCGAGTCCCGTCGACACGTTCAGCGCACTGCGGCGCCGTGACGTGCTGTTGCACCACCCGTACGACTCGTTCGCGACCAGCGTGCAACGTTTCATCGAGCAGGCCGCCGCCGACCGGAGCGTGCTCGCGATCAAGCAGACGCTGTACCGGACGTCGGGCGACTCACCGATCATCGATGCGCTCGTCGATGCGGCCGAGTCCGGCAAGCAGGTGCTGGTGCTCGTGGAGATCAAGGCTCGGTTCGACGAACAGGCCAACATCCGCTGGGCCCGCAAGCTGGAGCAGGCCGGTTGCCATGTGGTGTACGGCATGGTCGGGCTGAAGACCCACTGCAAGCTCGCCCTCGTCGTTCGCGACGAACCAACCGGGATCAACCGGTACGCCCACATCGGTACGGGCAACTACAACCCAAAGACAGCTCGGGGGTACGAGGACTTCGGCCTGCTGACAGCCAACCCGACGATCACGTCCGACATCAGCAACCTCTTCAACAACCTGTCAGGATTCGGCCGCAACCGCGACTACCAGGCGCTCATCGTCGCGCCGGACGCGCTCCGGACCGGCTTGCTCGACCGGATTCAGGCAGAGATCGACGCCGCGAACGCCGGCCAGCCCGCCCGGATCCGGCTCAAGGTGAACGCGATCGTCGACGAACGCATCATCGACGCCCTCTACATCTCGTCCCGAGCCGGCGTCCATGTCGACCTGCTCGTGCGTGGGACGTGCGCACTGAGGCCCGGGGTAGCCGGCCTCTCGGACCACATCCGGGTGCGCAGCATCCTGGGTCGCTTTCTCGAGCACAGCCGGGTGTTCTGGTTCGAGAACAGTGGCTCCCCGACCGCGTGGATCGGGTCGTCGGACCTCATGCACCGCAACCTCGACCGTCGCGTCGAGGCCTTGGTGCAGATCCCGCAGGCCGCCCACGTTGCCGAGCTCGGCAACCTGCTCGACCTCGGCTTCGACGAGCGGACGGCATCGTGGTGGCTCGGCCCTGACGGCACCTGGAAACGCCACCACCTCGACCCGGACGGCCGTCCGCTCGAGGATCTGCAGACGACGCTGATTGCCCGCCATCGCCGCCGCCGTGAGGATGCGGCGGCGCGTCGCTGACCTTCGACCTCCTCGTCACGTCAGGGGAGCCGGAGCCCGTACGCTTCGACGTCGGATCGCTCCATCTGCGGATTGCATCCGTCAGCAGGCCGCGAACGTCCAGGCCAGCATCTCGCTCACCGGTCGGCTCTGCCTGCCGCCCCCGCTGCACCCGATCAGCGCAGCGAGCAGCAGGCTCGAAGCGGCGACTGCCTGAGTCTTGAGCATCCGCATCGGATCGGCTCCCCGTCCGGTTCGGCCCGATGGTAGTACCCGGCACGAGCGAGCGGCGCCGCGACATCGCTCACGCCCCCGTGTGAGACTGTCGCTCGTGAGCACCGCGCCCCAGGTCCGCGCCGCTGGCTGCGTGGTCTGGCGACCGGGCCCGGACGGTCCAGAGGTGCTTCTCATCCATCGTCCGCGACCGACGGATCCTCCGGAGCCCGACTGGTCCATGCCGAAGGGAAAGCTCGATCCCGGTGAACACTCCGCCGCGGCTGCAGTCCGAGAGACTCACGAGGAAACCGGATTCCACGTTCGTCTCGGCGTACCACTCGGGCGGCAGCGGTACACGTTGACGAACGGTGATCTGAAGGCTGTCGACTACTGGTTGGCCCGGGTCATCGGTGACGACGATCTCTCGCGCTTCGTTGCGAACAAGGAGGTCGACGGCATCCGTTGGCTGCCCGTACAGAAGGCGTTGCCAGAGCTCACCCACGACGACGACCGCGACCTGCTCCGTCCATTGAGCAACACTCCCCTCGACACGTCACCGTTGGTGGTTGTGCGTCACGCGCAAGCCCAGAGCCGGTCGCGTTGGCGCGGCCCGGACGCCAAGCGCCCCCTCACCACGTCTGGTGAGCGCCAGGCAGAGCAGCTTGTTCCCATCCTCGCCGGGTACGGCGTCGACCGCGTCATCAGCAGTAACGCGGTCCGGTGCGTGGCCACGGTGTCGCCTTACGCCGACCGGACTGATGGGGCGTTGCGGCTCGACTCTCGGTTGTCCCAGGACGACGCCACCCGGAAGGGGGTCTCGAAGGTCATCACGAAGCTGCTGCGGTCGCCGCGACCGGTCGCCGTCTGTTCTCATCGGCCCGTGCTGCCGTGGATCTTCGAAGCACTGGCGATCGAGGGTCTCCGTATACCACCGGCCGGCCTGGTCGTCGTACACCGCGCCGACGGTCATGTCGAGGCCGTCGAAGACCTGTCCGGGAGAACCGATCGATGAGGTGGACCGGCCGCCTCGTGGTGGCGGCGTCTGCGTCGTTGCTGCTGTCCGCGTGTGCCGATTACACGAAGCCGACCGAAAATGTGGGCGGCACGATCGACGTCCGGGGATCGTCGGACCTACAGCCACTGACGACGAAGGCCGGCCAGCAGTTCATCGCGGCGGGCAACACCACGACCATCCACATGCAGCAGTCGAGCGTCGACGCTTCGGCCCGGCGGTTCTGCCACGGCAAGCTCGACGTCGTCGATGTGTACGGCGATCTCGGCGTCGGCGCGGCAGCCGAGTGCAAGTCCAACCACATCAGGTACGTACAGGTTCCGCTGGCCAACGACGCGGTCACGGTCATCGCCAACCGAGGACTGGGGATCACCTGTCTCACCACCGGCCAGCTCCGGAAGATGTGGGCCTCCTCCTCCGACGGGTCGGTGACGAGCTGGCGGCAGATCGACCGCCGGGCGCCCGCGATCCGGGTGGACCTGTTCGGACCGGGTCCGAGGTCTGGTCTGTTCGCGTTCTTCACCGAGCAGGTCGTGGGCATGGCCGGACGCAGCCGGCACGACTACACCACCAACGACGACGACGCTGCGACCGTGGCCGGTGTCGAGTCCGCAGCGGGCGGCGGCGGATACGTCGGGTACCACTACTACGCCGAGCGATCGAGCCACCTGACCGCGGTCGCCGTCGACTCCGGCAACGGCTGCGTTGCTCCCTCTGCCTCGTCGGTCGCCGCCGGGACGTACGACAACTTGTCGCGGCCGCTGACGGTTTACGTAAGCGTCCCGGCATGGCGGAGGAGCGACGCACTGCGTACGTTTCTCACGTACTACATCGACCACGCGCAGAGCCTCGCCGAGGACGTGGGCTACATCCCGCTCTCAGACCCTCAGCTGTCGGCCGCCCGAAAGACACTCGCGAAGCTTGGGCCCTGATCGTCGCTTTCGGCTGGGACTTCGCCGGGCACTACGTCACGTTCCTCCAGCCACAGGTGTCGGCGGCGTCAGGGCAGGAAGGTGTGGATCACGGCGTAGACCACGGCAGCCGCCGATCCAGCCATGGGAAACGTCAGGATCCAGGCACCGACGATCGACTTGGCGACTCCCCACCGCACGGCTGACAGCCGCTTGGTGGCGCCGGCTCCCATCACCGCCGAGGTGATCACGTGGGTCGTGGAGATGGGGGCCTGGAAGACGTACGCGGTCGTGTAGAGCACCGAGGAGGCGGTGATCTCGGCGGAGAACCCGCGTGGCGGGTCAAGGTGGATGATCCGGCGGCCGAGGGTACGCATCAGGCGCCACCCGCCGGAGTATGTGCCGAGCGAGATCGCGGTCGCCGCCGACGCGATCACCCACCACGGCAGACTGCCACCGGCCGTCTCGTACCCGCCCGTCACGAGCGCGAGAAAGATGACACCCATTGTCTTCTGCGCATCCTGGAGCCCGTGGCCGAGTGCCAGCGCCGCCGCCGACAACGTCTGCGCCAGCCGGAAGCCGCGGTTCACCCGTCCCGGGCTCTTGCGCCGGAAGACCCACATGAACGTGAGCATCACGAGGAATGCGAGTGCGAAGCCCACCATCGGTGACAGCACCATCGGCAGGAGCACCTTCTTGTAGATCGCCGCCCACGCGACCGTACTTCCGGACGCCAGCGCCGCACCAACCAGCCCGCCGATCAACGCGTGCGAGGAGGAGGAAGGCAGACCGAAGTACCAGGTCGTCACGTTCCAGGCGATTGCACCGACAAGTGCGGCGATCACGACCACGAGGCCGTGGTTGCCTTTCGGCGGGCTGATCACCGAGCTGACGGTGTTGGCGACCTCCTGACCGAGCAACGCGCCGGTGAAGTTCATCACCGCGGCCAGCACGAGAGCGACCCGGGGCGTCAGCGCCCGGGTGGAGACCGATGTGGCGATGGCATTGGCCGCGTCATGGAACCCGTTGGTGTAGTCGAACACCAGGGCAATGACGATGACCGCGAGGACGAGCCCCAGTCCCACCGTCAGGACTCCTTGACGGCGATCTGCTCGACAATGTTCGCGACGGTCTCGAACGCGTCGATCGCGCGTTCCAAGGAGTCCACGACGTCCTTGAGCTTGAGCACCGTCAGCGCGTCGTACGCGCCGCTGAAGAGCTTCACGACGATGCGACGGTAGCTGCGGTCGCCCTCGTTCTCGATCCGGTTGATCTCGATCCAGTACTCCTCGAGGTTCTTCATGGTCCGCAGCTTCGGCATCGCGGCCGCGGTGAGCTCCGCAGCCCGTTGGAGCACCTCGACCTGCTCGGCGACGCCGTCGGGTAGCTCGGTCACCTCGTACAAGACGACTGCCTCGACCGCCTCGTCCATGAAGTCCATGACGTCGTCGAGTCCGGCGGCGAGGCGATAGATGTCCTCTCGGTCGAACGGGGTGACGAACGTGCGGTTGACCCGCCTGACGATCTCGTGGGTGGCCTCGTCACCGAGGTGTTCTGCCTCCTTCATCTGCTTGGCGATCGCCGACCGGTCGGCGTCGTCGGCCAGCAGCTGGGCCAGCAGATCGGCGCCGGTGCGGAGGTTTTCGGCGGACTTCGCAAACAGGTCGTAGAACGTGCCGTCTGCCGGTCGGAATCTCAACGGCACGGCAAACTCCTGTCGAACGCCTTTGAACCGGTCACATGCTACGGCCCGTACGGCCGTTGCGCGCAAGTCACGCGGGAATCTACCCAACGGTGCGGTCGAGACCGCGTGCCGGTGTCCGCGACTACTGGTCGACCCCCAGGATCTCGTCGACCTCGTCTTGGGGCAGTGGGCCTTCGGCGTCGGAGGTAGCGATCATCAGGTTTGTCATCATCTCGATCTCGTCGAGGGCTGCGGCATCGTGAACCTGTACGTCGAACTTGTCGTCGGTTTCGGGCTTTCGGGCGCGCTCGGCCGCCGGACTCGCGACACGGTCGTACCAATCCGCCCCGCGCTGTTGAAATGGTCCTGGCCCCACGTGTTCGACCCTATCGACTCGGCCGACGGTCTGGCCCGGATTCGCCATTCGTCGGGCATGTCCGGTTTGGACATGTTGAGTCGACAACCGCCCGTCCCTCCGTCAGACGGATCGAGCTGTTCGCCTGGCTCTCCGGTCCGCCCGGGACACCCGTCATACTGGGCAACCGGGATACTGGGCAACCGGGATACTGGTCAGCCGGGATACTGGTCAGCCGGGATATCCGCCGGGCCTCTAGCTCAATTGGCAGAGCAACGGACTTTTAATCCGTGGGTTGTGGGTTCGAGTCCCACGGGGCCCACCCTGAGCAGGCATTATGGCTGCTGATCTGATCGTCGGTGTCTGGTTTCCCCATAATACCCACACTTTACTGTGACTTGTCAGCCCGATGCGCTCTCTCTTACAGACGCCAGGCGTGCTGACGTGTCAGTTTCTAGCCAGGGGCGGTAGCAGGGGAGGCAGCAGACCTGCGACGGGCGTCCCGCGGCACCCCAGAGCCGCCATCCAGAGGTTCTGAGGTCGAGCGAACGCCCGCTTCTGCCGCGACGAGGGCGGTGACGGACCCGCGTCTTTGCGCCGCGCGCGACTCGGCGCTAGGCCGCTGGATTGGCCCGCAAACGCGCGAATCCGCCCATGGTCGGGCGCCTATCTCCCACGTGCCTCATGAAGTGTCGGGGTCAGCTCGTGGGGTCTCCCGATACCAGTCGCTGTCCGTTGACAGTCGGCGAACCTATCCTCGGTCGTGCTTGGTCAGCAGTGACCGATGAGTACTGTTCGCACGCCCCGTCGGAAGCACGGGTAGCCGATCAGCGGCTCGACGTAAGGAGTGACCATTGGTGCACGAAGCGCCAAACCGCGACTGGGAAGGTGCTGTGGCACTTCACCATGTCCATCGACGGATTCGTGGCCGGGCCGGACCACGAGATGGACTGGATGACCGGATTCTCGGTCCGACCCGGATTGCTCGAGGAGCCTGTGGAGCAGTTCCCTCGGACCCGCGAAGTCCTCGATGCCCGCGGGTCAGACCGCCCGCCGTATCGAGACGACACTTGCAACAGTCACTGTCCAGATGACCAAGCGGGACCGGCAGGGCCGCCAGCTCGACTCGACCGACTTTGCTCTGCTCCTGTTAGTTTATGTGAAACGCAGCAAAAGCTGCGTCACCGTGAAAAGTTGCTCTGCTACAGTTATTTCGCCCAGGCAGAGCAGTATAAGAGAGGATCGCAACGATGGCAGGAGGTCGCCCATCGCGAGCGGCGATCTATCGACGTCTAGACGAGGCGATCGCCGACCTCAACGAACGACTCGGCGGGCTGCCATCCACCGCTGAAGCCGACGGCATCTGGGCCGATCTCTGGCATCAGGAGGCACATCACTCCACTGCCATCGAGGGAAACACACTGATCCTTTCGGAGGTGCAAAAGCTCCTCGACGGAGGCCGGGCAGTCGGCGACAAGGAACTCAAGGAGTACATGGAGGTTCTGGGCTACGCCGCCGCCGCCAAGTGGGTCTACGGACAAGCGCTCGAGCCAGGGGGTTGGTGCGGCGACGGCCTGTTGACCGTGCAGGAAGTCCGCTCCGTGCACTTTCGAGCGATGACGCCGGCGTGGGAGTTCGCCCCGCACCCGCACGCGACACCGGAAGAGGCTCCTGGCAACTGGCGCCGCCATGAGATTGCGCCGTTTCCAGACGGGATGAGACCACCGCCGTTCGCCGAAGTAGATCCGCTCATCACGGATTGGGTGGAGGTCGCCAATGGGCTCCCGAACTCGAGTGGGCAACCACTGCCCGAGCGGCTGGCTCAGATTCACAATGCATTCGAGCGGATCCACCCTTTTCTCGACGGGAACGGCAGAACGGGCCGACTGCTGCTGAACCTCATCCTCATCCGCTTGGGCTACCCACCTGCCATCGTGTTCAAAGGTGAGCGATCTCGGTACCTCGCCGGAATGCGCAGAGCAGACTCAGACGACTTCGGCCCACTTGGCGAGCTCATCGCCCGGGCAGTCACCGACAACCTCTACAAGTTCGTCGTGCCCGCCGTCGCTGGCCCAGCGAGACTCGTTCCGCTGGCCAGTCTCGCGAACAAGCAGAACGGATTCTCAGCCATCGCACTCCGAACCGCCGCGAACCGGGGGCGGCTGAAAGCGCAGAAGTCCCCGAATGGCGGCTGGCTGAGCTCCAAGAGCTGGGTCGACGAATACCGTGACCTCAAGTTCAAGCGACAGTAGCCGACTGACTGGAAGTCAGATGGCGAGCTGGCCCGACTGGGGAGTTCGATATGACCCGCAACACCTAGCCGAGCGCTTCGAGCATGGCTCCGCGCCTGTCGATGCCACCTTCCGACCCATGTAGACGTCCTGCGTCTTGGACGGGTTCGCATGGCCAAGCTGGTCCGCAGCCGCTCTCGAAAGACAAACCACCCTCATCCATCAGTGTGGCCACTGTCTTCCGAAACATGTGCGAGGTGACCCAATCGAAGCCCGCCTTGTCCAGCGCTCGTCGTAGGTCCGATGCGGTATTGCTCGGATCTCGCAGCGAACCCATCGGAGCTGGGAACACAGTCGCGGTGCTCGGGTGCTTCTCCTGCCTCTTGCGAAGCATCTCCACGCACCAGCTCGGGAGCACAAGGGTGCACAGGCCAGCTCGGCTCTTCGTGGCGGACCGGAGCACCAGACCCTCACCCTTCAGACGGACCACGGTCGCGTGCACATCCACGGTGCCGGCGTCCAGGTCGAGGGCGTCCCAGGTCACCGCGGCGGCCTCGCCGATCCGCAACCAGTGGCGAGCATGAAGGCCACGAAATGAGGCAGATCCCGTCCGATCGCCTGGTCGTCGGATGCCAACTTGGCCCTGATGTCACGAACCCCTTGGATAGTCATAGATCGTGGGCACCGCTTTGGGTGGTCGGGAGATGATCCCGACGTCTCTGATGGGGTTCCGGCCACGCTGTTGAGAACGGTCCGACCCCGCGCCACGCGTCCGTAGACGGCAGCGACGTCACCGTAGGTCCGCAGTTCGTGCTCCGGCCGGTCCGACACCGAGATGAGGAACTTTCGGACGATGGCGACGTGTTGAGGGGCGTCTGCTCGAATCCAGTCACACCACCAAGTTGGCACATTGTGCTCGGGGTTGATACCCCGCAAACGCGCGTGCGCGACTCGCTAGACGAGACCCGGCGGTTCGGCGGTGATCGCCGAGGGGATGACCGTCAAGATGGCGCCGCAAAGCAGCGCGTCGCGCCGCACCGACCTCCATCCCATTGGCTCGACCAATCATTTGGCGTGGAGCTTGCTCAGGACAATTTCGATTGCGTGTATGACGACGGTCGGCTGTTCCTGCGGAACGTCGTGTGAGCTGAGCTTCGCGAAGATCTGGATGCCGTCGGGCACCTTAGTAGCGAGGTCGGCCTGCTGTTCAGCCCTAAGCCGGTCGAACACTGCGGGGTTCCATCCGGGTGGCCAGCCTTCTGAGATTCCGGCGGCGGAGACGACCACCAGCGGCACCGGCGGAAGACTGCCAGCTTCGCGTGCTTGGTCAAAGCTGGCAAAGACGTCGATGCCCTCGCCGTTCTCATTGACGAACGCGTGATCCTTGACAATCTGCGAGCGGGTCAAATGGGCTTCGAACTGCCGTTCCTCGTCGGGATGGTTGGAGTCCACGAGAACCAGGCCAGCGATCTCATCTGGATAGGTTGCCGCGTAGACCTGCGACGTGAGGCCGCCGAAGGAGAAGCCGACCAGCAGATACGGCGGCTGCTCGCCGGCCGCCTTCAGCAGGGCATGGAGATCGTGAACGATGTCCTGGGCGGTTCGGGGCTTCGGGGCAGCTTGACTGCGTCCGATATTGGCTCGGTCATAACTACAGATCCGCGCGTCTTTGCTGACCACCGGCAAGATCATGTTCCACGTTCGATGATCCCCGGACAAGCCCGCCTCGAACACCACCGTGGAGGGCCCGGACCCGCGACATTCGACGTACAGGGAATGACCGCCGACGTCCACCAAGCCCTTCACCGGCTTTGATGGCGCCGCCGCGGGCGAGTCATGCTGCCCGGCTGAGCACGCCGTCACAAGGCACATCAGCGCTATGCCCACGAGAAACCGTCGCATGTCGAACCCTTCTTAGACCAAGTTATCGATCAGTCGTGGGGTTGAGGATACATCGCGGGGACATCCAGTAGGCGGAAACAAGCAACCTAAGGAACTGCACATGTTCGGGGTGTTCACGGATCAACCTTCGATTAGATGATCCCTTCGTCCCTCGGAGGCCCGGACTGCAGCGCGACACCGCGAAACCTCGATTCAGCCCCCCGGGCGTGTCGAGAATGGTCAACGGTCCCACCGGGCTGGCGTGAGCATTGTCCTGCGCTCCTCACTCCTACGCGACCGGGCCATTCGCCCGGTCGGCTCGATAGGCGGCGCTTGTCTCACGCAGCCGGGCATGAATGCCCGCATAGGCACTGTGACTCGGCAGGTAGGACTTCCGGATCTTTGCCACCACCGTGTAGTTGGGGTCGCAGACGTTCGCGATGGGGCTCTCCGTGGCCTGGGTGACCAGCTGGTAACCATCGATCGGGTCGAGGCCGCATTCGGCGGCGATCCAGGTCACCAGGTCGTGCTGGGCGATCCGGAACGCGTCCTCGAGAGGTCTCGCCGAGCCGGTGCTCATCAGGTAGTCGTCGCTCTCCAGGCGGGGCCACGGCGTCGGCACACCCTTGATCAGGTCCACGATGACCACGGTGTCCATGGCCGCCTCGACCGCGACGCCACATGTCTCGCCCTCACCCTGCCGGCCGTGCCCGTCGCCAAGAGCGAACAGAGCGCCTTCGACGTTGACACCGAGGAAGCAGGTGACGCCGGCGCGCATCTCCGGGGTGTCCATGTTGCCGCCGTGGGCATCCGGGACAAGCGACGACCGGACCTCGAGATTGGCCGGCGCGACACCCACGGTGCCGTGCATTGGGTCAAGCGGCATGACGATCTCCGTGTCGTCTGCTCGTGCCCGGAACGTGACCGTCCGGGCAGCGCGGTCGACGTCGTACATCCAGACCAGCTCAGGGAGCGGCTCCTGCAGGCTCGCCGTCACGTGGGTAGAGGTGAGCGCGCCGAACAATGGAATCGTCGACGACGCCGCCCAGCTTCGCGACGGCTCGATCGAGACGAAGTGGACGGCGAGCGTGTCGCCAGGCTCCGCGCCCTCGACGTAGAACGGCCCGGTGAGCGGGTTCACGAACGGGAACTCGATGACCCGCGAGACCAGGTCGTCGATGCCGCGGACCTTGCCCGCAAAGGCGTCCTCCGTCCACAGCTCGAGCAACGTGCCCGGGCCGACGCGTCGTACCGGGGCAACGCCGCCGAATGTCCAGGCGAGCTCTTCGGGTACGGGCCGGTAGTTGATGATGTCCATCGGTCAATCCTCGACGAAGACGCGCTTGGTCTCGGTGATCCTCGCGGGCCGCCTGGTCGCGAGGTAGACGAGATAGCCAACCCCGATGGCCATCCAGACACCGGCCGCCGGACCGGCGTACGAGAGCGGTTTGGGGAGCGTCGAGATGAAGCTGAACGCGGGGATTCCAGCGCCCGCGAAAAATGCCGGGATGAACGCCAGCGCCCCGAGCACCGGCAGCAGCCCGTGAAGCAGCCAGCTGAACTCCTGCCGCCGGTGACGCCAGAAGTAGGTGATGCAGGCGATGTTGAGAAGGACGTACATTGGCGCGAAGACGTCCACCAGGATCGTGGCGGTGAGCAAGAAGCCCGTATAGGGGTCGTAATGGAACCCCAGCCACAAGCTCACGCCGACGGTTACCACGAGCTGGGTGACCAAGGCCAGCATCGGCGACCCACGGGTCAGGGCGCCGTACGGCGTCGGGAGCAGCCGGATCCGGCCCATCGAGAACATCGTGCGGGTGGAGGAGTTGTTCGCCGCATTCTGATTGGCAATCACGGAGTTGACCAGCGCGAGGAACACAAGCACAAACCCAGCGGTGCCCCACGCCTGACGGCCAAGCAGGTTCTGCCATGGGTTGGAGTCGCCTGCGTTGACGAAGCCGGTCATCTTCGCCGGCCCGAATGCAACGCTGCTCGCGTAGGTGTTGAGAATGTAAAAGAGGCCGATCCCCAGGCAGGACAGCATGATCGCGCGGTGGATCGTACGACGAGGCTCATGGGCCTCCTCCGCGATCGGCGCGGCCTCCTCGAACCCGATGAATGCAAGGATCGTGAACACTGACCCGGCGATGACCCCAGAGATGCCTCGGTAGTCGGGGTTGTTGGCGTAGTGGGTGCCGAACACCTGAACGGTGTTGTCTCCCCCGGCCTGGACGATCAGGGTGATCGACAGCGCGACGAAGACCAAGATCTCAAAGGCGCCGAGCAGTATGCCGATCCGGGTGGACGCCTTGATGCCCCGGTAGCCGAGCAGGAACACGAGGACCGAGACGAGCAGCGTCCAGATCCACCACAGGTCGGTCGACCAGCCCCACTCCGCGTTGAACGTGTTGGCGACGATGAAGCCCATCTGAAGCGCCAGGAACGGCCCGCCGACGATGATCCCGAGCAGGAAGCCCCAGGCGACGAGAAATCCCACCATGGGATGGATGCCGTTGCTGACATAGGTGTAGAACGATCCCGCGGACGGCATGTGCTTGGAGAGCTGGCCAATCGAGTTGGCGGCGAACAGCGACGCGACCAAGGCGAAGATCACCGCGAGCGGTGCCCCGCCACCGCTGAAGGCGATGCCGGCGGGGATCGAGAGAGCGGTTGCGATCGCCGGCGCCATGAACGTGATGGACTGGAAGAGGACTCCGCCGAAACCCACGGCGCCCTTGCGCAGTCCCTCCGTGTTGGCTGCACCTGCATGGTCGGTCATGGAGCCTCCGTCCAGACGTGGAATGAAGTCCTCCGCGGCCAGACTCTAACGCCATCGAGCCCGGTACGTCGACGGCCCTTGGTCAACGTCAGGCGTGGGTCGGGTGCTCGTGGTATCCGTGGCTAGACGGTTCGAGCTGGAACGTCGAGTGTTCGACGTCGAAGTGGCCACCGAGGCACGCCTGCAGCTCGTCCAGGAGCCGCGGGGCGTGGCCGTCCGTGAAGCAGGAGTCGTCTATCACGATGTGCGCGGACAATGTCGGCAGGTTGGAGGTGACCGTCCACACATGGAGGTCGTGAATGTCGTGGACGTGATCGTTTTCGAGCAGGTGCTTCCGGATGTCGTCGAGGTCGATTCCCTCGGGCGCGGCCTCGAGCAGTACCCGTCCGCTGTCTCGGAGGAGGCCGTACGCGGTCTTCAGCATCAGACCGACGACGACGAGCGAAGCAATCGCGTCGGCACGGGTGTACCCAGTGGTCACGATCACGACGCCGGCGATGACCGTGCCGATGAACCCGTAGAGGTCGGTGAGGATGTGCCGGTAGGCACCCTCGACGTTGAGGCTGTCACGGTTGGCCTTGGCTAGCACCCAGGCGGCGACAATGTTGACCACCACGCCGGCCAGGGCGACGACCAGCACAGGGATGCCCTGGACGTCAGGCGGCGTGACGAGGCGCCGGATCGCCTCGAAGGCGACGACCCCGCTGACCACGAGCAACGTGATGCCGTTGCCGGCTGCGGACAGGATCTCGGCCCGCTTCCACCCAAACGTCCACGCACCTGTCGCGGGGCGCCCGGCAAGCCGTAGCGCCCAGAGTGCGGCACCGATGGCGCCCACGTCGGAGAGCATGTGGCCCGCGTCGGACAGCAGTACGAGCGAACCCGCCAGCAGCGCCACCACGACCTCGCCGGCCATGAACGCCAACAGCAGCCACCAGGCCACGAACAGATAGCGCCGGTCAGCCTGCGGACTCACTGCATGGGAGTGAGCGGCCTGAACCCGATCACCCATGGCGGCGCACGCGGCACTGTGAGGTGCCTCAACCGAGCCGTGCTTCGCGGAGTCCACGTGCTCGCTTTGGCCATCGCAGAGGGCGTCTTCGACGCTAGGCGGCTGATCGGTCATGAAGGTCCTTGCGATCGTCTGCTGGCGACACCCGGTACACCCTCGGTCCGTCTTCCACCATCGGTCTCGTCAGTGCATCCAGCACCGCAACCAGACTCAGACGTCCGAGGTGCATCGTCCAGGTCGCCCACCGGGCCGCAACCGCACGCCTCGCCTCGCCATGCCTCGAGTCCCTCTCTGCCAGCCACAGCAGCGATCACCAGGCCCGCAACGGGGTCGGCCCAACCCCAACCCCAGAGCGCATTTGAGAGCAACCCGGCCAACAGCACGGCCGACAGGTAGGTGCACAGCAAGGTCTGCTTGGAGTCGGCGACCACACTTCCGGACCCCAACGCCTGACCCGTACGTCGCTGCGCCAGCGACAGAACCGGCATGACGACCAGCGAGGCAGCCGCCATCGCCATCCCCACCGCAGACGTTTCCGGCTCACCAGAACCGAGCAAGGTGTAAACAGAGTCGGCGGTCACATAGATGGCCAGCCCGAAGAAGGACAGCGCGATCAGCCGCAGCGCCAGACGTTCACGGCTCTCGGGCAGTCGGTGCCGAAACTGCCACAAGATCACCAGACCACTCGACACCTCGACCAAGGAGTCCAGGCCGAACCCGACCAGCGCCACCGAGCCAGCCACCACGCCGGACGCGATCGCCACCGCCGACTCGACCAGGTTGTACGTAACGCTGACCGCGGCCAGCCACTGCGCCCGACGACCGAGGCGGCCACGACGCGCCGAGGTGGCAGCCGGTCTCGCACCCAGAGACGTCACCGGTCTGCATCCGCACCGAAGCGAGGGCACAGCACCACCGCGTCGCCGGTGGCAGCGAGCACTTTTTCAGCAGACGACAGCAGTGCCAGCAGCTCCGGTTGAGCCAACGAGAACATCGACGCCCGACCCTCGGGGCGGGAAGTCACCAGGCCGCAGTCACGCAGGCAGGCCAGATGGGACGAGACCGTGGACTGAGCCAGCCCCAGATGTGCGGTCAGGTCCACGACCCGGTGCTCACCCAACGCGAGATGCTGGACGATGGCGAGCCTCGTCGGGTCGCCGAGGCTGCGAAACATGCAAGCCGCCGCCGTCAGAGCCGACGTCTCAGTGCCCACGCCCAACTCAGTCGACCCGCCAGATTTCATCGTCATGCATAGATGTTATCGGTCCTGATGACGGCATGGCGTCCCGTCATTGGTCGAGATCCACCCGATCGCCACCAAGTCGTCAGGCGTTCCGGTCGAAGTCGATCGCCGCGTACGTGCGAGGCTTCGACAACTGGTGCCGGCGGTGGCCGCGGTCAGCCTCCGTTACGCTCTTCGGTCTGGAAGAGGTGGTAGAGCAAGATCAGCTGGGTGAGGGCAAGTGGTTCACTTCGTTTGCCTGGGATGATCTCCCCGAGGTGCTCGGGAGGACCCCCTTCGGTGTTGAGCTCCTCCCAGATCGTCTTCTCGAGCTGTCGGGCCTCCTCGGGTGACGCGTGGCCGTGAACATGCAGACAGTCGGTCGGTGTGCCGTCCTTGTCCCGGATGATCTTCAGGTGCATGGCGGTGCGGTGGTCGTCGGTGAGCACATTGCTCAGCGCCGGATGCTGGATCGTCGGCCGGAGCATCAGCTCGGCAGACAACGGAGTGCCCGGCGGGTCGGTCCGGCCGGGGATCGGCGCGAACCGAACCACAATGTCGGCATACCGGCGCTGCGGGCGGATGAACTGCTCCGACTCGGGCTCCCGCTGCTCCAGATCCGCGAGCACCTGTTCGCGCGTGTAGCCGCGGCTGGAGCAGTCGCGGTCGATCTTCCACTCGCGACGGATTTCCTCCGGTGGGTCGAGGAAGACGGTCACGTCGAAGCACGCGCGCGTCAACTTGGTCGACAGCGGGTGCAGCCCCTCGATGAGGACGAACTCCTTGGGCTCGACGTACTCGGGGCGCGTGAACGTGCCGGTCGCATGGTCATAGACCGGCTTCAGAATGGGACGCCCGAGGGCGAGGAGCTGCAAGTGCTGCTCCATGATGTCGATGTAGTTGCAGTCCGGGTGAAGGGGCGTGAACGGAAGCTTTTTGCGTTCCATCCGATCGAACTTGTGGTAGTCGTCGACGCACATGGACAGGCACCGGTCCGCCCCGACGGCCGCAGCCAGACCGTTCGTCAGCGTGGTCTTGCCCGACGCCGAGTCGCCGCCGATGGCGAGCATCACGGGTCGACTCGGACCGCCCGTCTCCGACAGCCTCATCTTGATGATCTTTTCCATCACACGATCCGCTCCGGTCGGCGACATCGTCCGAAGGAGACGACGGAACTCTGAGCATTCATCGTGCGTGTGCGTTCATGGTGCACTCTCATCGAGACGGGACCGGTTGTCACCAGCGAAGCGCATCAGCGTTACGGACGGTTCACCCCAAAGGGTGGACCGGATGGTGACCTTCGTCGGGCCGCCAATCGCAACACTACGCTGAGCCCATGACGGAACCGGTGATCCGGGTGGTCCTGGTCGATGATCACGAGATGGTTCTGCACGGCGTCACCGCGATGCTCGCCTGTTTCGACGACGACGTCGCCGTGGTCGGCACAGCCACCACCGTCACCGAGGCGCTGGCGGTGGTGGCGAGGGAGGATCCTGATGTCTTGCTCTGTGACATCCGGCTCGGGAAAGGCAGCGGACTGGACCTGTGCCGTCAGGCAAAGACCGTCAACCCCGGCCTCCACGTCGTCTTCCTCACCGTCTACGAGGACGAGCAGTACCTGTACCAGGCGTTGCGCGTCGACGCGTCGGGCTACGTCCTGAAGCGAGTCGACGGCGACGAGCTGGTCGGTCATCTGCGCCGGGTCATGGACGGCGACGTGGTCATCGACCCGACGCTCGCCGGCCGGATCGCGCTGTCGGCCGCAAAGCTCAACGCCGGTGAGTTCTGGCCCGGTGCACATCTGGGGCTCACCCAGCGCGAGAGCGAGGTGCTCTCGCTGCTGGTGGCGAGCCACTCCAACAAGGCGATCGCGGGCAAGCTGGTCGTCAGCGAGGACACCGTCAAGACCCACATCCGCGGCCTGTACCGCAAGCTTGGGGTTGGCGATCGGGGCGGAGCCATCGCAGCGGCACTTCGCGAAGGCTTGTTCAAGTGACGGACGAAACGGTGCTGCACGACCTGCTGCTGGTGCCCCGCGACGTTGATCTGCTCGCGGTCGCACGGTTGTTCACTGCGTCTTTCGACGCGGATGGGTCGATCGTCTTCGTCTTGGACATGGCGGGGCGCGAGCTTCGCGTCGGAGCCGCCGATCCGCCGGGCGGCGTGGTCGAGAAGGCACTGCACATTCCGGTCGGGTACGGCGTGGCCGGGCTCGTAGCGGCGAACGGACGTGCGGTCACGCTGGTCGACGATGCGCCGCGCAACAGTGCGCACCGGCAGCTGATGGGGCTCGGCCCGGGAGCGACGGTGGCACGGATGTGTCTTCCATCCCGTGGGGTGGGGTCGGCAATCGCCGGCGTCGTGTCGGTCCACCGGCATCGCCCGCTGCCGTTCACCGACACCGAGCTCGACCGGGCGCAACGGATCGCCGACCTGGTCGGCCTTCGGCTGTACGCCCAGAACTTGCTCGGGGCCGTCGACGAGCACCGTTCGCAGCGAGATCGGCTGATCGCGCAGGCCGTCTCCGCGCAAGAAGCCGAACGCCGGAGAATCGCCGGCGACCTGCACGACGGTGTGACCCAGGTCCTCGCGTCGCTCACCTTTCACCTCTCGGCCGCCCAGGTTGGTCTGAGCTCAAGTCGCGACGGGAATCAAGCGACCGCCGAGGCGCTCCACCGGATCCGAGATGCGCGCCGGCTGGCGGACCTCGCGTACGACGAGACCCGAGCCGCGGTCTCCGGCCTGCACAGCCTCATCCTCGACGACCTCGGTCTGGTCGCTGCACTCGAGTCGCTGACCCAGACGGTCCCCCAGCTCGAGATCGAGTTCCGCGGCGACTCCGCCGACCGAATCCGCGGGGTGCCCGACCACTGCGCCGCCGTGCTGTACCGGATCGCCCAGGAAGCGATCAACAACGCCGTCAAGCATGCCGAGGCACAACGGGCCATCCTGTCGATCCGGCGCGTCGGCGACACCGTGGTGCTCGGTCTCACCGATGACGGCGTCGGCTTCGACGCCGGTGCGGTCCGCGGACAGGACGTCGCTTCACGGGAGGAACAGTTCGGACTCTCTTCGATCGCCGAGCGGTGTGCGCTGATCGGCGCCCGACTGCGGATCGAGTCGGTCGAGGGTCGAGGTACGGCCGTCATCGTCGAGCTCCCGGTCGGACCGCCCCGGACGGGGCAGACGCGAGCCCGACGCCATCCGTGGGACACGCCGCCGGCCTAGTTCGACACGCCCGAGTACGTCGGCCGGCGGCGGCTGGCATCCGACGCCCGTCGGCAGTTGGCGAGAAGAGCGGCCTGTGCCGCCTCGACCCGGTCCGGGTCGCCGTGCCACGTACGCAGGGCGTCACTGACGAGCGCCCGACCGAACGAGTACGTCAGCGACCAGGGTGCCGAACCGGCGATCGCGTTGATCGCGGTGAGATTTGCGCACGCCGCCTCGGTCGAGTGTCCACCGGAAAGGAACGCGATGCCCGGTACCGAGCCGGGGACGGCCGACGTCAGGACGTCGAGCGTTGCGGAGGCCGCCGTCTCCGGTGACGCCTGCTCCATGTCGAGTCCGGGGGTGACCATGTTCGGCTTGAGCACGATGCCGGTCAGGTCCACCTGCTGGCGGCCGAGATGGTCGAAGACTGCGAGCAGCGTTGCTTCGGTCACGTCCGCGCAGGTGCGAAGGTCGTGGGGTCCCTCGCACAGCACCTCTGGCTCGACGATCGGCACGATGCCGTGCTGCTGGCACAAGGCCGCGTATCGCGCGAGGGCATCGGCGTTTACGCCGATGGAATGGTCGTTCGCGGTCCCGACATCGATGACGGCCCGCCACTTTGCAAACGCGGCTCCGCGGTCGGCGTACTCGGCGAGGCGAGCGCCGAGGCCGTCGAGCCCCCCGGTGATCGTCGCGCCGTTCCCGTCCGGAAGCGGACTCGTACCGGTGTCGACCTTGATCCCCGGCAGCACGTCTCGGTCGGTACTGGCCTGCGGGAACGGTTGCCCTGCGGCAAGCGAGTCGTTGAACGTCTCGTCGCAGAGGATGATCCCGGTGACCGTCTCGGCGAGCCCGGGGGCGGTGAGCAGCAGCTCGCGGTAGTCGCGGCGGATCGTCTTCGACGCCTCGATCCCTTCGGCGGCCAACCTGGCCGACATCGTCTTGACGCTCTCGTCAGCGGCCAGGATGCCGCGTCCGGGCTCGACCAGCTGGGTGGCAACGCGGTGCAGATCGGCCATGTGTCCTCCGGAGGTGTCGGCTCCCGTCGACATTGCCACAGCCGAACCGGACCTGCATCACCCCGCGAGGCGGTTGTACAGGTGAAATGCCGCGTCGCCAACGTGATTGCGGCTCGTGATGTGGGTGAGGAACAGCGCGGCGGACGGCGCCGGCGCATCGGTGGTGGCCACGTGCCAGGGTCGGTTCAGCGGGGTCCTGGGCAGCCTGACGTGCTCCAGAGCGCCCGATTCGAGATCGTGGCTCACCGCGTCGGCATGGACGAGCGTCACACCGAGACCCTCCTTCGCCGCGGCCAGCACAGCACCATGGGTTCCCAGCGTCAGGCTCGGTGGAGTCACGTCGAGCTGGTTGAGCAAGCTGAGCGTGGTGTCGCGGGTCCCCGATCCCGGCCCGCGTAGGAGCCAGGTTGCCGTGACCGGGTTCGGGAACCGTCCCGGTGCGCTCACCAAGATCAGCTTGTTCGACCGGCGGGCGCGCGTGATCAGGCCGGATCCTCGTGGTGGTCGACCCGCAACCACGAGGTCTGTCTCGTGGTTCGAAAGCTGCTCGAACAGGTTGTCGCGCGGCAACACGGACAGGCCGAGCCCGACGTCCGGAAAGTGCCGGCGGAACGACGCGAGCAGACGCGGCAGGACGAACTCACTGGCCGTTTCGACAGAGCCAATACGCAGCCGGCCGCGCTCGGCGGTTCGGACCGCCGCCTCCGCCTCCTCGATCATGCCGAGGATGCGGCGGCAGTACTCGGCGAACACCCGACCGCCGTCGGTCAACCGGATGCCCCGGCCATCCCTCACGAACAGGTCGACCGCAAGATGCTTCTCGATCTGGGCAACGGCCGCCGAGACGGCGGGCTCCGTGACGTGCAGCTGAGCAGCCGCGGCCCGCACGCTCCCGTGCTCGACCACCATCAGGAAGCTCCGCATTCGTCCCCAAGTCGCCGCGGCCATCCGGTCAGGCTACCACATTGCTTAAACATTCCATTCATTGTGTGTACCAAAGATGAACTTGTGCCTCAAGTATCTCTCGACGATGCTGGACGCATCAGCGATTCGCGCTGACGAAGGAGGCGTGATGGCAGAGGCGGCAGCCAAGGATCGATGGGATCCCGGCGTTCAGAGCTATGCGGGAATGGGCTACTGGAATCCGGACTACGAGCCGAAGGACACCGACGTCCTTGCCGTCTTCCGCGTGACGCCGCAAGACGGTGTCGACCCGATAGAGGCCGCGGCCGCCGTCGCCGGCGAATCGTCGACGGCGACCTGGACAGTGGTCTGGACCGATCGGCTCACGGCCCACTCGCACTACCAGGCAAAGTGTTACCGCGTAGACGAGGTGCCCGGCCGGCCGGGGGAGTTCTTCGCCTATGTCGCGTACGACATCGACCTCTTCGAGGAGGCGTCGATCGCCAACCTCACGTCTTCGATCATCGGGAACGTCTTCGGGTTCAAGCCGCTCTCGGCGCTTCGGCTCGAGGACATGCGGATCCCCGTGGCGTACGTCAAGACGTTCCAGGGACCGCCGCATGGCATCGTGATGGAGCGGGAGTACCTCAACAAGTACGGCCGACCCCTTCTCGGAGCAACGGTCAAGCCGAAGCTAGGACTGTCCGCCCGCAACTACGGACGCGTCATCTACGAAGCATGCCGCGGTGGTCTCGACTTCACGAAGGACGACGAGAACATCAATTCCCAACCGTTCATGCGGTGGCGCGACCGATATCTGTTCGGCATGGAAGGTGTCAACAAGGCGATGGCCGAAACCGGGGAGGTCAAGGGTCACTACCTCAACGTCACGGCCGCCACGCTCGAGGAGATGTACGAGCGGGCGGAGTTCGCGAAAGATCTCGGCAGCGTCGTCGTGATGATCGACCTGACGATCGGCTACACCGCGATGCAGTCGATGTCACACTGGGCCCGCCGAAACGGCCTACTCCTGCATCTTCACCGAGCCGGGCACGGGACGTTCACACGTCAGAAGACCCACGGTGTCAGCTTCCGGGTACTCGCGAAATGGTGCCGGCTGATCGGTGTCGACCACATGCACGCCGGCACGGTCGTCGGCAAGCTCGAGGGGGACCCTGCGACAACTCGAGGCTTCTACGACACACTCCGCGACAACCACATCCCGGCCAATCTCGGCAACGGCATCTTCTTCGACCAGGACTGGGCCAGCATCCCCGGTGTGATGCCGGTGGCGTCCGGGGGGATCCACGCCGGTCAGATGCACCAGCTCGTCGATCTGTTCGGCGACGACGTCGTACTCCAGTTCGGCGGTGGAACGATCGGGCACCCCTTGGGAATCGCTGCCGGGGCAGAGTCCAACCGGGTCGCTCTCGAGGCGGTGATCAAGGCCCGCAACGAGGGTCGCGACGTCCTTCGCGAGGGTCCGGACATCCTCCGCAAGACCGCCGAGAGCTGCAAACCGCTCGAAGTCGCGCTCGCAACGTGGGGCGACGTGACATTCGACTACACCTCGACCGACGCACCCGACGCGGTTCCGACCGCGAGCGCCTAGGAGCACACCATGTATCTACATCACGGAGCCTTTTCCTACCTGCCCGAGCTGACCGACGACGAGATCGCCGCCCAGGTCCGCTACGCCTTGCTGAAGGGATGGCCGGTGTCGATCGAGTACACCGACGACCCGCACCCGCGAAACATGTACTGGGAGATGTGGGGTTTGCCGATGTTCGACCTGGACGAGCCGGACGGGGTGCTGACCGAGGTCAATGACTGCCGCGCCACGTTCCCCAACCACTACATCCGGGTGCTTGCCTACGACGCGTCCCTGGGCCGGCAGACGACTGCGTTGCACTTCCTGGTCCAACGACCGAAGAACGAACCTGGGTTCGTACTCGACCGGACGGAGCGCGTCGACCGACGTCAGGGCTACTCGGTTCGAAGCTATGCAACCGCGGCACCTGCCGGAGACCGGTACCCCCAGTCGTGAGGTCGCGCGAGGGACGAGGAGCACAGGCGTGAGTGAACCGGGTGAGCGCCCTGGCTTCGGCTTCTACCGGCCGGGCTCGGAGAGTACGACCAGGTCCAGCGAACCGGACCGACCCGTCGAGGACGCTGAAACCGACGACAACCCCCCACCCGTCCTTGCCAACGGCGCCGAGCTGGATCTGTCGGCAGACGAGGCGTGGAAGCAGGTGGACGAGACACTCGCCAGGCTGGACGCCGAACTGGTCGGGCTGACCCACGTCAAGCGTCGCGTTCGAGAGATTGCGGCGCTGCTGCTGGTCAACAGAGCCCGGCAGCAGTTTGGGCTCGAGTCGTCACGACCAACGCTGCACATGAGCTTCAGCGGCGCACCAGGGACCGGCAAGACCACGGTGGCGCTTCGGATGGCCGAGATGCTCCACGCGTTGGGATACATCCGGAAGCCGAAGGTTCACACCGTTACTCGCGACGATCTGGTCGGACAGTTCATCGGGCACACGGCACCGAAGACCAAGGAGGCGATCGGCCGTGCCGCCGGCGGTGTGCTCTTCATCGATGAGGCGTACTACCTGCATCGCCCGGAGAATGAACGCGACTACGGCCAGGAGGTGATCGAGATCTTGCTCCAGGAGATGGAGAGCGAGCGGACCAGCCTCGTTGTCGTCTTCGCCGGTTACCCCGACCGGATGGACAAGTTCTTCTCGGCGAACCCGGGACTGTCGTCGCGCGTTCCGCACCACATCGCGTTCGACGACTATACGCACGACGAGCTCACCCAGATCGCCGATCTGATGGTCGCGGCGGAGAACTTCCGATTCGACGGGGCGGCACGCCGCGCCTTCTCGGAGTACCTGGCGCTGCGGATGGAACAACCGAGATTCTCGAATGCTCGCAGCGTCCGCAATGCGGTCGAACGCTGCCGTCTTCGCCAGGCAAAGCGTCTGATCGAGCTCGACCGGCCATTGACCAAGGATGACCTGATCACGATTACCGAGAAGGACGTTTACGGCAGCAGCATCTTCGACGCCCCCGAGTCTCAGACCGAGGAGGCAGGCACCGACGAGGACAGCGACTGACTGGCACGTCGGCAGCTCTCGACGAGCGCACTTTGAACCACCGCGTCGGGAGCATCGGCGCGCCACGCGGCGAGTGACCTGGTGATGAGGGTGCGGGCGAACGCGAAGCTGAACCGCCACGGGCTGTGTTCCTGACGCGCAAGCGACGTGATCGCGGACAAGTTCGCGCAGGCTCGGTCGAGACGCTGGCGGCCGCCCAGGAACACGACGCCGGGCACGTCGTCCGGGACGGTCGCCGAGATCACCGCGAGCGTTGCCCGGGCAACCTCATCGGGCGGCGCCTGCATGGGGTTCCGATCTCCCGCCACGACCATGTTGACGCGCAGAAGCATCGCACTGGTGTCGACCCGAAGCCGCGCCAACTCGCCGAACAGGTCACGCAGGGCGTTTCCGGTCGCTGCCTGGGTGACCGCGGCACTATGGGAGGTCAGGTCCGGCATGGCGACTGTCACCATTGGCAAGACGTCCTCCGACTGCGAGGCAGCCACTCCGAGCGCTAGCGCCTCGGCGTCAGCATGCGATCGACCGCTTTCGACGCTGGCGGGATCGAGGTTGGCGCGCCACTCAGCGAACGTCGCGCCGGCCGACCGGTTGACGGCAAGCTGTCGCCGCGCGTCGTCGACCCCGGGTCGCGGTCTGTCGCCCGCCATCAGCCGGGCAAGTGCCGCGTCCATCCGGGCCCCGATCTGGACGGCCGGTGACCGGTCCATGTGCTGACCGGCCGTGAGCCGGGATCCAGAGGCAGCGAACGTTTCCGTGGTCAGCACCACACCGGAGACCCAGTCGCCGAGACCCGGGGCGGAGACCGCGAGGTCGACGTACCGCGACAGGGACGCGGTGGATTTGTCCGAGCCGCGACTCCCGAGCATCACACCGACGTACTCGTCGGCAACCAGGATTCCCTTGCCGGGCGCGAGCAACGATGTCGCGACCTGATGCGTCTTTCCCATTCTCGCCTCCCATCCTCGTCCGAGGACGAGGCATGATGCACTTGACGCTAGTCACCGCAGCGAGCGTCGGCCTCACCCCATGGGATGGGCAGGCAGGTGATACCGGCGGGACGGCGCTGCGCCGACGGCGTGTCGTCGTCGCCGAGGGTCGAGTACGCGGTCGAGGCCCTGCGCGCCTGGCGGAACGTCGGTAGCTTTGAGGGTCGCTCGACGATCCGCGCCCGGCAGCCTGCAGCGGCGGCGTACGTCCGGCGCCCCGGCGAGGCCACCTACGGCGCCTTCGCGATCGCCGTGCCGCAGATCGAGGACGGCCGTATCGTGGAGGTCACCGCCTTCCACGACCCCGGCCTGTTCCTGGCGTTCGCCCTGCCGCTGGCATTGCCTTTCGAGCATCGACGAGTTTCTGCGCAATCCGCCGTCTCAACGAGGGTCAACCAAATCGATCTCGATGGAGGTAGGTCATGGCCAAGATGCAATGGCAGTTCACCATGTCGCTGGACGGCTTCATCGCCGGCCCAGGCGGCGACATGTCCTGGTTGATCGAGCACCTCGGACCAAATCCGACGGTAGACGAGGTCATCGGCAAGGTCGGCGCCCTTCTCGTCGGCAATCGCACCTTCCACGGCGACGATCCCTACCAGGGCACGACCAAGGAAGGCAAGCCGTACGGCGGGGGGTGGACGGGACCGCAGTTCGTGCTCACCCACCACGCCCCGGAGACTCCGGTACCGGATGTCACCTTCGTCGGTGATCTCGACAGCGGCGTCGCCGCCGCCAAGGCCGCCGCAGGTGACAAGTACGTCAGCGTCCTTGGCGCCGAGGTCGCCCGGCAGTGTCTGGACGCGGGTGTGCTCGACGAGATCCTCGTGTGCATCGCGCCCGTCCTGCTCGGCGACGGTGTCCGGATGTTTGACTGCCCGGGCGGGAGCAACGTCAAGCTCGAACGCCTCAGCCTGACACACGCACCGCGAGCGACGAACCTCTGGCTGAGGGTTGTCCGGTGAGCCCTTCGCTGTTGGTCAAGGCGCCTCGCCGCATTTGCCACGTTTACCTGGCGGACGGGGTGTTTGGATGGCGGATACGCCATCTAAACGGTGCATCCGACATGTAAGGGTGCGTACGATCGGCCCCCGCCAGATCGCACGCCATCGAACGGGCCGTTCGTCCACCGATGGGGAAACCTGGTGGCGAGTTGCCCGGGCGTCGCCGTGTGCCTGACCAGTCGGACCCAGGACGTCGTCCATGACGTCGCTCGCGCTGGGAACGTACTTCTCAGACGCCACTAACCCCGCAGGAACGAGAATCGTACGTCTCGCTCCTGGTTGTCGATGTTGATGTCGACGAGACACACGCTCTGCCACGTACCCAGACCGAGTCGACCGCCGATCACCGGGACGGACAGGTACGGCGCGACCAGCGCGGGAAGCACGTGCGACCGGCCATGGCCCCGGGTGCCATGGCGGTGCCGCCAGCGGTCGTCGGCCGGAAGCAGCTCACGCAGGGTCGCCAACAGGTCGTCGTCGCTACCCGACCCAGTCTCGAGGATCGCCAGCCCCGCGGTCGCGTGCGGAACGAACAGGTGCAGGAGTCCGTCAGCTTCGGCCTGCACGAAGCTGACGCAGTCGTGGGTGAGGTCGAGGACGATGTCGGAGCCGCCGGTTCGGTAGCTGCGGGTCTCGGATCGCATCTGGCTATCGTTCCAGGTCGCCTGCACGCCCGGTCGGTCAGGTTCGACGCATCAACTCACAGGGTTCAGGCCCGCGCATTTCGGGCCCGCGCGTTTCAGGCCCGCGCGTTTC
>JBBSHE010000010.1:0-73143 GCA_038253325.1 Propionibacteriales bacterium
GCCCCCCCCCCCCCGCCCCCCCCCCGCCCACCCGGCCCGCCCCCCCCCCCCACGCGGTGACGGCGGCGTCCACCCCCCCCCGCCCGCGCTGCGGCCCCCGGCCCTCGGAGCCCCCCCCCCCCCCCCCCCCACAACTCCGACGGCGTGCCACGTTCAGGCTGCGTTCGAACCGCTACTTCAGCAGCAGCAGACCGATCCGCCGCGACGCGACCCGCAACCCGATCGTCCCCATCGCCGCGAGATAGGCGACCGACACCAGCGACCACCAGCCCAGCGTCCCCAGGGCACATCCGCGGGTGAGCTCGACACCGTGGTAGAGCGGGGT
Source organism: Propionibacteriales bacterium (assembly GCA_038253325.1). Taxonomy (GTDB): domain Bacteria; phylum Actinomycetota; class Actinomycetes; order Propionibacteriales; family Nocardioidaceae; genus JBBSHE01. The sequence goes on from JBBSHE010000010.1 coordinate 326, forward strand.
CAGCCGCACCAGCCACTGGAGCAGGTCGGGTGAGGAGTTGAGCGGGAAGAAGGTGCCGGAGAACAAGAACATCGGCATCACCGCGAGCTGGATGTACTCGAAGTCCTGCCAGCTGCGCATCCAGGTGGTGAGCGCCATGCCGGCACCGCCGAACGCGTAACCGATCAGGAACGTCACCGGAAGCGCGAGCAGCATTCCCCACGACGACGTCAACCCGGTCGCGACCATGATCGCGATGAACACCAACGCGTAGAAGTTCGCCCGCAGCAGCGCCCACATCAGCTCGCCCCTGGCGATGTCCAGGGGGCGTAACGGCGTGGCCAGCATCGTGTCGTACAGCTTCGCGAACTTCATTCGGAAGAAGATGTTGTACGTCGCGTCGAACAGCACACCTTGCATCGCGGCGGTCGCGAGCATGGCAGGCGCGACGAATGCCGTGTAGCGGACGACGGTCCCGTCGGAGAGCGTGAAGCTGTTGACCAGCTTCGACACGCCCAGACCGATCGACGCGAGGTAGAAGACCGGTTCGAGCACGCCGGTGAGGAACAGCACCCAGGCACCGCGGTAGACCAGGAAGTTGCGTTCGATGATGCGCCACAGCCCTGCCGTGAAGACCGGACCGGCGCGGAGAGCGAGCGACTTGCGTTCGTAGGTGGTGGTCATCGCCAGATCACCAGGTCAGCCGCTTGACGAAGCCGCGCTCGGCCCACCACCAGCCGGCTAGCACCCAGGCACCGAGGTACGCCAGATGACCGAGCGCGTGCAGCCAGACCACGTGGCCGAGGGTGAACGACCGGCAGAGGTCGACGCCGTGCCACACCGGCGTCGCGTACGCGAGCCAGGCGATCTGGCCCGGCAGCTGCGAGATGGGAAAGAACGCGCCGCTGAACAAGAACATCGGGATGAGCCCGAGGCGGAACACCAAGGAGAATGCCGACTCGTCCTTGATCCGCGACGAGAGTCCGAAGACCGGAGTGGCGAACGCCATTCCGGTCAGGGTGGCGCCCACCAGTGCGAGCGGCGCTCCCCACCAGACGTGGACGGCGCCGAACGCCGAGATGATGACGACGAACACCAGGCAGGTCGTGAAGATGCGGGTCGCGACCGACGCAAGATGTGCTGCCAGGACGTCGCGGACGCGCAGCGGTGTCGCCAGCATCGCGAAGTACACCTTGTCCCACTTGAACATCCCGAGCACGGGGTAGGTCGACTCGAAGACCGCGGTCTGCATTCCCGTGGTCGCCAGCAGTCCTGGTGCGATGAACGCGAGATAGGACACGTGTCCGATCGCCGACCCACCGGACTTGTTGTCGACGTAGCTACCGAGGCCGATACCCATCGCGGCGAGGTACAGCAGCGGGACGAGGAAGCTCGAGATGACGGTGCCACGCCACACTCGCTTGTAGAGGGTGAACCAGTAGTCGACCTGCCGTCCGACCGCATCTGCCATCGTCGGGGGTGCGCTGGCGCGCGCCGCGGCGTCGGGATCCGGGTCGTACGTCGTCATCTCAGTCCACCAGCGAGCGTCCGGTGAGACGCAGGAACACGTCCTCGAGCGTCGAGCGCCGCACGAGCGTGGAGGTCGGCTCGAGGCCGCGTTCGAGAACGGACTGCACGGTGGCCTCACCGTCGCCGGTGTAGAGCAGGATCCGGTCGGGCAACGCCTCAACCCGATCGGCGAGGTCCTCGAGTTTCGGAGCCATCGCCTCGTGCTCGCCGATCCCGAAGCGCAACTCGGCGACCTCGCGGGTGGAGTGTTCGCGGATCAGCTGCGCCGGGGATCCCTCGGCGACGATCAGCCCGTTGTCCATCACCACGAGGCGGTCGCAGAGCTGCTCGGCCTCGTCCATGTAGTGCGTGGTGATGACGAGCGTGACGCCCTCCTGCTTGAGCCGGAACAGCCGGTCCCACAGCTGGTGGCGGGCCTGCGGGTCGAGCCCCGTCGTCGGCTCGTCGAGAAGCAGCAGCTCGGGCCGGTTGATGAGCGACCGGGCGACCGTGAGCCGACGCTTCATCCCTCCCGACAGCTCCTCGACCTTGTTGCCGGCCTTTTCGGTCAGCTGGACGAACGCGAGCAGCTCGTCGGCCCGCCGGCTGACCTCGGCCCGGCTCAGGCCGAAGAAGCGACCGTAGATGACGAGGTTGTCCTTGACCTTGAGCTCGTTGTCGAGGGTATTTTCCTGCGGACAGACCCCGATCCGGGCTCGGATCGCCGGGCCGTCCGTCGCGGGGTCCAGGCCGAGGATCCGCAGATCGCCACCGGAGACGGGCGACACCGCCGCGATCATCCGCATCGTCGAGGACTTTCCGGCACCGTTGGGTCCGAGGAAGCCGAATGCCTCCCCCTTCGACACGGTGACGTCGACGCCCCTGACCGCCTCGAACTCGCCGTACTTCTTGCGGAGCTCCCGTGCCTCGATCAACCCGTCGCCCACGTCGCGTGACACTACCGGGAGGCTCGGACAATCCCGAATGGTTTGCCCGCTCGGCGCGATCAGCCGGCCGTACGGTCCGGTCCCCAAAGCGTGCCCGTAGCCACCCCGCGTACGTACGCCACGGTGAACTCAAGACCGCCAGTTCGGCCGGTGTTGGGTGTTCTCCGGGCGCGCCTTCCCTCATCTCGACGCGGCGACCGACCGCCGACGGGTGCACCGAAGGCGTTGGACTCCAGCCGGACGTCGTGGTCGTTGAGCAGCCGTCGACCGCGACTGGAGCTGTTAACCGGAGGTGGTCCCATTGGGCCGGTCTGATCTGGCGACGGCAGTACGTGTTCCTAATCCGTGCCAGCCCGTGATGGCGGCGAGGAGCAGAAGGATGCCGCCGAGGTAATAAACGGTTCGGATGCCGAGGGCGTCGGCGGTGATTCCCCCGAGGATGAGGGACAGCAGGCGGCCGAGCTGCCAGAGCAGGTCGAAACTGGCGAAGACGCGGCCTCGGGTGGAGGCCGGGGTTCTGCTTTGGAGGAGCGAGTTGAAGGTGACTGCGCCGGTGGAGGTGCCCAGACCATAGCACGTAAGCACCACCAGCACTGCCGGAAATGCAGTGATGCTGGCAAGTAGGAAGTCGACCGCGCCGCGCAGAAGGTATGGGCCGAAGACGAAGGCGGGCCGGCGGGGGTCGCGGATCAGGCGGGTGAGCAGCAGCGGGCCTGCGGCGGCTCCGATTCCGATGGCGCCAAGGATCAGCCCGTAACCGCCGGCGCCGGTGTGCAGGTGCTGGCGGGCGAGTACGACGAGCAGGGCGCTGGTGGCGCCGGCGGACAGGGCGGCGAGTAGTTGCCCGACGGCGAGAGAGCGCAGGGCACGGTCGCTGGTGATGATGCGGGCGCCGGCGGCGGCGTCCGTGAGCCAGCCACGGCGCGCGGTGCTCATGGTGTCGGCGGCTGGGACATCCAGGCCCGAGAGGATCACGGCGCTGGCTAAGAAGCTGGCGGCGTTGATCGCGAATGCAAGTCCTGAGCCGGAGGTAAGTACGAGGAGTCCGGCCAAGGGTGCCAGGACGATCTGGGAGAGCACGGCGGCGGTCCAGATGCCGCTGTTGGCGGCGATCAGTTCGCTGTCGGTGACCAGTGCGGGCAGGGTGGAGTTCGCGGCTGGGTTGAACAGCACGGCGGCCACCGACATGCCGAAGGCGATTGCATAGACTGCGGCGACGTGTGTGTCGAGGAACGGCAGCGCCCCGGCGAGTGCGGCTCGGGCGAGGTCGGCACCAATCATGATCCGAATGCGGGGCCACCGGTCGACCAGGGTGCCGGCAAGCGGCGCAAACAGCAGCACCGGCACGATTTCGGCGAGCACGACGCCGCTGACACCGGCGCCGGAGCCGGTCAGGTGTAGAACGAGCAGTGAGAGGGCGACGGTGTTGAACACGTCTCCCCATTGCGAGGCGGTGCGTGCGGTGAACAGCCGTCGGTAGCCGGGCTGGGCGAGTACCGCCCGAAGACCGTCCCGGTCGCCCCTGCTGGTCACGATCTGATTCAAACAGGTTCCGGGCGGGTGAGGCGGCAGACCGGGGCTCCGGTCATGGTTGCTGCGCTTGCTTCGGGCCTGCGCGAGCCGGTAGGAGTGGTCGGGCCCGCTAAGCCAAGTCGCTCGATGCCTGCTCGGCCGCTGCGGCAATGGCCTTGGCGACAGCCGGTGCACGCGGCTCGTCCAAACGCACCAGTGGCGCCGAGACAGCGATCGCGGCCCTCGGGTCACCGAAGGTGTTCCGTACGATGACCGCGACGGCGGCGATGTCCGGCTCGCTTTCACCCCAGTTGGTCGCATACCCCTGCACCCTGACTCGCTCCAGCTCCTTCATCAGCTGAGTGCGCGTCCGGAGCGAGTGAGGCGTCAGCCGCGGAAGTGTCTCACTCGGGTAGAGCTCAGCCAGCCGGGCCGGCTTGAGCTCGGCCAGCAGTGCCTTCCCGCCCGAGGTCGTGTGAGCCGGATACGCCCGCCCGATGCGCGAGCTCGTGCGCAGCGCCTTGTCGCTCTCGACGCTGTCCAGAAACAGCGCGGAAGTCTCGTCTAGGACCATCAGGTGGACGGTCTCGCCCATCTGCCTGCTCAGCTGCTCGAGAAGCGGGCGCAGATGCTGGCGGATGTCCATCTGGCGCACGATGGAAAGGCCGATGTCGATCAGTGCCGGTCCAGATGTGTACGCCTTCGTCGCCGGGTCCTGCTGGATCAGCTCCCGAGACTGGAGCATGGCCAACAGCCGATGTGCCGTTGAGCGACCGACACCAAGGCTCTCACTCGCCTGGGCGACCCCGATGAAGCGGTGTTCGCGGAACAGCAGGAGCAACTTCAGGGCGTTGTCCACCGAGTTGATCGGGTAGCGCGGCGCCGCTTCAGCGGCCCGCGCCTCAGCCCGCGCCGCCCGGTCCCTGTCGGGCATGGCGGGATTCTAACGTTCCGCGCTGTTCGCAACCACGTGCCATCGTGGGGACACGCCTTCCATTCATCGGCCGCCTTGCGCCGATGCGACGATTCGGCCTAGCGTCGCCATGACAGAAAACGATTCTGCACAGCGGAGGCAGCCGTGGATCTCACCAGGCACGAGGGAGCGCTCCCGAGCGGCTCTGGCTACGTCATCGAGGTGCCGCCGGGCTGGAACGGTGTCCTGCTTCTCACCTGCCGCCCATTGCCGCGAGAGCCGGGGGAACCACCGTGGGAGAGCGAGGAGGACCCGCTGTTGGGGATCCTGGTGGACCGGGGCTACGCTCTCGCCGGCTCGGCGAACACCATCTTCTGGCCGCTCGAGCGGTTCTTCGCCGACCAGGTACCCCTGATCGAGGAGTTCGACCGGATCGTGTCCACGCCACGGCGCACGATCGCCTGGGGACCCTCGATCGGCGGGATCATGACGGCCGGACTCGTCCAGGTCATCCCGGAGCGGCTGTCGGGCGCGTTTCCCCTCTGCGGCAACCTGGCCGGCGCGGTGGCGATCCACAACCGAGAGCTCGACATCGCGTTCGTCATCAAGACGCTGCTGGCTCCCGACAGCGACGTCGAGCTGGTACGGATCTCGGACGCGCAAACGAACTACCGTGCCGCAGACTCGATTCTCCAGCTGGCCCAGACGACAGCGCAGGGCAGAGCGCGGCTCAGCCTCGCAGCGGCCGTCGGCAACATCCCAGGCTGGCACGATCCCGGCTCCCCCGAGCCGGCCGCCGAGGACATCGGCTCGCGGCAGCGCAACCAGCTGAGCTGGTTCGAGGAGCCCGGCTTCTTCGTGTACTTCGCGGCGCGCGCACAGGTCGAGCAGCAGGCGGGCGGCAACCCGTCGTGGAACACCGACGTCGACTATGCCCAGCTGCTCGACGGCTCCGCCAGTCGCGGGCTGGTCGAGCACCTCTACGAGCGGGCCGGGCTCGACCTCCGCGGAGACCTCGAGACGCTCGCCTCCGCGGCGCGGATCGAGGCCGATGCCGAGGCCGTTGCCTACCTCGAACGGCACATCGTGTTCTCCGGAGACCTCGGCGGCGTCCCGGTGCTGGCGGTGCACACCGACGGCGACGGCCTCGTCACGCCCGACAACATGCGAGCGTACGCCGACGTCGTGGCCTGGGCAGGAGACACCGAGCTGCTCGCGCAGCTATATGTCCACCGCGGTGGGCACTGCAGCTTCACGTCCGCCGAGACATTGACGGCTCTCCGAGTCCTCAGCGAGCGGATCGAGACCGGTTCGTGGCCGAGTCTCGACCCGCAGACCCTCAACGGCGAGGCTGCCGAGCTTCCGGCGGAGCTCAGGAGGCTACGCGACGACCGTCCCGCTGACCCGTCCTTCTTCAACTACGAGCCGCGGCCGTTCCCACGGCCGTACGACATCCGCTCGACCACGGCCGGCGAAGTCGGGTGACCACCCAGCCACGGAACGGGTCGAGCGACGAGGAGCTCACGGAGCTGTTCGAGCACGTCTCGAACGAGGGTCGGTGGGGTCCCGACGACGAGCTCGGAACGCTGAACTTCATCACGCCGGACAAGCGTCGGGCCGCTGCCGCGCTCGTCCAGGCCGGTGAAACCGTGTCGCTGGCACACCCGCTGCTGGCCCGCGCGACTCCGACCCGCCCCCGACAGGTGGACCACCGGATGCTGTACTGGAACGCTCCGGACAACCCGTTGGGCGCACCGGCGAGTGCCGGCGACCGGCTGAGCCTAGACGTCCATCAGCATGGAGTGACCCACCTCGACTGCGTCAGCCACATCGGCAGTCGTGACGGGCGCGTGTACAACGGCCGCGCCTTCGACGAGGTCGCGGCCGATGACGGCTTGCGCCACGGGTCTGTCTACGCACAACGCGACGGCATCGTCTCTCGCGGCGTCTTGCTCGACGTCGCAGCCGCGCTCGGCGTCGACTGGCTGGAGCCGCAGCACCGGATCTCGGCATCGGACTTCCAGGCGGCGGAGCGCCACGGTGGCGTTCGGGTCGAACGCGGCGACGTGCTGGTCGTACGCGCCGGTGTCGAAGCGCGGGAAGCCAGCCACGGGCCGAGCCCGCTCGCACCGGGCCCGGCTCCCGACGCCATCGGCTGGCTGTACGAGCGGGAGGTCGCCGTGTACGCCGGTGATGCTCCAGAGCAACTGTCCGAGGCCGGTGCACGGATCCTCGGTCTGCTGCCGGCCGAGCAGAACGGCCCGGACAGCCGCGCGACGACGGGCTTTCCCCTCCCGCTCCACCAGATCGGCATTCCGGCGATGGGCTTGGTGCTGCTCGACTACTGCCGGGTTGAGGAGCTGGCCGAGAGATGCCGCCAGCTCGGTCGCTACGAGTTCTTGTTCATCGCAGCACCCCTGGTGATTCCGGGGGGCACCGGGTCGCCGGTCAACCCCATCGCGGTCTTTTGAGCGAACGGGTGCCGTGACAGCGGCTATTGCATGCCTTCCACATAGCAGACACCCTGTGTACTGTGAGGAACACCGATCGTCCGCAGATGAAGTGGTGACGCCATGCCGACAGTTCGCTTCACCGCCGAGCCCGACGCCGCAGACGGGCCGCGGCTCGACGCGTTCTACGCCGATGTAGCGGAGGCGGATCTCCAGCCGCTGTGGCGACAGCAGGGTCTGATGCCCGACGCCCCGCCGCTCGCGACGGTCCCGTACCTGTGGCGGTTCAAGGACCTTCGACAGCTCGCCGAGCGCTCGGGTGATCTCATCCCGATCGACCGCGGTGGCGACCGGCGGGTCCTCTCGCTGTGCAACCCCGGTCTCGGGGGCGCCCCATGGGCGACCAGCACGCTGTGGGGAGCGGTGCAGTACCTCGGCCCGGGCGAGGTCGCGCCGGCCCACCATCACACCCCCGGCGCGATCCGCTTCGTCCTGGAGGGTCATGGTGTGTGGACGCTCGTCAACGGCGACGCCGTCGCCATGGAACCCGGTGACTGCCTGCTGACGCCGAGCTGGACGTGGCACGAGCACCACAACCCCGGCCGGACACCGATGATCTGGTTCGACGGGCTCGACATCCCGCTGGTCCGGGCGCTCGACGCGGTGTTCTACGAGGACGGGCCCGACGAGATGACCAACCGCGCGGTCGATCCGCGCAGCCGCTCGGAGCGGCGGTACGCCGGCGGGTCCGGGCTGCTTCCGAGCGGCCCGCGCGAAGGTGTCGCACACTCGCCGCTGCTGGCCTATCGGTGGGCGGAGACCGACCGCGCATTAGCTGGTCTGTTGGAGGCTGACGGTGGCCCACACGTCGCCCTCCGGTTCTCCGACCCGACGACCGGTCGAGACGCCATGCCCACCATGCGGATGGAGATGCACCGGCTGGTTCCTGGCGAGAAGACACCGGCGGTGCGAATGGTGGGCAGCTCGATCTTCGTCGTCTTCCGAGGAGCCGGGACGTCGGTCGTCGGCGCGCAGCGGTTCAACTGGTCCGCCGGGGACATGTTCGTCGTCCCGTCGTGGACATGGGTCGACCACGAGGTGAGCGAGCCGTCGGACCTGTTCGCCCTCTCCGACGCACCGGTCATCGAGATGCTGGGGCTGGACCGGCAGCAGACGCTCGCCGAAGTGCAGACCTGATGCGGTTCGCGACCGTACGCACGCCAGCGGGCTTGCGGGCCGCCCGTGTCGACGGAGCGGAAGACGACGCAACACTGAGCCTGCTGCCGTTCCCGGACGTACGCGTCCTGCTCGAGGCGGCGGACTGGCGTCAGGCAGCAACCGGACCGGGCGAACCGGGCGGCACGCTGGACGCGGCGGACCTGGCACCGCTGGTCCCGGCGCCGACCAAGATCTTGTGCCTGGGACTGAACTACCGTTCACACATCGAGGAGCTCGGTCGCGAGCTGCCCTCCTATCCCACCTTGTTCGGCAAGGACGCACAGAGCCTCCTCGGTCCACGCGACGACCTGGTGCTCCCACAGGCGTCCGACCAGCCCGACTGGGAGGCCGAGCTCGCCATCGTCATCGGCGCCCGGGTGCGCCACGCGGACGTCGAACTGGCTCGGGCTGCGATCGCCGGGTACACGATGCTCAACGACGTGTCGATGCGTGACTGGCAGTGGCGGACGACACAGTGGCTGCAGGGCAAGATGTTCGAGGCGAGCACGCCGCTTGGACCGGTGCTGGTCACACCGGACGAGGTCGCCCACGTCGACGGCCGAGTCGACGTGCGAGTCACCTGCCTCGTGGACGACGAGCTGAAGCAGGACGCGCGTACATCCGACCTGATCTTCCCGCCGGCTGAGATCGTGTCTTACGTGTCGACGTTCACGACGCTCAATCCCGGCGACGTCATCGCGACCGGCACCGCAGGTGGAGTTGGTTCCGCCGCCACGCCACCGGTGTACCTCCAGCACGGTCAGACGGTGGTGGTACGAGGCGAGGGTATCGGCGCCTGCGTGAACCGGTGCGTCAAGGAAGCCGGGCAGGAGTCAGCGTGAGCGAGATGGAGGAACTGGCCAGCATCACCGCAGAGCAGGTGCGGGCGGACAACGCCGATCTCGATCAGCGTTTGCTGGCTGTATGCCGGACAGCGGACGCCAGTCTGTTGATCGAGCGTGACGACGCCGAATCCTGGTCCGCGGCGCAGGTGATGGCCCACCTCACCGAGTTCCCGCGATTCTTCGCGACTGAGCTACGGCGCCTGTTCGACGACCCGGAGGCCCCGGTCGGCCGGACGGTTGAGCACGATGACCGACTCGCAGCCGTCGCCGGCGCCACGAGCCGGAGTCTCGACGAGCTGATCGCCGGGATCGAGGCCGCCTTTACCGACCTGGCCGACGCGTTGCGCGAGCTCGACGACGACCACCTGCACGGCATGACCCAGAACCGCAAGTACGGCGCGGAGCCGATGACCGCGTTCCTCGACCGGTACGTGATCGGCCACAAACGCGGCCACCTCGACCAGCTGGCGAACAAGACACCGGCGGGACGCGCCGCGGCGGCGAGGTGACGGGACGGCGCGGAACGCTACGACCCGGCGCCGTCCTCCAGCCCGGACCTCGGGCCGTCCTCCGGCCCGCCGAGGTGGTCCGAGAACCATCGCAGCGTCCGCGTCAGGAAGTCGACGCGGTGCACCGGCGGACCGAACGCGAAGAACATGTGTGAGCCGCCCGGATAGCGGGCGTACTCGACCTCACACCCCGCCTTCTTGAGCGCGACGAACATCTGCTCGCTCTGACCGATGGGACATCGGAGGTCGGCCTCCCCGTGGAAGATCAGGGTGGGCGTCCTCGTCCGGTGCGCGAACGTCGACGGCGAGTGCGCGGCGTACCACTCCGGGTCCGCGTGCGGCGGACCCCCTGCGTGCCGCTCCATGCCGTTGTGACCGACGTCGCTGGTGCCGTAGTAGGACTCGATGTCGAAGATCGGCTCGCCGCAGACAGCCGCCGCAAAACGGTCGGTTTGGGAGATTGCCCACGCCGTCATGTACCCGCCGTAGCTGATCCCGAAGACGCCGACTCGATGCGCGTCGGCGTACGGACGTGCGACCACTGCGTCGAGAATGACGAGCAGGTCGGAGTAGTCCCCGTATCCCCAGTCGCGCACGACTCCGCGCGCGAAGTTGCGTCCGTACGAGCTCGAGCCTCGCGGGTTCGGGGCCAGAACCAGAAAGCCGTTCGTGGCCAGGCACTGCTGATGCGCAAGGAACCGGTGACCGTGGCACGCGGTCGGCCCACCGTGGACGTCGAGGACGACGGGGTATCGCTTCTGGGGGTCGAAGTCCGGAGGCGTCAGCAGCCAGGCCTCGATGGTGAGGCCACCGTTGGTCACCTCAAGGCGCTTCCACCCGGCCGCCGGCCGGTCGGCCAGCGTCCTCGCAGCATGGTCGGTCACCACCTGAGTGCGGCCATTCCCCAGGTCGGTGACGGCGATCTCAGGTGGCGAGTCTAGTGTCGCCCGACTCTGCACGACGCGACGACGGGAGCGATCCGGGCTCAGCCCGAAGTTCCAGGACTCCCCGCGCGCCAGCACCTCGACCTCACCAGTCCGGGTGTCGAGCAGCTCTACGCCGCTCGCACCGCTCCGCAGCCCGTGGAAGAGCACGCGTCGGTCGTCGACCCACACCGGGTTCGACTCCAGCTCGGCGCCGATGTCGTCGGTCACGCGTCGCGTGACCCCGGTGGCCAGCTCGTACACGAAGAAGTCGAGCTGGAACGAGTGCTCGGGGTCGGCCGCATAGACGACCTGGTCGCCCGCGGGAGACCAGGCCCAGTGCCCGAGCCTTCCAGCTGCCGAGGTCATCGGCTCGACCTGACCGGAATCGACGCTGACGAGACTGAGCTGCGCACCACCGCGATCCATCCGCCCGACGCGCACCGCCAGCTGGCGACCGTCGGGATGCCATTGTGGCGAATCGTGGTCGTACGGGTCCGTCGTGAGACGCCGGTGGTCGCCGGTGGAGAGCTCGACGACGAAAACGTGCGACCGCCGGTCGCCGAGGAACCCGCGTCCGTCTTCCTTGTAGTCGATCCGCCGCGTCACCCGCACCGCGGGCGCCGCGTCCGCTGGACGCTCGTGCTCGTCAGGGTCGTTGGCGTCGCACTCGGTGGTGTACGCGATCCGTCCGCCGTCCGGTGACCAGCTGAGCTCATCGATGTCATCGGTGTGGCGGGTGATCTCTCGGGGCTCGTCCCCTGGGTCCGGCGAGACAACGAAGATCCCACGACCGCCGTCGACCCGGCCGGTGAACGCCACCGAGGTTCCGTCCGGTGACCACCGCGCACCGCTGGACTGGCTATCGACCGGCGTCAGCGGTCGGGCGTTGCCGCCGTCGATGTCACAGAGCCAGGTCTCCGACCGGCGTGCTCTGGTGCCGGAAGCGAAGCTCCGCAGTGTGTAGACGATACGTTCACCGTCTGGGGACACGTCCGGGTCACCGGGGTTAGGGAGCTCGTACACGAGCACGTCGGGGCTGAGCGGCCCGCTCATCACGCCTCCCCGGACTGGCAGCCGGCTGGTTCGAGGGTGAAGACCGGCCGGGCCAGACCGACGTCTCGGCCCGACAGCGTTCGCAGGCGGGGACGCGCGTGCTCGCCGAGCGCCTCGACCTGCGCCTGGTCGATGACGCCGAGCTGCCGCAGCACCTCGATCGCGGCGACCGAGCCCGGCCGTCCCGCCGACGGCCCCGACGTACCGTCGTCCACCTTGACGGCGACGCCAACGCCCTCGGCGAGGCCCAGGCACTCGACGCCCCCGGCGCCACCTTTCGCCAGCACCCTGCAGCCGGCTGCCGCCATCACGTCCGTGTCGAACCGTCCACGTCCCGCGACGAGGTACGGGTGCGCCAGCATCGCGTTGCGCACTGCCCGGGCCGCGCCGGCAGCCGGCTCGCCCAGACCCTCGGGCCGCATCAGCCTGGCGTAGGCGAGCGCCATCCGGTAGACGCTGATCCCGTAGCAAGGAGCCCCACAGCCGTCGACGCCGAGCGGGATGTCCGCGGGCTCGAGATCGGTGAACCTGGCCACGTTGCGCACGATCTCTTGTTGAGCCGGGTGGTCCGACATCTCGTAGCCGACGACGTCCGCCTGCAGCTGGGTCGCGAGCGCGAGCATGCCGGTGTGGTTCGCGGAGCAGTTGTTGTGCAGTATGTTCGGCTGTTCACCTGCCCTGGTGAGGGCCGTCGCGCTCTCGGAGTCGAGCGGTGGATGGACGCCGCAGGACAGGTCGGCAACGCTGCGACCGAGACGCTGGAGGAGCGCCCCGACGCGTTCGACGTGGATCGGCTCGCCGTTGTGCGAGCCGCTCATCAGCGCCAGGTCCTCCGCCGCGAGCCCCCAGTGTGACGCCGCCCCGCCGTACACGGCCGGCATCGCCTGGAAGGGCTTCGCCGCCGAACGCCAGTACGTGACCGTCTCGGGATCTCCCACGGCGGCGGACATGGTGCCGTTCACGTCCACCACCGCGATGTGCCCGCGGTGCACCGCCTCGACCAGCTCCCCGCGGACGACTTCGACAAGTGGTGCGCTCACCGTGACCTCACCCGCCGAACCGCTGCGGCGGCCGCCCGTGGCAGCCGGGGCGAAGCCGGAAGATGCCACCAGCATGCGGCTGACGCCGCAGCTCTTCGTCCGCGAGGCCCTCCACGGCAGAGGTCACGAACAGCTCGTCCAGGTCGGCCCCGCCGAACGCGCAGCTCGTCACCTGCGAGACCGGTAGTTCGACGACCGCGTCCAGTCCGCCGTCGGGCGTGTAGCGACGCACCGCGGACCCGCCCCACAGCGCGACCCAGACACAGCCGGCGGCATCGACCGTCAGGCCGTCCGGCAGCCCGTCGGTCGCCGGGATGTCGACGAACCGTCGCCGGTTGGTGATCGCAGCCGTCAGCGGGTCGTGGTCGAAGATGTCGATGCCACCTCCGGCGCTGTCCACGTAGTACATCGTCTGCTCGTCGAGCGACCAGTCGAGGCCATTAGGGATCGTGGCGTCGGCCACGACCTGCTGTACCTGCAGGTCCGGGGCCAGTCGGTAAACGGCGCCAGCGTGCTGCGTCTCGTCGAGCGCCATCGTCCCGGCCCAGAACCCGCCCGCACCGTCGCACGCGCCGTCATTCATGCGGTTGCCCGGCCGGTCCGGCTCGACATCGCAGACGATGCGGACCCTCTCGCCTCCGGCATCGAGCAGACCGAAGCCGTCGCGCATGGCGAGCACGAGGCCACCGGTCGCCCGCAATGCGACCGCGCCTACCGGTTGCCTGGCCGGGAAGGACACGTCTCGGCCCGTGACGGGATCGAGCCGGTGGACGAGACCGTGCGGGATGTCGACCCAGAGCAGCTCACCTCGCCCAGGGTCCCACACCGGACTCTCGCCGACCTCGGCGTGGGCGTCGAGAACGAGCTCGACCGCAGCGACGTCAGATCCGGCTGGCATCGCGCCGCCGGTAGCCACTCAACCGGTGCTGTCCCTCGCCGACCTCCCGGCCGCCGGTCTCCACCGTCATCCCGGCGGGGACGTCGAGGGCCAGGTCGTCGCCGTTGACGTCGACCGCGAGCCACCCGGCGGGCGTCGGGACTCGGCCGGACACCCGCGTCAGCGGACCGAGGTAGGGGTCGACGAGTGCCCGGCGGTAGCCCGGGTTCAACGGACGCACCCCGAGGACGTACGACGTCAGGTCGTACGTCGGGCTGGCCGACCATCCGTGGCAGCGGCTGGACGTTCCGGGGGCCGCCTCCCAGAACTCCTGGAACGTCCCGTTACCCGAGACGAGCGGCCAGCGCAGCAGGCTCGCGAGGATGAGGTCGGTGCGCCCGGAACGGAAGAGCGCCTCGTGAAGGAAGCGGCACGACCAAGGCTGAGCCGCTACGACGTCCACCTCCTCGTCGAAGTCGAAAGGCGGCCGGTATTGGAAGCTCGGAACCGCGTCGGCGTGCGGATCAGCGACCGCGGCGGAAAGTGACCCTGGGGTCGCTGTGACGACGAGGCGTCCGAGGCCGTGCGCGCCGGGATCGACGATCCGCTCGACGAGCCCGGCCACCCGGCTGTAGGGCACCAGCCCGGCGAGCAGCGCGGTGGCGTTGGTCTGCTGGCTGATTCGCCGGCTTGGGCCGTCGTTGCCGATGGCATCGACGTAGACCTCGCGGTCGGGGTCCCATAGGGTCTCGAACGCGCTGCTGATCCGCTCGCGTAGGTCGCGGACGTCGCTCGCCCCGGGAAGCTCGGCGTACGCCTCCAGCGCCGCCGCGTAGAGCGCGTCGTGCATGCCGGTGATCACATCGCGGTCTACCTGGGCCCAGTCGAGAAACACCCAGCCGGGGAAGTTCTCGAGCAGACCGCTCGGCCCGCGCTGATTCTCGTAGCGGTCGATGATCGCGTCCGCGACCGGCCGCTGGCGGCTGACGAAGTCTTCGTCTCCCGCGTAGAGCCAGTAAGACGCGAGAGCGCGGATCCAGTGCAGGGAGTACTCGGGCATCGTGAAACCGATGCGCGCGAAGTCGCAGCCGGCCGCGCCGGCGAGCAGCCCGCTCGGGAAGCGACTCCGTGCCGTCAGGGCCAGGTGATGCCGGATCAGCCGCCAATCGGGGTTCGTGACGTACGAGACCAGGATCTGCACGTACGAGTCCGCCACCCAGGCCCGCTGCTCCCGGCCGGGACAGTCGAGGAAGGCGTCGGTCGAGCAGACGTCGACCGTACGTGCGCCGACACGCCAGAGCTCGTTGTAGCGGTCGTCGTCGCAGTCGAACCCGGCGCCGTCCGGGCGTGGGTAGATCGCCTCCTCCACCTCGACGGTAACCTCCAGGCCCGCCGGAAAATGAGCGGCCAGGTAGCGGAACCCGACGGGGTCGAAGAACGTGGCCTCCTCCTCTGTTCGTCCGGCCAGCAGATAGCGGCCCGCCCAACGGCGAGGAGCGGTCTCCGGCAATCCGTCGGCGCGCAGGTCCTCGCCCACGACGACGTCGACGACACTTCCGGCCTGCAGCTCGGCGGCGCCGTTCAGGCGCAGCCTGACGTGCGCGAGCGTCAGGCAACCGACGTCCCATACGCACACTCGGCGCTCGCCCTCGTCGTCCCATCGCAGCGTTGTCCAGGTCGCGTGCGGATCGTCCGTGATGTCTGCACTGGCCGCGCGTCCGACCGTGAGTAGGCGCGGTGTGAGCGTCGTAGACGTGAGCTGGGGAATGGGACGGCGAAGCGGCGTCCCATACGGCGCGGCCGGCGGACGGTCGAGGACCGTGCCATGACCCTTGCCCGACACCACGACCGCTCGGGCCCAACGCTCCGTGTCGGTCTGCGGATCGTGGAGCCCCTGCGGCGTCAGCCGTCCGTCGACGATCTCAGGCGGCACCGAGTGCATACCGCCGCCCTCCGATTCCAGCCACGGCGACGGCGTCGTCCGCCAGTCGGCGTCGGTGACCAGGTCGACGTCGGCAGCGGG
Organism: Propionibacteriales bacterium; assembly: GCA_038253325.1. Lineage (GTDB taxonomy): Bacteria > Actinomycetota > Actinomycetes > Propionibacteriales > Nocardioidaceae > JBBSHE01. The sequence continues at coordinate 16,127 of JBBSHE010000010.1, forward strand.
GGCCGTCTCGAAGCAGAACGATCCACGGCCGAGCGTCCCCAGCGGGGAAGCGGGAAGCCACCAAGGCCCGGCCTTCCCGTAATAGCGGCAGACTGCGACCAGGACGTTCGTACCCGTCACCAGTTGCGGGTGGAGGTCGTACTCGTCCCAGCCCAGGAACTCAGGCTCACCCCGGACCGGCCCGCGGCCGACCAGCTCGCCGTTCAGATGCAGGACGTAGCGCGAGTCGCAGGTGGCACGGGCCGGGAGCGACGACGGCAGGCTCCGCAGCTGAAACGTCCGGCGAAGGCAGACGGTGCGGCTCTCAGCCTCGGTCGACCGCCACCAGTACGCCGCCTCGGGAGCGTGATCCCAGATCCAGCGACCACGCCAGCCTTCCGTCCAGAGCATTCAGCCCGGTTCCGTCTGCTCGATGGCCGCGGGGTCGAAGTAGGCACGTGCCCACTCGAACTTGCCGTCTCGGACCCGGACCACGTTGACGCCGCGGAAGGGATGCCGGCTGCCGGCATGGTCGATCAGGACGGCCTCCCACTCGAGCGACGCCTCAGCGCCATCGCGCAGCTCGTGCACGATCCGGACCTCGAGACCCGGGTAGTCGTTCATCTCGTCGCGATAGAAGCTCGCGATCTGCTGCCGGCCCACGAACGGCTCACCGGACGGCGGATAGACCACCGCGTCAGGATGGTAGTGATCGAGCACGGCGCCGAGGTCCCGCCTGCACTCAGCGGCCCAGTAGGACTCGGCGACCTCCCGGGGGCTCTCCATCCCGGGAGATGCTAGACGCAGGCCCTGCGCAGCGTCAAGAACGGCTGTCTGCAAAGTAGAATCCGCCCATGACAACCATCGCGCTGGATCCGGTTGACTCTGTGACCATCACCACGCTCGTCGACAACCTCACCGATGTCTTCATGCCGGACGAAGGCCCGGCGCATCGGTTCGCGTTCACCGGTGACACCGTGCCGCGTCAGTCCGTGGGCACGCTCGACAGCGACGTCGTCCAGCAACTGAGAGGCGAGCACGGATTCTCGGTGCTCCTGACGATCGGCAAGGCCGGTCGCCAGCACCGTGTCCTCTTCGACACCGGAGTCAGCCCGGACGGGCTCATCGAGAACATGCGATTGCTCCAGGTGGCACCGGACGAGATCGAGGTCGTGGTCTTGAGCCACGGCCACTTCGACCACACCACCGGCCTCGACGGCTTCGTACGCGCTGTCGGGCGGGTCAACCTCCCGGTGCTGATCCATCCCGAGTTCTGGCGCCGTCGGCGGCTGCTGCTGCCCGGGCTCGAGCCGTTCGAGCTGCCGTCCACCAGCAGGTCCGCGCTCGAGGGAGCGGGGTTCGAGATCGTGGAGGAACGTCAACCCTCCTTCTTGTTCGAGCACTCCTTGCTGGTGACAGGAGAAATCGACCGCACCACCGGCTTCGAAAGGGGGTTTCCGCTCCAGGAGGGCTGGGGCAGCAACGGCTGGGAGCCGGACCCGCTCGTGCTGGACGACCAGGCCGTCGTCCTGAGCGTGCGCGATCGGGGTCTCGTCGTTCTGACAGGCTGCGGACACGCCGGCATCGTCAACACCGTGCGGTATGCCCAGAAGCTGACTGGGACGGACCAGATCCATGCGATCATCGGTGGCTTTCACCTGAGCGGCCCCGTTTTCGAGCCGCTGATCCCCGCGGTGACGACCGCCTTCTCCGGCTTCCGGCCCGACCTGATCGTGCCGGCGCACTGCACCGGCTGGCGCGCCACCCACGCGCTCGCAGCCGCGTTCCCGGACGCCATGATCCCGAGCTGCGTCGGGACCACGTTCGAGCTCTGACACATGGAGCTCGACGCCGCGCTCAAGGGCCGAGGACGGCCCCGTCGCTGGCCGAACCGACGAGCATCGCGTATCGGGCGAACACCCCGCTCGGATAGCGAGGAGGACGCGGCTCCCAGTCGCGAAGCCGCTCCGCGAAGTCGACATCTGCTGCCTCGATACGCCTGGTGGGCACATCCATCGAGATGAGGTCGCCGTCGCGCAGGCCGGCCAGGGGGCCGCCGGCGGCGGCCTCCGGAGCGACGTGCCCGACCATGAATCCGTTCGTCGCGCCGCTGAAGCGTCCGTCGGTGACCAGCGCTACCGAGTCGCCGAGACCCTTGCCGATAATCGCGCTCGTCACGGCAAGCATCTCGCGCATGCCCGGACCGCCCCGTGGCCCCTCATAGCGGATCACGACGACGTCGCCCGGCCCGATCCGGCCACCGATGACGGCCTCGTATGCTTCCTCCTCGGAGTCGAAGATCCGCGCCGGACCGCGGTGGGACGTCATCGTGTGGGCGGTGATCTTCACCACCGAGCCCTCGGGGGCAAGGTTCCCGCGGAGCACGACCAGGCCGCCTTCCTCCCGCAGCGGCTCCGTGAGCGATACCACGACGTCCTGCCCGGGCGTTTCGTTCACGTCGCCGACCTCCTCCTCGAGCGAGCGGCCGGTCACCGTCAACGCGGAGCCGTCGACGAAACCACCCTCGAGCAGACGGCGGAGCAGGACGCCGATCCCGCCCGCCTTGTGCAGGTCTGCCGCGGTGTAGCGACCGCCGGGCAGAAGGTCACAGAGCAGCGGCGTTCGTCTGCTGACCCGGTCGATGTCGGCCAGCGAGAAGTCGACACGGGCCTCGCGGGCAAGGGCCAACAGGTGCAGCGCCCCGTTCGTGGATCCACCGCTCGCCGCAACCGCTGCGGTCGCGTTCTCGAAGGCGGCACGCGTGAGGATTCGGCTCGGCCGAAGGTCGTGGTCCAGCGCGTTCATGGCCAGGGACCCCGCGCGCTCGGCGGCGGCCGGCTTCGACTCGTCGACCGCCGGAATCGAGTTGAGGCCGATCGGCGACAGGCCGATGGCTTCCATGCACATCGACATCGTGTTGGCGGTGAACTGGCCACCACAGCATCCGGCACCGGGGCAGGCCACCTGCTCCATCTCGTCGAGATCGTCCTCGCTCATCTTCCCGGCCGCCACCGCTCCGATCGCCTCGAACACCTCGCCCATCGCGAGGTCCCGGCCCCGAAAGCGGCCAGGCAGAATCGAGCCGCTGTAGAGGATGACGGCCGGCCGGTCGAGGCGGGCGAGCGCCATCGCGGCGGCCGGGACGGTCTTGTCGCAGCCGACGATGCAGGCCAACGCGTCGAAGTAGTGCCCGTGCGCCACCAGCTCGATCGAGTCGGCGATCACCTCCCGGCTGACGAGCGACGCCTTCATGCCCTGGGTGCCCATCGTCACGCCGTCGGCGATCGCGATGGTGTTGAACTCCATCGGTGTTCCGCCCGCCGCGCGCACTCCTGCCTTCACGCGGGTCGCCATCTCGCGGTGGGTGAGGTTGCACGGCATCGTCTCGATCCAGGCGTGGGACACACCGACGATCGGCCGACGCAGGTCCTCAGGTGAGAAGCCCGTTCCGTACAGATAGGCGCGGGCCGCGGCACGGCTGCGGCCTTCGTACAGCGTGCGGCTGAGCAGCGGCCGATCGGTTGTCTGAGTGGTCGTCACAGGAGCAGTCCTTTCAGTAGATCCGGGCGAGCAGGCCGCCGTCCACGACGACGTCGATACCGCTGAGGTAGCTGGCTTCGTCGGAGGCGAGGAACAGTGCGACGTTCGCCACGTCGAGCGGCGCGGCGAAGCGGCGCAACGGGTAACGATCGACGATCTCCTGCCGCGCCGCGACCGGGTCAGGTTGGTGTGCGAAGAACTCCCGGCCCATCTCGGTGTCGACGTCGCCCGGACAGATCGTGTTGCAGCGGATGTTCTCGGGACCGTGAGCCGTCGCGACCGACCGGCACAACGCGCGCAGTCCTCCCTTCATCGCTCCGTAAGCGGCCATGTCCGGGTCGCCCACGATGCCGAGCAGGGAAGCAGTGATGATGACCGAGCCGCCACCTCGTTCTCGCAGTCGAGGCAGTGAGTGTTCGATGCCGAGCGCCACACCTCGGAGGTTCGTCTCGTACAGCCGGCGCCACGCGTCATCGCTCGTCTCGTCGAGACGCCCCATGATCTGGACCGCGGCGTTCGCATGCAGGATGTCGAGACCGCCGAATCGAGCGACCGTCTCCTCGACCATCTGGCGGTTTCCGGCTGCGCTCGAGACGTCCTGCGACACCGCCAGCGCCTGGCCGCCGTTCTGCTCGATCGCACAGGCGATTTTCGCCGCGGCCTCCCCGCGTACGTCTACGCAGGCGACGGCGGCACCCTCCTCGGCGAATCGGATCGCGCTCGCCTCGCCGATCCCACGGCCGGCGCCGGTGACGATCGCGACCTTGCCGGCCAGCCGCAGCATCACGCGAGCACTGCCTTCGCCATCGTGGCGCTCGCGCGCCGTACCGCCTGACGTGTCCGCTCGAGCTCGTCGGGGCCGTGAGCCGTGGACACGTACAGGAGACCGCGTGGGATGACGTGCACGCCCTCGTCGAGAAGGGCCTTCGCCAAGGCGCGGTACGCCTGGCCGTCGGCGCGCAGCGTGTCATCGTACGTCTCCACCGGGCTGCTCGCCCAGAACGCGTACGCCGCGGCGCCCAGCTGGTTGACGGCCAGCGGCAGGTCGTGCTCGGCGGCCTCCTCGCGCAGCATCCCGGCGAAAGCAGTGCCCGTCTCGTCGAGCTTCGGGTAGATCTCGTCGGCACGGCGCTCGAGCTCTTCGACCGCGGCAAGTGCGGCACTCGCACACACCGGGTTCGCGTTCATGGTCCCGATGTGCGCGACTCGTCCGGACGCGACCTCCGCCATCACCTCGGCGCTTCCGCAGACGGCACTGATCGGGAAGCCGGAACCCAGTGCCTTGCCCAGGATCGTCAGGTCAGGAAGTACGCCGTAACGCTGCTGGGCTCCGCCGAGGGCTAGTCGGAAACCCGTGATGACCTCGTCGAAGATGAGCACGGTGCCGTTGCGACGCGTCAGGTCACGCACTGCCTTCAGGTAGCCCGGGGCGGGAAGAAGGCAGCCACCGTTCACGGCCACCGGCTCCATGATGACCGCTGCGATGGTGGCGTCGAGGACACGTTCGAGAGCTCCGATGTCGTTCCACGCACAGACGACGACCGACGATGACGCGAGCGGATCCTGTCCCCCGGTTGCCGGCGAGGCGTCGGAGAGGCCGGGGACGCCGACCGCGACCGGATCGAGCCAGCCGTGGAAGTGGCCGAGGAACTTCACGACGCGGTTCCGGCCGGTGGCCGCGCGCGCGATCCGGAGCGCGGCATGGACCGCCTCGCTCCCGCTGCACGAGAATACGCACAACTCGGCGGACGGGACGGTCCGGCAAACGGCCTCGGCCAGCTCGGCCTCCAGGGTGTGGCAGCCTCCGTATCCCAGCCCGGTCCCGAGCTGGCGCCGGACAGCCGCCAGCACCGGCTGAGGCGAGTGCCCCAGCAGAAGTGGGCCGTAGGCAAGCGCGTAGTCGACGTACTCGTTGCCGTCGATGTCAGTCATCAGTGGCCCCTGCGCGCTGGCGAACGTGATCGGGACCGGCTGTTGGCCCGCGCGAAACGCCGTCGCGACACCGCCGGCCAACGAGCGGGTGGCTCGCCGGTTCTGCATTCGAGAGCGAGCGTAACGGTCGGTCATCTGGGGCTTCCCGTCATCGTTGATCGGTTGGACGACCCCACGCTAGCCGCGTTGGGGGGATTGTGGAACAATGCATCAGACATTGACGGAGGAAGGCCTCGAGCGATGTTCAACGACGCACCGGTGGCTCAGTTGCACCGGGTTTCGACTGTCGAGGCAGTCGCCAACGCCGTTCGGGCACTCATCCTCGACGGAGACCTCGCTCCCGGGACGCAACTTCGAGAGGTCGAGTTGGCGCGCCACTATGGAGTTGCGCGCCACGGCGTTCGGCTGTCTCTCCACAAGCTCGTCCAGGAGGGACTGCTTCGCCATCACGCGAACCGAGGCCTCTTCGTGCCCCAGCTGACGGAAGAGGACGTGGCCGATCTGCACACTCTGCGGTGTGCGGTCGAGTCAGAGGCGGTGGCCCGGCTGGCCCGGCAAGGCCAGCCGCTGGACGGGGTCCACCGAGCCTTCGCGACGCTCGAGCAGATCGCCCCGGAAGCGCCGTGGCGGGACCTGATCATGGCCGATCTGGGGATCCACCGCGCCGTCGTCGACGCCGTCGGCAGTCCTCGTCTGACTCGCGTGCACGCCTCATTGATCGGCGAACTTCGCCTTGGACTAGCCGCCCTGGCAGAGAAGAGCGAGAAGCGGCGGACGATCGTCGCCGAGCACCGAGTGCTGATCGACGCAGTCGCAGGAGGCTGTGCTAAGCAGGCGACCGCCCTGCTGCGAGCTCACCTGGCGCAAGCAGCGCTCGATCTGGCTCAAGCGGTTGCGGTCTCGAAGGACGTCTTGACACACCAAGGCCCGACTGCGAGCCTGCTCGTGGCAGAATCATGATCTGTCTTGCAGAAGGGTCCGGAGGTCTTGCTGACCCCTGAACTCAGCATGCGTCCGCTGTCGGCGGGCTCGGCCCGAGAGGAGTGTTGACCTATGACGTCGCAGCTGACCCGTCGCCAGTTCGTCGTTGGAGCCGGGAGTGCGAGTCTGCTCGTCGCCGCCGGCTGCTCGTCCTCGGAGACTTCGTCCAAGAAACCCCGCTCAACGAGCCCGACCGGTGCGCCCAAACGTGGCGGGACGCTGATCATCGCTCAGCCGAGCGACATCCCCGAGCTGGATCCTGCTAACCAGAGCGACTTCGGGCAGTTGCAGATGTATCAGGCCCCGATGCGTCGAAAGGCGGCGTTCGGGCAGCACGAGATGGACCTCGCCACGGATGTCAAGGTCTCCCCGGACGGCCTCGAGTACACCTTGTCGTTTCGGCCGGGCATCACATTCCATGACGGATCGGCCTTCGACGCGAAGGCGTGGGTCGGCTCGATGCAACGCCAAGCGTTCAAGGACAACCCGTACCACCAGGGACCCTTCGGCCACTACGTCTCGTTGACCGGCGGCTTTCCCGGCAAGGTGAAGTCCATCGAGACGATCGGTCCCATGACGGCACGAGTGACGATGAACGAGCCGATCGCCGACCTTGAGTACGCCTTCGCCGACATCGAGTTCGCGGCTGCGATCAACCCGGCGGTGCTCAAGCGGGATCCGCGCCATTGGGGTCAACAGCCGACCGGCGCCGGCACCGGGCCATTCAAGTTCACCGAGCGGGTTCCCAACGATCACGTCACGCTCGAGCGGTACGACGGATACTGGCGCAACGGCCTGCCGTACCTCGACCGGGTCATCTTGACCGTGATGCCCGACTCCGGTGCCCGGGTGCTGGCGCTCAAGTCGGGCAGCATTCAGATGATGAATGTCGTCGGACCCGAGATCGACCAGCTCAAGGGTGACGAGAACGTCACGCTGCACTCGTTCCCGCCCTATTTCGCCAACTATCTCTCGTTCAACAACGCCGACCCGATCGTCGGCAAGCCACAGGTCCGTGAGGCGATCAGCCGCGCGATCAATCGCCCGTCACTCGCTGGGCAGTTCCCGTTCGCCAAGGAATACAAGGTCTTCGGGAGCCTTCCAGGCCTTCCGAGCTACCGCAGCGACCTGCCGTGGTACCCGTACGACCCGAGCGCCGCCAAGAAGCTTCTCGATGCGGCGGGCTATCCAGGCGGCATCGACGTCACGTTGACATTTGCGACCGGTATACCGCTCGGCGCCGATCCCCAGCTGATGACCCAGGCGCTGCAGGGCCAGCTCGCCGAGTCGAACATCCGGGTCAAGCTCAACCAGATCGATCCGGCCACGCTCTACCAGTCCTCGTTCGGCCCTCCCGGTCGCAAGCAGTACCCGTACCAGATGGTCTACAGCCTGTTCGGCAGCGACGGTGACGAGTTCGGGGTGCTGCAATCGTGGACGTCGGCCTCGAACTACGCCGGCTACCACCCGAAATACCTCACGGAATTCGAGAAGGCGGCGAACCAGCCGAGTGCACAGGCGCGGGTCAAGGTCTACAAGGACCTCCAGCAGATCCTCTACGACGACGTCGCGTTCGTCCCGCTCGTGTACACGTCGGTCGTCCAGGCGACGAGGTCGAACGTGCAGAACCTGGTGCCGTATTACCTCGAGACCACCTGGCTCAGCTGACAGAGCAGGGCCTGATCGGCTGCGGAGAGGCTCGACACGATGATCCGTTTCGGCGTCGGTCGCTTTTTCAGCGGCCTGGTAACCGCCTGGGGAGTCGTGACGGTCACCTTCTTCATTGTGCGGCTGGTGCCTGGAGATCCCGCATCGGCGATGGCACCTCCCACCGCCACCCCGGCGCAGGTCGACCAGATCAGGAACTACCTCGGGCTCGGCGACCCGCTCTGGGTGCAGTACGGGACGTTCCTGAACCACCTCGTCCACCTCGACCTGGGCACGTCGATCCGAACCAACCAGCCGGTCCTCTCCGACCTCGTCGACCGCTTTCCCGCGACCATCGAGCTGGCGGTCGCGGCGATGCTGCTCGAGATCCTGATCGCGATCCCCATCGGCACGATCGCGGCTGTCAAGCGCAACCGGCCCTTTGACCACGTCGCTCGGCTCGGGTCGCTCATCGGCGTCGGCATCCCGGTCTTCTGGATGGCGCTGATGGCCCTGTGGCTGTTCGCGTACAAGCTGAAGGTCCTGCCACTCGGGGGACAGTTGGACATCGGCACCACCGTCGACCGGCACACGGGGCTCGTGGTCGTGGACGCGCTGATCGACGGGCGCCTCGATGTCGCGGGCAGCGCGTTGCAGCACCTGCTCCTTCCGGCTGTCATCCTGGCCATCCCCTCGATGGCCTTCTGGACCCGGCTGATGCGTGGCAGCATGCTCGAGGTCCTCGGTACCGACCACGTCCGTACGGCGCGGGCGAAGGGGCTGACCAGCCGCCGGGTCGTTGTCAGACATGGCGTCCGGAATGCGCTCAACCCCGTGATCACCTCGCTTGGACTCGATCTGGTCGCTCTGCTGTCCGGCGTCATCTTCATCGAGAACGTCTTCGCCTGGCCCGGCGTCGGCAACTACATCTTCAGTTCGATCCAGACGCGCGACTACCCCGTCGTGCAAGGATCGGTCATCCTCATCACGTTGCTGTACGTCACGGTCAATACGATCGTCGACGTGATCCAGGCCGTTCTCGATCCGCGCATCCGTCCCGGACTGCAGGGACAGCCCGCATGACGACGGCGGTGCACCAATGAGCGTCGGTGAGCCGGTCCCCGTGGGGGACGGGCTCGCTCCGACGGAAAGGCTGCGCCGGGGCGGCCCGTTGGTCACAGAGCTGCGCTATGTGCTGCGCCACTCGCGAAGCGTCCAGATCGGCCTCGCCATCGTTGTTCTGCTGCTGCTCGCCGGCCTGTTGGCTCCGCTCTTGACCTCCTACGCCCCCGACAAGATCGACCTGTCGAACACCCTCAAGCCCCCGTCGCACTCGCATCTGCTCGGGACCGACGAGCTCGGGCGCGATGAATTCACCCGCATCCTCTACGCGGCGCGAGTCTCCATGGTCGTCGGTCTGGCCGCGGTAGCGATCTCGAACATCCTGGGTGTCGTGTTCGGGCTTGTCGCCGGTTACGCCGGGGGGTTCGTCGACAACGTGATCATGCGCGCGATGGATGGCATCCTGGCCTTCCCGGCCCTGCTCCTCGCGTTGCTCGTCATCTCAGTGCTGGGGCCCGGCCTCTTCAAGATCCTCGTCGCGTTCGGAATCGCGTTCGCTCCGGCGAATGCCCGGCTGCTGCGCTCGATGGTGGTGTCCGTCCGCCAGAACGAGTACGTCCTGGCCGCGCAGGCGCTTGGCGCGTCACATACCAGGATCATGGTGCGTTACGTGTTGCCCAACGCCGTCTCCCCACTGATCGTCTCGGCGTCGTTGGGCATGGGATTCGTGATCATCGGACTCGCCGGTCTGGGTTTTCTGGGGCTGGGAGCGCAGCCGCCGACCGCTGAATGGGGGGCCATGCTGAGCGGCAGCCAGGCGCGCTTCTTCACCGCGCCGTGGCTCCTGATCTCACCCGGGGGGATGATCTTGACGGCGGTCGTCGGCTACCTGCTGCTAGGCGACGGCCTGCGAGATGCGCTCGACCCGCGGCTGCGACAATCGAAATGACGGGGACGCAGACAGACACCGAGCTGCTCCGTCTCGAGAACCTCCGCACGTGGTTCCACACCCGGTCTGGGGTGGTGCGTGCCGTGGACGGTGTGGATCTCAGCGTCGCAGAAGGCCAGACGGTGTGCCTGGTTGGGGAGTCGGGCTGCGGAAAGAGCATCACCGCACTCTCGATCATGCGCCTGGTCGATCCGCCGGGCCGCATCGAGCCCGACAGCCGAATGTTCTTCCGAGGCCGAAACATGCTCAGCCTGTCCGGCGACGACTTCCGGCACGTCCGCGGCAGCGAGATCGCGATGATCTTTCAGGAGCCGATGAGCTCACTCAACCCGCTCTATCCCGTCGGCGCGCAGATCGCGGAGGCGATCAGCGCTCATCACGACGTGCGCCGTGGAAAGGCCATGACGCGGGCCATCGAATTGCTGGACATGGTGGGGATTCCGTCTCCGAGAAGCCGTGCCCGGGAGTACCCGCACCAGATGTCCGGTGGGATGCGTCAGCGCGTGATGATCGCGATGGCGCTCTCCAACGAGCCGAAGCTGCTGATCGCCGATGAGCCCACGACCGCTCTCGACGTCACGATCCAGGCGCAGATCCTCGATCTCCTCGAACAGCTACGGGATAGCTTGCAGATGGCCATGCTGTTGATCACGCACGACCTCGGTGTCGTCGCCGAGATGGCGGACGACGTGAATGTCATGTACGCGGGCCGGATCGTCGAACATGGGCCCGTCACCGACATCTTCGCGCATCCCCAGCATCCGTACACGGAGGCACTGCTCCACTCGATGCCCGTGCTCGGGATGACGCAGGACGAGCCGCTCGAGGTCATCCGGGGCATGGTGCCCAACCCACTGGCGTGGTCAGAGGGCTGCCGGTTCGCGCCACGTTGCGACCATGCCTTCGAGCGATGCAGCGAAGACCCGCCACTGATGCCTGCTGGGCGCCAGCAGTCGGCTTGCTGGCTGTGCGAGTCAGGTCCCCGGAGTTCGTCAGGTGTGGAGGTGACCGCGTGACATCCTCAGCGGCATCGCCGCTCCTGGAGGCCCGTGGCGTGAAGAAGCACTTCCCGATTCGCCGGGGGTTTCTGCAACGCACGGTCGGTCTTGTTCGTGCTGTCGACGGCGTGGACATCGAGGTGATGCCGGGCGAGACACTCGGGCTCGTCGGCGAGTCCGGCTGTGGGAAGTCGACGCTCGGCCGGACGCTGGTACGCCTCCACGAGCCGACCGAGGGAGAGATCCACTTCGATGGTCGCGACATCGGCCGCACCCGCGGCGCCGAGCTCAAGGCGCTGCGTCGCGACGTGCAGATCATCTTCCAGGATCCGGTCGGCTCGTTGAACCCACGGATGACCGTTCGTCGCATCGTCGGCGACGGCCTTGCCATTCACGGGCTCGCCTCGGGCCGAGAGCGCGAGACGGCGGTACGCCAGATGCTCGAACGCGTCGGGTTGCGCGCCGACGTCATGGATCGCTACCCCCACGAGTTCTCGGGCGGCCAGCGGCAGCGGATCGGGATTGCGCGCGCACTCGTCCTCTCCCCGCGGCTGCTGGTCGCGGACGAGCCAGTGTCGGCGCTGGACGTCTCGATCCAGTCGCAGGTCCTCAACCTGCTGGTATCGCTGAAGCGGGAGCTGGACCTGACGTACGTCTTCATCGCCCACAACCTGGCGGTGGTCGGTTACATCTCGGACCGGGTCGCGGTCATGTACCTCGGCAAACTGGTCGAGGTCGCACCTACCCGCGGCTTGTTCGACCGACCCTTACATCCTTACACGATGGCACTGCTCTCCGCCGTTCCTCAGCCGGTGCCTGGGCAGAGGGGACGACGCATCGTGCTACGCGGCGACGTACCCAGTCCGATCGATCCGCCGTCCGGCTGCCGATTCCGCACCCGCTGCCCGCTGGCACAAGAGATCTGCGCCGAGGTGGAGCCGCCACTGGTAGAGAACGCACCCGGACATCAGGTGGCTTGTCACTTCGCCGGAACGCCACTCGAGACGGCACAGAATCCGGTCAGCGGACAGAACCCGGCGGAACCAGTCATCGGCGTACACAACCCGGTGGACACGTCGGCGTTCGAAAGCGCTCAGATTCAGCGCTTGACTGGAAGCGGCATCCTCCGGAGGCCGCGTCCGCGTGCTTAAGGCTCCGCAGCGGACTACGGCTGACGAATCGAGCCGTATGCCGCTCAGCTCTTCAGCCGTTGTTTCCTCTGGCGTACGTCTGGGCCGAGCACGGTCATTCGGTCGGGCAGGAGTCGTCGCGGTGTGGCGGCATGTGTATCACCGTCCGCGCGGCGTCGGCGAGGTTTGGATGCCACGAGCTTGCTATTTGTCCACGGCGGGCGTTTGGGTGCTGAGACCGATCAGGCGCCCGTCGGGTGCGGTGAACGACGCCCACCACCCCATGTCCCCGCCGACTTCCTGTCGTGGCGTTCGGGTCTTTCCGCCGTTGGCCTCGACGGTACGCAGCACGCCTTCGAGGTCGGCGACGTAGACATAGATCCGAATTCCTTCCTGGACAGGCGTATCGGATTCCTCGAAGAGTCCGCCGATCATGTCCGAGCCGTTGAAGATGCCGACGTACGCCTCGGCGAACGGCTGGTACGTCCAGCCGAGGACGGCGGTGTAGAACGTCTTTGCCTCCTCCAGGTCGGTGGCGGGGATCTCCCACCACGTGACCGTGTTGAAGCGCGAATCCTCGGTCGTCGTCTGCTCACTCATGATGCGGCCTCCTGCGGTCGTTGGACGATTCGATCTACCTCTACGACGCAGCCTGCCGTACGTTATCGACAAGCTCGGGCGCAGAACGCGAGGACTCGTGCATCTTGCCCCGGGCGACGACCAACCGGAGCGGGGTCGTTCACCAGAGGCCGGGGATGAGCCGCTTCCGGCCGGCTGCGTAGCGCCGGTACGAGGCGCCGAGCTGCACAGTCAACGCCCGCTCTTCCACGCTGATGCGCCGCAGGATGGCTTGTTGCGTGACGGCCACGCGCACGTCGAGCTCTCGTTGGGCACCGTCTGGGCGACATTTCAGGCAGGAAGTCCAGATCGCCGCCCATCACGGAGGGTCGAAACCCGAGGCTGGAACGGCAGCCGCAGCTCCGCCGACGGGCCCGTCTCCGTACGTCGTGATGAGCGGTTGTCCGACGCGCTGGCCCACCGGCTCGCCGAGGGCATCCTCGCACTCGTGTCCTGAGCGACGCGCGTGAGCAGGGCAGACAGGGCACATAGTCACGCCAGCGCGGATGAGCCGGTCGAGGAATAGTCTCGTCCGGGACAACCGAACGGGGGGAGAGCGCGTCCTTGGCCCGAGATGACGTTGAGCTGGGACCTGGCGGCCCCACCCGCACGAGGGTTCGGGGTTGCTGACGTGCGTGCCGAGGAGCAGGAGGCGTTCGACGCGTTCGTCCGTTCTCGGCTGCCGAACCTGCTGAGGTTCGGGCGGGCGCTGACCGGGTCGGCCGATGCCGGTGCGGACCTGGTCCAGGACGCGCTCGAACGTACCCTGCTGCACTGGAGGCGGATCGACTCGCAGTCCGATCCCGAGGGGTACGTCCGGCGCATCATGGTCAACCGCAACATCAGCATCTGGCGCAAACGGCGCCGCGAGTACCTCACCGACAAGGTCCGGCTCACCGGCCACGACGACACCCACCACGACCACGACCTGTGGCGCGCAGTCCAGACGCTACCGCCGAGGCAACGCGCGGTGATCGTCTTGCGTTACTACGAGGACATGTCCGAGGCCGACATCGCGGACACGCTCGGGTGCTCGGTCGGCACCGTCAAGTCGCAGGCGAGCAAGGCGCTCGCCAAGCTGCGCGCCGGCGTCGCAGCCGCGGACGCCCCGATCGACGAGAGGGAGGCATGGTGAACGACTTCGAAGACGAGATCCGGCGGACCCTGCGGTCGGGCGCTTCGTCACCGATTGATGCGGACGATTTCCTTCAGGGCGTCCACCGCGGCGTCCGTCGGCGCCGGGCACGGCGCACGGTCGCCGTCGCGGCGGCCGCGGTGACCCTGGTCGCCACCGGCGGCGTCGTCGTCAACCAGGTGGGCGTGTTCGACACCAAGGGCGATCACGTCGACTCGGCTACCCAGCCGGAGCCCACATCCTCGACGCAGCGGACCAACGCGAACACGTTGGCCGGGATCGACATCGGCTTCTCGCCACTGTCCTTGACGGCGACCGGGACGATGCACCAGTGGGTCCTGGGTACGACCGGTTGCCCGTCGCCCGACTGCCTGTTCATCAAGAAGACGACCGACGGGGGAAGCAGCTGGAGCGACGAGCAGGTCCCCCCGGCGCCGGTCGGGACCGGGAACACGACCGCCAAGACCGTCACCCAGCTGCGTGCTCAAGGCCATGGCGGACCCAACCAGTGGGCGTACGGCGGAGCGCTGTGGTCGACCCACGACGGCGGCATCACCTGGAAACGGCCGAGCCTGCCGTCACCTGGCCAGGTGGTCGCGCTGGAAGCCTGGGGCAGCGACGTCTACGCCGGCGTCAAGGTCAGCGACAACGCGTACTACGTCGCCAGCTCTCCGACTGGTCGAGACGACTGGCAGCGGGTCAAGACGGGAACCACGTTCACCAGCATCAACTCGATCGGCGTGAGCGTCAACGGCCCCGCGATCGCCGGAGCCGATGCGAACTACGGTGCGGCGATCGCGACCCGCACCGCCGACGGGTCGTGGCAGCGGTCGAGCGGTTGCCGCGGCGGGTTGTCCGCGAAGCTGTCGGCGGCACCCGACTCACTGTGGATGCTGTGCCGAACCGGGTCACTCGCCCAGGCGTACGTGAGCACCGACCAGGGCATTGCGTTCCGGCCAGCGCCGGGTCAGTTCGGGTGGGACGCCGAGATCGCGGCGCGTACCCAGAACTCGGGGGTCATCGCCGGACCGGGCGCCGGCGGCGTAAGGACGCTGCACGCCAATGCCAAGCCGATGCGGATCCGGATTGCGGGGTTGCGGTTCAACCAGAGCTTCGTCTTCGCCGGTTTCACCAACCTCGAGACGGGCTACCTGATCTCGATCGACGGCGGGCTGTTCAAGACAGCCGACGGTGGCAAGACCTGGACCAGGATCAGGCTGCCGCACTGAAACCGTACGGTGAGTCGTCAGCCGACAACTGACGCGAGTGCGTCGCCGGCGATCTCGCCGGACAGGACCCGTCGGTCGAGCCGACCGCGGGCGGCAGAGTCGTCGCACATCACGATGACAATCGTGCCGAGCGCCTCGCTGTGGCCAACCCGTTCGATGACGCCGTGCCGGGTGTCGCCGGACAGCGTGAAGGAGCACGCACGACCGATCGCATACTCGCCCATGGCACCTCCTTCACCTCGGGTTCGCGAGCCGACTCCGTCCGGTTTGGCCCGTTCGCGCGCCAGGACGACGATGCCACCAAGGAGGGCCATCGCGCGGGATTGATTCAAACTTGAGGGCAGATTTCCGAGCGGCCGGCACGTTCGACGGTACGACGGCGCGACGGTCGGTGGCATGGGACAAGATGAGGCGGTGAGCGCGCGTCCTCGGTTGACCGACAACACGTCGGCGTTGGATGCCTTCTCTGCGCCCACTCGGACCTGGTTCGGCGAGTCGTTCGCCAGGCCCACGCCGGCGCAGGAGGGCGCGTGGCAGGCAATCCGCGCAGGCCGCCACAGCCTCGTCGTCGCACCAACGGGCTCGGGCAAGACGTTGGCAGCGTTCCTGTGGGCGATCGACAGCCTGCTCCAACAGCCACCGCTCGACCCGTCTCGTCGATGCCGCGTCCTGTACGTGTCCCCGCTGAAGGCGTTGGCAGTCGACGTCGAACGCAACCTGCGCGCGCCGCTGCATGGCATTCGCCGCACCGGCGATCGGATGGGCGTCTCCGTTCGCGACCTGACCGTCGCCATCCGCAGCGGTGACACCCCGCAGTCGGACCGGCGGAAGTTCCTGACCCAGCCGCCGGACATCCTGATCACCACCCCGGAGTCGTTGTTCCTCCTGCTCACGTCCCGTTCTCGCGACTCGCTGCGCGGCGTCGAGACCGTCATCGTCGACGAGGTTCACGCCGTCGCCGGCAGCAAGCGCGGAGCCCACCTTGCGCTGTCGCTCGAACGGCTCGACCAGCTGCTCGTCCGGCCGGCCCAACGGATCGGCCTGTCGGCGACCGTACGTCCTCTGGACGTGGTCGCCCGCTTCCTTGGTGGAGCCCAGCCGGTCGAAGTGGTCGCGCCGACGGCGGAAAAGCGGTGGGATCTCGAGGTCGTCGTGCCGGTCGACGACATGACGGCACTCCCGAGCTCGGACGACGATGACGAGGCCGCCACGACGAGACCCTCGCTGTGGCCCCACGTCGAGGAGCGGATCGTCGACATGGTGCAGGAAAACCGTTCCACGATCGTGTTCGCCAACTCCCGTCGCCTGGCCGAGCGGTTGACGGCCAGACTGAACGAGATCGCCGCGGAGCGAGCGGGAGTGACCTTCGACGAGAACGGCCGCCCCGCCGAGGCGATCGCGGCCAGTGGGGTCGCGAAGGGTGCCGAGGTGGTGATAGCGCGGGCCCACCACGGCTCGGTCAGCAAGCAGCAGCGAGCACTGATCGAGGACGACCTCAAGGCCGGCCGGCTGCCCTGCGTCGTCGCCACCTCGAGCCTCGAGCTCGGCATCGACATGGGTCTGGTCGACCTCGTCGTCCAGGTGGCAGCGCCACCGTCGGTCGCCTCCGGGCTCCAGCGGGTCGGACGTGCGGGCCACCATGTCGGGGAGGTCTCGCACGGCGTCTTGTTCCCGACTCATCGGTCTGACCTGCTTCAGACGGCCGTCGCGGTCGAGCGGATGCTGCTTGGGCAGATCGAGTCGCTCGCCGTCCCGTCGAACCCGCTGGACGTTCTGGCCCAACAGGTGGTCGCCTGCTGTGCTGCGGATGACTGGTCGGTCGACGACCTGTTCGCGGTCGTCACCCGCGCCTCGCCGTTCGCCAACCTGCCCCGCTCGGCGTACGACGCGACACTCGACCTGCTCGCCGGGCGTTACCCCTCGGACGAGTTCGCCGAGCTGCGGCCACGCATCGTCTGGGACCGGGTGACCGGCACGATCTCCGGCCGACCCGGTGCACTCCGGCTCGCCGTGACGTCCGGTGGCACGATTCCCGACCGAGGCCTGTTCGGCGTCTTCATGGTGGGTGCTTCGTCGGGCACCGCGTCCGGCGGGCAGTCACGGGTGGGTGAGCTCGACGAGGAGATGGTCTATGAATCGCGGGTCGGCGACGTGTTCGCGTTGGGGACGACGAGCTGGCGGATCGAGGACATCACGCACGACCGGGTGCTCGTGTCGCCAGCGCCGGGAGTGCCGGGCCGCCTGCCGTTCTGGAAAGGTGACGCGATCGGACGTCCCGCGGAGCTCGGTGCCGCGCTCGGGGCATTCACCCGGGAGCTGATCGGCACCCCGGACGCCGACGCTCGGGCGCGTACGCTCGCTGCGGGCCTCGACGCGTCTGCGACGGCGAACCTGCTCGCGTTGTTGAAGGACCAGCTGGCCGACACCGGACACGTCCCTCACGACCGACAGCTCGTGATCGAGCGGGTACGCGACGAGCTCGGCGACTGGCGGCTGATCGTGCACTCGCCGTACGGTGCCCGCGTCCACGGCCCGTGGGCGCTCGCCATCTCGGCCCGGCTGAGAGAGCGGTACGGCGTCGACGCGCAGGCGATGGCCGCAGACGACGGGATCGTGGTCCGCATTCCCGACACCGACACCGACCCGCCCGGCGCCGAGCTGGTCATGTTCGAAGCCGACGAGATCACCGACATCGTCACGGACGAGGTCGGTGCGTCGGCGTTGTTCGCGTCCCGCTTCCGCGAATGTGCTGCCCGCGCGTTGCTGCTCCCCCGGCGCGACCCCGGGAAGCGCTCGCCGTTGTGGCAGCAGCGGCAGCGCTCCGCGGCGCTGCTGTCCGTCGCCAGCCGGTACCCGTCGTTTCCGATGGTTCTCGAGGCCGTTCGCGAGTGCCTCCAAGACGTCTACGACATGCCTGCACTGGTGGCCCTGCTCCGAGACGTCGCGTCCCGCAAGATCCGGGTCGTCGAGGTCGAGACCAAGCAACCGAGCACGTTCGCCCGATCACTCTTGTTCGGATACGTCGCGTCGTACCTGTACGAAGGCGACTCGCCGCTGGCCGAACGCAAGGCGGCCGCTCTTGCGCTCGACCCGACCATGCTCGGCGAGCTGCTCGGGCAGACCCTGCTTCGAGACCTCCTCGACCCCGACGTGGTCGACCAGACGACGGCGGAGCTACAGCGGCTCACCACCGACCGGTTGGTGCGTGACGTCGAGGGGCTCGCCGACCTGCTGCGTACGTTGGGACCACAGAGCCGGGACGACCTTGCGGCACGTTCGGTCGTCGACGCGCCGGTCGACCGCTGGATCGGCGATCTGATCGATGCCCGCCGAGCGGTCCAGACCCCGTTGTCCGGCGACGACCTGCGGCTGGCCGCGATCGAGGACGTCGGCCGCCTCCGCGACGCCCTCGGTGTCCCCGTCCCGCCCGGTGTGCCGTCGGTGTTCACCGAGCCCGTGGCGGACCCGCTGGGAGATCTGGTCGGGCGATACCTCCGAACCCATGGCCCCGTCGACGCCGCCGAGGTCGCGACCCACTTCGGGTTGGGAACGGCCGTTGCGCTCGATGCGCTCCGACGGTTGGCGAGCGCGGGCCGGGCGGTCCAGGGAGAGTTCCGCCCGAACGGGCACGGGACCGAGTGGTGCGACGCCGAAGTATTGCGTCGGCTGCGACGGCGATCACTCGCCGCGGCGCGCCGGGAGGTCGAGCCCGTCGACCCAGTGGCCCTGGCGAGGTTCTTGCCGGCGTGGCAGCATGTCGGCGGGCGCCTCCGCGGCGCCGACGGCGTCCTCGCGGTCGCCGAGCAGCTCGCGGGTTACCCGGTCCCCGCGTCGATGCTGGAGTCCTGCATCCTGACCAGCCGGGTCGTCGACTACCGGCCCGCTCTGCTCGATGAGGTCACGGCCGCCGGGGAGGTGCTCTGGGTCGGCGCGGGCGCGTTGCCCGGCAACGACGGATGGCTCGGTCTGCACCTGGCCGACACAGCCGACGTCACGATGCCGGAGCCGACCGAGATCGACCGGACCGAGCTGCACGACCAGGTGCTCGACCTGCTCGGCTCGGGGGGTGGGTTCTTCTTCCGGCAGCTGAGTGACGCCGTACAAGCGACCGACGACGCACGCCTGGCTGAGGTGATGTGGGACCTGGCCTGGGCGGGTCATCTGACCAACGACACGATCACGGGCCTCCGTACCCGGCTCCACGGTCGCGGTGCCGCACACCGGCCACGACGGCCGGCCCCACGGGGGCGATGGGCACGGCCCGGGCGAAGGCCAGCGATGCCGTCGCGCCTCGGTCCCCCGCAGATGGCCGGCCGGTGGTCGATCACGCCAGAGCGTGATCTCGACCCAACCCGACGCGGGCACGCCAACGCCGAGATGTTGCTCGAGCGCCATGGCGTGGTGACGCGTGGTGCCGTCATGAGCGAGCGGCTCCCCGGCGGGTTCGCGGCCGCGTACCAGGTGCTCTCCGCGTTCGAGGAGGCAGGCCGGGTGCGCCGAGGGTACTTCGTCGGAGGACTCGGTGCGGCCCAGTTCGCGTCACCGGGAGCGGTCGACAGGTTGCGCACGTTCACGCCGGACGTGGCCGCGTCACCGGACGACCGGTTGCGCACGTTCACGCCGGACGTGGCCGCGTCGCCGGACGACCGGTTGCAGCCGTTCACGCCGGAAGTGACCGCGTCGCGGCCATCCGGCGAGGCTGGGGGTGGAGCGTGGGTGCTCGCGGCTACCGACCCGGCAAACCCATACGGCGGCGCCCTTCCGTGGCCGGCGGCCCAACCGGCCCATGGTGGCCACCGACCTGGCCGCAAGGCCGGATCGCTTGTCGTACTGGTCGACGGAGCGCTCGGCCTGTACGTCGAGCGCGGAGGGCGGACGTTGCTGACATTCGTCGACGATCCCGCCGCCATCCAACGAGCGGTCGACGCGATGGCGCTGGCGGTTCGGGACGGCGTGCTCGGGAGGCTGACGGTGCAGCGAGCGGACGGAACCCACATCCACGACTCACCGCTGTCGGCAGCGTTGGAGTCGGCCGGGTTCCGAGCGACGCCCCAAGGCCTTCGCCTCCGCAGCTGACCCCGTCCGCCCGCATACGCTGATCCGCGCACTGCCCGACGATGCGGTCGCCACCCCCCAACGCCCGCCGAGGCGGAGGCGGCGCACTGTCCGAGCAAGCGGTGGCGGCACCCGCACCGTCCGAACAAGCGGTGGCGGAGGCGGCGCACTGTCCGAGCAAGCGGTGGCGGCACCCGCACCGTCCGAACAACCGAGCGCCATACCGCCCACCTCACCGGACGCAACGCCGACACCGCACCGTCCGAGGAAGCGGTGGCGCACCGGTAACGTCCGAACAACCGAGCGCCATACCGCCCACCTCACCGGACGCAACGCCGACACCGCACCGTTCTTCGGACGGTGAAGCCGAAGGCCGCGGCAAGCGTCGGTGAAGGAAGGTCAGACGACGGGAAGGTCCGGCGGTCGGAGGCTCAGGCGGCGACGCTACGAACGGTCTTGCGGCCGACAACCGGAAGCTCCGCGACCGAGGCAGCGGCGGCCGACGTGGCTTCAGCCGGGATCGCCCCGACCTCCGCGGCCGGTATCGCGCCGACCTCCACGGTCGCGGCACTAGAGACCGTGGCGGCGTCGGTGGCGGCCTCTTCGACGGCGATCGCCTCCGAGACGTTCGACATGAGCTCCGACATCCGGAGGTCGAGCGCTCGACAGATCGCGGCCAGGCATTCGGACGAGGCTTCCTTCTGTCCCCGCTCGATCTCGGAGATGTAGCCGAGGCTGACCCGGGCATCGGCAGACACCTCGCGCAGGGTTCTGCCGAGCTCTCGTCGCTGTTCGCGCAGGACCTCACCAACGAGGCGACGAACCAAGATCATCGATCCTCCTCCTCGTGGTGCTCGCCTGGGGTACCAAGTTGCAGTCGTTGACCCTCACAGCCTAACGGGTCGAACGGACCATCGGGCTGTCGATGATGTGCGTGCCGACCTCACCATGGTTCGTCGCGGACGCGTCCCAGCCGGTCGTCCAACAGCGCCAGCACGGCGGCGGCTGCTGCCTGCCGGATCTCACTCCGGTCTGGGACGCCTGCGTCGCCGGCACGTATGAGCCCGACGTCAGGACCGCGACAGAAATCACGGTCCCGGTTTGCAACCGCGACGTACACCGTCGCGGCCGGTTTGCCCTCTTGCTCATCCGGTCCGGCAACGCCGGTCGTCGCCAACCCCCAGTCGGCACCGCAAACCCTGGCGACGCCGCGCGCCATCGCGACGGCGGCGCGAGCCGACACCACGCCGTCGTCCGCAACCACGGACTCAGGCACGTCGAGGAGCCTCACCTTGAGATCGGTCGCGTACGCGACGATGCCGCCGCGCAGGACCGCAGAGGCCCCGGGCACTTCCCCGAAGCGGCTCATCACGAGTCCCGCCGTGAGCGACTCGGCTACGGCGACGGTCTCCCCGCGGTCGGCGAGCCGACTCACGAGCGAAACCACATCGGTCACGTGTCGACCGCGGCGGTCGCCTTGCGTCGTACCGCATGCACGACGTAGTCGACACCCGTCAGAATCGTGACCACGACCGCGGCCGCCATTACTGCGACGGCGGCTTCGTGCAGCCAACCATGTGACGGTTGCACGTACAACGAGATCGCCACCGCCTGCACGAATGTCTTAACCTTTCCGCCCCGCGACGCGGCGATGACCCCTCGCCGGATCACGACGAACCGAAGGACCGTGATCGCGAGCTCTCGAGCCAGGATCGCGACCGTCACCCACCACGTGAGCTCGCCGATGATCGACAACGCGACAAGCGCCATTCCCGTGAGCGCCTTGTCCGCGATCGGATCGGCGAGCTTGCCGAAGTCGGTCACCAGACCGCGCCGCCGCGCAACGACACCGTCGAGCTTGTCGGTCACAATTGCCGCCAGAAACACGACAAGCGCCCCGATCCGATGTGCATCATCGCGTCCGTCGTGCCACAGCAGCAGCCATCCGAGGATCGGCACCAGTCCGATGCGCAGAATCGTCAACGCGTTCGCGATGTTCCAGATGCTCGGCGCCGGATGCCCAGGTGCAACCTCTACCGCCGGGGGATCGGCTCCTCGAGCAGGCGGGTCGTTCGGCACAAAGGACACGGTAGTGGGATGCCTGGCGATTGTGTTCGCGCCGGGTGCACGGTACTTCACCCAGGTCGTCTGCACTTCACCCAGGCAATTACCTGGGTGAAGTGCAGACGTACCAGGTAAACGTGGGAAATCGGCGGCCAAGGTGCGGTCGCCGCCATCCGAAGGCATCACCTGGTGGATGTCAGGTCAACGCCAAGGCTCCCCTCGACCAGGGCCGGGACGAGATCACCGACGGCGGCCGGCCGTGAACCGAGCCGAATCGTCGTCTCGCCGTCCTCGGGGCCCTGCCACGCCGAACGCCCCGTCGCCTCGTTTCCGTCGACGGCCTCGACCAGGACCTCGGCGACGTGACCTACCCTGTCCTCGGCGCGCTGCGCCGTCAGCTCCTCGACCAGGGTGCTGACGTGCTCAACGCGAGCCCTGATCTCGTCCTCGTCCAGCTTGCCGTCGTAGGTCTCGGCCTCGGTGCCGTCCTCGTCCGAGTACCCGAACACACCGACGGCGTCGAGCCGTGCGGCGGTCAGGAACCGGCACAGCGTCTCGACGTCTTCCTCGGTCTCTCCCGGGAAGCCGACGATCAGGTTGCTCCGAATGCCGGCGTCGGGTGCTGCCGCGCGGATGTCGTCCAGCAGGCCGAGGAACCGGTCGGCGTCGCCGAACCGGCGCATCCGGCGCAGGATGGACGCGGACGCGTGCTGAAACGACAGGTCGAAGTAGTCGGCCACCCGCGGCGTGCCGGCGATCGCCCGGACCAGACCGGAACGCATCTCGGCCGGCTGCAGGTACGACACACGGACCCGGTGCAGTCCGTCGAGCGACGCAAGACCACCGAGCAGCGTCTCGAGCAGACCCAGGTCACCAAGGTCCTTGCCGTACGAGGTGGAGTTCTCGCTTACGAGCAACACCTCGCGGACACCCTGCTCGACGAGCCACCGTGCCTCGTCGAGCACGTCGGTCGCGGGTCTCGAGACGAACGCACCGCGAAAGCTCGGGATCGCACAGAACGAGCAGCGCCGATCACACCCAGAGGCAAGCTTCAACGGAGCTACGGGGCCAGGACTGAGCCGGCGCCGGACGGCTCGCGGGCCGCTCGCCGGGGCAACGCCGGCGGGTAGGTCCGGTGGTTCGATGCGCTGGGCATGGCCCGGCAGCGACGTCGTCGTGGCGGGTCGGTCGGCAGGACCGATGGGGAGCAGCATGCGGCGGTCGCGCGGCGTGTGCGGAGCGGGGGAATCGCCGGCGATGATCGCCTTGACGCGTGCGGCGATGTCGGGGTAGTCGTCGAAGCCGAGGACCGCATCTGCCTCGGGTAGCTCGAGCGCGAGCTCTCTGCCGTACCGCTCGGCGAGGCAGCCGACGGCGACGACGGCCTGGGTGGGCCCGGAGCCCTTCAGGTCGGCGTACTGAAGGAGGGTGTCGACCGAATCCTTCTTCGCGGCCTCGACGAATCCGCAGGTGTTCACCACGACCGCCACCGCGTCATCCGGGTCATCCACGAGGCGGAACCCGCCCGCTTCGAGGCGCCCGGCGAGCTCCTCGGAGTCGACATCGTTGCGGGCGCAGCCGAGAGTGACGACCGCGACCGCCGTCGGGGCCGAGGGCGCTGTGGACTCGACCGGTTCGGTTCCGGGTTGCGCGGTCATACCGTCCTATGGTCATCCGACAGGCGAGCCGCGCTCGAGTGGTGCTCCTGGGCACCGCAACGGCGCGTTGCGTACGGCCCTCAGTATGCCCGCAGGCTGCGGTTCGGCGCACACGCGCGTGAGACGCGTGCCGCAATCGGCAGTGCGGGCCGCCCCGGTCCGACCGCAGACACAGACCAGACGAGGAGATCGGTCATCGGCGCGCTCGGACGGTGGCCCTGGCCCTCGTCACGACGGGTTGACCGGTGGCCGGGTCCGTCGTCGCCGCCGCAATCGGCCCGAGGTTGCGGCCGTATGCCCTGATCGCGACGACCGCACCGTTCGACGCCACGACCGTCAGCGGTGCGACGCCGGCGACCCGGTGGTGTTGGCCATCGGTGAGCCGGCCCCTGAACACGCGCTGACCGTACCTGTCGGTGACGGTCACGGTGGCGTCTCCGCCGCTGGCTCTGATCAGCGCCGCCGCCCGGAGCGGTCCCCGCAGCGGCAGGTTCCCGGCACCAGGCGAACCGAGCGGCTGAGTGTTCGTCAGTGGGCTGTTCTGGTCCGTCGAGGGTCCGGCATCCTCGGTGACGTACCGAGCGACGGTCCAGACGATCACCAGCACCAAGACGACGGCAACGAGTGCGCCCCACTTCGGACCGTCGCTTCCGCCGCGGATCAGACCGCTGCTCGCAAGGTCGGCTTCGAACACCTGGCGGGCACGGACCGGCGCGCTCGCGTACGTGTCGTCGTACGCACGCACCAACGGCTCAGGGTTGACCCCGAGCGCACCGGCAAGCATCTTGATGTGGCCTCGGGCGTAGACATCGCCTCCGCACGGGCTGAAGTCGTTCGCCTCGAGGCACTCGATCACGTGCGGCCGAATCCGCGTCCGGTCGGCGAGCCCGTCGACCGATACGCCGAGCAGCCTCCGTGCGTGGGCCAGCTCTGCTCCCGGGCTCACGACAATTCCGGACTGCCCGCCTCCGGACTGCTCGCCTCCGGACTGCTCGCCTCCGGACTGCTCGCCTCCGGACTGCCCGCCTCCGGTCTGCCCGCCTCCGGTCGGCCCGGCTTTGGTTCGCTCGTCATCCCACCCGGACGCGGCGTGTGACCTCGCTTCCAGTCCACGAGCGACCGGACGCCGGGTCCTCGCCATCGCCCGTGCACTGAGCTCCGTGGTCTCGTCGATGATCAGACCCACGTTTTTGCCGCGGTCGACGAACAGCGAGTCGTCGACCACTCGGCCGCCGTCGCCGCCGCCGCCGTGCCCACGCACCAGATCGTCGATCTCGGGGAGGTCGGACGGCTCGTCTGCGGGGCGGCGGGCCAGTGCCAGGTTGCCCGTCACCGCCGGCTGCGCACGAACCGGGAACGTCAGGTCCGTACGGCGGCCGGTCCGGCGCACGGACCGAAGCGCTGACAGCGACGCACCCGACCGGACCGATGACGACTCGCTGCTCGACTCGCCGTGAGGGGCGTCGCCGAGCTGGCCACCAGACTCCCGGTCGTCGGAGTCACCTTCGCCCGACTGTCCGCGTCCGCTCGCGTCGCCCATCGCGTCGGCCGTCGTGTCGACCGGAGCGCTGACCTCGACGGTCGACGGCAACACCACATCGCGTCCGCGGACGTGGACCTTCGCCCCAGCGAGCTCCTCCAAGGCACCGACCACTGCGACATTGCGTGGTGACGTCATCACGCCGTACGACACCACCAGCTCGGACCCATACCGCAGCCGACGAGCCGTGAGCGCCCAGCGCTGCCGGCGGCTCGTCGGTCGCGGCTCATGTCCGTCCCTGGCGGCGACCGCGACGACACCGTCGGACCAGCCGCGGCGCGGTCGAACGTCCACGGTCGCGACGTCCGACCAGCGCAACCCCCACCACGACCCACCGGCCCGGATCCGGATCCCGAGGTCGTCGGCGACCAACGTCGGGCGTCGAGCATCGAGGTACGCCACCAGGTGGGCAACGGCGACCGCGAGCAGCAGTACGGCGACCGCGCTCGCGGGCGGCGATCCCTGGGCGACCGCCCGCCAGCCGTACCCGACAGCGACGGCGGCCGATGCGACGGTGACCCAACCGAGTACCCGAGACCGACCCCGGATCTCGAGGTTCATTCGTCCCCCCTGAGGGTCGCGACAACGGCGTCGAGGTCGTCCGGCTTGATCATCACGTCGCGCGCCTTCGAACCCTCGGACGGGCCGACGACGCCACGGCTTTCGAGGATGTCCATCAGCCGACCGGCCTTGGCGAAACCAACTCGGAGCTTGCGCTGGAGCATGGACGTCGATCCGAACTGAGTGGTCACGACGAGCTGCACGGCCTGGACGACCAGGTCGAGGTCGTCGCCGATGTCGTCGTCGAGCTCCTTCCTCGGCTGCTGCGGGGCAGTCACGTCGTCGCGGTAGACCGGAGCGAGCTGTTCCCTGCAGTGCTTCACGACGTTCTTGATCTCCGACTCCGTGACCCACGCACCCTGGATCCGCACCGGCTTGCTCGAGCCCATCGGCAAGAACAGCGCGTCACCTTGCCCAACCAGCTTTTCGGCGCCCGGCTGGTCGAGGATGACTCTGCTGTCGGCAAGCGAGGACGTGGCGAACGCGAGCCGGCTCGGCACGTTCGCCTTGATCAGCCCCGTGACGACGTCGACGGACGGCCGCTGGGTGGCCAGTGCGAGATGGATGCCGGCGGCCCGCGCGAGCTGCGTGATCCTCACGACCGCGTCCTCGACGTCTCTCGGCGCGACCATCATGAGATCGGCGAGCTCGTCGACGACGACCAGCAGGTACGGGTACGGGGTCAGTGCGCGCTCGCTCCCCGACGGCACCTTCACGCTGCCCGTCCGGACGGCCTTGTTGAAGTCGTCGACGTGCCGGAACCCGAAGTTCGCCAGGTCGTCGTAACGCATCTCCATCTCACGGACCACCCATTGCAAAGCCTCAGCGGCCTTTTTCGGGTTGGTGATGATGGGCGTGATCAAGTGCGGGATGCCCTCGTACACCGTCAGCTCGACGCGTTTCGGGTCGATCATGATCAACCGGACCTCGTCCGGTGTGGCGCGCATCAGCAGGGACGCCACGATCGAGTTGATGAAGCTCGACTTCCCCGACCCGGTTGCGCCGGCGACCAGCAGGTGCGGCATCTTGGCGAGGTTTGCGACGACGAACCCGCCTTCGACATCCTTGCCGAGACCGACAACCATCGGGTGGTGGTCGGTGCGGGCAACCGATGAACGCAGCACGTCACCGAGCGAGACGATCTCCTTGTCGATGTTCGGGATCTCCACCCCGATCGCGGATTTTCCTGGAATCGGCGACAAGATCCGGACGTCCGCGCTGGCGACCGCGTACGAGATGTTGCGGCTCAACGTCGTGACCTTCTCGACCTTCACCGCCGGACCGAGCTCCACCTCGTACCTGGTCACCGTTGGTCCGCGCATGTAGCCGGTCACCTGGGCGTCGATGTCGAACTGGTCGAGCACCTCCGTCAGCCGGTCGACGACCTTGTCCGACGCGGCCGAGGTGGCCTTGTGGACACTTCCCGGCTTGAGCAGGTCGCCGGGCGGTACGGAGTACGCGATGTCGCCGGACAGGCTGAGCTGCTCGACGCGCTGCGGCAGCGGTGTGTGCGGAGGCGGCTGCAAGTCGGCTGAGCCATCGGCCTCGGTCCGCCCATCCGGATCGGAGCCGTACTGATGTACTCCTCGGCTGGTGATGTCGCGGCCCTCGAGCACCGGGCTGTCGTACGGCCGATCGACGTCGTCGCCGTCGGCGGGCAGCGACGAGACGCGGCGACGGGGCCGGGACCGCCGCAGACCGGGTGTGGAGTTCTCGACGGCCGCAGCATCCTCGACCGGTGAGGTAGCCCGACCGAGTGCCCGGTCGCGCAGCCGTCGCAGCCGGACCGGGACCTGGTTGATCGGCGTTCCGGTGACGACGAGGAAACCGAACATCGTGAGCAGGACGAGCAGCGGCACCGCGATGACCGTGCTCCGGAACAGGTCGGCGACGGTCGCCGACCCGATGAACCCGATCGCTCCCCCGGCGGTGCTCATGCTGGTGGCCGGGTCACTCGGACGCGGCAGGCCGTGCTGGAGATGGATCAGGCCGAGCACCCCCAGCGACATCGCCAGCCACCCGATCAGCTGGCGCCCGAGCGGTGAATTGAGCTCTGGCTTGCGGATCAAGCGGTATGCACCGGCGAGCAGCAGCAACGGGACGGCGTACGCGCCGATCCCGACGGTGCCTTCGACGACGGTACGGATGCCATCGGCCACGGCACCGGGGAGCCGCCACCAGACGGTCGCGGCGACGACGATCGCAGAACCGATGGCACCCAGGGCGAGCCCATCGCGACGGTGCTCGGGTTCGAGCTCGGCGGCGGTCGACCCGATCCGACGGACGACGGCACCGACCAGGTGGCCGATCCCGAGCCACAACGAAGCAAGCCCACGACCGATTGCGGTCGCGAGCCTCGTCACCGGGCCGGGTCCGCCGCGCTTGCTCCGTACCGGTCTCGGCGCGGCGCGCCGGGAACGGGCCGGGGACGCGCGACCCTTGGCCCGGCGACCTGACGTACCGGATCGGGAGCGTGCCTTGCTCCGCGACCGCGGCGGGGAAGACGTACGGGTCGCCACGAGCCGAGGCTACGCGATCGTCACATCAGTCTCACGTGTAACACGCACGCCGCGCTCCGGTATCGACCGACGACCCTGACGGAGCCGGATGTGGTTTACGGTTCCCACCAGGACCGAGACGGCGAACGTGATGCCGAGCGACACCCGGCCGGCAGTCAGCCAGCGATCGGTGCCGCCGGCAAACGCCCAGCCGAACACCGCCGCGGTGACAGCGACCCCGCCGAGCGTCGCGACCATGAACGCGAACGCCACGAGCTCCGGTTGTGACCGCGACTCGAACGCCACGACGAACCCGGCCACCACGGCCGCCACGATCCCCGCAAGCAGCGGCGCCGCTGGGATCACCATGACCCACGGGTCACCGGGCATCACCCAGCACCCGGCGGCACCGGCGGCTACCAGTAGCGGGCCAGCCACCAGCGTGCCCGCCGGGCGGTGGATGCCGGCGCCGGCCGCACCGACGGCGACGAACAGCAGCACCAGCGGCTGGCCGATCCCCACTCGGCTCGATCCCCCGTCCGCGAACGCCACGACAAACGCAAGGCCCGCCGGTCCGAGCAGGGTCGGCGCGACGACTCCCAGATAGCTCGCCTGACCCGCCGGCGACCTCCATCCGAGGGCCACGGCCGCGAGTCCGATTGCGAGCAGGCCAAACCCCGCCACGACGAACGGTCGGAGCCACCCGACCGGCACATCGACGAGGTCGCTCGTCAGTCCGAGTGCGAGCGCGGATACGCACGACGCGACGACGACCAGCTGGATCCACGGACGCCGGACGTCGGGAGACCTGCTCGGTCGGCGGATCGGGCCGGTCGCGGTGTCGGTGAGCAGGACGAACGTGCTCCACGCGACCAGTACGACGCTGCCCGCCGCAACGACCCAGGTAGGTACGTCGACGGCGATGCGGGGAAGCCGGCCGACCGCATCGTGTGTCGCAGCCCACGTCGTCCACGGCCACGCCGCCAGCAGCGGTGTGAGCCAACAGGCGAGCCCGATCCGGCGGCGCGATATCGGCGCGCGCAACACCTCGACCAGACCCCCGGCCGTGAGCGTGCCGACCGCGAGTCCGAGAGCCAGGCAGACGAGCAGCAGCGAGCCGGCCCGGCTGAGGTCGCCGGCGAGCAGCAAGCCGACCACCGCGGCGGCAGAGCCGACGGCGACCGGCGGCCCGGCCCCGATCACGGGAGACCACAGCAGGCAGGCAGCGAAGACGGCGAGCGAGGTCACAAACCCGAGCATCAGGAACATGGCGTACTGCGCGGACACGCCGACCAGCCCGTCGGCCTGCCGCAGCAACCACAGCGGATGGACCAGACACACACTCGCGGCCGCTGACGTCAATGTCACGACCGGAAGGCGGAGCAGGCTTCGGGTCCGCTCGGCGGCGGAACGGCGATCCGCGAGGGGTGACGCGTCGCGCGTCGTGGTGAACACGTTCAGGCTTCGAGGATGACGGGGATGATCATGGGGCGGCGCCGGTGGGCGCGATTGACCCACTGCCCGACCGTCCGTCGGATCAGCTGCTGAAGCTGATAGGGGTCGTCATTGCCGGCGCTGACCGCGGACAGGATCGCAAGCTCGACCTGCGGCCGGATCTGGTCGAACACCGCGTTGTCCTCGAGGAACCCGCGGGCGTGGATCTCCGGGCCGACGACGAGTTTGCCCGTCGCGGAGTCGATGACGACGACCACGGTGATGAACCCTTCCTCGCCGAGGATCCGGCGGTCCTTCAGCGCGGACTCGGTGATGTCGCCGACCGATGAGCCGTCGACGTAGATATGTCCGCACGGCACCCTCCCGACGACCCGCGCCACCTTGCCGACGAGGTCGACCACCGTGCCGTCCTCGACGACATGCACCCGAGAACGCGGCACGCCGGTCTTGACCGCGAGGTCGCCGTTCGCGACCAGGTGCCGGATCTCGCCGTGCACCGGCATCACGCTGCGCGGCCGGACCAGGTTGTAGCAGTACAGGAGCTCGCCGGCGCTCGCGTGACCGGAGACATGGACGAGCGCATTTCCCTTGTGAACCACGTTCGCGCCGCGCCGGATCAGACCGTTGATCACCCGGTACACGGCGTTCTCGTTGCCCGGGATCAAGCTGGAGGCAAGGACGACGGTGTCGCCCTGCTCGATGCTGATCGAGTCGTGCGTGCCGCCGGCGATTCTCGACAGTGCCGACATCGGTTCACCCTGCGATCCGGTCGATATCAAGACCACCTCCCGCTCGTCGTACTCGCCGATCTGACGGAAGTCGACGAGCGTGTCGGGTGGCACGGTGAGGTAACCCAGCTCGCGGGCGATCGCCATGTTGCGCACCATCGAGCGTCCGATGTAGGCAACCTTTCGCCGGTGCTGGACGGCCGCGTCCATCACCTGCTGGACGCGGTGTACGTGGGACGCGAAGCAGGCCACGACGATCCGCTGCTCGCTGCGGCTGAAGACCCGGTCGAGCACCGGGGCGATGTCGCGCTCCGTCGTCGTGAACCCCGGCACCTCGGCATTCGTCGAGTCGGTGAGGAAGAGGTCGACCCCCTCCTCTCCGAGCCGCGCGAACGCGCGGAGGTCGGTGACCCGGCCGTCGAGTGGAAGCTGGTCCATCTTGAAGTCACCGGTGTGAAGCACAACCCCCGCAGGGGTACGGATCACGACGGCGAGGGCGTCCGGAATCGAGTGGTTGACCGCGATGAACTCGAGATCGAACGGCCCGAACTGCTGACGGTCTCCCTCCTTGACCTCGAACTTCGGCGACCGGGTCTGGCGGTGCTCGTGCAGCTTCGAGGCCAGCAGCGCGAGCGTGAGCCGCGAGCCCACCAACGGCAGCTCGGGGCGGTCGCGGAGCAGGTACGGAACCGCGCCGATGTGATCCTCGTGGCCGTGCGTGAGTACGACCGCCTCCACGTCTCCTATCCGGTCGCGGATCGGCTCGAAGTCCGGCAGGATCAGGTCGACGCCGGGGTGGCGGTCCTCCGGGAACAGCACGCCGCAGTCGACGATCAGCAGCCGACCCGCGTACTCGAACACGGTCATGTTGCGTCCGATCTCACCGAGCCCTCCGAGCGCGATCACCCGCAGTCCGCGCCGGGGAAGGTCGGGCGGCGCGCTGATCGGCCGCGGCATGAACGTCATCAGCGCGCCACACCCAGCAGGTCGGCGGCGAGCAACGCCTGGCGTACGTCGGCGGTCTGCTCCGGCGTGGCCTCGACCAGCGGTGAACGTACCCGGGGGTTCGGGATGGCGCCCTGGAGGGCCAGGGCCGCCTTGACCATGATGGCGCCCTGGGTCCGATTCATCACGGCGTCGATCAGCGCGAGCAGGCCCGCGTTGACCGACCGGGCGTGCTCGAGGTCGCCCTTCACGGCGCTCGTCACCAGGTCGGCGAACCTGCGCCCGGCAAGGTGGCTCACGACGGACACGATCCCGACCGCGCCGAGCGCAAGCCAGGGCAGGTTCAGCGCGTCGTCGCCGGAGTAGACGACCAGGTCGGTGTCGCGGATCGTCTCGGCGCCGGCGAACAGCGCTCCGGAGGCCTCCTTCAGCGCGACGATGTTGCGGTGCTCGGCGGCGCGTCGCAGCGTGTCCGGTGCGATCTTCGTACCGGTGCGGCCGGGGATGTCGTACAACATCACGGGCAGCTCGGTCGCGTCCGCGACGGTCCGGAAGTGCGCCAGCACGCCAGCCTGTGGCGGTTTGTTGTAGTACGGCGTTACCACGAGCACACCGTCGGCGCCGGCACTGGCTGCTCGCACCGCGAGTTCCACGGTGTGCCGCGTGTCGTTGTTGCCGACGCCGACGACGACCTTGGCCCGGGAGCCAATGGTGCGGACCACCTCGCGTACGAGCTCGATGTGCTCGTCGTCGCTCAGCGTTGGTGCCTCCCCGGTCGTGCCGGCCACCACGATCCCGTCATGGCCGGTGTCGACCAGATGGTCGGCGAGTGCCGCGACGGCGACGAGGTCGACGGCACCGTCGGACCTGAACGGGGTCACCATCGCCGGCATGACGCGCCCCCACGGAACCGAGATGTCACTCATGACGGGCAGGTTACTCGTGCGAACGGCCGCTTCGGCCCAATGGCTGGGAGTTCGCGCGGTAGTAGCTCGCGGACTCCCAGCCATTGCGAAGATCCCAGCTGTTGCGGAAAAAAGCCCCGTTGCTGTCCGCTCGGGGGTCCGGGCAGCAACGGGGCGTCTGAATGTTCTATCGCACCCGGAGCGGACTTCGTTACAGTAATCGCCAAATTCTCACGTTCGTTTCTCTTCCGTGGGCATCGATCGCTGTTCGTCGGCCGTCTCGCTCACTCGATGTGAGTACGCAATGCTGTATCCGTCACCACGAACGCGTTTGTCCTCCTGCCAGCCGGACCAGTCGATCGAGGGGAAGTACGTGTCGCCGTCGACGTCACCGTCGACGAGCGTGACGACCATGTGGGTGGCCCGCGGCATTGCCGCCGAGTAGACCTCGCCACCGCCGACGACGAACACGGCATCCGAGACTGCGGTTGCCCGGTCGAGCGCCTCGTCGATCGACGTGCAGGCGATGACACTGTCGGCACACCAGCCGGGTTGGCGGGTCACCACGACCGTCGTACGTCCTGGCAGTGGCCGGCCGATCGACTCGTACGTGCGCCGTCCCATCACCAGCACATGACCGAGCGTGAGCTTCTTGAAGTGTGCAAGGTCGCCGGGCAGGTGCCACGGGATGGTCCCGTCACGTCCGATGACGCCGTTCGCGGCGATCGCCGCCACCAGGGTGATCGGCACCGTCAGACTGCGATCGGTGCCTTGATGCCTGGGTGGGGGTCGTACCCGCCGACCTTGATCGCGTCGAACGTGAACCGGTCGATGTCGCGCACGGACGGATCGAGCCACAGCTCGGGCAACGGCCTGGGCTCCCGGCCGAGCTGGGTGCGCGCCTGGTCGAGGTGGTTGAGGTAGAGGTGCGCGTCGCCGAGCGTGAGCACGAGCTCCCCGGGCTCGAGGTCGGTGACCTGCGCGACCATGTGTGTCAGCAGGGCGTACGACGCGATGTTGAACGGAACACCCAGGAACACGTCGGCCGACCGCTGGTAGAGCTGGCACGACAGCCGCCCGCCCGCGACATAGAACTGGAAGAACGCGTGGCAGGGGGCGAGCGCCATCCGCGGCAGGTCGGCGACGTTCCATGCGCTCACGATCAGCCGGCGCGAGTCCGGTGTCTCCCGGATCTGCTCGATGACGCGTCGCAGCTGGTCGATGTGCTCGCCGGACGGCG
Source organism: Propionibacteriales bacterium (assembly GCA_038253325.1). GTDB lineage: Bacteria > Actinomycetota > Actinomycetes > Propionibacteriales > Nocardioidaceae > JBBSHE01. The sequence goes on from JBBSHE010000010.1 coordinate 49,976, forward strand.
TCGGCCACGAGCGCCACTGGTACCCGTACACCGGCCCGAGGTCTCCGTCGTCGTCGGCCCACTCGTCCCAGATCGTGATGCCGTGCTCGCGCAGCCATCCGACGTTGGTCTCGCCGCGGATGAACCAGAGCAGCTCGCCGATCACCGAGCGGAGATGCACTTTCTTGGTCGTGACGACGGGGAACCCGTCCGCCAGGTCGAAGCGCAGCTGCGGGCCAAAGATGCTGAGCGTGCCGGTGCCCGTCCGGTCCGACTTGTGCGCGCCCTGGTCGAGAATGTGTCGTACGAGGTCGAGGTACTGCCGCACGGCCCGACCATAACACCGGCTCTGGACGGTCGGGTCCCGATGCAACGAGCGCCGCGACCGCGCGTCTGCGCTCTTAGTTGTCGTAGTCCAGCGTGACGCGCGCCGACGTCGGGTGGCTCTGGCAGGTGAGGACGTAGCCACGCTCGACGTCCCCGGGCTCGAGCGCATAGTTGGTGTCCATCTGCACGCTGCCTTCGAGCAGCTTGGCGCGGCAGGTCCCACAGACGCCGCCCCGACAGGCGAACGGTGCGTCCGTGCGTACGCGCAGGGCCGCCTCCAGCACGGGTACGTCGTTGCCGCGGAGCATGAACGTCGAGCGCCGGCCGTCGAGGACGATCGTCACCTCAGCCGCATCCCCCGCCTCGGCGGGGGTCGGCTCACGAGCCTCGGGCGGCATGGTCTCGACGTGGAAGAGCTCAGAGTGGACGTGGGCGGCGTCGACGCCTCGCTCCGTGAGTACGTCGCGGAGGCCGATCACCATGTCGTAAGGGCCGCACAGGAACCAGTCATCCACGGTCTCGACCGGGACCAGCGCATCGGTGATCCGCTCGAAACGGTCCCGGTCGAGCCGCCCGGACAGCAGCTCGGAGTCGCTCGGTTCGCGGCTCAGCACGTGGACCAGCTGAAACCTATCGCGATAGCGGTCCTTGAGGTCCTCGAGCTCCTCGACGAACATGATGGAGCGGCTCGTGCGGTTGCCGTAGATCAACGTCACGTCGCTGTGCGGCTCGACCGCGAGGGTCGTCGCCACGATCGACAGGATCGGCGTGATCCCGCTCCCGGCCGCGACCGCGCAGTAGTGCTTGGCGTTGGCGGGGTCGAGCGGCGTGAAGAACCGCCCGGCGGGAGTCATCACCTCGATCTCGTCTCCGAGCTTCAGCGCGCCGGTGGCGAACCCCGAGAAGTGACCGCCGGGAAGCACCTTGACCCCGATCCGCAGCCGGCCGCCGGCCGCCGGCGAGCAGATCGAGTAGCTGCGGCGTACGTCATCGCCGGCGAGCGTCGTTCGGACGGTCAGATGCTGGCCCTGGATGAAGTCGTAGGCGGCCGTGAGCTCAGGCGGTACGTCGAACGTGATCGCGACGGAGTCGTCGGTGATCGACTCGATCTCCTTGACACTCAGCGGATGGAAAACCGGCCGGCGAGAGGTCGGGCGACCGGGTCTGGCGATCGCCTCCGTCTCGGCTGCCATCACAATGCCTTGAAGTGGTCGAACGGCTCCCAGCACTCGTCGCACACCCACAACGACTTGCACGCGGTCGACCCGAACCGGCTGAGCTCGCGGGTCCGCGGTGACCCGCACTGCGGACATCGCAACGACAGAGCCAGCGGCACCGGACCCGGCACGGCTGACCTGCGATTCACCGCCGGACCCGGCGGTGCGATGCCGAAGTCAATCAGCTTTCGCTTGCCGTCATCGCTCATCCAGTCGGTCGTCCATGCCGGGGCCAGCACAGTACGTACCTGCGGCCGGCGGATGCCGGCCTCGTGCAGAACCCGTTTGATGTCGGTCGCGATGGTGTCCAGCGCTGGGCACCCGGAGTAGGTCGGTGTGATCGTCACGCTGACGGTCTCACCGTCGACGCTGACATCGCGCAGGATGCCGAGGTCGTCGATCGTGAGCACCGGGATTTCGGGGTCGTACACCTGCGCGACGAGACGGCGGATCTCCTCAGGCTCGATCACCGTACGACGCGACACCGGTTGGCCGGCGTCGTCCCGTGAATGTCGTATGGTTCCGACTCGACCGGAATTGGGTGCGCTCACCAGTGGGCTCCCGGGTGGGCGCGGGCGAGGTACTGCATCTCCGCGAGGATGTACCCCAGGTGCTCGGTGTGGATGCCGCTGCGGCCTCCCGTGTGTCGCACCCGGGTCTGCGGGATGTCCAACGTGGCTTGGGCGATGGTCGCCTCGACGTACGCGTCGAAGCCAGGTCGGAGGGCGGCTGGGTCGATCCCGATCCCCGCCCTGTCGACCTGGTCCGTCAGCTCGTCGGAGGCGAACAGCTCCGGTACGTACGGCCAGAGCCGGTCGAGTCCGGCCTGCGCCCGGGCGTGTGACTCGTCGGTGCCGTCGCCGAGACGCAGCAGCCACTGGGTCGCGTGGTCGCGGTGGTAGCGGACCTCCTTGACCGCCTTGGCCGCGATTGCCGCCAGCGTCTCGTCGGCTGACCCGGCAAGCCGGTCGTACAGCTCGCACTGGTAGGTCGCGAAGACCAGCAGCCGAGCCATCGTGAACCCGAAGTCACGATTGGGGAGCTCACAGAGCTGGACGTTGACGAAGTCGCGTTCGTCGCGCTGGTAGGCAAGGTCGTCCTCGGTACGGCCGGCGCCGTCGGCTGCACCGGCGTACGAAAGGAGCGTCCGCGCCTGGCCGAGCAGGTCGAGTGCGATGTTGCCGAGCGCGACGTCCTCCTCAAGCTGTGGCGACGCGGCGATCCACTCCCCCATCCGCTGCGCGGAGATCAGAGCGTCGTCGCCGAGCCGGAGCGCGTACGTCGCGACCAGGCGCGCGTCCGCGGTCGCACCGGGTTCGGGCGCAACGGGCTCGGACGCCACGGGCTCGGACGCCCCACCAACGTCCGAAGACCCGCGCACCATACCGCTCGCTTCCTCGGACGCAAGAGAGCCACCCGAGCCCAACCCACCAACGTCCGAAGACCCGCGCACCATACCGCTCGCGTCCTCGGACGCAAGAGAGCCACCCGAACCCGACCCACCAACGTCCGAAGACCCGCGCACCATACCGCTCGCTTCCTCGGACGCAACGGGTTCGGGCGCAACGGCGCTCGACCGTTCGGACGTTGAGGAGGTTGCGTCCGTCATAGGTGCCGGACGCCTTCGGGCACGGAGTAGAACGTCGGGTGCCGGTAGACCTTGTCGGCGGCGGGATCGAAGAACGCATCCTTCTCGTCGGGGCTGCTGGCCGTGATGTCGGACGATCTCACGACCCAGATCGAGACCCCTTCCTGACGGCGCGTGTAGAGGTCGCGCGCATTGCGTACGGCCATCGTGGCGTCCGGTGCGTGCAGGCTTCCGACATGTCCGTGGCTGATGCCTCGCTTGGCGCGGACGAACACCTCCCAGAGCGGCCAGTCGCGTTCGCGAGCGGTTTCGTCCGCACCTGGCGTCCCGGGTCGGGTGTTCGATGGGCCGGCATCCGCACCTGGACCGTCGGTCATGCGACCGCTGGCTCCAGGTCGGCGGCTGCGTGCTTGTCGGCGTACGCCACCGCGGCGTCGCGTACCCACGCGCCGGCGTGGTGCGCGTTGCGGCGATGGGCGATCCGTTCGGCGTTGCAAGGGCCGTTGCCCTTGATGACCTCGAACAGCTCGGTGAAGCCGATCTCGCCGAAGTCCCAGTGGCCGGTGTCGGGGTTCCAGCGCAGGTCCGGGTCGGGCAACGTCAATTCGAGCGCGTGTGACTGAGGGACCGTCATGTCGACGAACCGCTGCCGCAGGTCGTCATTCGAGAACCGCTTGATCCCCCACGCCATCGACGTCGCCGTGTTCGGCGACTCGTCGTCGGGCGGACCGAACATCATCAGGCTCGGCCACCACCAACGGTCGACCGCGTCCTGGGCCATGGCGTGCTGCGCCGGCGACCCGTGCGACAGCGTGTGCAGGATCTCGAAACCCTGCCGTTGGTGGAACGACTCCTCCTTGCAGACCCGGATCATCGCGCGCGCGTACGGCCCGTACGAGCAGCGGCACAGCGGGACCTGGTTGACGATCGCCGCGCCGTCGACGAGCCACCCGATCGCCCCCATGTCGGCCCAGGTGAGCGTCGGGTAGTTGAAGATCGACGAGTACTTCTGGCGACCGTCGTGGAGCATGTCGAGGAGCGTGGCCCGGTCGGCGCCGAGCGTCTCGGCTGCAGCGTAGAGGTAGAGCCCGTGTCCGGCTTCGTCCTGGACCTTGGCCATCAAGATCGCCTTGCGGCGCAGGCTCGGCGCCCGCGAGATCCAGTTGCCCTCGGGCTGCATGCCGATGATCTCGGAGTGTGCGTGCTGGGCGATCTGCCGGATCAGGCTCTTTCGGTAGGCCGCGGGCATGTGGTCGCGGGGCTCGATCCGCTTGTCGGCGTCGAGGATCGCCTGGAAGGACGCGTCGAGCTCCGGGTCTGAGACGGTCTCTGTCCGGTCGTCGGTACGCGGGCCGTCGGTACGCGGGCCGAAGTCGTTTCCGTACATGTCAACAGTCTAGCCCATCTGTCTTACACGTCGGCAACGAATCGGTGCACTATTTGTAATATTGACCAATCGCGACACTGCCTACGTGTCGGGATTGCGCGGTGACCCGTCAACGCTTGGCAACGACGCAGAACCCCGGGGAACACCTACGGTGAGGACGTGACGTTCGACGCTCTGCTGCGGGAGGGAATGAGCGTGGATGTGGACGCGTACTGGGGTGCCGGCTTCCTCGAAGGTCGATTCGTGTCCACGGACCCGATCTGGCGATATGACGACGAGACGCGTCCATATTTCGTCGGCGTCACGTCGATGCTCGACATGGGGACCGGAGAGGGTGGGATCCTCGCCGGGCTGGCACCGTTGCCGCCGCACACGGTGGCGTACGAGGGATGGCTGGCGACCGTGCGGCGGCGCGATCGACGCTGAGTCCGCTTGGCGTGTCGCTGGTGGTCGCGCTGGGCGCCGACGACAACACGACGACCGTACGCAGTCGACCGGCCCTGCCGTTCGCCGACGACGCATTCGAGCTGGTCCTCAACCGGCACGAGAGCTTCGACGCTGCCGACGTATGCCGGATCACGAAGCCCGGCGGCCGGTTCGTCACCCAGCAGGTGGGCAGCGACGAAGCGGCGTCGGTGCGACGACTGCTCGACCTCGGCGACCTCGGGCCGGTCTGGAGCCTCGACGTCGCCGTCCGTCAGCTCCAGGGGGTGGGTTGGCGAATGGAGCGGGTGCTGGAGGACCATCCGCCGCTGCGCTTCTCGGACATCGCCGCGCTCGTCGCGTATGTCCGGTCGACGCCGTGGGCATTTCCCCACCTGGATTGGGACGTGGCGTGTGGCCATCTGCGCCGACTGCACGAGCAGGCGCCGATCACTCCGTTGGAAGCGATGTCGCACCGTTTTCTGGTCCGGTGCAAGAAGGCCGGGTGATACTGGGAAGCAGTCAGGAGCCGCGGTTCCGATTCCGGTTTCGGTTGCGGCCCAACGATGTGCCGTCTGAGCTGGCGCCACCATCCGACCGGATGACGGTGGCTCCGAAGATCGCGATCGCGGCAAAGAGCAGCGCACCGACGACGACCACCTTGCTGTTGCTGTCGGTGAGGACAATCACGATCACGTACGCGATCGCGGCGAGCGGCATCACCCGGGAGTAGAACTGCCCTCTGGTCATTGCGGCACCTTCTCACTGGTCGTGGTCCCACCCTGACATGCCGGCGAGTCGTCTGCCGGACGACTCGGGCAGAATCGCAGGAGATGAGCCCGACCGACGTTCCGAACCCGACGCCGCACACGGACGTCAGTGTCCGGCTCGCCTGGCCGGACGACGCAACCGCGATCGTCGGCATCCAGATCGAGGCGTGGCGAGCAGGTGGTCTTCTTCCCGACGACCTCCTCGACAAGCTCCATCCCGATGAGCTCGCCGAGGTGTGGCGGACGTCGATCAGCCGGCCGCGCGACGCCAGGCAGCGGGTGCTCGTGGCACTCGAACGCCAGAACGTACGCGGGTTCGCGGCTGTGACGCCGTCCACCGACCCCGATGCCGATCCGGTTTCCGACGCCGAGCTCAGCGAGCTCGAGGTGTCCGCGGTCGCTCGCGGTGCCGGCCATGGTTCTCGGCTGCTGCACGCCGTGGTGGACACGTTGCGCTCGGACAAGTTCACCCGCGCGACGACGTGGCTGAACGCGTCCGATGACGAGCTGCGTACGTTCTTCACCCACGCTGGTTGGGCGCCCGACGGCGCACACCGCGAGCTCGACCTGCGCGCAGACGGCGAAGTGCTGGTCCGACAGGTTCGGCTCCACACCGACCTACGACGCGACTGACGGCGCCGAACGGCGGAGCATCACCGCCGCAACGACCGCGGCGGCCATCCACGCGGCGGCGTACCCGAACGCGACTGCCGGCGAGAAGACGGCCCACAACAGGCCGGCAACCAGGGAAGCCCCGAGGTCGCCCAGCGACTGGACCAGGCCCAGCACGCCGAACCCGTTGGCTCGGAGCCGGTCCGGCAGCATCAGCGCCACCGCGGTGGACTGAGCCGTCTCTGCAAGGCCGATACCCGTCCCCGCCAGGACGAACCCGGCCAGCAGCACCGGCCAGGCGTGCTCGTCGAAACCGAAGATCGCGTACGCGCCGACGTATACGCAAGCGCCAGCGGTGAACACGATCCGGGGGTTCGCCCGGTCGGAGAAGTGTCCGCCGACCAGCGACGACACGGTCGCCGCGACGTTGTGCGCCGCGTACAGCAAGATTGCGATGCCGGTGGCCGTCGTCAGGTTGCGTCCGTCGACGTGCAGCAGATTCGTCGCTCGCAAGATCAGCAGCGTGGTGGCGAGGTTCCCGAGCTCGAACAGGGCGGCCGGGGCCAGAGCGCGCGGCAGACCCGCGTGCCACAGCTCGGCGAGGTTGAAGCTCAGTGTCCGGCGCCCGGTCGGGGTGACGACCGTACGCCGCGCCTGCCGGGCGGCGACCGTTATTGCGACGGCTGCCAGCGCGCCGGGGACGATCGCGAGCACGATGGCGTGCCGTACACCGATGACTCCGACCAGCGCGGCCGCAAGCAGCGGCCCGACGATCGCGCCGGCGTTGTCACCGGCACGCTCGACGCCGGTCGCCCGCCCGTACGCGGAGCGCGGGGTGATCGACGCCAGCAGCGTGTCCCGGGCGGGTGACCGGATCCCGCGCGAGATCCACGCGAACGCGCGCAACGCCGCGACCTGCCATACGGCGGTGCACAGACCGATCGCCGCTGTCGCGACCGCGGTGCCGAGGTAGCCGCCGGATGCAAGTCGGGCTCGCCGCTGCGGATCGTTCGCCAGGGGGCCACCGGCAAGCTTGCTGACCCCGATCAGGGCGTCAGAGACACCCTCGATTGCGCCGAGCGCTCCCGGACCTGCATGCAGCGTCGAGGTGAGAAACGTCGGCAACAGGGAGGTGGCGAGCTCGTGCCCCGCATCGCTGAAGAACGATGCCGCACCGACACCGACGACGCCCGAGCTCAGCCACGGATCGCCCGGCCGCTCGACGGCACGATCAACTGGTTCGACCGAGTCGGGTACGCCGCCGGGTGCGGCGGCCGGCTCCTCAGCAGCCATCAGCCGGCGTCACCAGCCGGCGCCGAAGCAGACAAACGGCGCTGGCGCCGCATCCGGCTGGGCTGCCGCGACTACTGCCGCCGCCTTTGCGAGCGCAACCGCGGGTTGGTCGCCACCGGCCAGGTGGTCATGCACCAGTGTCAGCACCTCGCACGCCACTGCGTCGTTGACAAGTACCGGCGACCCGATCACGCAGTTGGCCCCCGCGTGCAGCCACGCAACCGTCATCCCGATCGTCTCCTCCCCCCACCGAACGGTCGATCGTCCGAGCTCACATGCTGACAAGATAACGGTCTGCGGGATCCTTTCGAGCTGGGCGATGTCGTAGCCGAACCACGGCCCGTCAAAGAGCTCGAGGCCGGAGAACAGTGGGTTGTCGGCGGTGTGCCGGCCGTGCGCGGCAATGTGGAGTACATCGGCAGAGCTCGCGACGTCCTTGACGCGCGCCGCAACTGCCTCGGCACCGCTCAGGACGACGGGGGACGCCCAGGCCGACGACGCGTTCTTGACCTCCTCGCCTGCTCGTTCGACCCGGGGGCCCGCAACGAACGCGGCCGACGATGACGCGACGATGCGTTGCCGGCTCAGACGCCACAACGACGCGGACCTCGGCACCGTGACCGGGCGGCCCGTGAAGCCCGGTAGCAAGGTCCAGGGAACGCCCGCGAGCGCGCCCGCCGGAACCACGACGACCGGACGATCTCCGACGAAGCGAGAAATCGGCGTCACCAGGCGGTCGGCAAGCTTGTCGAGCCGGTGCCGCAACCCCGCGATCACCGCGGATTTCATCCGAGCCGGCAACCGGGAAGCCGCCATGTCGAGGTCGGCTTCGAGCCCGTCGAGATGTGTGCGTAGCGACGCGACGTCACCAAGCGGAACAACACCGACGGACGTGGCCGTCACTGCGAGCGCGTGGCAGTTTCCGTCCGCATAGACGTACGCGACCATGGCGCCGTCTGCATCACCGAGCACCGCACGCAGATCCGGGAGCGCGACCAGATCCGCGAGCTGGCCCGAACCGCGATCCGACCATGACCGTCGGCGAACCTGTTCTCGGAGCGCCACGACCTCCCGGTCGAGTCGACGGTCCCCACCGGACTCGAGCGCACCCTGCTTCCTCCGCAGCTCGGTCATCGCCTCGGCTGCGGTCGGATCGGCCGGTGGACGCAACGATGCGACGCGGCTCGCCAGCGCCCGAGCACGTTCGGACCACTCGAAGATCACGTCCGGCCGCCCGTCCGCAACGGCCAGCGACAGACCTCGGAGGGCAAGCGCACGTCCATGGCCGGCGACCGCGCTCTGCAGGTCGAGGCTGCCGAACGACGACTGCCACTCCTGCAGGATGTCGAGCCCTCGGCGTACGTGGGTCAGCGCCTGAGCCGGTCGACCTCGTGCCGTCGCGAGCTCCGCACGCACGTCGCGGTCGAGCAACCGAATCGGTAGCGGTGCCGCGTTCGGAAGGGACACCCGGCGTACGCGAACGAGTGCCTCGTCCAGGTCGCCACGAAGCAATGCCGCACGCCCGCCTTGCAGAGCAACCGTCGATGCGTCGTACCGCAAGCGGTGCCGCGCGAGGTCGTGCTGCAAGCGGTCGGCGCGGTCGGCGAGGCTGGTCACCCAACGACGCTGCGTGACATCGCTCGTCAGGCAGATCACCTCGGCGCGTAGTGCCCACACCTCGCTGCCGCGGCGTTCGAAGCGCCGCTTCGCTCGGCGCGCGACACGTCCTGCCTCAGCGGGATCCGCGGCGAGGAGCAGTCGAGCGATCACGTACTCCGCCTCGCCCTGTCGCTGTCGCAGCCCCCGCGCGCCGAACGCCGCTGCTGCCCCATTGAGCGCGACTGCGGCGTCTTGGATCATGCCCGCAGCCAACAGCACCTCGGCGCGATCCTGGTCGCACATCGCGCGCATCGTCGGGGAGAGCGGCGCGAGGACGTCGCGCGCGACATCCATTGCGTGGAGCGCCGAGATGAGGTCGCCCGCGAGGAGGTGGGTGTACCCGAGGTTGTGGGTGGCTTTGGCCCTCAAGACGGACAGGTCGTCGCTCCGAGCAATCGCCACCGCGTTCTCGAAGTCGGACTGGGCAGCCCGGACGGCGCCACGTTGCAGATGGACCATTCCGCGGTTGTTGAACGCTGTCGACAGCGGCTCAGGAGACTGGTCGAGCCGCCGCAACGCCTCGGTGAACGCCTCCAGGGCGGGACCGCCGCGTCCCGAGCGCATCTCAAGCATCCCGAGCTGCGACCACGCCAACCCTCGAACGTGTCCGCGGACGTTCGCCAGGTCCAACGCCTGACGGCAGAGGTCGACCCCGTCTGCCGTGCTGCCGAGCTCGGCCCGGACGTGGGCGAGACTCAGCAGGATCCGCGCGAGAGTATCGGGGTCCGGGTCACGGACGAGCGCTCGTTCGAGCAGACCGCGGGCCTGGGCATGTCGACCAGCATTGCTCGCTTCGAGCCCCGTTCGATGCAGATCAACCGCCGACAACACATCTCATGATGGCTCGATCGCGACGACGCGCGCCACTGCCTTCCATCCGCGCGCAACGGCGTCAGCTGGCGTATCCGACGCGCCGACCGCAGGAAGCAGCGGAAGCAACGCCTTGGAAACGAGCCCACCGAGACGTGGCGCCGCAAAGGAGGTTCCGCTCCACAATCCGAAACCGCCGATCACGCGACCTGGGTGATCCGGGTCGGGCTGGGTGAAGTCGTCGGGATCGAGCGCCTCTCGGACCTGGCCGAATGCGGTTGTCCGTGCCATCGGCTCGAGTCCTCCTTGGTACGGCGGCATCGTGCTCATCACAAGAGCACCCGGTTGGTACGTACGGACCCAAGGTCCCGCGTTGCTGAACAAGGCGACGGTGCCGTCTGGGTTGCATGCTCCGACCGAGACAATCGGCAGAACGCTGGACGGGGACTGGACCTTTCCGTTGTCGTCCGGCCATGGTGCGAACGCTGCCGGATACAAGGGTCGCGCCGTCGCGTCATTTCCCGCCGAACAGACCACAACGGTCCCGCACTTCCCCATCAGCTCCAAGATCTGACGGAGAACCGGGTCGAACAGCAGCGCGTCGTCCGGCGTCTCGTGGTAGTAGCCCATCGACAAGTTGAGCACGTCGATCGGGTGACCACCGTCCTCGCCGAACGCGTGGCGACGAACGAGCTCAGCCACCTTGACCAACGTGTCGATCCAGTCCGACTCGACGATCGGGCCGCTGGAGTTGACCACTCTCCACGACACGATGTCGGCATCCGGGCAAGCCTGGTGCACCAGTCCGGCGATGAACGTTCCATGGCCGGCGAGCGGGTCGATGCCGCCGTCGAGCGGGCCCACCTGGTCGCCTCCGGAGGCCGTGAAGTCGTCCGCGTCCGGGTACCCGATCACCACACCGTCGAGCGTCACGTCCTTCTTGACGATGTCATCGAGCCAGGGGTGTCTCGCGCAGCCGGTGTCGAGGATCCCGACCACCGGGCGTCTACGATCAAGGGTTTCGCGCCGGTTCGGTCGCTGACCCACGTACGCGACGGGCTGCCGACCACCCCATCCCATCTGGGCGTAGGAGTCGACGGGGTTGGAGTGCTCGATGGGGTTGGAGTGCTCGATCGGGTTCGAACCGATCACCGCGGGAAACAGGACATGGTCCAGCCCGACACCGCGCATGGCCTCCAGTCCGAGCTGCCCCCGAGCCTGTTGCAGGAGCACCCAGCCGTCGGGTGCCACACTGGCGACGCCGGACTTGACCGTGATGTCGAACCGCGAGACGCCGACAGACTCGACGTCCGACCCGCGCCAACTGACCCGCGACGCGTTGAACTTGTCGTCGAGTGACACATTCCACCCCAGCGGGTCAGCGATGCGCTGCAGCTCGCCCAACACCTGATGAGGGTCACGGCTCGATCCGACGACGATCCGCGAGCCCACGTACACGGTTGAGCGAGGTCTCACCCCCGCTACCGTGAGAGCCGTCGCGGGGTCGAGGAAACGTCCGTTGACCTCGGCGAGGGCTTTCGCCGGCGGGGGCGGCGGGTCGACGATGGGACGCTCCGGCCTACGATCCGGATGCCCCGCGTCGGGGGTGGGTACACGTCCCGGTTGCCCGGCTGGATCCGACATCACGTGCTGCTTTCGGTGTCTAGTGTCTAGAGCTCGACGATGGGCGTGGAGAACATACCGGCCGGTTCGCGGTCAGGGCCGCTCCCGCCGTCGGCCCTGGACAACCAGAACCTGGTCAGTCCGGTCGGGATCTCGACGAACTCGAACCGTCCGCGCTCGTCCACCTCGGCGACGTATGCTCCGGGGTGCTGGGTGGCCTTGACCTGCGTCGGCCGAGGTGGGGTCACCCAACCGTCGATGCGGCAGAAGCCGTTGCGGGTGGGGCTGACCCGAAGCATCAGCGCGACCTCGCCGACCGCGAACGAGATCGTCAGCGCGGTCATGGCGCTGCGCGTGCCCTGCATCTCTCGAGAGCGTTCGACCAGGTGCAGCAGCTCGTACTCCGCATCGAGGTCGTCGGTCTCGATCGCAATCAACGACTTCTCGACCAGATCGGACGGCATCGGATCGTGCGCTTCCCAGATCCGAGCCAGATCCTCGAACCCGACGTCGTCGGTCATGATGCTCCTCCCCGAGCCGTCAGCAGGTCCCTGAGCTTGCCGAGACAGCGGCCGCGGGTCGGTCCGATGCTTCCGACCGGCATGTCGAGATCTTTTGCGATTCCTGCATAGTCCGGGCGGTCTTCGAAGGCGACGATCCGGAGGAGACGCTGACATCTCGGCGTCAGCCGCTGGACCGCGGCCCACAGGTTCGCGTCCTCGTCGCTGCGGACGGCGTCATCCTCCGCCGACCGAGAGGTACCGGCGCGGTCCACCACGACCTGCTCCGGAACCGGAGGCATCCGGCCTGCCGACTTCGCCACCCGCCAGGCCTCCCGGCGGGCCGTCGTCGTCAGCCAGGAGGAAACCGCTTGCGGGTCCGCGATCGACGCGTGCCGCCGCACCAGGGTCAGCCACACGGTCTGCACGACGTCCTCAGCGCGGTCGCGATCCAGGCCGTACGCACGTACGACATGCCAGAGCACCGGCGACAAAGCACGTACGAGGTCGTCGAGAGCACCCGGCTCACCGGCCTGCCAGGCCCGGAAGTGTCGAGCCGCCTGATCCCAGACGGTGGCCCCAGCTGCTGCGTCGCTGGTGGGATGCGCGACCATCATGGACCTCTCGCTGATGCTGCCCATCGCCGTGCTCACACCCTCCATGAGTGGGTTCGCGGTGGTCTGATACACCTGCGGCGACGCGTTCAACCCTCATCGTCGCGCCACCGCACCGCCCTGTCGACTCCATCGCGCGGTTTCCCGAAGATTCTGACAACTCAGGTATCAGCCGCGCCGCCACGTACTCCTCACTCCACAACAGTCGATGTCGCAAGGCATCCGACCACGGCGAGCGGTGGACGGTGACACCCGTGCCGATGACAGGCACGACCTCGCACAACCAGCGGGGGGCAGGAACAGGGGTCCTGCCCCCCTTACTGGTCTGCGTTGTCAGGTGGTGAAGCCGAGAACGTGGTCGAGGCCGACCGTGAGTCCGGGGTTGCTCGTGACCCACTCGATCCCGGCCAGCACACCGGGCATGAACGACGCCCGGTCGAGCGTCTGGTGGCGCATCGTGAACGACTCTCCGGATGATCCGAAGACCACCTCCTGCGCGGCGATCACGCCGGCGACGCGCAGGCTGTGGACGCGGATGCCGTCAATGGCCGCTCCCCTCGCGTTGTCCGGGTCGTCCGTCGTCGCGTCCGGAAGGTCCGCGCTGTCGGCCCGCTTCCGCGAAGCGGCGACGAGATGGGCGGTACGGGTGGCCGTGCCTGAGGGCGCGTCCTTCTTCTCCGGGTGGTGCGTCTCGATGATCTCCACCGAGCCGAAGTAGGGCGTCGCCTGCGCGGCGAACCGCATCATCAGCAACGCGCCGAGGGACAGGTTGGGCGCGACCAGCACCCCCACCGCCGGCTTGTCGGCCAGCTGCCGCTCGAGGTCCGTCAGCCGCTCACCGTCGAAGCCCGACGTGGCCACGACCACGTTGACGCCGTGGTCGACGCACCAGGAGACGTTCTCGACGGCTGCCGTCGGGTTCGTGAGGTCGACGGCGACATCGGCAACCGCCGCCGCGTCGAGCGGGTCGGCGGAGCCGATCCGGGCAACAAGCTGGAGGCCCGTACTCGACTCGACCGCCGCGCACGCGAGCGTACCCATCCGTCCAGACGCACCCACGACGGCGACCTTGATCACACGGCCAACCTACTCGAACCGGGCCGAACGCCAATCCGCGCAGCGTCACCGAGCGAACCCCCACGGTGAAGCCCGCCAACGCCGGAACGCTGTCGAAGATCCTGACGTTCCACGTGCTGTCGGGTCAGATCACTCCTGACCAGATCGCCGGCAGCCACAAGACGGTCGAGGGCGAGAGCCTGACCGTCAAGGGCTCGGGCGACAACCTGACGGTCGACGGTGCCAAGGTGATCTGCGGTGGAGTTCACACCGCGAACGCCACGGTCTACCTGATCGACTCGGTGATGATGCCGCCGAGCATGATGAAGTGACGGCAGCGGTTCCCAACTGAGCTTTTCGTTTCGAAGTTGGAGGGTGTCCGGAGCAATCCGGGCACCCTCTGCTCATGTCCGCGGCTCATGTCCCCGCGCATGTCGGCGGCTCATGTCCGCCCCAGCTCGGACTCGTCGGTGTACGGGCCCACCACCGCGAGCGTCGCTGGCTGTCGCAACAGCTCCGCGCCAACCGCCGCGACGTCGTCGAGCGTCACCGCGTCTATCCGCGCAAGTACCTCGTCGATCGAGAGCAGATCACCATAGACGAGCTCACCCCGCGCCAGCCTGATCATCTGCGAGAACGTGTCCTCGAGCCCGAGTACGAAGCTTCCGCGCAGCTGTCCCTTTGCCCGGTCGAGCTCCTCGGTCGTGACTCCGTCGGCAGCGAGCGAACCCAGCGCACGGCCTACGACCTCCAGCACCGGCCCGAGCTTGTCGGGCAGGCATCCGCCCCCGACGGCGACGTACCCGGTGTCGGCGTACGACGTGAGCACCGAGTACACGGAGTACGCCAGCCCGCGGCGCTCTCGTACCTCCTGGAACAGTCGGGACGACGTGCCCCCTCCGAGCACGGTGCTCAGGATGTTGGCAGCGAACCGGCGCTCATCGCAGTGGGACAGCCCGGGGACACCGAGCAGGAACGTCGCCTGCTCGGTCGGGCGGGTCACCAGTCGAACCGACTCGCGGGCGAGGGACGGCGGCGAACCGGTCCGCCGCAATCCGTACGGCACGGCCGGCGACCCCGCCGCCGCGGCGAAGCCCCGACGAATGAGCCCGACGAACACCCGATGGTCGACGTTCCCGGCGGCGCTGACCACGAGCCGGTCGGGTCTGTATCGACGACGGAAGTACCCGACGACCTGTCGCCTCGTCAGCGCCCCGATCGACTCCGAGGTCCCGACGATCGGCCGGCCGATCGGGATGTCACCGAACAGCGCCGACACGAACGCGTCGTGGACGGTCTCGTCGGGGTCGTCGTCGTTCATCGCGATCTCTTCCAAGATCACGTCGCGCTCGGTCCGGACCTCGGCTGCCGGCAACGTGGACCCGACGAGCATGTCGGAGAGCAATGTGACCGCGAGCTCCACGTCATGGTCGAGTACACGTGCGTGGTAGCACGTGTACTCCTTGCCCGTGAACGCGTTGAGCTCGCCGCCGACACCGTCGATCGCCGCCGAGATCTCCGCGGCCGACCGCGTCCGAGTGCCCTTGAACAATAGATGCTCGAGGAAGTGCGTGACGCCGGCCAAGGATGGCGTCTCGTCCCGGGAGCCGACACTGACCCATACGCCGATGCTCACCGACCGTGCCGTCGGAACGGTTTCGGTGATGACCGTGATGCCGCTCGGCAGCACGGTGCGCCGGACCGCGGCGTCGGACGACGCCCTCGGTGCTCGACGGACGGCCGTACGCGTACGGGTCGACGCGCCCGTACGCGCAACAGCCGACACGGCGATACGTCCTAGGCTTCGGGCTCGCCGTCGGAGTCGTCGGTCGACGGTTCGTCGTCGACGACAGCGATCAGCGACAGCTTTCCGCGGTCGTCGATGTCGGCGATCTCGACCTGGAGCTTCTGCCCGACCGCGACGACGTCTTCGACGTTCTCGACCCGGCGGCCACCGGCGAGGGCGCGCAGCTTGCTGATGTGCAGCAGGCCGTCCTTGCCCGGCAGCAGCGAGACGAACGCCCCGAACGACGTTGCCTTGACGACCGTCCCGAGGTACCTCTCGCCGATCTCCGGCATCTGTGGGTTGGCGATCGCATTGATCGTCGAGCGGGCCGCCTCGGCCGCGGACCCGACCTCGGCGCCGACGTAGATCGTGCCGTCGTCCTCGATCGTGATCTGCGCACCGGTGTCGTCCTGGATCTGGTTGATGACCTTGCCCTTCGGGCCGATCACCTCACCGATCTTGTCGACGGGGATCTTCATCGTGATGATCCGCGGCGCGGTCGGTGCCATTTCGTCCGGTCCGTCGATGGCCTCTGCCATCACGTCGAGGATCGTCATCCGGGCATCCCGCGCCTGCTGAAGGGCGGCGCCGAGGACCGACGCCGGGATCCCGTCGAGCTTCGTGTCCAGCTGCAAGGCCGTCACGAACTCGCGGGTGCCGGCGACCTTGAAGTCCATGTCGCCGAAGGCGTCTTCGGCGCCGAGGATGTCGGTCAGCGTCACGAACTCCGGCTTGCCGTCGACTTCGCCCGAGATCAGACCCATCGCGATCCCGCCCACCGGCGCCCGCAGGGGTACGCCGGAGTTGAGCAGCGCCATCGTCGACGCACACACCGACCCCATCGACGTCGAGCCGTTGGAGCCCAGCGCCTCCGAAACCTGGCGGATCGCGTACGGGAACTCCTCACGCGTCGGCAGCACCGGCATCAGAGCGCGGCCGGCGAGCGCACCGTGGCCGATCTCACGCCGCTTCGGCGAGCCGACCCGACCGGTCTCACCCGTCGAATAGGGCGGGAAATTGTAGTTGTGCATGTAGCGGCGGGTCGTCTCGGGCGAAAGGGTGTCGAGCCTCTGCTCGAGCCCCAGCATGTTCAGTGTCGTCACGCCGAGAATCTGAGTCTCACCACGCTCGAAGAGCGCGGACCCGTGGACCCGCGGCAGCACGCCCACCTCGGCGGACAGGCTGCGGATGTCGGTGAGACCGCGTCCGTCGATCCGGACCCCGTCGCGGAGCACGCGCTGGCGTACCAGCTTCTTTGTCAACGACCGGAACGCGGCACCGAGCTCCTTCTCACGGCCCTCGAAGTCGGCGGCAAGCTTCTCGAGCACGCCGCCCTTGATCTCGTCGAGGCGGCCCTCCCGCTCGAGCTTGTCCGCGATCGTCAAGGCGCTCGCCAGATCGCCGGCGGCGGCGGACTCGACCGCCGCGAATGCGTCGTCGTCGTAGTCGAGGAACCGGGGAAACTCCCGCGTCGGCTTCGCAGCGACCGCGGCCAGCTCGCTCTGCGTCTCGCAGAGCTGCTTGATGAACTTCTTCGATGCCTCGAGCCCTTCGGCGACGATGTCCTCGGTCGGCGCCTGCGCGCCGCCGCGGACGAGGTCCCAGGTGGACTCCGTCGACTCGGCCTCGACCATCATGATCGCGACGTCGCCGTCGTCGAGCACCCGGCCGGCGACAACCATGTCGAAGACGGCGTCCTCGAGTTGGGCATGGGTCGGGAAGGCGACCCACTGCCCCCGGATCAGCGCCACCCGGGTGGCCCCGACTGGGCCGCTGAACGGCAAGCCGGACAACTGGGTCGACAGCGAGGCGGCGTTGATTGCGAGCACGTCGTACGGCGTGTCGGGGTGCAGCGCGAGAACGGTGATGACGACCTGGACCTCGTTACGCAGACCCGAGACGAACGACGGCCGAAGCGGTCGGTCGATCAGTCGGCAGGTCAGGATCGCGTCCTCCGAAGGCCGGCCCTCGCGTCGGAAGAACGAACCCGGGATGCGTCCCGCCGCGTACATCCGCTCCTCGACGTCGACCGTCAGGGGGAAGAAGTCGAAGTGTTCCTTGGGGTGCTTGCCAGCCGTGGTGGCTGACAGCAGCATGGTGTCGTCGTCGAGGTAGGCGACGGCGCTGCCGGCCGCCTGCTGGGCGAGCCGGCCGGTCTCGAAGCGCACCGTACGTTTGCCGTGGGTGCCGTTGTCGATCACCGTTTCTACGGTCTTGGTTGCGTCTTCGGCATGGGTTGTGGATCCCGTCATGGGTATCCCTTCTCGTACGTGTGACACCCAACGGTCTCGGCTCGACAAGTCCGGCGGCGAGATCGACGAGTCGATCGTTGTACGCAATCGGGCTCGCCCGACACCGGACGGTTCGCCGGGCCGGTCTTCGATCGAGACCCACGGTCACCCTGGTGTCAGGTGTCCGGAAGTCACTACCGAGGACCGGCGGCCAGGCAGTCGGGCCGTCGCCGTGAGGTCACGGTTTTGGTTCGAGGTCCCACATCGGAGCCTCGAGTTGTGTGTTCCCTGTTCAGTTGTGCCGATGTTCAGTTGTGCGGGGTCCGAGGACCCCGAGATGTCGATGAACGGCCACCCGATGGCTCACCGTTCATCGACGTCAACGACGAAGTCCGAGTCGTTCGCGTAGGACGCGGTAGCGCTCGATGTCGATCTCTTGGAGGTAGTTCATCAGTCGCCGGCGCCGTCCGACCAGCAGGAGCAGACCGCGACGGCTGTGGTGGTCGTGCTTGTGCTCCTTCAGATGCTCGGTCAGGTCGGCGATCCGCTTGGTCAGGAGCGCGACCTGGACCTCCGGGCTCCCGGTGTCGCCCTCGCCCGTGGCGTAGTCGCGGATGATGGTTTCCTTGGTCGCAGCATCCAGCGGCACGCGACTCCTCCTCGGGTGGTCGTTGCGCGGCGCACTGGGGCATTTCCACCCAGGCTCTGTTGTCTCCGCGGCCGACGAATACGGCACTGCTCAGCGTATCAGCGGTGTCTTGTCCGACCCTAATCGCGGGGGTCGGGGCCGGGTCACGGCGGATCGGGCGGAGCCTTCGATGTCAGCAACTCGCGGGTTCGGTCGACATCGGTGTCCATCTGCCGGATCAGAGCCTCGATGTCCTCGTACTTCTCCATGCTACGGAGCCGCTCGGCGAACACGATCTCGACAGGTACGCCGTACAGCTCGAGGTCGTCGCGATCGAGCACATAGGCCTCGACCGTTCGTTCGAGGCCGTCGAAGGTGGGGTTCGTGCCGACGCTGATCGCGGCCGGCTGATAACCCTCGCTGGCTGCATCCAGCCGGCGCAGCCAGCCGGCGTAGACGCCATCGGCGGGGACGGCCGTCGCGGTCGAGCGGACGGGGACGTTGGCCGTGGGGTATCCCAGCAGCTCGCGTCCACGCTGGTGACCCTTCACCACCTCACCACGCACGGAAAACGGACGTCCGAGCGCATTGGCGGCCGCCTCGACGTCACCGTCAGCCAGCCGACCGCGGACGTAGGTCGATGACCAGACGACGTCGCCCGCGCCGTCGAGGGACAGCCCGTGGACGTCCACGCCGTGGTCGGCCGCCAGCTCGCGCAGCAGCTTGATGTTGCCCGTGGCCCGGTGCCCGAAACGGAAGTTCTCACCGACCACGACCGCAGCAGCGTGCAGACGGTCGAACAAGATGTCGGTCACGAAGTCGGTTGCCGAAACCTTGGCGAGATCCTCGGTGAACGGCAGGACGAGGACGACGCCGACGCCCGCCTCGTCGAGAAGCCGGAGACGTTCGTCGAGCGACACCAGCATCGTCGGAGCATGATCAGGAGCGATCACGCTCATCGGGTGCGGATCGAACGTCACCGCGACGACCGGCAGGCCACCGTGCGCGGCGGCGACCTCGATCGCCCGAGCGACGACGTGAACGTGACCGACATGTACGCCGTCGAAGTTCCCGATCGTCACGACCGTGGAGCCGAAGTCGCTGCGAATTTCGTCGAGGCCGTGCCAGGTCTGCACGTACCGCTCCTCTCCGCGAGGTCGGACTCATCGACGACCGCTGGTTGTTTGTCAGGCGATGGCCCGATGGCGACCGGCCAAGCCTGCCACGCGGTGCCGCCCGAACGGCACGCAGTCCCCCTCGACTTGTCGGCGGCTCATGGGGCTATCACCCCACCACGCACCGACAACTCGCTCGGGTCAGCCCGCGAGGGCTTCGGCGGCAGCGGCTCGGGCGGTCGCGGGGTCGTCGGCCGCCAGCACGGCGGCGGCCGATGCCCTGCACTGCTCCCGCGTGACCCTCGCGAGTCTTGCTCCGACGCTCCCGACGGCCGACGCCGCCATCGACAACGACGAGATACCGAGGCCGACGAGAACGCATGCCATCAACGGGTCGGCGGCCGCCTCACCGCATACTCCGACCGGCTTGTCGACCGCGGCACCGGCTCTGGCGGCGGTGGCAACCAGCGACACGACAGCGGGCTGCCAGAAGTCCGCGAGGTGCGCGAGCTCCCCGGAGAGCCGGTCGGCCGCCATCGTGTACTGCGCGAGGTCGTTCGTGCCGATCGACAAGAAGTCGACATGCTCCAGCATTCGGTCGGCCAGCAGCGCGGCACCGGGCACCTCGATCATCACGCCGGCCGTCAGCCCTCGCGTACGGACCTGTTCGGCGAAGTCCCGCGCTTCGGCAGCCGTCGACACCATCGGTGCCATCACCCACGGCTTGCTCTGCGTCGCCTCGCCAGCTCGTACGATCGCGTCGAGCTGACGGGTCATCAGCCCGCGGTTTGCCCAGGACAGCCGTACGCCGCGAACCCCGAGCGCCGGGTTGTGCTCATCGGGCACGCTTGCGAACGCCATCGGCTTGTCGGATCCGGCGTCGAGCGTACGGACCACAACCTTGCGACCCGCGAATGCGGCGAACACCTGCTGGTAGATCTCGGCTTGTTCGTCGACGGTCGGCTCGGCATCGCGACCGAGGAAAGCAAGCTCGGTGCGGAACAGACCGACCCCTTCGCTCGGACCGTCCGCCGCCTTGCGTGCCGAGGCGGCGTCCTGCACATTGGCGAGCACGGCGACCGCGAGTCCGTCGACGGTGGTCCCCGGCCCGGCGTAGGTCGCCGCCGCCTTACGCTCGAGGTTGTCACGCGCGACGAGCTCCGCGGCCTGATCGGCTTCCGGCCGGATGACGATCTTGCCGGCACCCCCGTCCACCAGCACGACGGTCCCCGCCTCGATGTCATCCACGTCGGCGGCCACGACGCACGGGATCCCGAGCTGCCGGGCGATGATCGCCGTGTGGCTGGTCGCCCCGCCCAGGCTCGTCACGAGCGCGAGGATCCTGGCCGGGTCGAGACCGGCCGTGTCGACGGGCGCGAGGTCGACGGCAAGGAGGATCGACGGCTCGTCCGGCGTCGGCATCCCCGGTTCTGGACGCCCGAGCAGCTCGGCGACGACCCGGCCGCCGAGGTCGCGAAGGTCGGTAGCCCGTTCGGCCACGATCCCGCCGGCTCCCGCCAGCATCGCGGCGAAGTTGTCGACTGCCGCGATCGTCGCCGCCTCGGCGGACGAACCTGCCGCGATCTGTTTACGCACACCCTTGGTGAGCCCACGGTCGGTCACCAGATCGACCTGGGCACTCAGCACCTCAGCTGCCGGTCCCGAGGCCACCTGCTGGCGCTCCCGGAGCCGGTCGGCGACCACGGCGACTGCCTGGTCGTACCGTCCCTGCTCCGCCTCCGGCGGCGCGGACGATGTCGCCGGCACATCCGCCGGGTCGGGCCCCGGCGACGGACGTACGACTGGTCCGACACCGATCCCAGGAACGACGGGCGTACCGAGTCGGGTCTCGGACGAGGTGACGGTGGCACTCATGGCAAACCACACGCTAGGCCCAATGGCTGGGACTTCGCGACGTACTACCTCGCGAAGTCCCAGCCATTGGGCTTGGTTCAGGGCGAGAAGACGGCGACCGCTTTGGCAACCGGTCCGTGCTGCGCGTACAGCGCGATGAACTCCCCGCCCGACGTCAGCACCGCCACCGGACCCGGACTGCCGAGCCGGATGTGCAGCTGCCGGCCGTTGCGCGCAGCGGGCACGGCGTCGCCGACGAGCTCGTACGTCGCGAAGTTCTCAGCCGCGACGTGATCGAGGTCGACGACGTCCAACGAGCGCTCGAGCTCCTCCAGCCGGTGGGCGGCCCGTAGGTCGTACCTCCCCGACCGAGTCCGGCGCAGCCGGGTCAGGTGCCCTCCGACGCCGAGTGCCGCACCGAGATCACGGGCCAGCGCACGAACGTACGTCCCCGCGGTGCACTCGACGTGTACGTCGACGTCGACCAACACCGCCTGACGCGCGATGGTGTCGACGACGAACTCATGGACCGTGACCGGGCGCGGCGCGATCTCGACCAACTCATCGTCGCGAACGCGTTTGTACGCGCGTCGTCCGTCGACCTTGATCGCCGACACGCTCGACGGGACCTGTTCGAGCTCACCGGTGAGGGCGGCCACGGCGCGCCGGATCGCCTCGTCGCTCAGACCGGATGCCTCGCGTTCGGCGACGACCTCGCCGTCGGCGTCGTCTGTCTGTGTCGCCTGCCCGAGCCGGATGGTCGCGTCGTACGCCTTCGTGTGCCCGGACAGGTGTCCGAGCAGCCGGGTCGCGCGTCCCAGCCCGAGAACGAGCACCCCCGTCGCCAGCGGGTCGAGCGTCCCCGCGTGACCGACCTTGCGCGTGTCGGCGATCCGCCGGACCCGCGACACCACGTCGTGCGAGGTCCAGCCCGGCGGCTTGTCGACGACGACGAGGCCGTCAGCGGTTGCCATCACCCTCGGTGAGCCCCACCGGACCGGCGACATCACCCTCGGTGAGCCCCACCGGACCGGCGACATCATCCCCGGTGAGCCCCACCGGACCGGCGACATCATCCCCGGTGAGCGCCACCGGGTCCGCACCATCGCGTTCGGCGAGGCCGGCCGGGTCCATGTCGTCGTCGGGATGCTTGTACGGATCGGCGTCACCCGCATACGTCGCATTCGTCGCCGACTCCGCAACGGCCTGGTCACTGGCCCGCGCCCGGGCCAGCAGGTCCTCGATGTGCGAGGCGGACTCGGGCAACGCATCGAGCACGAACTCGACGGAGGGGGTGTGACGCATGCCGAGCTGTCGGCCGATCTCGGACCGGATCAGACCCTTCGCGCTGGCGAGGGCGGCGCCGGAGGCTGCGCGCTCGTCCTCGTCGCCGAGCACCGTGTAGAAGACGCTGGCGTTCTGGAGGTCGCCGGTGATCCGCACATCGGTGACGGTCACGAAACCGAGCCGCTGGTCCTTCACCCGCCGCTCGAGCATCTCCGCGACGATCACCCGGATCCGGTCGGCAACCTTGCGGGCGCGTCCCGAGGACATGGCTTCGCTCCCCTCTCGTCGTACGGTCGCCATGGTTCCGACTTGTCGGGTCGTCACGGGGTCGGGGCCCCCGGGCGGACCCCCAAGTCGGCGCAGGGGCGGGGGGTGGGTCGGCGCGCGGACCGCTCGCATTAGTGCTCGA
>JBBSHE010000011.1:0-70023 GCA_038253325.1 Propionibacteriales bacterium
ACGGCTGGTCGCTCTGCGTACGGCCGACACCTCCCTCGTACCCGAGGAGGGCAGCCAGCTCACCGAGGACGGCGACCGGATCTGCGGTCGGGTGACGTCTGCCCGGATGTCGCCGACCCTCGGCCGGTCCGTCTGCCTGGCTCAGCTGGTCGCCCGCCTGGCCGATCCCGGCACCGAGGTCACGATCCGGCTGACCGACGGTCGGACCGCAACCGCCACGGTGGCGAGCAGCCTCGCGCAGGTCGACCCGGAAGGTACGAGGCTCCATGGTTGAGAGTGAGCCGATCGTCGGCACTCCCGGCGCCCGCAGTGCGATCGCCCGCAGTCCGATCGCCCGCAGTCCGATCGCGCCCGCAGAGCCGGAGGTGGTGGGGGCCGGATGGGCCGTGAGCGGGCGCTGCAGCGACGCGGCCCTGCGAATCACCGACTGCACCCCGCTGACGAAGGTGGCCGTGAAGGCAGCCGTGAACGGCACCATGGCGGAGCTGCTCGGCGTGCGGTTCGGCCGCTCGGCCCGCAAGGGCTGGCCAGTCCCCGAGACTGGAGGTCCGGAGGCTGGAGGTCCGGAGGCTGGAGGTCCGGAGGCTGGAGGTCCGGAGGCTGGAGTCCCCGAGACGCGGATCCCGGAGGTTGGCTCCGCCGACGCCGAACTGCCCGTTCTCGTGGTCGGGGCCGGTCCGGGCGAATGGCTGGTCCTCGCGCCGCCGGGGACTCAGAAACACCTCTGCGTCGCCCTGGGCGAGGCGGCCACCAAGGCGGATGAGCTCGCGAGCGTCGTCGATCTGACGCACGGTCGGGCCCTGTTGCGCGTCGCCGGTTCGGCATCACGGGAGCTGCTGGCCATGGAGTGCGGTGTCGACCTCGCGGACGCGATGTGTCCGGACGGTGCGGCGCTGCGTTCGACCGTTGCCGGCGTCGCGACCGACCTCGTCCGCGACGACCTGCCCGCCGACGACGGCGGGTCGACCAGGTCGTACGTTTTGCATTGCGAACGTTCGTCGGGCCAATACCTGTTCGACTCGCTGTGCGACGCCGGAGCCGAGTTCGGTCTCGACGTCGACGGCTTTCGGGCCCCCGGAATTCAGCAACCCCACAAGGAGAACCGATCATGAGCCCTGGCAACCTCGAGATCGCCCGTGCCGCGGCACTCAAACCGATCGAGGACGTCGCCAACGAGATGGGTCTGGGCAGCCACCTGCTCGAGCCGTACGGCCGCGACGTGATGAAGGTGAGCCTGGACGCGGTCGGTCAGCTCGCCGATCGGCCTCGTGCCAAGTACGTCGTGGTGACCGCGATCACGCCGACCCCGCTCGGCGAGGGCAAGACCACCACCACGGTCGGTCTCGGTCAGGGCATGAAACACATCGGGAAGCGGGCCGTGATCACCATCCGGCAGGCGTCGATGGGTCCGGCCCTGGGCATAAAGGGCGGTGCCGCCGGCGGCGGGTACAGCCAGGTCGTGCCGATGGAGAAGCTGAACCTCCATCTCACCGGAGACATGCACGCCGTGACGGCCGCACACAACCTGCTGAGCGCCATGCTGGACAACCACCTGTACCAGGGGAACGCGCTCGGCCTGGACCCGCACAGCGTCACCTGGCGGCGGGTGCTGGACGTCAACGACCGGGCGCTTCGCAACATCGTCACCGGTCTCGGCAGCCGTGCCGACGGCGTCCCCCGGCAGACCGGGTTCGACATCACCGCCGCCTCCGAGGTGATGGCCACGCTCTCTCTGACGACCTCGCTGCGCGATCTGCGTGAGCGGCTCGGCCGGATCGTCGTCGGCTACACCACGAAGGGGGAGCCGGTGACCGCGGAGCAGCTCGACACCGCCGGCACCATGACGGTGCTCCTGCGCGAGGCGATCAAGCCGAACCTGTTGCAGACCATCGAGAACACGCCGGCGCTGGTGCACTGCGGTCCGTTCGGCAACATTGCCACCGGCAACTCGTCGGTGCTGGCCGACCTGATCGCGCTGCGGTGCGGCGACTTCGTCGTCACCGAGGCGGGATTCGGTGCCGACATGGGCGCCGAGCGTTTCTTCAACATCAAGTGCCGCGCCTCCGGGGAAGCTCCGGACGCCGCGGTCGTCGTGGCCACGGTGCGGGCGTTGAAGGCCCACTCGGGAAACTACCGGATCGTTGCCGGAAGGCCACTGCCGGAGGCGTTGTTCGACGAGAACCCCGACGACGTGTACGCCGGAGCGGCCAACCTGGTCAAGCAGATCGAGAACGTCCGGCTGCACGGTGTGTCGCCGGTGGTGGCTGTCAACTCGTTCCCGACGGATCACCCCAGCGAGAACGAGGCCATCCGCGCGATCGCCGAACAGGCCGGCGCGCGGTGTGCCGTCTCGAGCCACTTCGCCGACGGTGGCCGCGGCGCCATCGAGCTGGCCGAGGTCGTGGCCGAGGCGGCCGAGGAGCCGAACCAGTTCCGGCTGCTGTACCGCGACGAGGACAGTCTGCGCGAGAAGATCGAGACGATCGCCACCAAGGTGTACGGCGCGAACGGGGTCGACTACTCCGCCGTCGCCTCGCGACAGCTCGACACGTACGAGAAGGCAGGCTTCGGACGGCTGCCGATCTGCATGGCAAAGACCCATCTGTCCTTGTCATCCGATCCCACCCTGAAGGGGGCTCCGACCGGCTGGACGCTGCCGGTGCGGGAGGTTCGGGCCTCTGTCGGCGCCGGCTTCGTCTACCCCATCTGCGGGGATGTGCGTACGATGCCCGGCCTGGGCGCCGACCCGGCGGCAGCGCACATCGACATCGACGACAACGGCGAGACCATCGGCCTGTTCTGAGGTCTCTTGACCTGGCGTACGACGTCAGCTCTGGTGGGTGAGGTGGGCCGGCGTGCGGTCCCACTCTGGATCCTGCGGGCTCTCCCACCACGGGTCGTAGCGATCATCGGGGCGGTGAACCTGGTCGTAGTTGCCGACCACGATCGACGAGATGTCGTAGAGCGATTCCGAGTCCGGGTCGAAGTAGCGGCCGTGGTCGGCGACCCCGCGGTGCCAGCTGGTGCGATCGGTCGACTCGGCCTCGAACCGGTTGGCGTGGAAGTCGTCCTCGGCCGGGTCGTTGCCCTGGGCGAGGCTTCCCGCGTTCACCCAGCCGTGGTTGCCGAGCATGCTCACGATGTCGCGGCTCGCGGCCCCCACCCAGGTGTGGTCGCGGCCGGTCGTCAGGTCGTTGGCGTCGTCGGCGTTGCCCGCCCCGGGGCTGCCGACCAGGAGCAGGTCGTCGGTCGCGAGCCCGTTGTCGTCGGCCGACCGGGCGGCTGTCGTACTGCCGTAGCTGTGTCCGACGACCGTCACGTGGGGGTCGTCGAAACGGCTGCCGTTGAACCCGGCGACGTCGCGGGCGAGATACTCGGCGCCGTCGATCGCCTGGTCCTTGCCGACGACCTGGAGAACGGACGAACCGAGGCTGCCCGAGGGTGCGTCGTACCCGATCCACGCGATCACCGCCGTCGACTCGCCGGGGGCGGCCCACCGGCTCTCGTCGTAGATGTTGCTCGCCCGCGGCACATACGTGCCCACCGATGTCAGCTCGGTCCCCATCCCCGGCACCAGGAAAGCGACGTTGTCGGCGGTCTGCGCGTCGCCGACAGAGATCGCGCCGCGTCCGTCGCCGCCGAAGGCACCCGGTTCGTAGATCAGCAGCTGCGCCGTAACCGGCTCGCCGGTGATCGGGTCCGTCCGGGCCTCGGTGTTGTCTAGCTGCGTCTTGACGGCGAGCGCGTTGTCGAGGACGTGCTGCTCGTCATCGGTGAGTGCGACGCCCGACTGCTGCTTGGTCTGAAGTCGGTCGATGTCGTTGTTGAGCAGGATCCGGTTCGCGTCGTCGCGTGCATCTGCCGGGAACCCGTCAGTCGACCCGACGAAGCTCGGACTCTGCGCGATCACCTCCGCCTTCTGCAGCGGTGACAAACTCGCCCACCAGTCGCGGGCCGCCTGGGCCGACACGAAACACATCCCCAAGGGGGCGGCTTGGTCTGGCATGGGGTACGCACCGGCTCCCTTGAGGGCCGCGATGTCGGCAGCGTTCGGTCCGCGTCCCAGCATGCCGGCAACCTCGCCGCCCGCCTGCTCGATCTTCGTGTCCGCCGCCGTCTTGCGCGTCTGCCAATCCGGCATCCGGGCGGTGACGCTGGCTGGTGGCGCGAGGTCGTACTCGGCGTTGATCTGGTTGATCGTGTGGTCGTACGTCGTGATCGCCTGCGCGAAGAAGATCAGGGCGCCGGCGGCGAAGCGTACGCCCTGCTCGGTGTCGGTGCCGAACGCGATCACGGGCTTGCCGGCGGAGTCCACCGGTGGACGGAGGTCGCCACCGGTGTGCGCTCCGGCCACGCCGACCTGATCCTGGACGTCTCCGATGACCGACCTGATCTTGCCGGCCGAGGCCAGCAGCTCGCCCGCGAGGCCGCTGAGCTCGTCGGCCGACGCGGGATACAGCGGGTAGAGGCCCATCAGCCGACTCCTCAGCACCGTACGACTCCGGCTTCTTGGGAACCTAGCGGCTGTCAGGGTCACCACCGGGCCGCCGCTCGCTCGGCTGGTCCGATCATTGCCTGGCTGCCCGGCGCCAGCACCGGCGACATTAGGATGCAAGTCCAGCGCAGCAGCGACGGTCAGGAGTGTCGGATGGACAAGGTCGTCCACAGCGCCGACGAGGCGGTTGCCGACATCGGTGACGGGGCGTCGGTCGCGGTCGGTGGCTTTGGGCTGTGCGGCATTCCGAGCGTCTTGATCCGGGCGCTGCTCGATGCCGGCTTCCGCGACCTCGAGGTGATCTCCAACAACTGCGGCGTCGACGACTGGGGACTCGGGCTGTTGCTCCGGGAGCACCGGATCCGCCGGATGGTGTCGTCGTACGTGGGGGAGAACAAGGAGTTCGAGCGTCAGTACCTCACCGGTGCGCTCGAGGTTGAGCTCACGCCGCAGGGAACCCTGGCCGAGCGGCTTCGCGCCGGGGGAGCGGGCATCCCCGCGTTCTACACCGCGACCGGCGTCGGCACCCAGGTCGCCGACGGCGGACTGCCGTGGAAGTACGACGCGGACGGCAACGTCGTCGTGGCGAGTGCGCCGAAGGACACCCGGGATTTCGAGTCCGGCGGCGGCACCCGCACGTACGTGCTCGAGCACGCAATCCGAGCCGACTTCGGTCTGATCCGGGCCTGGCGGGGTGACCGGATGGGCAACGTCGTGTTTCGCGACTCGGCACGCAACTTCAACCCGTTGTGCGCGATGTCGGGCCGGGTCACGATCGCCGAGGTGGAGGAACTGGTCGAGCCAGGCCAGATCGCACCGGTCGACGTACACCTGCCGGGGGTCTACGTCCAGCGGGTCGTACCCCTGACGCCCGAGCAGGCCGCCGACAAGCGGATCGAACGGCGGACCGTACGCGATCGGCCCGCGCCGTCCGCACCGATGGAGGCATCCTGACCATGCCAGCTCCCGTGGACCGGCCAGTCTCAGCTTTCCCACGTTTACGTGGTACGTCTGCACTTCACCCAGGAAATTTCCTGGGTGAAGTGCAGATATCCCAGGTTTACGTGGGAAACCAACGACCCGCCGAGGCGAGCTGAGATGGCGTGGAGCCGGGTCGAGATGGCGGCCCGTGCGGCCACCGAGCTGAACGACGGCGACTACGTCAATCTGGGGATCGGGTTGCCGACGCTGGTGCCGAACTACGTGCCCGACGACGTGGAGATCGTGCTTCAGTCAGAGAACGGCATCCTCGGAGTCGGCGCCTACCCGTACGACGGCGAGGAGGATCCCGACCTGATCAACGCCGGCAAGGAGACCGTGACGGTACGGACCGGAGCGTCGTTCTTCGACTCCGCGACGAGCTTCGGGATGATCCGTGGCGGCAAGATCGACGCGGCGATCCTGGGCGCGATGCAGGTGTCCGCTCGCGGCGACATCGCGAACTGGATGATCCCCGGCAAGATGGTCAAGGGAATGGGTGGCGCGATGGATCTCGTCCACGGTGCCAAGAGGGTCATCGTCTTGATGGAGCACCTCGCCCGCGACGGGTCGTACAAGATCGTCGACGAGTGCTCACTGCCGTATACCGGGCTCGGCGTCGTGCAACGCATCATCACCGACCTCGCCGTGATCGACGTGACCGATACCGGGCTCGTCCTTCGCGAGCTTGCTCCCGGCGTCACCGAGGACGAAGTCAGGGAGAAGACCGAACCCTCCGTGTCCTCCACCCGTTGACCGACCTTCTCTCAATCACGAACGTGATGAGGGCTGCCAGTCCTCGCGTCATGGCGTTCGCAGCGCCGCCCGTACGACTGGAAACGCCGCACTGAGCGGGTCGATGAGGGCGAAGTGGTCGACGTCGGAAAGCTCGGTGTACGTCAGCTCGGGCCAATCGGCCGCAAGGGCGCGGCTCAGCTCGACCGGCACCTGCTGATCGGCCGTCCCGTGGATGACGTGGATCGGCACCGTGCCGGGTAGCAGCCGGAGCACGTCGGCTTCTGCGTACGCGACAGGTTGCTGGTGTGGCTCCCCGCCGAGCAGCACCTGCACCGCGCCGTCACCTAACCACATCGCAGCAGCACGTACCAGATCGGACACCGGAGCGAGCGCGACGATCCGACACACCCTCGACGGGCGGGTCCGCAGTCCGGCCCACAATGCGAGGTGGCCCCCGGCGGAGTGTCCGGCCACCGTGAACGGAGCTGCCGGGTCGACCACGCCCGGGGCACAGCTCTGGATCTGGCCGGTCACGTCCTCCATCGCGGTGGCGACATCGGCGCTAATCGTCGGCCATCCTCCTAGCGCCCGATCCGCGCCGACCTTGGGTCCCGTGCCGATCCGCCGGTACTCCACCGACGCCACCACCCACCCGTCGCCGGCGAGCACACTCGCAAGTGGGCGGACGTGCATCCGGTCGAACTCCTGACGCCAGAACCCGCCGTGGATCAAGACCACCAACGGGAACGGTCGGCTCGGGGTGCCGATCATCGGGGGCAGGTACGTCTCGACGATCCCGTCGGCGTGTGCGGCGTACCTCGTCACGAGGTCCGGCGAAGGGGCAGGTCGAGACAGCACATGACGCGGGTCCATGGCTCGACGGTACGGCCGAGGACGGCGCGCGGCACGGGCGGCCGGATAGAGTCCGTCGCATGACGAAGTGGGAATACGCGACCGTTCCGCTGCTCGTGCACGCGACCAAGCAGATCCTCGACTCGTGGGGCGAGGACGGGTGGGAGCTCATCCAAGTGGTGCCGGGCCTCACCCCCGAAAACCTGGTGGCGTATCTCAAGCGCGAGAAGCCCGGATCATGACGACACCCGAGGAGCGACTCGCGGGTCTCGGTATCGCGGTCCCGGACGTGGTGGCACCACTGGCGTCGTACACGCCCGCCGTGCGCACGGGGCCTTACATCTACGTCTCCGGACAGCTGCCGATGCGTGACGGCGAGGTCATCGCGACGGGAAAGGTCGGCGCCGAGGTCAGTCCCGAGCAGGCCGCCGAGTGCGCGCGGCAGTGCGCCCTCAACGGCGTCGCGGCCGTCAAGTCCGTCGTCGGCGAGCTGTCCGACGTCGTCCGGATCGTCAAGCTCGTCGTGTTCGTGGCCAGCGCCCCGGGCTTCACCGGCCAGCCGGCTGTGGCGAACGGCGCCAGCGACTTCATCGGCGACGTCTTCGGGGACGCCGGAAAGCACGCACGCTCCGCTGTCGGTGTCGCCGCGCTGCCGGTGGACGTCCCGGTGGAGGTCGAGATGATCGTCGAGGTCGCCTGACCTTGGATGTGGCGCGGCTGCTGCCGCCCGAGCTGGTCGCGAGGGCACGAGCCCTGGCCGCCGGCGACATCACGCCGGTCGAGCCACGCGCCGCCGCCACCGTGATCTTGTTGCGCGCAAGCGGTGCTGGGCCCGAGGTCTACCTCCTGCGCCGGCACGGCCAGATGGCCTTCGCCGGAGGGATGTACGTCTTTCCCGGCGGTGTCGTCGACGAGCGGGACCGATCGACGTCGACCCGTTGGGCCGGACCCGCGCCCGCCGCATGGGCGGAGACGTTGCGGTGCGACGAGGCGACGGCGCGCGCGTTGGTGTGTGCGGCAGTACGCGAGACGTTCGAGGAGTCCGGCGTGCTGCTCGCGGGACGTACCCCCGGTTCGGTCGTCGCGGACACCACCGGGGACCACTTGGCCGAGGACCGCAGAGCGCTGGTCGAGAAGTTGGTGTCGTTCGCGCAGCTGCTCGACCGGCGGGGACTCGTGCTGCGCTCCGACTTGCTCACGGCGTGGGCGCACTGGATCACGCCGGCGTTCGAGCCTCGCCGCTACGACACCCGATTCTTTGTGGCGACGATGCCAGTCGGTCAACGTGCCCGCGACGTGTCGGGGGAGGCGGACAAGGTGGTCTGGCTCGCTCCCGGTGAGGCCTGCGCCGCGGTCGATACCGGCCGGATGCGGATGCTGCCGCCGACGTACGCGGTGTGCCGGGAGCTCTCGCGGCTGCGCGATCCCGAGGACGCCGCGACTGTCGACCACTCGTTCTCGACGATCGTGCCGTTCGTCGAGTTCGATGGTGACGAGGCGGTCTTCCGCACCGGCCTGGAGGACTCGCGGTGAGCTGGCACGGTGGCGCGTTCGGGCAGCGGGCGCGGTGCGTGGTCGCTCCCAACCCCGGCCTGATGACTCTCGACGGCACGAACACCTGGATCTTGCGTGAGCCCGGAGCCACCCGCAGCGTCGTCATCGATCCCGGCCCGGCGGACGCGGGCCACCTCGGAGCGGTCGCCGACATCGCCGGGGAGGTGGCGGTGGTGCTGTTGACGCACCGGCATCCGGATCACTCCGACGGAGCTCGGGACTTCGCCGACCTGGTCGGCTGCGAGGTCCGTGCCGTTGACCCGGCGTTGCGGCTCGGCTCCAAAGGGTTGACAGACGGCCACGTGGTCAAGGTCGACGGTCTCGAGATCCGGGTCGTATCGACGCCCGGGCACAGCAGCGACTCGGTGAGCTTCGTGCTCTCCGCCGACCGTGCGGTGTTGACCGGCGATACCGTCCTCGGTCGCGGTACGACCGTGGTCGCACACCCCGACGGCGAGCTGGCACCGTACCTCGCCTCGCTGCGACGGCTGCGGCGCCTGGTCGGCGAGTACGACCTCAGGCGGATCCTGCCCGGGCACGGACCGGTGCTGGAGGATGCCGGCGCCGTGCTGGAGGCGTACCTCACGCACCGCGAGCAGCGACTCGACCAGGTTCGCGCCGCACTCGCGCAGGGCGCGACGGAAGCGGCCGATGTCGTACGCCGGGTGTACGCGGACGTGGACCCGGCGCTGTGGCCGGCGGCCGAGCTGTCCGTACGCGCGCAGCTCGACTACCTCCACACCGAGCGCTGACGTCGTCGCCGGAGGCCGGTCGGCCGAGCGGCCCGAGGAAGGCCTTACCGATTGGCGAACGCGAGTCTGGCGCCGAGTGCCACAAAGGCGCCACCGAAGACCCGGCGCATCCAGGTCATCACCCGAGGACGTGAGATCACCTGGTCGCGAACCGATGCGGCGAACACGCCGTAGCCGACGAACACGACGAACGTGAGCAGCATGAACGCGGCGCTCAGCTCCAGCATGCGTACGACGGCGCTCGAGTCGCTGGCGCTCACGAACTGAGGCAAGAACGCGAAGAAGAAGATCGTGAGCTTCGGATTGAGGATGTTGATGAGGACTCCGGTGGTGATGACCTTGGGAGCGGAGGGCGGTGCGGCCTCCTCGTCTACCGTGAGCACGTCCTTGTTCCTCAGCGTCCGCCACCCCATGTAGAGGAGATAGGCCACACCCAGATACTTCAGGGTCTGGAACGCCACTGCGCTCGTGTTCAGCAGGGCCGCGAGCCCCGTGATCGCCGCCAGCATGTGCGGAACGATGCCGAGCGTGCACCCGACCGCGGCGACGATGCTTGCCCGGGCGCCGCGCGAGAGGCCGGCCGCCAGCGTGTAGAGAACGCCGGTACCCGGCGTCGCGACGATGACAAGGGACGTCAGCAGAAACTGGACGCTCACGGCGGCCCTCCTGGTTGGCCGGCAACAAGGGAAAGGATAGTGACGCATGTTGAACGTGCCCAACCAATCCAGGTGTCAGGCCTCAGCGGTCACCTGCCGCCCGAGAGCCGGGCACGACACTCTCGGTGCGCCGTGACACACGCGGGTCAGCCGGCTCGGCGCTGAAGCCGTTCGACGTCGAGCAGGACGACCGACCGCGCCTCGAGCCGTAACCAGCCGCGGGACGCGAAGTCGGCGAGCGCCTTGTTGACGGTCTCGCGGGAGGCACCGACGAGCTGCGCGAGCTCCTCCTGGGTGAGGTCGTGGTGTACATGGACGCCGTCGTCGGCGACCCGGCCGAACCGTGTCGAGAGGTCGAGCAGGGCCTTCGCAACGCGCCCCGGCACATCGGAGAACACCAGGTCCGCGACAACCTCGTTCGTACGTCGCAACCGTCCGGCCAGCTGGCCGAGCAGCGCCCGGGCGACCTCGGCGCGCCCTTCCAGCCACGGCAGCAGCTCGTCGTGGCTCAGGCTTCGCAGCGTGCACTCCGTCACGGCCGTCACGGTCGCCGAGCGCGGACCCGGATCGAACAGCGACAGCTCTCCCAGCATCTGGCCCGGACCGAGGATTGCGAGCAGGTTCTCCCGGCCGTCACCCGACGTGCGGCCCAGCTTGATCTTGCCTTCGGTGACGACGTACAGCCGGTCGCCGCTGTCACCTTCGTGGAACAGCACCTCGCCACGTCCGAGCCGCACCTCGTCCATCGACGCGCTGAGCGAGTCGGCCGCTTCGTCGTCGAGCCCGCGGAACAGCGGAGCCTGCTTCAGAACGTCGGCGGTCACCGGGTGCCTCCTGGTCGACGGGACGGCCGGCGAGTGTCAGCCGGCGTTGTGGGTCACATTGTTGCCCATCGACCCACGCCGATGCTACGCAGCACAAACGCCGCGGCCAGCCAGGGGATCGATTTCGGACAGCCCGCGTCGGCGGGGTGACGGCCACCTGGGGTCGAGTCCCATGTCGAGCGATCGCCGTACGCTTGGGCGCATGCCGACGCCGACGACTCCCGGGGTACGTCCCCCGAGCACGCTCGTGCGCCGGGCTCGCAAGATCCACCGCATCCTCGCCGCGACCTATCCCGACGCGCGCATCGAGCTCGACTTCACCGACCCGTGGGAGCTGCTGGTCGCCACGGTGCTGTCGGCGCAGACAACCGACAAGCGGGTCAATCTGGTGACTCCGGTCCTGTTTGCGAAGTATCCGGATCCAGCCGCATTGGCCGCGGCCGACCGGGCGGACGTCGAGCAGATCATCCAGTCCACCGGCTTCTTCCGGGCGAAGACGGAGGCACTGCTGAGGCTGGCGGCGGACGTGTGTGAGCGGTTCGACGGGGAGGTCCCCGGCCGGCTCGAGGATCTGGTCACGCTGCACGGTGTCGGCCGCAAGACCGCCAACGTCGTGCTGGGCAACGCGTTCGGGGTTCCGGGCATCACGGTCGACACCCACGTCGGACGGCTGGCGCGCCGATTCGCCTGGACCGCGCAGACCGATCCGGTCAAGGTCGAGCATGAGGTGGGAGCGCTGTTCCCGCGGCGCGACTGGGCGATGGTGTGCCAGCGGTTGATCTGGCACGGCCGGCGATGCTGCCACGCCCAGCGCCCGGCGTGCGGCGCTTGCCCGGTCGCACGACACTGTCCCGCCTTCGGCGAGGGCCCCACCGATCCTGCCGCAGCGGCTGCTCTGCTCCGGACCGAGGGACGGGCGTGAGAAGGTTCGTCGTACTGGCCGTCGCGCTGGTGGCGCTGTCGGCATGCTCGGGCGGCGACGAGTCGGGCCAGCGTTACATCTTCTCGACGCAAGATGCCACGGTGCAGGTCGACACACCTCAGCTGCGCGCGCAGAAGGCCGCCGCGGGAATCGCGACCTGTCCCCACGTCGATCGCTCAGCGACGTCGCGCCACGGTGGCCTGCCGGCGTTCACGCTGCCGTGCCTTGGCGGCGGCCCGAGCGTCAACCTGGCTGGGCTCACCGGTACGCCGTCCGTCGTCAATCTCTGGGCGCAGTGGTGCCCACCGTGTCGGGCCGAGTCGCCGATCTTCCAGCAGCTGTACGACCGGGCCGGATCGAGAGTCCGGGTGCTGGGTCTCGACTACCGGGACCCTCGACCCGGCATGGCGATCGCCTTCGCCGAGACGTACCACCTCACCTATCCGCAGCTTGCCGATCCTGATGCGGCGTTACAGGCACCCCTTCGGGTGACCGCGCTACCGATCACCTTGTTCGTCAAGGCCGACGGCAGCATCGCGGCAACCCGCTATGGTCCCGTCTCCTCACTCGGCGAGCTCGAGGATCTGGTCCGGGCGAAACTCGGGGTACGCCTGTGACGGTCGAGCGTGGTACGTCGCAGCATCCCGGTTGGATGACCGACCTGCTGACGGCCGTCGCCGGCGACGGGCACCGGCACCTGAGCAACCGATTGCCGCCACCCGGCCCGGACGCCCGTCGCGCCTCGGTGCTCGTCCTGTTCGGCGAGGGCGCCGAAGGGCCCGACGTGCTGCTCCTCGAACGGGCCACCGACATGAGGTCACACGCGGGTCAGGTCGCGTTTCCCGGCGGCGCGCAGGATCCGGGAGACGTCGACGCGATCGCGGTGGCGTTGCGCGAGGCGCGGGAGGAGACCGGGCTCGACCCGGGCGGTGTCGACGTGTGCGCGGTGCTACCGCCGATGTGGCTGCCGCCGAGTAACTTCGCCGTGACGCCGGTCCTCGCGTACTGGAGCCGGCCCACGCCGGTGCGCGCTGCCGATCCGGCCGAGACCCGCTCGGTGCACCGCTTGCCCGTCACCGCCCTGAGCGAGCCCGACCACCGGTTCCAGGTCGTACACCCGTCGGGTTACGTCGGGCCGGCCTTCCGCGCCGACGGGTTGTACATCTGGGGATTTACGGCCGCTCTGCTTGCGACCCTGCTGACGCTTGCCGGCTGGGAACGTCCGTGGGACCGAGATCGGTTGGAGGAGTTGCCGGCTGACATCCTGGGCGGGGCGACGCGTCGCGGTCGGGAGCCGTTGTGAACCTGCTCGACGTGGCCTTGTTGCTGAGCGTGCTCGTCTATGCGATCTCGGGATATCAGCAAGGCTTCGTCGTCGGTGCCTCCGCCACGATGGGACTACTCATCGGTGGTGCAATCGGAGTGGCGATCACGCCAGTCCTGCTCAACGGGTACGACCCGAGCGTGGAGATCTCGCTGGCCGCGCTGCTGGTGGTGCTGACGCTGGCATTTCTCGGCCAGGCGGTGGGCAGCTATCTCGGCGTGATGCTGCGCGACCGGATCACGTGGCGCCCGGCGCGGGTGACAGATGCGTTGAGCGGCGCCGTGCTCAGCGTCAGCGCGATGCTGGTGATCGCGTGGGTCCTCGGGCTCGCGGTGAGCGGCACCCAGATGCGGGCGCTCAACCAGCAGGTACGAGAGTCGAGGGTTCTCGCGGGCGTTAATGACGTCGTGCCGGGTGGGGCACAAAACGTCCTCAACACGTTCAACCAGGTGGTCAGCTCGTCGAGGTTCCCGCGCTATCTCGAACCGTTCACGCCAGAACGGATCAAGCCCGTCAAGGCGCCCGACCAGTCAACTGTGCGGGACCGCGATGCCAGGCTGGCGCAGGCGAGCGTGGTCAAGATCGTCGGCGACGCCGCCTCGTGCCAGCGCTCGCAGGAGGGCAGCGGCTTCGTATTCGCGCCCGGTCGGGTGATGACGAATGCACATGTCGTGGCAGGCGTCGACAACCCCGTCGTACGCCTCGGGGACCGCAACTACAAGGCAACCGTCGTGTACTACGACCCCAACGTCGACGTCGCCGTACTGGCCGCGGACGGAGTTCACGTAACGCCGCTCCCGTTCACCGGACAGGGAGCATCCGGTGAGTCGACGGCCGTGCTCGGTTACCCGGAGGACGGCCCCTTCCATGCGGAGCCGGCGAGGATCCGTGAGCAACGACAGCTGCTCAGCCCGAACATCTACGGCGACGGTCGGGTCGTCCGCGACACCTACTCGATCTACTCGGTCGTCCGGCCGGGCAACTCCGGCGGTCCGCTCGTCGACCGTTCCGGTGACGTCGTTGGGGTCATCTTTGCTGCGTCGGTGACCGATGCCCACACGGGCTACGCACTGACCGCCGACCAGGTCGCAAACGCGGCGTCGGCTGGTCGGCGGTCAGCCTCGCCGGTCGACACCGGTGGTTGCGCGGACTGACGCGACCGTGGATCCGGGGGTGATACCGGTGGTGGTGCAAACCTGACCGACAATTGTTCGCCGACTGAGACGAGTTCTGCCGGCGCAGACATCGTTTCGGGACCGGCCGGAGGTCAGCGTCCACGCTTGAATGCGAGCTTGTTCTTCTTGACCGCCTCGATTGTCTTTTCGGGCGCCTTGATCTTCTTGACCTTCCTGATGCCGATGAGAACGAGGAGTCCGGCAATGATGACGTACGCGCCGAACACGATGAGGAATGCCCAGGCCGGATCGAGGCCGGTCATCGTCAACAGGTAGGCGAAGGCAATCGACAGCAATACCGACGCCAATAGCGCGATGTAGGCCGCGATCCCGAAGAACGCGGCGCCGACGGCGGCGGCCTTCGCGCTGAACGTCAGTTCGGTCTTCGCGAGCTCGATCTCTTTGCGGACGAGTGCCGAGATGTCGGCGCTCGCGTCCGCGATCAGTCGACCAACCGTCGGTTCCTCGGACGATGGGGCGACCGGCTGGTCGGGCGTCATGGATGTCCTTTCCTCCGGCCATCAGCGTGTCGGCCGGGACAAACCTGCTCGGCAGCGGTCGTCGGCCGCCTCTGACGAACGACCTTAGACTGTCCGATCT
Source organism: Propionibacteriales bacterium (assembly GCA_038253325.1). Classification (GTDB taxonomy): domain Bacteria; phylum Actinomycetota; class Actinomycetes; order Propionibacteriales; family Nocardioidaceae; genus JBBSHE01. The sequence goes on from JBBSHE010000011.1 coordinate 14,871, forward strand.
CATCACGCGACGGATGGTGTCGATTTGTCCGGCGGTCGGCGGCCGGCGCTTCGCGTCCGGAGAGACCGACCGCAAAGAACTACCAATTGAAGTCGATCAGCAGGCCGTCGTCGTTGTCTGGCGATGCAGAAGCCGACTTGGCCTCTGACAGCACCCGAGCCCGATAGCAGTTCGTCTCCCACGGCAGGCGCATCCCACCGCGGCCACGGCCGTACTCGTCGTAGAGGGTTCCCACCTGGTCGAGCGTTGCGGCTCGCTTCGCAGGTTCCATCGTGACCAGGTGCGAGCTCGACGCAGCGAAGCCGAGCAGGCTCTCCTTCGTATGGTCCTGCCAGTTCCGAAAGGACCGGGTCTCGGTCGGCGCAAACATGGCAGCCGACTCCAGCGGGTCACCGGTGTCACCGAAGACGCCGAGCAGGCCGAACAGCCGTCGGACCCACGGGATGGTGAGGTCGGGTCGATTCCACACCAGGCCGACGAGCCCTCCGGGCCGGAGCACCCGGGCGATCTCGGGGAGAGCACGCTCCGGATCGAACCAGTGGTACGCCTGCGCCGCCACCACCAGGTCGACGGACGACTCGGTCAATGGGATGTCTTCGGCAGTGCAGACGACGGTGCGAATCCCGGGCAGCCCATGTCGCAGCCGCTGGAGCATGGGAGCCGACACGTCACTTGCGATCACGCTGTTGCCGCGCTCGACCAGCGGACGTGTCAGCTTGCCCGTGCCTGCGCCCAGCTCGAGGATGCGCGCGGGACCCGTGCCCGCGAGCCAGCGAACTGCATCGGGGGAGTAGCCGGGCCGATACTCGTCGTAGGCATCGGGGCCGGTGCTGAAGCTCCGACCCCGACGCTGCCACTCCTCGCGGTCCACCGGCCACTCCTCGCGGTCCATCGGCCTCGACCCTAGTCCCCGTTGACCGGTCGGGCCGTTCACGACACAGCCAGCGCATCCGCCGACCGCGTCGCGGTCGGCGGCCGAGTCATCCTTGTGGCTGGGAACTCGTGAGGTAATAGTTCGCGAACGCCCAGCCACAAGCTCGCCGCGGCCGATCCGCCCGACAGCGATCGGAGACGTGCGGCTCGCCGCGACCAGTGACCCCGATAGCCTGCGCGCGATGTCATCGCCCGATTGGCTCGTCCGCCTCTGCGTCGCAGAGGGTGTGCCGTCGGCGCTGGTCGCGGCCCGAGATGCCGTCGATGTTCTGCTGCGTGATCGGGGGTTGCGCCGGTCGACGCCGCAGCTGACGGCCGAGTCCCTGCTGTGTGGGGCGGTCGCATCAGCCGTACTCGATGGTGCGACCTGTGAGCTCGAGGCGCTGCGGGTGGGCAACGCGTCGCCGACGGCTCTCGGTGTCGCGCGGATGACGGCGGAGTCACTCGGTCTCGTACCCACGCTTCGGACCGCACCGCTACAGGTGATCGCCCGGCTCCACACGCTGGCTGCGGCGGGCGTCGTACCCGGGAATGAGCTGGGAAGGGTTCGCGCCGCTCCCGGAGTCGCAGCTCGCTTGCAGGTGTTGGCGAGGATCCTGACGTCCTGCACCGACCTGCCGGCAATCGCAGTTGCGGGGATCGCGCACGCCGAGGTTGTGGCCGCACGTCCGTTCACGTCGCTGAACGGCGTCGTCGCCCGTGCGTTGGAGCGGCTGGTCCTCGTTGCTCGTGGCGTCGACCCGGCGAGCGTTCTCGTACCAGAGGAGGGGCACCGGTTGCTGGAAGCGGACTACCGGGCCCTTCTGGCGGCGTACGAAGACGATCGCGAGCACGGAGGTCCGGCCTGGCTGCTGCACACCGCCCGGGCCGTCGCGGGCGCCGTCGCGGCAAGCCCACTCTCCCGTACCGCATGACGACCCCACGTGGCAGGGCCGCGAGGAGGCCGGACGTGCGAGCGGCGCCTGTTGGTCAGGCGCCGCCGCCAGGCACATGAACGTCGGCTACCAGGCGTGCTGCCGTTGTCACCGTCGCCCCGGGATGTCCCGGATGCGACTGCCCAATTCGGAAGGGTGGATCGCCGCGTGGGTACCGGGTTCATGTGCGGGTCTTCGAGTTGTTCGCTTCCTTTCTACGCCCGCAGGGGATCGGCCGCAACCCCTCGCCGTCGTTCATCTTCGGGCGCGAACCGGGTGACGGGACGCCTGGCTGTGCCTTCGGTGTGCGATCACCACCGCTCCAGCGGCCGCGGCTCCCGCGCCCAGAGCCACCGCGGCGAGCGTCGCCGGCCGGGTCGCCAGTCGTCGGCTGCGCAGCTCGACCGGTCGGGAGAAGTCGAGCACCGGCCATCCGCGCGTGACCGCGATCCTGCGTAGCGCCTTGTCGGGGTTGACGGCGTGCGGCAGGCCGACGGCTTCGAGCATCGGCAGGTCGGTGATCGAGTCGCTGTACGCGTACGACTCGTCCAGGTCGTAACCGAACCGCTCGGCGAGCCGGACGATGGCCATCGCCTTGTTCGCCCCGTACGCGTAGAACTCGATCTCGCCGGTGTACCGACCACCCTCCTGCACCATCGACGTGGCGATCACGTGGTCGGCGCCGAGGAGCTCACCGATGGGTTCGACCACCTCCGCACCCGACGACGACACGACGACGACATCGCGCCCGGCGGCATGGTGCTCCTCGATCAGGCGTACCCCCTCGGCGTACACCAGGGGGTCGACGATGTTATGGAGGGTCTCGGCGACGATGCCCTTGACCGTTTCCACGTCCCAGCCCGCTGCGAGGTTGGACAGGTACGCGCGCATCCGCTCCATCTGGTCGTGGTCGGCGCCCCCGAGCAGGTACATGAACTGGGAATAGCCGCTTCGCAGCACCGAACGGCGGTTGATCAGACCGCCCTCGTAGAACGGCCGGCTGAACGCAAACGTGCTCGACGTCGCGATGATCGTCTTGTCCAGGTCAAAGAACGCGGCTGGACGCCTCGTCGTCGGCGCGGTGATGTCGTTTCCTTCCACAGTGTCCGGCGGCGGTGGGTCCGGATGCGCACGAAGCGAGCATGGAAGGATCGGAGGTCCGGCCCCCTGCGACGCAGATTGTTGAATGGTATATTAGGCGGTGCTGCGGCTTCCCCCCGCCGCAGCCACCGAGTCGGAGCCGTCCCCCATCGGTTCCGGCCACAAGGAAGCGGCCCTGGCGCGTTCACCGCGCAGGGCCGCTCCTCTTTTCTCATCCGTCGACGCTCGTCGCCGGTCCGCGCGTCGGCCTCGGTCGCATCGATGGCCCTTGACCCTCCGTGCTCGCCTCCGTCACCCCCCGTCCACAGATCTGCAGGTGGCGAGCCTTCTCCACAGCTCGTCCGGGGGGGTCCCGGCGAGCCGGTGGTGAGTCGATGCTCACCTACATGGAGTTCTCCCAACCGGTGCCGCCGCTCGTGGCGACCGCTGACGAAGTTCTGCTCGACGACGTTCTGCGGCTGTGCGCCGGAGCGGCGGTGACACCCGACGTTGCCGCGGATCTGACGGACACCCGGCGGCTGTGGCGCTCCGCCGGACTGGTCATCGTCGGCCAGGACCTCGCCGAGATGTTGGCGGCCGTCGACGTGCCTCGACGAGACGGCGTCATCGTGGTGACGCGCCGGTCCGACGACGCCTCTGTATGGCAGACGGCCGTACGGGTGCGGGCCGAGCAGGTCGTCGTCCTTCCAGCCGACGAGCGCCGGCTGGCCGAGCGGATCGCGGACACGGTTGACGCGACCTCGGGTCGTGCGGTCACGATCGCCGTGATCGGTGGTCGTGGCGGAGCAGGCAGCTCGCTGCTGGCGGCTGCGTTGGCTGTTTCTGCCGGACGGTCGGGCCGTCGCACCTTGCTGGTCGACGCCGACCCGCTCGGCGGCGGCATTGACCTCGCGGTCGGCGGGGAGGATGCGCAAGGTCTGCGCTGGCCCGACCTCGCCGGCACGACCGGTCGGGTGAGCGCGGCCGCGCTGCGGTCCGCGCTCCCGGAGGTGAGTGGAATCGCGGTCCTTTCCTGGGACCGCGGTGACCGACTCGAGATACCGCCCGAGTGCATGCGAACCGTGCTCGCCGCCGGCCAGCGTGGATGCGACCTTGTCGTGGTGGACCTGCCGCGGCGGATCGACGGCGCGGCCGCGGAAGCCGTCGCGGGGGCGGGCCTGACGGCGCTGGTCGTACCCGCCGAGGTACGCGCGGTCGCCTCCGCCGGCCGGGTCCGCGAGCAGCTTCGCAGGCTCAGCGGCGACGTGCGCCTGGTGCCGCGTCTGCCTGGACCGTCCGGGATCACCAGCCGCTGGATGTCCGACACGCTCGACCTCGCGGTCCTGTGCGAGGTTCGCACCGACCACCGCACGGCACGAGACGTCGAGGAGGGGTTCGGACCGGTCCGGCGGTCGAGAGGGTCGTTGCTGCGCGGATGTGAGGAGATTCTCGCCGCGGTCTTCGGCGAGCAGTCGGCGGCATGACATCCGTCGACCCGATCACGATCGAGGCGGTCCGCACGCGGCTGGCGGAGCGCGGCGCCGATCCGAGCCCGGCGGGCGTGGCCGAGATCTTGCGGGCGGATGGTCAGCTCCTCGGTGATGCGTCCGTCCTCGCGGTCGTCGACGCGCTTCGGAGCGACACGTTGGGTGCCGGACCGCTCGAACCCCTGCTACGGACGCCGGACGTGACCGATGTCCTCGTCAACGGGCCCCGACGGGTCTATGTCGACCGCGGCAGCGGGATCGAGCTGACGTCGACGACGTTTCCCGACGACGCGTCGGTACGTCGGCTCGCCCAACGGCTCGCATCGGTGGCCGGTCGGCGCCTCGACGACGCTGCGCCCTTCGTCGACGTCCGCCTTCCCGACGGCACCCGATTCCATGCCGCACTCGCCCCGTTGGCCCGCCCCGGGACCTGCCTGTCGCTGCGCGTGCCCGCGCGGCGGGTGTTCACGCTGGCCGAACTCATCGATCGTGGGACCGTCAGTTCAGCGGGAGCAGAAATTCTCGATGCCGTTGTCGCCCGACGGCTTGCGTTCCTCGTCTCCGGCGGAACCGGCACGGGAAAGACGACACTGCTGGCGACCCTGTTGAGTCGTGTCGAGCCCGACCGCCGCCTGGTGATCGTGGAGGACTCCCATGAGCTCAGAGCGCAGCATCCGCACGTGGTGTCGTTGGAGGGACGGCAGACCAACGTCGAGGGAGTGGGTGAGATCACGTTGCGCGAGCTCGTCCGCCAAGCTCTGCGGATGCGACCGGACCGGCTGATCGTCGGGGAGGTCCGGGGCGCGGAGGTCGTCGACCTGCTGGCCGCTCTCAACACCGGCCACGAGGGTGGATGCGGAACCATCCACGCGAACAGTGCTGCCGACGTCCCGGCTCGGCTGGAGGCGCTCGGCGTCGCCGCTGGCCTGCCGCGAGAGGCAGTCCATGCCCAGGTGGCGGCGGCCCTCGACGCGGTTGTCCACCTGCGCCGCCGTTCCGACGGTAGCCGCGTCGTCACGGACGTCTCCGTGTTCCAACGCGATCCGCACGGACTGGTGTCCGCGGAGGCGGCCGTCGAGTTCGATCCCCGCGGTGAGCCACGACCTGGCCCCGGAGCCACCCGGCTCGAACGTCTGCTGTCCGGTGCACGGACATGACGGCGCCCGGTCTCGCTGCGGTCCTGCTCGCCAGTGCGATGGCCGTGCTAGTGCGCGTCGACGGAGCTTCGCTGCTCGCGTCGCGGCTCAGGCGTCCGGCCCGTACGCGACAACTCCGGATCCCGGCTCGGGTCGCCGGGGTGCTCGGCTGCCTCATGTTCCTGAGCACCCGGCTGGGGAGCAGGCTACTGCTCGTCGCGATCGTCGGAGTCGTGGCCGCTGTGCTTGGCGGTCGGCTGTGGCGGTCGGCCCGGTTTCGTAAGGAGGCGGTCACCAGGAGGCGCGCCGTCGTGGAGCTCTGCGATGCGCTCGCTGCCGAGCTGCGCGCCGGGATGCCACCGGAAACGGCGCTACGGCACAGCGTCGGAGGCTTGCCGGAGCTCGACGCGACCGTCGCGGCCGCCCGGCTCGGCGGCGACGTCCCGTCGGCGCTCCGTACTGCCGCGACGATGCCGGGGGCGGAGGGGCTTCGAGCGATCGCCGCCGGTTGGCAGATCGCGGCCCGGACCGGTGGCAGCTTGGCGACGGTGCTCGAACGCATCGGTGCCGGAATCCGGGATGACGATGCGGCGCGACAGGAGGTCGAGGCATCGTTGGGTCCGCCGAGGCTGACCTCGAAGCTGCTCGCGGTGCTTCCGATCGGCGGACTCGCATTGGGCTCCTCGATGGGTGCTGACCCGATCGGTGTCCTGCTCGGGACGACTCCAGGACTCGTCTGCGGCACGCTCGGCGTGACGCTCGCACTGCTGGGTCTGCTGTGGGTCGACCGCCTGGCGAACGCGGTCGAACGGTGATCCGATGGTGACCGCAACTCTGCTCACCTTTGCCGCCTGCTGGTTGTTCGCGTCGAGTGGAATGTCGGGACGCGCCTCACGGGTCTTCGCCGTCCGGGGGGACACCGCCTCCGTACCAACCGCCGAGCCGACGCGGGGCCGGGTCGCCCGGGCCGGACCGCGGACCGTGCTGTGCGTGTCGAGCGGAGCGGCTGTCGGCCTCGTCCTGGTCGGCCCGCTGGCGACGCCGTTGGGGGGACTTGCCGGTGCAGTCGCCTCGTACTACATCGGCCGGCTCGAACCGGCTGCCGTACGGCGAGAACGCGAGCAGGTGGAGGCTGACCTTCCGCTGGCCGTCGACCTGCTGGCCTCCTGCACCGCAGCCGGGCGGTCGGTTGACCATTCTCTGCTCCTGGTCGCAGACGCCGTCGGTGGCCCGCTGGCTCGGCACTTCAGATTGGTCGCTCAACGGCTCGCACTGGGCGGTGACAGCGCCGTGCAGTGGCGGCAGCTCGCCGGTCGACCGGAGTTCCGACAGCTCGGCAAGGCGATGGCCCGGTCCGCGGAGTCAGGGGCGCCGGTGTCCGACGTGTTGCATCGTCTGGGCGACGACCGCCGGCGGGAGCGTCGGTGGCGGAACGAACAGCGAGCGCGCGCTGTGGGCGTACAGGCGGCGGGTCCGCTGGCCGCCTGCTTCCTGCCCGCCTTCATGTTGGTCGGCGTCGTGCCGACGATCGCCGGCGCCATCCGGCACCTCGGGTTGTGAGCCCCGTCCCCAGGCCGCGTCAGGTGATATCCCCAGTTGCCACCGGGCGGAGGCAAACGACGTCGCCAGCGACGACGTTTCCCGACATCGACCTCACCCGAGGTCCATCTACCAAGGAGGAATCGACGATGTCGGACCTGATCAAACAGCGACTCGCGCGACGCGGAGAGTCTGGGATGACGACGGCGGAGTACGCCGTCGGGACGGTGTCGGCGTGCGGGTTCGCTGGGCTGCTGTTCAAGCTCCTCACGGGCAGCTTCGGGCAGGAGATCCTGCACTCGATCTTCGACAAGGTGCTCAGCCTGTTGCCGTTCTGACCGGAGCTCCGGTGGTGGGCGTCGCGTTCGGGCGGCGGCCACCACCGGGCAGGAGAGGAGGCGTCATGGGCAACATGCGGAGTCAACATGGCCAGGTCACGCCGGAGTACGCGGCCGGAGCTCTCGCGGCCGTCGGGTTCGCGGTGTTGTTGTGGTTGATGGCCGGCGGGACCATCGGCGTGCTGCTTCGCGACAGCCTCGGTCAGATCCGCGACTGGTTCTCCCGGGGGTTCCGGTGACCGCACGCCGGCGTCGCGGCGGCGGCGGATACGTCACTGCCGAATCGGCCCTGGTCATGCCCGTCGTCGCGTTCTTCGCGCTCGCGATGGTCTGGATGATCACGCTCGGCGTGAGCGAGGTCCGGGCAGTGGACGCGGCCCGAGACACCGCGCGCTCACTGGCGCGAGGCGACGGCCTCGATCGCGCCGTTCAGGCCGGCCGGCTCAGCGCACCGGATGGCTCACAGATCGAGGTCAGCCGGTCCGGCGAGTTCGCCGACGTCACCGTCACCGTCCGGGTGCGGACGCCAGGATGGTTGCTGATCCCGTTTCCTCCGGTCACGTTGCGGGCGACCGCGGTTGCACCGATGGAGGGAGCCGACGATGGGTGAACGACCCACCCAGCGGCGGAGCGAGCAGGGGGTCGCCACCATCTGGGGACTCGGATGGGTCGTGGTGTGTGCCTTCGTCGGAGGCGCCATCGTCACTGCTGCGTTCGCCCTGGCCCGACAGCACGACGTCGACTCTGCAGCGGACCTGGCGGCGATTGCGGGTGCGGCGGCGATCCAGCACGGCCATGACGCGTGTGATGCGGCGGCTGACTTGTCGATGCGTCGAGACGTTGCGCTGCGTCGCTGCGACGTCGAGGGCGAGACGGTTGTCGTCGAGGTGAGCGCGGATCTCGACCTTCCGCTCGGTCTACATGCGCGGATCGGTTCGACCGCACGCGCCGGACCAGCTTGAGGACAAGGTCGTCGGACCGCATCAACCGGTTCGGATTCGCCGCGCACCCAGCGTCATCCCGACGATGGAGATGAAGTAGCCGACGACGGCGAGCCATGCACCGATCTCCGGTGCCGAGGGCCCGCGGAACACGCGCACCACGGTGAGAGTGTGGAGCACCGCGGCGACGCCCGCGATCACGGTGCCGACGACCCGTTGCATGTTGTTGCCGAAAGCCGAACGTGGCACCGGAACTCCGGACAGCACCGCCCAAACGGCCGTGACGCCGCACAGCACGAACGCCAGGTAGCCGATGTAGGCGCGGGCGAGTTTGTCGGCGGTGTCGCCGCCGCTCCCGCTTGCCCTTCTGACGTTGCTGCTGAGGTCGAGGAACGTCCCTTGGCCAACGTCAGCCCACTTGAAGGCAAAGAGGTTGAGCGCTACCAGGACCAATCCCAGTGCACTGACAGCGAGCCCCGCCCCGACGCCGAACCGGTCCGGCCGGCTATCCCAGCTGGATCGGGATTGCCCGGCTTGATCACTGCCCGGTCCCTGGTAGCCGGGTCCCTGGTGGCCGGCGTATCCCACCGTTGCTTGCGGGGATCCCGAAGATCTGGTCGGACGCCATGGCGGCCGTCGATGCGACTCTGGCCGGTCCTGCCGCACCCGCACTCGCACCGAGCCTTCGCAGCTCGCGCTCGTAGAACGAACGCAGCGGCCCCAGCTTCTGGGCGGTCAACGGGGGGCCGTCGATCCAGGCTGGGCCACTGCGGCTCCTCCGACGGGTCGTACGAAGCGAACGCTCTCACGTCTTGGCAGACGCTGGCTACCACCCGCGGGCCGGCGTGCGTCAGGTGTCGCGTGGAGCCGATTCGAATGTGCCGTCCACATCGGGGTCGGAGGTGGTGGACCGCGGCGACCGCTCGGGCGGCTGCTTGGTTGACTGAAGGCGCGTCTCGTCGTGTCGGCGCACCGAGGTGGCGGCCGAGTCATCCACCCGCGTGGTTTCGTCTGTCCGGGACGCGGCTGTTGTCGCCGCCACGTCACGCAGCCTGCGCATCTCGGCGCGGCGCCTCCGGGCGCGGCGGATCCCTGCCCGCAGGAGCCAGAGGCCGATCACCGCCACGACGACCGTCGCCGCCCCCATCGCGAAGACGCCGGCGACTGTTGTGTGAACCGTGCCCACCCGGAGGTCGAGGGTCACCGGGTCGCCACCGGCACTGACCACGGCGACAGCGAACAAGATCACGAACACCACGATGATCAGTGCGACGATGGCCATCCGTCCTCCTCGCCTTCACCGTAGACCGACTTGGTGGCGTGCGCGAGCAGAGCGTCCAGCAGCACGACGGCACCGCGCTTGTCCAAGGGATGGTTGCCGTTGCCGCACTTCGGAGACTGGACACAGCTTGGGCAGCCGTCGTCACACGTGCACGACCGGATGGCATCCCGGGTCGCGCCGAGCCATTCGGGCGCGGCCCCAAACCCTCGTTCGGCAAAGCCCGCTCCTCCGGGCAGGCCGTCGTAGACGAAGACCGTCAGCGTCCCTGTATCGACGTGGTGCACCGTTGACACGCCACCGATGTCCCACCGGTCACACATCGCGAACAGGGGCAACAGGCCGATCGCGGCATGCTCGGCGGCATGAGCCGAACCGGGAAGCTCGGCAGCCGACAGCCCGGTGTGCGCGACCGCGTCGCCCGACATCGTCCACCAGACGGATCGGGTCCGGAGGTGACGCGGCGGCAGGTCGAGCGGCTCCTCGCCGACGACCTCGCCCGTCACCAGCAGACGCTTGAGGAACCCGACCGTCTGGCTCGTCACCGCGACCGATCCGACGTTCAACGACGTCCCGCCCCACCGGGCGGTGCGATCAGTCGACAAGATCCCGATCGTCGTGACGTCCCTTGCCGTGGTCGAGTAGTCGGCATCGACGGACGTGACGGTCGCGACGGCATCTGCGGGGTCGAACGTCTCGACCCGGTAGCTCTCGCCGAGATGGACGTAGATCGCGCCGGCATGCACGGTCGCGTGAGACGCCGCGGCATCGACGGTGCCGAGCAGGCGTCCGGTTCCGGTCTCCACCACGCGGACGGGCGTCCCACCCGACGACCGGATGTCCGCCAGGTCTGCGGCTCGCTCGCGCTGGGTCCAGTACCATCCCCGCGGCCGGCGCCTCAAGAACCCGTCCCTCGCGAGCGCTTCCACGGTTTCCGTCGACGTGTTGCCGAACAGCTCGAGGTCGACGTCGGTCAAGGGCAGCTCCTGAGCGGCGGCGCACAAGTGGGGCGCCAGCACAAACGGGTTCTCGGGATCGAACACCGTTGCCTCCATCGGCGCACCGAAGAGTGCATCCGGATGGGTGACGAGATACGTGTCGAGCGGGTCGTCGCGAGCAACGACGATCCCGAGTCCGCCGGCAGCACCGCGCCCCGCCCGGCCGAGCTGCTGCCACAACGACGCTCGGGTACCGGGATAGCCGGCCACCACGACCGCATCGAGTCCGACGATGTCCACCCCGAGCTCGAGAGCGTTCGTCGCCGCCACCCCGAGGAGGTCCCCGCTCTTCAGCCGATGCTCGACGATGCGCCGCTCCTCTGGAAGGTAGCCGCCACGATAGGGAGACACCCGGCCGACCAGGTCCGGGTCGACGTCGGCGAGCTGTCGCTGCACGCTCAACGCCACTGTCTCGACGCCGCGTCTGCTGCGTACGAACGCGACCGAGCGAACTCCTCGTACGATCAGATCAGTGAGCAGGTCGGCGGTCTCGGCGGTCGCCGTCCGGCGTACGGGGGCGCCCTGCTCACCCACTCCCTCGGTCAGCGGCGGTTCCCACAACCCGATGACCGACTCACCGCGGGGAGACCCGTCGCGCTCGACCGACCGGACGGGGGCGCCGATGAGCCGCTCCGCGGTGAGCGCGGGGTCTCGGGTCGTCGCCGACGCCAGCACGAACGTCGGCTCGGCGCCGTAGTACGCCGCGACCCGCCGCAGCCGCCGCAGGATCTGGGCCACATGTGCGCCGAAGACACCGCGGTAGTGATGGCACTCGTCGACCACCACGAGCCGCAAGGCACCCCACCATTTCGCCCATCGAGCGTGTCCGGGCAGCAGAGTGTGATGCAGCATGTCGGGGTTCGTCAGAAGGTAGTTGGCGTGCGCGCGGGCCCAGTCCCGCTCCGCACGGGAGGAGTCCCCGTCGTACGCAACGGCACGTACGCCTTCGACGGCGAGCGCGGTGATGGCTTGCAGCTGGTCATGGGCAAGCGCCTTCGTCGGCGAGAGGTACAAGACCGTGTCACCGCGGTCACCCGGTCTCGTGATGCTGTCGACGATGGCGCTGAAGGCGGGGAGGATGTAGGCCAACGACTTGCCAGAGGCCGTTCCGGTAGCGACGACCACGTGCTGCCTGCCCACAGCCAGTTCCGCCGCCTCCGCCTGATGCGACCAGGGCGAGACGATGCCGGCCGACTCCACGGCTCGACGTACCGGCGCCGAGACCCACGGCGGCCAGCGAGCCTCGATCGCGCGCCTGGGCGGACGGACCTCCAGATGCGTCAGCCGCTCGGAGCGGCCCGACACGGCGGCGAGCTCGAGAAGCAGCCCACGCGCGTCGAACGTGTCGGCGGGGCACGAGTGGTCGGGATCGCGCGCAGGAGGAGCCACGTCCAGAAGTGTTCCATCCGCCACGACCTGACCACGGAACGTGATTGAATCGACCAATCCGTCAGGCACCTCGGAGAATCGAAGGAGCGGCAATGGACCTGTCCGTCGAGGTGCGCACGGTCGGTGACTGCACGGTGGTCGACGTGGACGGTGAGGTGGACGTCTACACGGCACCGAGGCTGCGCGAGAAGCTGACGGAGGTTGCTGGAGCCGGCAAGCACCACCTCGTCATCGACCTTGATGCGGTCGACTTCCTCGACTCGACAGGATTGGGGGTCCTGGTCGGAGCGCTGAAACGGGTCAGGGCCGAGGACGGGTTCGTCCGGCTCGTGTGCAACACCGAGAGGTTGCTCAAGATCTTGCGGATCACCGGGCTCTCGAAGGTGTTCGCCATGTACGACAGCGTCGAGGACGCGGTTTCTGACACTGGACAATCGCCTGTTCCGGCAGGCCGTTCAGAACAAGAGCCGCCGACCTGACGAGCCAGGTCCACGACGTGGACGCTAGACTCCGGCGCGTTCAGCGGTGCGGCCGTGCATTCAGGGCCGCCTCGACGCCACACGTTTGAGGGCCCGCGGGCTCACTGGAGGTAAGCATGCCGGGGCGCAACGTTGCCGACGCCGCATCCACCCTGTCCCTGTCCGGCGGCAACACCACGTTCGTCGTCGTCGTTGCTGCGATCGGTGTCGTGGCCTTGGTGATGTCCGCGCGGTTTCGCCAGGAGGTACTCGCGGCACCGGAGGGGACCGACAAGATGCGCGAGATCGGTCGCGCAGTGCAGGAAGGCGCCGCGGCGTACCTTCGACGCCAGTTCACCACCCTCGCGGGCTTCGGTGTGATCGCCTTCCTGGCATTGTTCGTCCTGCCCGGTGATGCGTCGATCCGGATCGGGCGGTCGGTCTTCTTCGTGATCGGCGCGGTCTTCTCGGCGTCGGTCGGATATCTCGGCATGTGGCTCGCGGTTCGTGCGAACGTACGCGTCGCGTCGGCGGCTCGAGACACCAACCGGAACAAGGCGATGCAGATCGCGTTCCGGACCGGCGGCGTCGTCGGCATGGCGACGGTCGGACTCGGGTTGCTGGGTGCGTCGGTCGTGGTCTTGATCTACAACGGTGACGCGCCGAAGGTGCTCGAGGGATTCGGGTTCGGAGCGGCGCTGCTCGCGATGTTCATGCGGGTCGGCGGTGGCATCTTCACCAAGGCGGCCGACGTAGGGGCCGACCTGGTCGGAAAGGTTGAGCAGAACATCCCCGAGGACGACCCCCGCAATGCCGCGACGATCGCCGACAACGTCGGCGACAACGTCGGCGACTGCGCCGGCATGGCCGCCGACCTCTTCGAGTCGTACGCCGTCACCCTGGTCGCTGCCCTGATCCTCGGGTCGGCGGCGTTCGGTGAGCAGGGGTTGGTGTTTCCGCTCATCGTTCCCGCCATCGGGGTGCTGACCGCGATCGCCGGCGTCTACATCACCAAGCCGCGCGGCAGCGAGCCGGGCCTGCGTACGATCAACCGGTCGTTCTACATCAGCGCCGCGATCTCTGCTGTGGCGTGTGTCGTCGCGGCCTTCGCATACCTGCCGGGCTCGTTCGCCGAGCTGACCGGCAGCACCGTGCAGTCGACCCGGGATCCGCGGGTCGTCGCCGCGGTCGCGGTCATCATCGGCATCGTGCTAGCCGGTGCGATCCTGGCCCTCACGGGCTACTTCACCGGTACGGAGCACCGGCCGGTCAAGGACGTCGGTAAGACATCGCTGACCGGTGCGGCAACCGTGATCCTGTCCGGACTGGCGGTCGGCTTCGAGTCCGCGGTCTACACGGCGATCGTGATCGGGGCGGCGGTTTATGGAGCGTTCCTCCTCGGCGGCAGCGCGGTCACCGTCTCGCTGTTCGCGGTCGCACTGGCGGGGACCGGCCTGCTCACGACAGTTGGCGTCATCGTCGCAATGGACACGTTCGGCCCGATCAGCGACAACGCCCAGGGCATCGCGGAGATGTCGGGCGAGGTCGACGGCCAGGGCGCCGCGATCCTTACCGAGCTCGACGCGGTCGGCAACACCACCAAGGCCATCACCAAGGGGATCGCGATCGCCACTGCCGTCCTCGCAGCGACGGCCCTGTTCGGTTCGTACACGGACGCGATCAACCAGGCGGTCATCGATGCGCACGCCGACATCGGCAACGCGAACTCCTTCCTCACGGCGGTCTACAGCCCGAATGTGCTGGTCGGCCTGCTGCTCGGCGCGGCCGTGGTGTTCTTGTTCTCGGGTCTCGCAATCTCGGCTGTGGGTCGCGCTGCGGGCGCGGTGGTGTACGAGGTGCGGCGGCAGTTCCGGGAGATCCCCGGAATCATGGAGGGGACCGGCCGGCCGGAGTACGGCAAGGTCGTCGACATCTGCACGCGGGACTCGCTGCGTGAGCTGGCGACACCCGGTCTGCTCGCGATCCTGGCCCCGGTGGCCGTCGGTTTCGGACTCGGAGTCGGGCCGCTCGCGGGCTACCTCGCCGGGGCCATCGGGACGGGCACCTTGATGGCAGTCTTCCTCGCGAACTCCGGCGGGGCGTGGGACAACTCGAAGAAGCTCGTCGAGGACGGGAACCACGGAGGCAAGGGCTCGCCGGCGCACGAGGCGACCATCATCGGTGACACCGTCGGCGACCCGTTCAAGGACACCGCCGGTCCGGCGATCAACCCGCTGCTCAAGGTGATGAACCTGGTCTCGCTGCTGATCGCCCCGGCGATCGTCCAGCTGAGCGTCGGTACGAGCGCCAACAAGACGCTGCGCATCGTCATCGCGGTCGTCGCCGCGGCGGTGATCGCTGCTGCCGTCTACGTGTCGAAGCGGCGGCCGATCGCCATCGGCGACGCGGACGCCGCGCGCACGGACGCCGCCCGGGTCTGACCCGTTCGGCAGTCCTCGCACGGCCCTCCCTCACCTGATCGGGTGAGGGCGGTCCTCACGTCGTCAGGCGTCGGCGCGCTGGTCGGACGAGCCTCGCGGAATAGGCTCGGCGCGGCGCCGGCTGATACCGTAACCGCCGTCCTCCCCCCGTACCGAAGGGTTTGAACGTGGCCGAGAGCACCGTGGAAGCAAGGTCCGCCGACCTCGAACGCGAGGCCGGCTACCGCGTCGTCCAGCGGACGATCATGCGGGTCGACCAGGAGCTCGACATCCGGCCGCTCTACGTCGGCGGTATCTCGACCATCGGCGGTACCAGCGAAGGCGCGCGCCAGTCCGGCCAGTACGCCGACGACGACACCACCATCAGCAAGAAGGGCAAGGACACGAAGGAGGTCGGCGACGCCGCCGAGGCGATCGGAGGGTTCGGCCGGATCACCGAGGTCGGCGCCGTCGTACTGCCGGAGCGCCGGATGACATTCGGGACGTACTTCAACGCGTTCCCCGCGTCGTACTGGCGCCGCTGGAGCGACTTCACGTCCGTGCGCCTGACCATGCGCGTCTCCGGTCACGGAACGGTGATCGTCAACCGGTCGACCTCCAAGGGTCATGTGCTGCGTCAGGACGCCCGGACTCTCGCGAGTGACTCGACCCAGACGTTCGTCTTCGACCTGTCGCTGAAGCCGTTCATCGACGGCGGTTGGTACTGGTTCGACCTCGAGGCGGCCGATCTGCCATTCACCCTGGTGTCTGCGGACTGGAGCATCCGCACCGACCGCCAGCGTCAGGGCACGCTGTCGATCGGTATCACCACGGTCGACCGGCAGGAGTTCTGCGTCGACCAGCTCTTGAACCTGGGTGACCAGCCAGACGTGCTCGAGCTGCTGGAGAAGATCTACGTCATCGACCAGGGCACCTCGAGGGTGCGGGACCACGAGAGGTACGCCGAGGCCGCCGGAAAGCTGGGCGACAAGCTGAGGGTGATCGAGCAGGCGAACCTCGGTGGGTCGGGCGGGTTCTCGCGGGCGATGGACGAGGCCGCGAACCATGGTTCGGCCGACTACGTGCTGCTCCTCGACGACGATGTCGTCTGCGAGCTGGAGGGGATCACCCGAGCGATCGCCTTTGCCGACCTTGCGAAGCGGCCCACGATCGTCGGCGGTCACATGTTCAGCCTGTACGACCGGTCGGTGCTGCACACGTACGGCGAGCAGGTGGCGCGTTATCGCTGGTTCTGGG
The DNA here is from genome assembly GCA_038253325.1 of Propionibacteriales bacterium. Lineage (GTDB taxonomy): Bacteria > Actinomycetota > Actinomycetes > Propionibacteriales > Nocardioidaceae > JBBSHE01. Next base: position 31,040 of record JBBSHE010000011.1, read on the forward strand.
GACCGGCTCCGAACACGTACCACGGCCACAACTTCGCCAGGAAGCCGTTGCGTTCGACGAAGTGGCTGCACCGACGGGTGGACGTCGACTACAACGGCTGGTGGATGTGCCTGGTCCCGACCGCCGTCATCCGCGAGATCGGGTTGTCGGCCCCGATGTTCATCAAGTGGGACGACGCGGAGTTCGGCCTGCGGGCCGGCCAGGCGGGCTATCCGACGGTGTCGCTGCCGGGAGTGGCGGTCTGGCACGTGCCATGGCACGAGAAGGACGACACGATCGACTGGCAGGCGTACTTCCACCGCCGCAACCGGATCATCGCGGCGCTGCTGTACTCGCCGTACCCCCACGGTGGCCGGCTGATCTGGGAGAGCTACCAGACCCAGGTCAAGCACCTGTTGTGCATGCAGTACGGACCGGCGGAGATGGGCATTCTGGCGATCGAGGACATCCTCGACGGACCCGATCGGATGCACCGGGACCTGATCTCGAGATTCGGCGAGCTGCGGGCCATGCGGCAGACGTTCGACGACTCGATCCTCAAGCCGGACCTCGACGAGTTCCCGACGCCGCGGCGGAAGCGTCCTCCGCGCCGGGGCAAGCTGATGGTCACGCCGAAGACCCGAGCCGGCCGGGTCAAGGCGCTAGTCACGGGGAGCATCCGCCAGACGCTCCCCCCGCGTGCGCTGTCCCGGTCGCACCCGGAGGCGAACGTGTCGCACGCCGACTCGAAGTGGTTCACGCTTGCGCAGTTCGACAGCGCGCTGGTCTCGTCCGCCGACGGCACGTCCACGGCGTGGTACAAGCGCCGCCCGGATCAGTTCCGGGAGCTGATGAGCCGGTCGTCCGTGGCACACACCCGGCTGTACAAGGAGTGGGACCGGATCGCCAAGGAGTACCAGGAGGCGCTGCACGACCTGTCGTCCCCGAAGGCGTGGCGGGAGACGTTCGACACTCCGTTGCAGGATCGTTCGGGGCCGTCCTAGCGACACTAGCGGCGTCTGCCGGTCCGGATGCGGGGCTGAACGGCCCACCGGCGTCGCGGTCGAGGCGGGCCGTGGGGCTAGGGTGCCTGCGGGACACACCGAAGCCCGGGTGGAAGGAGGCGGCATGGCACTAGCGACCAGCGGACGCAAGCTGGTCATCGTCGAGTCGCCTGCCAAGGCGCGGACCATCTCTGGTCTGCTCGGGCCGGACTTCGTCGTCGAGTCGTCAATCGGCCATGTTCGCGACCTGCCCAACAACGCGTCCGAGGTCCCGACTCGTTTCAAGGGCCAACCGTGGGCCCGACTGGGCGTCGACGTCGACGACGGCTTCAAGCCCGTGTACGTCGTACCCGCGAGCAAGAAGGCGCAGATCACCAAGCTCAAGGCGCTGCTCAGGGATGCCGACGAGCTCTACCTGGCGACCGATGAGGACCGCGAGGGTGAGGCGATCGCGTGGCACCTCCTCGAAGAGCTCAAGCCGAAGGTGCCGGTGCGTCGGATGGTGTTCCACGAGATCACGCCGGAAGCGATCGCCGCAGCGGTGGACAACCCGCGTGAGATCGACTCCGAGCTGGTCGAGGCGCAGGAGGCACGGCGGATCCTCGACCGGCTCTACGGGTACGAAGTGAGTCCGGTGCTGTGGAAGAAGGTGATGTCGGGGACGTCGGCCGGTCGGGTCCAGTCGGTCGCGATCCGCCTGGTCGTCGATCGGGAGCGGGAACGGATCGCATTCCGCAGCGCCCGATACTGGGACCTCCAGGCCACGTTCGACGCCGGGGCCGGCAAGACCCCGCAGTCGTTCCCCGCGCGCCTCGTCACGATCGATGGTCACCGCGTCGCCCAAGGTCGCGACTTCGGCCCGCAGGGTGTGCTCCGCTCGCCGGAGACCGTCCATCTCGACGAAACGGCCGCCGGTCTGTTGGCGCAGGCGCTCGACGGCAGCGCCTTCGCGGTGACGTCGGTCGAGGCCAAGCCGTACCGCCGCCAGCCGTACCCGCCGTTTCGGACCACGACGCTTCAGCAGGAGGCATCGCGAAAGTTCGGGTACGGCGCTGCACGAACGATGTCGATCGCGCAGCGGTTGTACGAGAACGGGTTTATCACATACATGCGGACCGACTCGGCGACGCTTTCGGAGTCGGCTGTCCAGGCCGCCCGCGCCCAGGTGCGGGAGCTCTACGGTGCGGAGTACCTTCCGGAGCGTCCGCGTACGTTCACCAACAAGGTGAAGAACGCCCAGGAGGCGCACGAGGCGATCAGACCCGCCGGCGAGTCGTTCCGTACGCCGGGTCAGACCGGGCTCACGAGTGACGAGCTCCGGCTCTACGAGCTGATCTGGATGCGCACGGTCGCCTCGCAGATGCGCGACGCGGAGGGCCGTTCGGTGAACGTGCGGATCCAGGCCGACGCCGCGACCGGTCAGGTCTGTGAGTTCGCGGCTTCTGGCCGCGTCATCTTGTTTCACGGCTTCCTCCGGGCGTACGTCGAGGACGCCGACGACCCGAGCAAGGAGCGCGACGACCGGGAGACGCAGCTGCCTGATGTGTCCGCCGGGGACCCGGTCTCCGTCGTGGCGATCGCAGCGGAGGGACACGAGACCAAGCCGCCCGCACGCTACACGGAGGCGACACTCGTGCGCGAGCTCGAGGAGCGGGAGATCGGACGGCCGTCGACGTACGCGTCGATCATCGGCACCATCCTCGGCCGCGGGTACGTGTACAAGAAGGGCACCGCGCTGGTTCCGTCGTGGCTGGCTTTCGCGGTCGTACGTCTCCTCGAGCGGCATTTCGGGCGGCTGGTCGACTACGACTTCACGGCCCGGATGGAAGACGTGCTCGACGACATCGCATCGGGTCGGCGCGACTCCACATCGGAGCTGGAGGAGTTTTACTTCGGTTCCGCCGAGCTCGAGGGGCTGAGCAAGCTGGTTACGGAGCTGGGCGAGATCGACGCCCGCGAGCTGTCGACGTTCGAGGTCGGGGACGGGATCGTCGTACGCGTCGGCAGGTACGGTCCGTACGTCGAGGCTGCCGACGGTGTCCGCGCGAACGTGCCGGACGACCTGCCGCCGGAGGACCTCACGGTCGACGTCGCCCGCGAGCTGTTAGCGAACCCCGCCGGCAAGGAGACGGAGCTCGGCGAGGACCCTTCGACCGGAAACCCGATCGTGGCCAAGAACGGTCGATACGGACCGTACGTCACGGAGATCCTGCCCGAGGGCGCCAAGGACAAACCGCGGACGTCGTCACTGCTCGCCACGATGACGCTCGACTCGCTCACTCTCGACGACGCGCTTCGTCTGCTCACGTTGCCGCGGAGCCTGGGCTCACCGGCCGGATCGGCGGAGCAGATCGTCGTCGCGAACGGCCGATACGGCCCGTACATCAAGCAAGGCACCGAGACAAGGTCGCTCGGGTCGGAGGACGCACTGTTCACGATCACGCTGGACGAAGCGTTGGCCCTCCTGCAACAGCCGAAGACCCGAGGACGCCAAGCGGCGGCCGCTCCGTTGCGCGAGTTGGGCGAGGACCCCGTCTCGAAGCAGCCGATCACGGTCAAGAACGGCAGGTTCGGCCCGTACGTCACCGACGGCGAGTACAACGCCACGTTGCGGCGCGATGACACCATCGAGGACATCACGCCGCAGCGAGCCGCCGAGCTGCTCGCCGAGCGGCGCGCGCGTGGTCCCGCCAAGAAGGCGACCACGAAGACGACCGCAAAGAAGATGGCGGCGAAGTCGGCTCCGAAGGCGTCGGCGGCGAAGAAGGCGGCGGCGAAGAAGGCGGCGACCAAGCAGGTGGCGAAGAAGAAGGCGACGGCGAAGAAGACGGCGGCGAAGAAGGCGGCGACCAAGCAGGTGGCGAGAAGTCGGCCGCGAAGAAGGCAACCTGAGAGGTGACACAGACCGTGATTGGCGGTGCTTCACCCAGGTTGTCTGTACTTCACCCACGAATTTCGTGGGTGAAGTACAGACGTCCCACGTAAACATGGGAAAGGTGGGGCGGGCGGACGCCATAGGCTTGCGGGGTGAGTGGCTCCGCGCGTGTGCCCCTGCCACGGTCGGCCGAGCCGGCCGGTATCCGTGCGGTGCTGCGGCTGCGCGACTTCAGGCGACTGTGGATCGGGCTCGGCCTGTCCAGCCTCGGCGACTGGCTGGGTCTGCTCGCGATCACCGCGATGGCCAGCATGCTCGCTCCCCACTCGTACTCCGGTCAGAACTACGCCATCGGCGGCGTGCTGTTACTCAGGGTGCTGCCCGCGGTCGTCCTCGGTCCGGTCGCCGGCTATCTTGCCGACCGGCTCGATCGGCGTTGGAACCTCGTTGTTGGTGACGTCGTACGGGCCGCATTGTTCGTCTCCATCCCGCTGGTGGGCACGCTGCTTTGGCTGATGGTGGCGACCGTGCTCGTCGAGGCGGTGAGCCTGATCTGGCTACCTGCCAAGGACGCCACGATCCCGAACCTTGTACCCGCCGACCGGCTCGAGGCCGCGAACCAGCTCTCGATCGCAACGACGTACGGCTCCGCACTGCCCGCGGCGGCACTGTTCGTGCTGCTCTCGCTGATCTCCAGAGCAGTTGATGCCACGGTCAGGGGCGGCGGTGCGCCTGCGACCATCGCGTTGTATGCCAACGCCGCCACGTTCCTCGTCTCCGGGCTCGTGATCGCCTCCCTGCGCGACATCCCCCCGGGTCCTGCCCTGGCTGACGGAGACCGGGCAGGCGTCTTGAAGGTGATCGTCGACGGATGGTCGTACGTGTTCCGGACCCCGCTGATTCGCGGACTCACGCTCGGCATCGTCGGGGCGTTTGCTGCTGGTGGCGTGGTGATCGGTCTCGCGCGTGTCTACGTCGCGGACCTCGGCGGCGGCGACCCCGGGTACGGGCTGCTGTTCGGCTGCGTGTTCGCGGGCATGGCCGCCGGAATGCTGCGCGGTCCCCGCGTGCTGCCGACGCTCGGCCGCCGCCAGCTGTTCGGACTCGCGCTCACCGCCGCCGGCAGCACGCTCGCCGCGATCGCCCTGGTCGCGAACCTGGTCGTGGTGGCGATGCTCGCCGTCGTCCTCGGTGCGTGCGCCGGCACCGCCTGGATCCTCGGTTACACGATGCTCGGCCTGGAGGTGACGGACGCTCTGCGGGGCCGGACATTCGCGTTCGTGCAGACCCTGATCCGCTTGGTCTTGTCGCTCGTGCTCGCGGTGGGTCCGCTGATCGCAGGTACGATCGGCCGTCATCGGTTCCGGGTCACCGACGACTCGGTCCTCGACTACAACGGTGCTGCGATGACGATGTTCGCGGCGGCCGTACTGCTCATCGGTGTCGGACTCCGGGCATACCATCTGATGGACGACCGGCCGAGCGCCAACCGGCACGGCGTGCCGCCCAGCATGCGGAGAGGTGTGAAGCCGTCCGTGCGACGCCATCGACCCGCCTACGCCGAGTCCGGGCTGTTCGTCGCGTTCGAAGGTGGCGACGGCGCCGGCAAGTCGACGCAGGCCCAGCTGCTGGCGGAGGCGTTGAGTGCCGCCGGCTGCGATGTCGTCCTCACCAGTGAGCCGGGCGCCTCGGTGGTGGGGAGCCGGATCAGGGCGATCGTGCTCGATCCGGCGACCGGGCAGCTCGACGACCGTGCAGAGACCTTGCTGTACGCCGCCGACAAGGCCGAACACGTCACGAAGGTGATCCGGCCGGCGCTGGACCGGGGGGCGGTCGTCATCACCGACCGGTACGTCGACTCGACGCTCGCCTACCAAGGTGCCGGGCGCGCGCTCGACAGCGGCGAGGTGGCAGAGGTGGCCCGCTGGGCGACCGGCGACCTGCGCCCACACCTGACGATCCTGCTGGACATCCGTCCTGAACACGGACGCGGCAGGTACGGCGAGGCGGACCGGCTCGAGTCCGAGCCGGCCGCCTTCCACGACCGTGTACGCGACGAGTTCCTCCGGATCGCCGTCGACGACCCTGGCCACTACCTCGTGCTCGACGCCCGAAGCAACCCCGACGTCATTCACCGTGCGGTCCTCGACCGGATCTCCCCGTTGATCGCCGACGCGGCCGTTGGCTCGGACCAGGACGGCACGCGGGTCGGATCCGACGAGACCGCGACGTGACGGTCTGGGCCGATCTGGTCGGTCAGGAGCCGCTAGCTGACCGACTCCGTGACGCCGCGGCGTCGGCCGACCGGCACCTGGCCGGATTCGCCGACGCCGGGATGACTCACGCGTGGTTGTTCACCGGACCGCCGGGTTCCGGCCGTTCCAATGCCGCCAAGGCGTTCGCTGCGGCGCTGCTGTGTGTGGACAGCGGCTGCGGGTCCTGCTTGTCGTGTCGCACGGTCCTGGCCGGTAGCCATCCGGACGTGACCCGGGTCACCACCAGCCAGCTGTCGATCGGCGTCGACGAGGTGCGCGAGCTGGTTCGGCGGGCTGCGATGACCCCGACCCATCGGCGTTGGCAGGTGCTCATCGTCGAGGACGCCGACCGATTGACCGACCGGGCCGCGGACGCGCTGCTCAAGAGCCTCGAAGAGCCACCGGCGCGGACGATCTGGCTGTTGTGTGCGCCGACGGTCGAGGACATCATCCCGACGATCCGATCGCGATGCCGTGCCATGGTGCTGCGGACCCCCTCGACGACGGCGGTCGCCGCCCACCTCGTGGCCTGGGAGGGTATCCCTGAACCCGTCGCATTGTTCGCCGCCCGAGCTTCTCAGGGCCACATCGGTCGGGCTCGGGCGCTCGCTCGTGACGAAGGCGCGCGGGAGCGCCGGACCGAGGTGCTCCGGATTCCGGCTCAGCTCGACACCCTCGGCGACTGCCTCGTACGGGCCGCCCGGCTGGTCGAGCTGGCCGCCAGCGAGGCGCAACCCACGATCGACCGGCTCAACACCGACGAGCGTGCCGACCTCAACCTGTCAATGGGAAGCGGGACCCCCGGTGTGCGCACGAGCGGCTACGCGGGCGCCGTCAAGGAGCTGGACGGCAGGCAGAAGCTGCGGGCCAAACGACTTCAGCGTGACGCCCTGGACCGTCACCTGCTGGACTTGGCGTCCTTCTATCGCGACGTGGTGGCCGTGCAGCTCGGATGGCGAGGTGACCTCGTGAACGAGGAGCTGCGGGAGGTCATCGAAGACGCGGCAGGTGCCAGCCGACCGGAGGCCGCAGTGAGACGGTTGGGAACCATCTTTGAGCATCGCGAGTCGATGGAAGGGGAGGTGGCTCCGGCGCTCGCGATGGAGTCCTTGATGATCGCGTTGAAAGGTGCAGCGGATGAGTGAAGGTCCAGGGTCCGGTGCGTGGCCACCTCCGGAGGGGTCGAGTTCTGCGCCGATACCGTCATACGGCTCTGTTCCACCGGCCGGAGCTTCGGGCCAGTCGCCCGGCTTCCCGGCCGAGGGCGGCTATCCGCCACCCGACCCCAGGTACGCGCAGCCGGGTGGGCCCGGTTCTCCGCAGTACCCACAGGCGTACCCCGTGCCCGAGCCGCCGCAGACCGGCGGAGGGTGGAGCGCACTCGCGATCAGCGGCTTCGTGGTGTCCTTCATCCCGTTCATCGGGCTGGTCGTCGGCGTGCCACTGTCGATCGCCGGAGTACGGGCGACTCGCGGCCATCGCCGGAAGGGCCGTGGCCTCGCGATCGCGGGCATCGTCATCGGTGTCGTGATCACCGGCCTGATCGTCGCAGCACTTGTCTTCGTGGAGTCGCAGAAGGCCGAACGTGACTCGTCGGGAACGATCACCAAGGCGGGAAACATCGACTTCGACCAGATCCGCACCAAGGACTGCCTCGACATCAACGGGCTCCAGTCCGGTGGCCAGATCAAGGTCGGCTTCGGCGACCTCAAGGGGGTCCCCTGCTCGCAGTCGCACAACGCCCAGGCGTACGCCCTGATCAACGTGGGCCAAGGCGCGTACAACGAGTCGATGGTGACCGGGAAGGCCGGCCAGTGCGTCCAGCAGTTCAGCAGCAACGTCTCGGTGCAGACCGGCTATCTGCCCTTCAGCCTCTACCCGACCGAGTCGCTGTGGAACGACAACAAGGACAACAACATCGTGTGCCTCGTCGTGCGCCGTGACTACCAGGACTTCAGTCAGGACCTGGTGAAATAGCGGTCCGTCCGGGCGCCGGGCTGTGGACGACCAAGACCGGCGCGAAGGGGTCCACGTACAGTGGACCGCGCCGAGACGGTCGGCGAGTGACTGGCGTGTTCCGGAACGTTGTCGGCGGCGCCAACGTCGTACCCGCCGTCCGCGGTCGGGTGACAAGCGCTCGGCATCCGCAGCCGAACGTGCCCGTCGTCCGCGGCCGGGTGAGAAAGGAACTGGGTCCATGACTCGTCGCAACGTCGCGTCCGGGCTGGCGGTGCTCACCGTCGCCGCGGTCCTCGCCGGGTGCGCGAACGCCAAGGAGGTCGCGAGCTCCCAGGACTCGACACCGACGACAACCTCGCCGACGACCCCGACGGCAACCACACCGACCGACACGACACCGCCGGACACGACGCCGACGAGCCCCACGAACCTTCCCGCCGGGTTCGGCGACGGCCCACCGGGGTCCGGGCTCCAGCGCTTCTACCACCAGCAGGTCGACTGGCAGTCCTGTGGGACCGGTGAGCAGTGCGCGAACGTCTGGGTCCCGCTCGACTACAAGAATCCCGGTGGATCGGCCATCACGTTGGCGCTGAAGAAGAAGCCGGCGACGGGGACCAGGCAAGGCAGCCTGTTCATCAATCCGGGCGGCCCGGGTGCCTCCGGCGTCGACTACGTCGACCAGATCCAGCTCGGGTCCGACGTCACGTCCGCCTTCGACGTCGTCGGATTCGACCCGCGCGGAGTGGGGAAGAGCACGCCGATCGACTGTCTTTCCGACAGTGAGCTCGACACCTACGTCGCGTCCGACCCGACGCCGGACGACCAGAGCGAGATCCAGCAGATGGTCGACTTGTGGAAGGCCATGACCGATGGCTGCCGGGGTCGATCCGGACCGTTGATGGACCACATGTCGACGGTCGAGGTGGCCAAGGATCTCGACGTCCTGCGCGCCTTGGTCGGCGACGACAAGCTGAACTACTTCGGTGCCTCGTACGGCACCTACATCGGCGCCACCTACGCCGCGGAATACCCCCTCAAGGTCGGCCGGATGGTCCTCGACGGGGCGGTCGACCCTGGGCAGAGTCCGAAGAACGGCGAGTTGTCCCAGGCGAAGGGGTTCGAGGGCGCGCTTGACGCCTACCTCAAGAACTGCGTCCAGCAGGGTTGTCCGTTCGGAAGCACCGTCGGCGCGGCGAAGCAGAAGATCCAGAACTTCCTGACGAGCATCGATTCCACGCCCTTGGACGTCAACGGGCGAAAGCTGACCGAGGGTGAGGCGTTCTTGGGGATCATCCTTCCCCTCTACAACAAGGACTACTGGTCGTACGAGACGAGCGCGCTCAGGTCCGCGCTGGCCGGCGACGGCTCGCAGATGCTGTACTTCGCCGACCAGTACACCGACCGGCAGCCGGACGGCACGTACTCCGACAACGCGATGGAGGCCCAGTCGGCCGTCAACTGCCTCGACCACCCCGAAAGCGAGTCACTGGCCCAGATCGAAGCCGGGAGGTCACAGTTCCTCAAGGCATCGCCGACGTTCGGGCCGGCTGCGATGTGGTGGCCGTACGCGTGCTCGAACTGGCCCGCCAAAGCGGAGTTCCCGCAGCCCGACTTCCACGCCAAGGGCGCCGCCCCGATCGTCGTCGTCGGCACGACCAGGGATCCGGCGACGCCGTACCAGCAGGCAGTGGACCTGTCCAAGATGCTCGACTCCGGCGTGCTCCTCAGCCGCAACGGTGACGGCCACACGGCGTACGGCATGGGGAACTCCTGCATCGACACGACGATCGACAACTATCTGGTCAACGACGCGGTGCCTCCGGACGGCAAGCGCTGCTGAGCTGCCGCCGGTCGTTGCTCCTCGTCCGCACTGGACAGGTCCGACCGGCCGGATCGTCGATCGAGGGGGGCTTGGTACGCTCGTGCGTCGACCTAGGGAGTGTCCGGCAGACCCGGCCCCAGTGGTCAAGCCGCCTTAGCTCAGTTGGCCAGAGCGACGCATTCGTAATGCGTAGGTCGTCGGTTCGATTCCGACAGGCGGCTCCCACGCAGTGGTCACCTCGCGGCCTGGCAACCCTCGAACCGGTGTACCTCCTCGACGCGGCCCGTACGCCGTTCGGACGGTACCGCGGCAGCCTGTCCCACATCCGGACCGACGACCTCGAGGCACTGCCGATCGTCGAGCTGCCCGTGTCCGGACCGGTTGAGCCGTGCGAGGAAATGTGGCGGGACTCACCATCCAAGGTCCGTTCCTGGTAGGGCTCCTCTCAGGCTGCTCACCTAGCCTTGGAAGCGGTGCCGGTCGGGCATCAACCATCCACCGTCGAAGCAGTTGCTTCGCGCGGGCTGTGCGAGAGGCAGGTATGTCGAAGAACCAGAGGTTGCTGACCGACAACGAAGCGGGGACCCGGCCAGCGGCGGCAAGCGAGTCCAACTTCGAGCGACCACGCCGATCCGTCGACATCAGTCTGCACAGGGTTCTTGCGGGCGCCTTGGCGGCGGCGTCGGCAGCGTTCGCGTCGTCGTACCTGGGTCTCGCCGGCACCGTTCTCGGCGCCCTCGTCGTCAGCCTGGTCGCATCCGTCGCCACCGCGGTCTACACCCCTCCACTCGAACGCAGCCGCGACGCGATCCACCGCGGTTCCCAGGTGCTGCTCGAGACGTTGCCGATCGCACCACGCTCCACGACGTACGTACACGGCGACCCGGTCACGACGCGGGTCCTTTCGCCGCAGGGCGTCGCCCCCGCAGCCTCCACGGCGATGATGCCAGACGAGGTCGACGCAACGGCTTTCCAGGGATCAGCGAGCAGTCGGGCGGAGGCGCCGGGACGCTCCAAGCCTTCGCGGCTGGACTGGTCGAACGGCCTGCGCAGATGGCAGACGGTTCTGGTGACGGCGGTTGTGACCGTCATCGCGGGTCTGGGTGTCCTCACGGGCGTCGAACTGATGCTCGGCCAGTCGGCGGGCTCGATCACCGGCCACGGGAGCGGCGGTACGACGATCGGTGACCTGATTCCCGGAAACTCCAGTCCGGCCAGGTCGAGCCATCCCACGAAGAGTCCGAGCTCGCCGACACCCTCCGGTCCCACCGGTACGGATACGTCGGCGGGTGCGCCCACGTCGGCTGCCCCGACATCGGTGTCCCCGTCGACCGCGGCACCGACCACGACGGCACCGACCACGACGGCACCGACCACGACGGCACCGACCACGACCGCACCGACGACGCCGACGACCACGACACCCACCACGCGGACGCCGCGGCCCGGTTCGTCGACCACAGGCATCGGGTAAACCCCGATCAGCCAGGACTGACTTGGGAACGGCGATGAGCGCAGAAGAAGGAATCGAACGGGCCAGGCTGCTCTACGAACGTGCGGTCTTCGGTGGCGATGCCAGCGCGCTGGCGATCGCTGAGCGGGAGCTCGACGCAGTCGAAGCCGACCTCGCGCTGGCCCGGGGCCGGCTCATTCATGCGCGATTCCTCGAGCAACGACCCCCCGACAGCAGCGCGATTCTCGCGGACGGCACTGAGGAGCCGCAGGAGCTGGCCCTGTTCGAGCGTGCGGCGCAGCTGTACCGGACGCTCGGCGACGTGCGCGGTGAGGCTGAGTCCGTGTTCTGGGTCGGCACCTTCCAGCAGGTCGTCCGGCACGACAACGACGCTGCGGTTCCCGCTCTCGAACGGTCCTACAAGCTTGCGGAACAGGTCGACGACAAGCTGACGATGTCGTATGCGCTGCGGCACCTGGGGATCGCGGAGCACGCCGCCGGGCGTTTGGAGACTGCGCGTGAGCGGTTGGAGGAGTCTGTGCGGCTTCGCCGGGAGATCGGGTTCCTGCCCGGCGTTGCCGCGAATCTGGTTGGGTTGGCCTACATCGCCGTCGCAGAGGGCCGCCGTGACGACGGTCTGGCGCTACTCGAGGAAGCGGGCGAGATCGCCGAGGCCAGCGGTGCTGGAGGCATCCTGCGCTCGGTCGAGCAGGCGCGTTCACAGCTGTAGGACGCGGTCGGGCCACCGGCCGGCCTCGGCCGCCCGTACGGTTTCAATATGCGCATCCACGACGTCATGAGGCTTCCGCTTGGAACGTTCGTGCGACCGGCGCAGGAGACTGGTACCGGGCAACCACGAGTCGAGGCCGTCTACGGGTATCTGATCCGGCACCGCCGAGGTTTGGTGCTGCTCGATACCGGACTTGGCGAAGGCGACGCTGAGACCGAGAGTTGGTACCGGCCACAGCGAATCCCGCTACCGAATGCACTCGGCGATCGGGGTGTCGCCGTTCGCGACATCGACGTGGTGGTGAACTGCCACTTGCACTTCGACCACTGCGGTGGAAACCCCATGCTGGCCGGTACGCCGGTTGTCTGCCAGCGAGGGGAACTATCGGTGGCCGAGGCAGGGGGCTACACGATGGAGCACCTGATTGATCACCCTGGCGCCAGGTACGACCTGTTGGATGGGGAGGCGGAGATCTGGCCCGGCGTCCACGTTGTTCCTACCCCCGGCCACGTTGATGGTCACCAGTCGCTGGTGGTGGAGTGCGACGACGGTTCGGTCGTGCTGGCCGGCCAGTCTCACGACACCGCGTCTGCGTGGAGTGCAGATGCGCTCGCCATTTCCGCTACGGTCCTGGGCCACACCGAACCGCTACCCGCGCCACCCGGGTGGATGGAACGGCTGCTGGCGTTCGATCCGAGGCGGGTTGTCTTCGCTCACGACGCAGCGATATGGGAACCCACCTAGGCAGTGGTCAGCCCAGTCGTGGCCGTGCTTTCAAGGTAACGCTGTTCTAGTCGACGGACGGTTGCCCCAAGTCGTGGAGCGATGCGCCAGGTGCGGAGGTTCGGTGGCTACGCACTGGGGGGAGAAGTACATTCAGGTGGTGACATTCAACGTCTCTGCGGATGCTTACGCCCGGTTCATGGGTCGGTACTCCGAACCCTTGGCTGTGCAGTTCGCGGAGCTGGCACACGTACGTGCGGGCCAGCGGGTGCTGGACGTCGGGTGCGGACCCGGAGCATTGACTTCGCAGCTGGTGGAGCGTCTGGGAGCCGGCGCCGTAGCGGCGATCGATCCGTCCGCTCCGTTCGTCGCAGCGATCAGGCTGCGCTTCCCCGAGGTCGACGTGCGGCTCGGGGCCGCCGAGCATCTTCCCTTTCCTGACGACAGTTTCGATATCGCCTTTGCCCAACTGGTCGTGCACTTCATGACCGATCCCGTGGCGGGACTGCTCGAGATGGCGCGGGTTACCCGTCCTGGCGGCATGGTGACCGCATGCGTTTGGGACCACGCCGGAGACGGTGGCCCCCTCTCCGTCTTCTGGTTGGCCGTGCATGAGATTGATCCGAATGCGCGGAATGAGGCCGACCTTCCCGGCGCTCGGGAGGGCCACCTGGTGGAGCTGTGCAAGGCGGCGGGGCTGGAGGGTGTCGAACCCAGCACGTTGACCGTCAGAGCTCGGTTCGCGACGTTCAATGAATGGTGGGAACCATTCACTCTCGGCGTCGGACCGGCGGGTGCCTTCGTCGCCCAGTTGGATGAGTCGCGGCGCGATGCACTGCGTAGCCGATGCGCGCAGCGTCTGCCACGGGCGCCGTTCGAGGTTGAAGCCTCAGCCTGGTGCGTGCGAGCTCGCGCCTGATCGTCGGGCCCAGGGCGGGTGCGACATCGACGCGATGCAACGATGTGGTTGTCAAGACAAGGTGGTCAACGTGCTGCACCGGCTCTAGCGAAGCCGAATGACGTTACCGGTGAGGAGCCAGGACTCGTCGCTCGCGAGGTAGCCGATGACGGCTGCGACGTCTCTCGGATGGGCAATGTGGACAAGCTCGTCGCTGTCAGCGACCGCCTGCTCGACCTCCTCGGTGACCCAGCCGGTGTCGGTGACCGGTGGGTGTACAGCGTTTGCAGTGATGCCGAGGTCCGCCAGCTCGGTGGCCGCAGAGAGAGTGTAGTTGACCAACGCCGCCTTGGCGGCGCCATAACTGACCTCTTCGGGAAAGCCGTCGGCGCCGCCTGATGTGAGCGTGATGATGCGTCCCCAGGACGCGCCCCGGTCCGCGTGTCTGCGCGCGAACTCCGCGATGAGTAGGCCGCCGGCGCGCGCGTCAACAGCGAATTGTTGATCGATGGTCGCTGCGGTCACTCGCTGGAGTGCCCGTCCGAGCCGATCGGTCGTCGCCGACCTGAAGGTGTCTGCTACCCAACCGGTGGCGTTGTGCACGAGGATGTCCACCCCGCCGAAGCGGCGTTCCGCGGCATCGAACAGCGTCGAGGCGGCGTCGTCTTGGCAGAGGTCGGCTTCGATGGCCTCGGCTTGACCGCCAGCGATCCGGATCTCCTCGAGCACCATCTCGGCGTCGCCTGCACGGTTGCTCCGATATGTACTTGGAATGCCGGCGTCAGGCGCATCCTGAACACGCAGATACGTCACCAGCACAGCGGCGCCAGCGCTCGCCAGCAAGACAGCAGTAGCGGCACCGATACCGTGGTTGCCGTCGGTTACGAGCGCGACCCGGCCATCGAGTGGATGTGTCAACGTCGTGAACTTTCAGTCGTAGGTGCACCGCGGCGGACCCCGCCTCGAGTGTCATCGCGACGACGGTATCGCGACCAGGTGGCCGCAAAGGACACGAGAATCGCGGCAGGTCGCGTGCGTTGGGCTGGCTGTGCAGGGGCATGCGGACCAAGCCTCAGCGTAGTCATACCAGGTTATCCTGGCAGGCATGTGACTGCCATCGTCACGCTCGACAAGACCGAGCTCGGCGACGTCGTCGCGGCCGTGCCCGCTACCTCACCGAGGACGTCGACCGAGGGTTGCGCCGAGTCCTCGACCTATAGCGACGAGCGACAATGGCCGATGTTTGATTCGCCGAACGGGCGACCATGCGTCTTCCCGCGTCAGGTCTCAGCGCTGGCACCATCAGGCAGAGGCTTGCGAAGTCTTTCCGCCCTCGCTCTGAGGTAGCGCTGCTCGGGCAGGCTCGTGGTGAGGCGTGCGGCGAGGCTGTAGCTCTCCAGAGCTCGCTCGTCGTCGCCTGCCATCTCGAGGAGGTGCGCCCGCACAGCGTGAAGACGGTGATGCTCGGCCAGCCGCTTGTCGTTGTCCACTGCCTGGAGCATCTCCAGCCCGCGCTCGGGACCGTGCACCATGGCGGCTGCGACTGCGTGGTTGAGCGTGACCATCGGGTTGGGCGCCAGCCTCTCGAGCAGCGTGTAGAGGGCGAGGATCTGAGGCCAGTCGGTGGCGTCCGCGGTCGAGGCTTCGGCATGGACCGCCGCGATGGCGGCCTGAATCTGGTAGGGGCCAAGGGGTCTGCGGGACAAGGTGTCGGTGATCAGGCGGATGCCTTCATCGATCGACTTCTGGGTCCACTGCCGTCGATCTTGCTGTTCGAGCGGGACGAGGGTTCCGTCCGGTCGCGTGCGTGCGGGATGTCGAGCGTCGGTGAGCAGCATGAGTGCGAGCAGGCCCGCAACCTCGCCGTCGTCCGGCAGGAGCCTGCGAGCATCTCGGGTGAGCCGGATGGCTTCTTGGGTCAGCGCGGCGGTGTGGAGGTCTGAGCCCGCGGTGGCCGTATACCCCTCGTTGAAGATCAGGTAGAGCACGTGCAGTACGGCGCGCACCCGGTCAGGCTGCTCGGAGGGGGGCGGCGGGCGGAACCGGGCGCCGGCTGCTCGGATGCGCTGCTTGGCACGGCTGATCCGTTGGGCCATGGTTGCCTCAGGAACCATGAATGCTCGCGCGACTTGTTCGGTACTCAGGCCGCCGACGGCGCGAAGAGTCAGCGCGACCTGCGACGGTGGCGTCAATGAGGGGTGGCAGCACAGCAGCAGCAACGTCAGGGTGTCGTCACGGCCCCGCGAGTTCTCCATGTCAGACGACGGTGCGGCATGCTCATCGGACGGCATCATCGAGGCGGCCGCGATCTCACGTCGGTCGCGAGCTTGATCGCTCCGGCGCTGGTCGATCAACCGTCGCGAGGCCACCGTGATGAGCCAGGCCTTGGCATCATCGGGGATGCCTTGCTCTGGCCATTGGGTCGCGGCAGCGAGCAGTGCCTCTTGTACGGCATCCTCGGCCGTGCCGAAATCTCCGTAACGCCGGATCAGGGCACCGAGCACCTGTGGCGCCAGGCATCGCCACAGGTCCTCGGTGTCGGCAGGGGTGCTCATATCCGTCGGCCCGACGAATCCATGATCGGTCGCACCTCAACAGCACAGATACGTGCATCGGGGAACGGGCCCGCGCTCTCCTCGGCTCGTTCGAGCCTGGCGCATCGCGCCTCTCCCTGGTCCAGGATCGCGTCACGGTTGGTCTCCGGCATGGCGAGAGCGTCCTTGGTGCGCAAGTAGATGGGGTGCCCCCCGGACAATACCGACAGCAACACCAACTGAGCCGACTCGGCCGGCAGACCGCGTCGCATCATGTCGACCTCCCGGGCGCTGCTCCGACGTATCAGGCGAGACCAATCAACTCATGGAGAAGGTGAAGAAACAATGCGACAAACAACCCTGGCAAGGGAGCGTGAAACGCTGCTCTCATCCCTGAACGCTCAGCGGGATCACGTACTGGGGATCCTGGACGGTCTTGACGAGGAGGCGCTACGGCTGGCCGTGCTGCCGTCGGGATGGAGCTGCCTCGGACTCGTACGGCACCTTGCTCTTGACGTCGAACGGTTCTGGTTCCGCTGCGTCGTCGCCGGTGACCAGACCGTCATCGATGGACTGGCCGAAGCCTTCGACGCCTGGCAGGTCGGCCCGGATGTGCCGGTCGAGGCGGTTCTCGGGTTGTACCGGCAGGAGGCAGAACTCGCGAACGCCATCATCGGCACTGCCCTTCTGGACACCGCTCCGGTGTGGTGGCCGGCCGAGCTCTTCGGCGACTGGCGGCTTGACGAACTGCGGGACATCATCCTGCACGTGGTGACTGAGACTGCTTGCCACGCCGGTCATCTCGACGCGGCACGTGAACTCATCGACGGCAGGAGCTGGCTTGTCCTGACTGAATGAAACGCGACTTCCGCACGGCGTCCCCGCTGCCACGCTGTTCGATCCGGGGGCGGGTTGGGTTCGCTCTTGGGGCAGGCGGTATGGGAACCACCAAGGAAGTGAGCGCTCACTGCAACGGTGTAGGGCGGCTCGGGCCGTCCGTCGCACCGCGTAGAGTCGGTGTGCGTAACGGAGGCAACGATGACGACTCCCGTTCCCGACACCGCGACGATCGCCGACGCCCTGGACCGGTTCGCGGTGTTCATGATCCGCATGTCATCGGCCAAGCGTGAGCTCAGCCTGTCGTCGGCCAGTACGCTGTCGCGCCTGGCGCGCGGGGGCCCGTTCCGGCTTACCGAGCTGGCCGACCTGGAGCGGATCACCCAACCTTCGATGACGACGCTCGTGGGTCGGCTCGAGGCACAGGGGCTGGTCGAGCGTGCCGCCGATCCATCGGATGGACGTGCAGTGCTGGTCTCCGTGACGAAGCAGGGACGCAAGGCGCTCCGTCGGCGGACGCAGGTCCGGGTCGGCTCGCTCGCCGAACTGCTCGAGGATCTCACCCTGGAGGACCGCGCGGCACTTGCCGCGGCCATTCCCGCGCTGGAGCGGCTGCTGGACCACCCAACCGACGAGTGCCAATGGCGCTCGATCAGCTGACCGCAGGCAGCTTCCCCCGGGTCGCCTCCACCCAGCACAGCGCGCTGCGCTGCCCGGACGACCACGCGCGGGCGTCATTCGGGAAGAACGCATGGACTGAGCGGTTGGCGCCCAGCATCCGCGCCGCCGATGCCGCCGCGTTGCATGCGTTGCGGGACCGAGCGGCCACATCCGAGGGGAACGGCTCGTCGAGCACGCCGATCGCCGGTGCGAATGTGAGCTCCTGCGCTACATGCGGCTCGGCGCACGAGACGTACGGCTGATCGGTCGCCGGCCGGTATGTTCCGTCCAGGCAGGCTTGGATGTTGGCCGGCGCGCCCTCCTTCAGCGTGCCCTTGAGCGATCCGACCAGATCCTCGTGCCCTCTTCCGGACCGGGTGGACCTGCGGAGCACGAGATCGCAGCGGTACCAGGTCTCGTCGTTCGAGATCCACAGCTGTACGTCGAGGCGGGTGTTGAGGTCGGCGCCAAGGAAGTGTGCCTGGGCACGCCGGCACGGCTTCACCGCGAGCGCCGTGTCCAGCGGCGGCTTGTCGCCGACGAACACGGTCTGGGCCAGATGAGGTTGCGCACAGTCGACCGGTGGGTCGGCTGCATGGTCGAAGCAGTCGCCGACCACGGCGCGGAAGTCCCTAGGCGCCGTGGTGTCGCTGGTCCCGTTGCATCCAGCGAGGACCACCAGCAGCGTCGCGGCAAGTGCACGGAGGGGTCGCACTGCGGGTCGAGCTGACGCCCGGTCAATGTGCGACGGCGGTCCGTCGTACTTGGCCATCGTCGCTCCGTTCCGGTCCCCGGGCTCCACCGAGCCGTCGTACGCATCCTGTCAGCCGCCGAGGCCGCGGACCCGCAGCAACCACGGCCCCACCGCCAGCAGAAGTGCGATCACGAGCAGCACCGTGTCGGGGGGACACCACGGTGCGGGTTCGGCCCAGGTCCGCCGATGAGCGCCGGCGAAGCCGCGGACATCCATGGCGACCGCGAGCACGCCCGATTGGCGCAGGGCGACCACGAGCAACGTGAACGCACTGTGGGCCAGCGCCCGTGATCGACGGACGGGTCCACCGTCGAGACCCAGCCCGCGCGACCGTCGAGCGGCCTGGATCTGGTGCCACTGGTCGGCCAACGCGTCGAGCCGCTGGAGGGCCGCCGTGCTTGCCACCACGAGCCGCGCCGGGAGGTGAACGCGTTGGGCGAGGTGGTCGCCGAGCGGACTCGGCTCGATGAGTGCGGTCAGCAGGGCGCTTGGGGTCACGATGCACAGCACGCGGAGCACTGCCGCGAACGTCGGGTCGAGGTGGTGTCCGCCGTACAGGTACGTCGACAGGCCGATCGAGATCGCGGCGACCACTCCGAAGATCGACCGCAGGGCGGCGGCGCGTGCGCTCGGAGCGAATGCGCCCAGTCCCACCAGCTCTGCTGCCCACAACGCCAGTCCGCGTGGGGTGGTGTCGACGGCAACCGCCCCGGCCAGCGGCAGCAGGGAGCCGAGCAGCGCGGCCAACGGCCCTGCTCGCCTGGTCACGGCCCTCCCAACCCGATCCGGCGGTCGGCTGCTGCGCGCACGGCGAGCTCGTCGTGCGTCGCGACGACCAGCGCCAGCCCGGCCGTCCGGGCGGCGAGGCACACGCCGGTGACCACGGCCCAGGTCAGCCGGTCCTGACCCACCGTCGGCTCGTCCAGCAGCAAGGCATCCGGGCCGTGGGCGAGCGCGGCGGCCAGCGCCAGCCGCCGTTGCTCGCCTCCGGAGAGGTGGTACGGACTCGCGGTTGCGAGGTGGTCAAGGCCCAATAGCTGCAACAATCCGACGGCACGCTCCGCAGCCGTCGCCGTGTTGTCCCCGATCGCGTGCGACGTGGCGAGCACCTCGTCGTCGACCCGACCGGTGACGATTCCGTGTTCCGGTAGTTGTGCGACCCACGACATGCGCCGGGCAAGGTCGCGCGAAGCCCATCGCCACGGTCCTTGTTCGCCGCGTCGCTTCGGACCCCATCCGGGCATCACCCGTACGTGTGCCGCGGCAGGTGTGAGGAGCCCGGCGAGCACGCCGAGCATCGTCGACTTGCCGGCACCGCTGGGGCCCGTCAGCGCGAGTCCGTTGCCAGTCCGCAACGTCGCGTCGACCGCGGGGAAAGCCAGGTCGACCTTCGGTGCGCCGACGTGACGACCGGCCCGGCGCCGTACGACGACGTCGTCCACCGAGAGCAGCTCGCCGGCCGTCACCCGGGCCGCGACGACGAGCCGCGGGTCGACGGCGAGCGGCTGGGGCGGCGGCAAGCCTGGCACCCAGACACCTTCGGCGGCCAGGTCGGCACCGCGCTCTGCGAACACGTCCTTCGGTGTACCGTCGGCGATGACGCGCCCACCTCGACCCAGCACGACCAGCCGGGTGGCGAAGCCCAACCAGCCGTCGAGATGGTGGGCGACGACGACCGCCGTCGCGTTTCGCGCCATGACGAGGCGCTGGAGCTCGGTACGCACCGCGGCGGCGGCGATGGGGTCCAGCATCGACGTCGGCTCGTCCAGCAGGAGCAGGCGTGGTTGCATGGCGAGTGCCCCCGCGATGGACAACCGCTGTGACTCGCCGCCGGACAGTGTGCCGGTGCTGCGGCCGGGACCGTACGGGAACCGCGCCTCCGCCAACGCGGCCGAGACCCGGGAGGGCATCTCGGCGCGGGGGAGGCGGAGGTTCTCGAGTCCGAACGCAACGTCCCGCCCGACGGTTTCCGCGACGACGCTTCCGGTCGGGTCCTGCTGGACGAGGCCGACGAGTCCCGGGGTGTCCAGCGCGGCGTGGCCGTCGACCAGCACGTCACCGTCGAGTCGCCCGGAAGCGGCGGTCAGCAAGACACCGGCGATCGCCCTCAGCAGGGTCGACTTTCCCGATCCGCTCGGGCCGACCAGCAGGACCCGGTCGCCGCCGCCGACCGTCAGGTGGATGTCGTCGAGAACCGGCTCTCGGCGGCTCAGCGGCTGCCAGGTGAGGTGGCGTACCTCGACCTCGGCGCCGGATCTCGACAACGCCGTCAGACGGCTCTCGCGCGGGCGGCGTCGCGGCCACCCGGCAGCGCGTCGATCGCGCCGGTAGCGGCGAGCGCTCGGGTGAGCGCCCAGCCACCGACGCCGGCGACCACCGCTCCGGACAGCATGAAGAGCAGGCAATAGCCGACCTTGAAGCCCGTCGTCGTACCTTGCCAGTACGCATGCCACTCGTACCCGAACTCGAGGAGCGCGGCGAGTGCTCCGCCGAGCATCGCCACGACGACGCCGAACCGGCGGAAGGCGAACAGCAGCAGGGCGAGCTCGACCCCGATCCCCTGGAGCGTTCCAGAAACCAAGGTCGCCCACCCCCATTGATTTCCGAGCAACGCCTCGACGGTGGACGCGAGCAGCTCGGCGACGACAGCAGCGCCCGGGCGACGAACCACGAGCCCACCGACGACCCCGGCGATCAGCCAAGGTCCACCGAGGAAACCTTGCAGGGCGCCGAACACGCTGGCAACCGGGCTCGAGATCGAGGCGTACGTCGCGCTCCATCCCCAATAGGCGACGCCGAACACGACCCCGATGAAGGTCGCCGTGACGAGCTCGATGGTGCGCCACCCGAGGCCGGGGGACGTTCGGTGGACAGACGTCGTTGTGTTCGTCATGGCGGTCCTCCCAGGGACGATGGGAGGGGTGAACCGTTGCAGCATCTCCGCAGCGGTCCCGAGACTCGACTTCCTTCGCCGGTACTAGCCGGTGCAGGTTCGAGGGTCTGCGATCCTTCTCGCACTCTCAGCGTCGGTGACGCTCCCCTGTCGTTGCCACCATGATACCCCGTCGACTGCTCCGTGCTGCATCGTGCTCGTGACGCACCCGGGTCCTAGGCTGGTCACCGTGGACGACGCAAACCAGAACGCCGAGGCCGCCGACGCAGATTCCGCCGTTTCGGGCACCGAGGATCCCGTCGAGCTGGTCCATCTCGTGGTCGGTGCGCCGCGGGCCACCATCACGCTCGATTCACCGGCGAACCGCAACGCGTTGTCCCGCCGCCTCGTCCGCGAGCTGTCCGACCGGCTGCGTACCGCCGACTCCGCTGCCGAGGTCCGGGTCATCGTGCTGACCCACACCGGGTCGACGTTCTGCGCGGGCGCAGACATGGCCGAGGCGCTCGAACACGGCATGGACGACGGGACCCGGCTGGTCCTCGACCTGTTCCACCTGGTCGCCACCCTCGGCAAACCCGTCGTCGTCGTGGTCCGTGGCCACGTACGCGCCGGTGGAATCGGGCTGGTGGGTGTGGCCGACGTCGTGGTGTCCAGCGCGGACGCGACGTACGCGTTCACGGAGTCGAGGCTCGGGCTTGCCCCGGCCGTCATCTCACTCACTACGCTGACCCGGATGCCCGAGCGCCAGGCCCAGATGAGGTACCTGTCGGGCCAGATCTTCGACGGCGCGGAGGCCGCTGGCTGCGGGCTGGTGACGATGGCGGTCGAGGCGGAGGCCGTCGACGGTGCCGTCGACCTGCTCGTGAACGAGCTGGCCGCTGCCTCGCCGCAGGGGCTCGCCGAGACGAAGCGGCTGCTCAACCGCGACCTGGTGGCCCGGATAGCCGACGATGGGCCGGGTCTGGCGGCGCTCTCGGCTCGGTTGTTCGGGTCGGACGAGGCGCGCCAGGCGATGGCGGCCTTCCGGGCGAGACGGTCGGGTCACCCCGCCGGGACCGGATCGTCGCAGCGCTAACCGGGCCCCCGGTCACCGGCCGCCGGCGACCCACTTGTCGAGGTGGGCCTGTCGACGTCCCATGGCCGCCGTCGAGGCTGAACGTCCCCGACGTCACGATCCGCTCGACCCGGACGGCCATCAGAACACGACGACGGATCGGAGCACGTCCCCGCGCTCCATCTTGGCGAACGCGGCCTCCACGTCGTCGATGCCGATCGTCTCGGACACGAACGCATCGAGGTCCAAGCGGCCCTGCCGGTAGAGGTCGACGAGCATCGGGAAATCACGGCTCGGGAGACAGTCGCCGTACCAGCTGGACTTCAGCGAGCCGCCACGCGAGAACAGCTCGAGCAGCGGCATCTCCAGTCGCATCTCAGGCGTCGGCACACCGACCAGGACGACGGTGCCGGCGAGATCGCGACCGAAGAAGGCCTGTCTCCACGTCTCGGGGCGGCCGACCGCGTCGATCACCACGTCGGCACCGAACCCGCCGGTGACGGCACGGATCGCGTCGACGACGTCCACCTCGCGGCCGTTCACGGTGTGGGTTGCTCCGATCCTGGTCGCGGACTCGAGCTTTCGCGGGTCCAGGTCGACCGCGATGATCTTCGCCGCACCGGCGAGCAGGGCGCCGGCAACCGCGGCCGTGCCGACGCCTCCGCAACCGATCACGGCGACCGTGTCGCCGCGACCGACGTTGCCCGTGTTGATCGCGGCGCCGAGCCCTGCCATCACGCCGCAGCCGAGCAGACCGACCGCGACCGGGTTCGCCGCGGGGTCCACCTTTGTGCACTGTCCTGCATGGACCAGGGTCTTGTCGGCGAAGGCCCCGATGCCGAGCGCCGGGGAGAGCTCGGTTCCGTCCTCGAGGGTTGGGCGCTGGCTGGCGTTGAGGGTGCTGAAGCAGTACCAGGGGCGTCCGCGGCGACAGGCACGACACCGCCCGCACACCGCTCGCCAGTTCAAGATCACGAAGTCGCCGGGAGCAACGTCGCCGACCCCTTCGCCGACCGACTCGACCAGCCCTGCCGCCTCGTGACCGAGCAGGAACGGGAAGTCCTGGCTGATCCCCCCTTCCCGGTAGTGCAGATCGGTGTGGCAGACGCCACAGGCCTGGATCTGGACGACCGCCTCGCCCGGCTCGGGGTCCGGGATCACGATGGTCTCGACCGCCACGGGTGCACCTTGGCTCTTCGCGACGACTCCGCGTACGTGCTGTGGCACGGACTGTCTCCTCGCTGCCGGGAGTTGTGCGTGGGGGTCACCTTAGTGGCGTCCGCGCTACGCCGTACGGCTGGGAGTTCGCGAACTACTACCTCCCGAACACCCAGCCGTAATGGAGGCGCATCTGAATTACACCGTTGTGGTTTGTCAAGCCGACACGCCGTGTGACAGAAGGTTTTTATGTGAAAGGTGTTCCCAATGTGACGAAAGGCGACTACGGTCCATCGAGGTAGCCGTCGTACGAGATGCAACGCAAACACCTCGACACCCTGCCTGGATCGGAAGGGAAGTTTGTGCGCATTCCCCGACGCCGAGTGGCATCCGCCGCGGTCGCCGCCGTGCTGGTGTCCGTCGTCAGCAGCGTCTCGTCCACACCAGTGCACGCAGACGGCCATCATCCCGTGATTCCCAGCCGCGAGCAGGTGGCGAACGCGCAGCGCCAAGTGGAACAGAAAAGCCGGTCGGTCACCCAGATCCGACAGGACCTTGCCGCGGCCGAGAACCACCTGAACCAACTCGACATCGTCGCCGGCCTTGCTGCCCAGCGCTTCAACAAGGCGATCGACGACTATCACGCTTCGCTGGTGACGGCGAAGCTGGCCCAGCAGCGGGCCGACCGGTTGACACGAGAGACCGAGCAGACGCGCCGTCGGCTCGCCGAGATCGCGATCCAGCAGACGCTCGACGGGTCGAGCCAGAGCATGCTCGGGACTGCATTGCGGGCTGGTGGCGAACGGCAGCTGATCGAGTCGATCTCGAACTTCAACGACTCCGCGCAGTTCATGCAGTCCTCGTACGACGGGCTCGATGCCAAGTCGAAGCTCGCCAAGGTCTACCAGCAGCAGGCCGATGACGCGCTGGTGCAGGCAGGCCGGGCCAAGCGCCGCGCAGCCGACGCCAAGCGCCAGGCGCAGCGAGCGGCGCAGAGCCAGCAGGCCGTCGTCGACCAGATCGCCGTTCAGCACAAGCAGCTGATCCGCCAGCTCGCAATCGCTCAGCACGTATCGGTCCAGCTGGCGACGCAACGTGAGAACGGGCTGGAGCAGCTGCGCCAACAACGTGCCGAAGAGCGCCGGCGTCAGCAACTGCTGGAGCAACAGCGCCGCCAGCAACGTGTGCAACAGCAACTCCGGCACGAGCAGCAGCAGCGTGCGCAACAGCAGCGCGCGCACCAGCAACAGCGCGCGCACCAGCAACAGCAGCGCAACCAGCAGCAGCAACGAGAGCGACAGCAACGCACGGAGCCGCGGCGACACCGGCACCACAAGCCGCCGTCGACGGGCGGCAACAACGGGGGAACCACCGGCGGATCAACTCCGCCCGCGGGTACGAGCCAGGGACAGATCGCCGTCAACTTTGCGTACGCACAGCTCGGTGAGCCGTACGTGTGGGGCGGGGCCGGCCCGGACGTGTGGGACTGCTCCGGCTTGACGATGATGGCCTGGCGGGCGGCGGGGGTGTACCTCGACCACTACGCGCCAACTCAGTACCTCGAGACGACTCCGATCAGCTACAGCCAGATCCGCCCTGGCGACCTCATCTACTGGGCGACGAACCCAGCGGATCCGAACACGATCTTCCATATGGCGATGTACATCGGGAACGGGCAGATGATTCAGGCACCGCGCACCGGTCGAAACGTCGAGATCCAGAATGTCTTCTACTGGGAGACGCCCGCGTTCTTCAGCCGTCCCTGACGCCGCCGATGCGCCCCGACGCGCGCCGGGTATGTTCGTTCTCGGCATCAGCGTTTGAAGCGGTGCGTCTGACCGTGGGATGTGCCCGCCCGTATGTTGGGACGCGAAGGTTGTGATCGGCTTGGCCGTGGGACTCACCGCGGCCTCGCAATTGGACCATCGGTGTGGTCATTGACAGGTCCGGGGAGGACGGGCGCGTGACGTCACGCAATGCTCGGTCTCCGTCGGACTGCCGACCTGGCGGAGATGAATGCCCGAGCTGATCGGAGGTGCCGCGACACTCGACGCGGCGTTGGCCGATCTTGCGGCTGAGTGCCCCGCTGACATGTCGTCGCTGGAGTCGATGCGTGAGCAGTTGCGCTCGTTGCGGGTGCGGGTTCTTGTTATCGGTGAGGCAAAACGGGGCAAAAGCTCGCTGATCAACGCGCTTGTCGGGTGTCCGTTGCTTCCGGTCGGCGTCACGCCGGTGACGGCCGTGCTGACCGAGGTGCGATCGGGGGACGTGGCTTCGGCCGAGGTGCACTTCGCCGACGGGCGGCGCTCACCTGTCGGCACCGAAATGGTTTACCAGTACGTGGCCGAGGCGGCTAATCCGGGCAATCGTCGTGGCGTCGCATCTGTGGTGGTCACCATCGAGGAGACCCGGTGGCCGCGTTCGCTTGTGCTGATCGACACTCCTGGCACCGGTTCGGTGCACTCGACTCATGAGTCCACGACGGTTGCCGCGATGACGTCGATGGACGTCGCTGTTCTGGTGCTGACGGCGGACCCTCCGATCTCTGGCCGGGAGCGAGCCCAGCTGGTCGAGGCGTCATCGCGGTCGGTGCGTCTGGTGGCCGTCCTGGCCAAGACCGATCTGATCAGTGAAGAGGAGCTGCCGTCGGTGATCGACTATACCGAACAGGTGATCGCCGACGCTGTCGGCACTCGGCTCGCGGTCGTCCCGGTATCGACCAGACGGACATCGGAGTCAACGGCTGCGGTGGAGTCGGTCGACCGACTTCGCCAGATCCTGTTCCGCCTCGCGACCCAAGACTCCGAGCAAACCGTCGTGTCGTCGCTGCGCAACCGTGCGTTTCGGCTGGCCACACGTGTGCGGGCCGAGATCGACATCTCGCGTTCGCTCGCCGAAATGCAGATCGACGCGGCCGAGGAGCGGGCCGCGGCGTTCAACGCGGCGCTTGACGCCGCTCTCGAGCACCGGCGATTCTGCGCCGAGACGGTTGCTGCCGGGGTGCAACAGCTGCTTTCGGAGCTGGGAAGGGCAGCTGCCGATGCTCGCCAACAGACCAATAGGCGGCTGCGCGACATCGTTGCTGCAACTCCTCAATCCCGACCAGTGGACCGGCGAACGGAAGACGCGCTGGTCAACGAGCTCGGCCAAGCCGCAGTGGTGACCGCGCAGGAATGGCGGCATGTTTGGGCGCAACGACTCCAAGACGGGCTACAGGCAATAGCCGACCGGACCTCCGCTCAGCTGGAAGCCGCGCTGTCCGCTGTCGAAGGGGCTGCGGCCGAGTTGTTCGGAGTCGCGCTCAAGATCGTGCCTGAGCCGGTCCGGCTGCCCGAGGACCTGCGGTTCTTCTATAGCACCACATCGCAGCCCGACACGGCGACCGTGATCTCCACGACCATCCGTCGGCACCTTCCGGCCGGCATGAGACGTCGCGCGTCGGCCGCTTACCTGAATCGCACCGTCGATGAGCTTGCAGACCGCCACATCGGCCGGGCCCGCGGCGACCTTCAACAGCGACTCACCGAGGCGCGGCGCACGCTGGTCGCGCAGGTCGAGCGACACAGTGAAGACTTGCTTCGTCGGCTCCGCGTGGCGGCGAACGTCGCAACCGTCGAGGCACACGACCAGCATTCTCAGGTCGAGCGGGCCGCGGCCATCACCGAACGGCTGTCCCGACTCGACCGGATCATCGATCGGGTAGGAACGAGTGGGTGAAGACCTGTTTGTAGAGGTCTTCACCGAAGCTGGTCGGCAGCGGTTCTCCCTCCACCATTCGAAACGTTCGTCGACCGTCGGCCTGCCGGCCCGCACGAAGGAACAGGGCCTCGCTCAGACGCTCGCGGTACAGCCCATCGGCGAGATCGAAGAGATGGGTGACGAAGTACACCTTGACCCCCGCCTCGATGAGGGCCCGCAGCACCTGCCGGGCGATCTCTGATCCCTCCCGCTCGTTCGTGGCCGCGAACGACTCGTTGCAGAGCAGGATGCTGTTCGGCGTCAGCTGGGCTGCGATGTCGCTCATCCGGCTCAGCTCCTCGTCGAGCTTGCCGCTCTCCATTGTTGCGTCCTCTTCGCGTTTGAAGTGCGTAAAGAGCCGGTCACAGACGTTGGCGGTGAGCGCCTCGGCCGACACGAACATGCCGCACTGCATCATCAGTTGCGCCAAGCCGAGGCTGCGAAGGGTGGTCGACTTGCCGCCCTGGTTCGCGCCGGTGATGACCACGAGCAGCTTTCGGTCGGCTGCGATGTCGTTGCTCGTGACCCGATCGTCCATCCGCAGCGCAAGACAGGTGTCGTAGAGGCACTTGGCGGACAATTTGGTTTCGCCACGGGCGGCCGGTACGGGAAAGCACGTCGGAACACTGCGCTCCGCCATGCGTGCGTGCAGGTTCAGGCAGCCGACATAGAATCCGACCTCAGATCGCAGCACATTGAAAAAGCCGAGGACATGGTCGACGGACTGTTCCAATGCATCGGCTACCAGGTCGATACCCCTCTCGCGAAGGTCGGCCAGAGTCCTGGCGCCACTTTCGTCCCGGTCGGAGATCCGTAATGTGAACGGATCTGAGACGAGGTCAGAGAGTCGCGCGACCAGGCCGCGCCTGGTGTCGAGTGGTCGACGCAGTATGTAGCCGGCACCCTTGTTGCCGACGTCGAGTCGCGCGCTGATCAGGACCCCGTCCCGGAAGCCCAACCGTGTCAGGTGGTCCTCGGCGGCAACGAAGAACGTGTCGTCGACCTCCTTGCCGAGCGTGCCGAAGAGCTCGATGAAGCCCTCCGAGCAGAAACGCTCCAATTGTTCGTCCGCGACCCGTCGCAACCTTGCGAGCATGCCGAGCAACGCCTGCATCGCGTCCACGCCACGGCGCAGGATCGCATTGGGGCTCCTGAAGAACACGCTGCGGTAGATCTGACGTTCTGTCTCGATTGCCTGCACCGTGATCGCGTAGATCTCTTTGACGACCGAGGGGTTGCGGATGCAGTCGCGCAGAACGTCCTGACGGTATCGGATGTCGTCCCCGTCGGTCAGACTCCCCAGCACCGCATGCTTCGCGACGTCGAGCAGGAAATTGTCACCCGCGGCCATCGCGGCGAACAGCGTGGTCAGGTCCAAGTCCTGGATGAGTGCATCCGCGTTCGGTGGCAGGGGATCCTCCATGTCGAAGTCGCGCTCTCGATGCATGAGTTGGGCTCTCATGAGCGGACCCGGTCCTTGAGGCGCTCGTACGTCAGCCCGTACTTCTCCGCGATTGCCGCAGCGTACGCGAGGCCGTCGGCCGGCTTCCGGACGAGCTTGTACGTGCGCACGGCCGGGTCTGCTGGATCAACCGTGCTGACGACGCTCACCGTGGCTGGGCCAAGGGACGCGAGCTCGTCGACGAACGTCACGCAGACGCACAAGGCGTCCAACCGGATCAAGCGCTCGATCACCTCCGTGCCGAGGACGAGCGCGTCACGCAGAGTGGCCGACGTGAAGATCTCATTGATGATGATGACGCTGCTTGATGTGGCGCGTTCGAGGATGTCATGGGTCCTGACGAGTTCGTCCTGGAGCTTTCCGGTGAGGTCCCCGAGGTTTTCCTCCCGCTCGAAGTGGGTGAAGAGCTCGTCACACAAGAGCAGGCGAGCCTCTCGGCCTGGTACGAGACAGCCGATGCTCGCCAGATAGTGCAGCTGACCGAACGTGCGAGCCAGGGTGGTCTTGCCACCTTGGTTCGGGCCGGACACCACGAGAATCCGCTCCGGACCTTCGAGTGAGAAGTCGTTCGTGACAACGGACACCGGCTCGGAGCTGAGCTTGTCCGCGAGGGCAATGTCGAACGTCTCGCAAGCACGCACCTTCTTGTCGTCTGCCGAAACCTTCGGGTAACAGAACAGCAGCCCGGTGGACGAAGCCCGGGCGACGAACTCGAGGTAGGCGAGGTAGAACTGGATCTCGCGGTCGAACCTGATGATCGTGTCGTCGGCGAATCTCGGGTACCGCTCGCAGTGTCGGTCAAGCGCCGAGAACGTCTCGGGGTAGAGCCGCGCGACGATGTCGAGGATGCCCGCCTCGACATGATCCATGCTGTCCGACGTCGAGAACGAGGCGCGACTGCTCCGTGTCGGTCGCTGCCTGAACCGCCGAAACGTGTCCTGTACGTCGCGACTGTAGTCCGGCTCACCGTCGTACCGGCTGACTTTGATCCGATTGCCTTTGATGTGCAGGCAGTATGCGATACGAGACACACCGTCTTGCACGCCCTGAGTATCTTCGAACATCGAGGTGAACCCGCTCGAGCTGGTGTAGTGGGTCAGGTAGTCGCGGAGGTCGAGGAACCCCCGCGATTCGAGCATCGCCTCGTTCAGTGCCTGCAACAGTCCCGCGACTCCGCGGCAGTACGTGCCGACCGCATCCAGTCGCCAACGTTCCTTTTGGCGTCGGTAGTGGAGCTTCTGTGCCCGGCCCAGGTTGTCGCGCATCGACTGCATGGCCTTTGCGAACACTCGTAGGTTGTCGACGAGTTCCTGCTGCCCCAGATCGCGGAGTACGTCATGCCGGTACGCGATCGCGGCCAGACTGGTGAGCCGGGCGTAGAACAACGGCTTCAGGTTGTACTGCTCGCGCCCTCGCGTCACAGACTCGATCAGCCGGTCGAGGTTGAGGTCATGAAAGAAGGCTGGTTCGGGTGCATCGGCAGCAGCGTCCAGGTCGGCGCTGTCGATGAAGAGGATGCTCGAGAACGGCACGGTGTCTCTCCCGCCATGAGTCGAGCGGGGTGGGCCGGGCGGCACTGGGAGGTAACCGCCTCGAACCCACCCCGCTCTCGGCGGGTCAGCCCGCCGACAACCTGCCGTCGCGCATGGCGGTGGCGGCAGGCTGATCTGGTGGTTCCGTCGGGTCGTTCGCGTAGGCGACGGGATGCATCGTGCTGGCGACGACGGCGCACGGCTCACACAGGATGGAGCGGGTGGTCCTGCGTACGGCCACGCCTGGGCTCCCGATGGTTGGCATGGTCCGCGTGTCCAAGCGCACGCACTGCAGGCATACGCCCGCTCCGCAGAGCGCGCAGACGCCGATCGCCGGTGCTTCGTGCTGTTGGACCGCGCAGTCAAGACAATTCATGATGGCTCCTCTACCGGGTTGCCCGAAGGCAACGTCACTTCGTGTGGTAGAGGCCATCAACGGATCGGCCGTAGTCGAAGGCGAGCCTCATCGCCTGTGGCTTGACCCTAGTCCGGCGACGTTGGGTGAGCAAGGCGCCTTCTCGTCGGTCATCCGGAACATCCCGATCGCCCGGGCCCGGATCAGGCAGCCGGGAAAGGTCGGCTCCGGTAGCAGTACGAGTGCGTCGAGCGGGTCGTCGTCCTGGCCGAGGGCGTCCTCGATGAAGCCGTAGTCTGCCCGGGTACCGCTCATCACCTCAGATCGCTCGTCCGGGCGGGAGGCCAGGCGTGTCCCGACGGCGCCCCCCAAGCGTAGTCTCCCCCACGTGGTCGGCTGGTGCACAAGACGGCGCCCTCCGCCAGGCGGGCGCGAGCACGGATCCGTCCTGCACAAGATCGGCTACGTCGTCACCGCCCTGGTCCTCGCGGCGGGCGTGCTCGCCTATCAGGGCGTGATCCCGTCCTTCACCCGGTCCGCGCCTCAGAACTCACGGCGCGAAGTGCCGTCGCAGCCGGCACCGCTGTCGCTGCCCCACCTGGTCCAGGCGCCTGCAGTGCTGGACGCACCTCCGCCCGATCGTCGACTGTCCATGGCGAGACTGCGCGCGACGCTCGGTCCGCTGATCGGCGATGCAGCGCTCGGTCCGCACGTCGGCGTCGCGGTGGCCGACCTGACAGGCCCGCCCGTCATCTTGTCCGGGTCGCCACCGGTGGTGACACCTGCGTCGACGATGAAGCTGCTCACCACGCTGACCGCCTTGGATGTCCTCGGCCCTGACCACCGGTTCGCCACGACGACGCGGTACCTGCAGCGCGGCAACCGGCTCATCTTGGTCGGTGGCGGCGACCCGATGCTGTCCATCGGGAACCGCAGTCCGTTGACGGCGTACCCGCGGACGGCGAGCATCCGGCGGCTGGCCGCCGAAACGGCGGCGATGCTGCGTAGCCGCGGAGTTCGGACGGTACGGCTCGGCTACGACGCTTCCTTGTTCACCGGGCCATCGGGCAACCCGCACTGGGAACCGTCGTACGTCCGGGACAGCGTCGTGACGCGGATCGGCGCCCTCTGGGTCGACGAGGGCCGGATCAAGCCGTATTACGGAGAGCGCGAGTCCGATCCAGCCGCCGTAGCCGCCGCGAGGTTCGGCCGGCAGCTGCGGGCGAACGGCATCACGATCACCGCACGTCTCGGTCCGCTCAGCGCCGACCCGAAGTCGACGCTCCTGGCAACGGTCGAGTCGGCGCCGTTGGGCGAGATCATCGGCTTCATCCTCGAGAGCAGCAACAACGAAGGGGCAGAGGTTCTGCTCCGCCAGATCGCGGTCGCGGCCGGACGGGAGGGCAGCTCGGCCGCGGGCGTTCGCGTCGAGCGGCGGGTGCTATCCAGGCTCGGCGTCCCGCTCCGGGGCGCCCGGATCTACGACGGGAGCGGGTTGTCACGCGACGACCGGCTACCGCTCGCAACGCTCGTGAGAGTGCTCCAGGTTGCGGCGTCACCGCAGCATCCCGGGCTGCGTGGGGTGCTGACCGGGCTCCCGATCGCGGGCTTCTCCGGAACGCTTTCGTCACGGTTCCGGGACCAGGTCGAGCCGGCGCTCGGTGTGGTCCGGGTGAAGACCGGGACCCTGACCGGCGTGACCGCGTACGCGGGTGTCGTCGAACCGGCCGACGGGACTCCCCTTGTCTTCGTCGTCGCCGCGGACATGATCACCGAGGAGCAAACGCTGCGGGCCCGGACGGTCCTGGACCGGATCGGTGCGGCGCTCGCGACCTGCGGCTGCCGGTCGTGACGTTTGCGCCGCAACCACACCGTACGGTTGACCCATGGCCGACGCTGGACGTGCTGACGACGAACCACCCCGGTTCAACTTGGTCGACTGGGATCTTGCAGTCAACACCGCATACCGGTTGATCCGCCCGGGACCGGACGTGAGCCGGGACCAGGCCCAGCAGGTGGTCGGTGAGCTGCGGGAGAGCGCCCGGGCAGCCGAGCCCTACGTCCGCGGCTACACGTCGATGGACGGGGGACCGGGGACGGCGCCGGTCATGGTCGTCGACCGGCGTGGCTGGGTACGCGCCAACGCTGATGGGCTCCGCGACCTGATGGCGCCGTTGTTGGTGAAGATCCAGCAGTCGAGGGGCGCTCCCGGCCAGGTCACGTCGGCAATCGGTTCGCGGCTGACCGGTCTCGAAGCCGGTGGGCTGCTGGCATTCTTGTCCAACAAGGTGCTGGGACAGTTCGACCCGTACCATCTCGGCTCGGTCGGGCCGGGTGGCCGCCAGGTCGGCGGGCGGCTGCTGCTCGTGGCGCCGAACGTCGTCCACGTCGAACGCGAGCTCGATGTCGACCCGCACGACTTCCGGCTCTGGATCTGCCTCCACGAGGAGACGCACCGGGTGCAGTTCACGGCGGTCCCGTGGCTGCGTCAGCACATCCTCGACCAGATCAGCACGCTGATCGAGAGCGCGGACCTCGACCCCAGCCGGTTCGCGGCACTCATCCGGGAAGCAGCCGAACGCGTCGGCCGGCTGGCGCGAGGCGAGACCGATGTCTCCATCCTCGACGCCTTGCAGACGCCGGAGCAGAAGGCGGTCATCGAGCACCTGACGGCTGTGATGTCGTTGCTCGAGGGGCATGCCGATGTCGTGATGGACGGTGTCGGCCCCGACGTGGTCCGGACCGTCGACGCGATCCGAGCGAAGTTCCAGCAACGACGGGCCGGCGCCGGACCTCTCGACCAGTTCTTTCGTCGGGTGCTCGGCCTAGACGCCAAGCTGCGGCAGTACCGCGACGGCGCGAGTTTCGTCCGACGGGTGCTCGACCAGGTCGGGATGGACGGCTTCAACGCGATCTGGGCCGACCCGGCGAGCCTGCCGACCAAGGACGAGATCGCCGATCCTCGACTCTGGGTCGGCAGGATCCACGGCTGACGACGTGGCATCGCTCGAGCCGTCGGTCGCCGAGGTACGTCGAGCGGTCGGATCGGCGGTCTGCGACCTGGCCCCGGGCTCGACCCTGTTGGTCGCCTGCTCGGGCGGTGCCGATTCCCTGGCGCTCGCGTCGGCCGCAGCCTTCGTGGCGGCTCGCGCCGGTCTCTTCCTGGACGCGGCGGTCGTTGACCACGGGCTGCAGCCGGGCTCTGGCGTCGTCGCGCGCATGGTCGCCGACACCCTCGGCGGCTTGGGGTGCCGGACGGTTCACGTCCTGCGGGTGAACGTCGGGGCGGATGGGGGACCCGAAGCGGCGGCGCGGTCCGCGCGTTACGGCGCCCTCGACCAGATCGACGCCGACGTCGTCCTGCTCGGCCACACCCGCGACGACCAGGCCGAGACCGTGCTGCTGGGACTCGCCCGCGGGAGTGGCCCGCGGTCGATCGCGGGAATGCGCCCGGTGTCGGGGCGATACCGGAGGCCCCTGCTCGGCGTTGCGCGAGCCACCACGGAGCTGTACTGCGCAGTGCTCGGACTCCGTCCCTGGGCTGACCCGCACAACCGGGACCCCACCTATGCCCGGGTACGCGTACGCTCGCTGCTTCTGCCAGCCCTCGAGCAGTCCCTCGGCCCTGGCGTCACGGCAGCTCTTGCCCGCACCGGCGAGCTGCTGCGTCGCGACAACGACGCGCTCGACCTGTGGGCGGCGACAGCGGTTGCGGGCGCACCCGACGGCGTCGTTTGCATCGGGGACCTCGAAGGGCTGCCGCGGGCGGTTCGCACTCGGGTCATCCGCTCGGCGGCCCTGGCTGCGGGGGTCAGTGCCACCGACCTGACGTTCGGGCACGTCGACGCGGTCGACGGGCTGGTCACCGACTGGCATGGGCAGCACGGCGTGGACCTGCCCGGTGGGCTCCGGGCGGTCCGCGAAGCGGACCGGATCGTGTTCGTACCGGCCGCCTCGGACGGTCCACCCGTCGTTGTGACACGCTTGCGACCGTGGACGCCCAGCACATAGAGGATGACCTCGCTTCCCTGCTCCTGACCGAGGACCAGATCACGACCAGGCTGCTCGAGCTGGCAGCCAAGATCGAGGCGGACTACGAGGGCCGGGACCTGCTGCTCGTCGGGGTCCTCAAGGGTGCCGTGATGGTGATGGCGGACCTCGCGCGGTCGCTCGGACGCCACGTCGAGATGGACTGGATGGCGATCTCGTCGTACGGCTCCGGTACGACGTCGTCCGGGGTGGTCCGCATCCTCAAGGATCTCGACACCGACCTGATCGGTCGCAACGTGCTCGTCGTCGAGGACATCATTGACACCGGTCTCACGCTGTCCTGGCTGGTCTCGAACCTGCGGTCGCGCGGGCCGGAGTCGGTCGAGATCTGCGCGTTGCTGCGAAAACCCGATGCCCAGCGGATGAACGTGGACGTGAAGTATGTCGGCTTCGACATCCCGAACGAGTTCGTCGTCGGTTACGGCCTGGACTACAACGAGCGTTACCGGAATCTGCGATCGGTCGGCACACTGGACCCCAGGGTGTACGCCTGAGCGGCGGGTTGTCCCGACGTGGGTGACACGATTTCCCGGGCCCTTGTCCGGTAGGTGACAATGGAACGGTCAGGGTTCCCGGCGACGAGATGGAGGAACGGAACCACCGATTCCGGGTAGTGGCGTGAAACGATTGTTCCGCGGTCCGTGGATGTGGATCATCCTCGGCGTGCTCGCGGTGATCCTCGTCTTGAACTTCGTCTCCGGACGCAACGGGTACCAGGACATCAAGACCTCCAAGATGGTGTCCGTGCTGAAGTCCGGGCAGGTCGACAGCGTGGTCTTCGTCGACGGCGACCAGGAGATCCGGGCCACGCTCAAGAACGGCGACAAGGTCCAGGCCCAGTGGCTCAAGGACCAGGGCATCGACTTGCTCCACCTCGTCCAGACGGAGGAGGCAAAGGGCAACATCGCCAGCTCCTACGACGTCCAGGTGCCCAAGCCGAGCCTGCTGTGGACGTTCATCTCCGGGGTCTTCCCCCTGTTGCTGATCGTCGTGTTCTTCCTGTTCATGATGAACAGCCTGCAAGGCGGCGGCGGCCGGATCACCCAGTTCGTGAAGTCCCGCGCGAAGCTCGTGTCGAAGGACACGCCGAAGACGACGTTCTCCGACGTCGCCGGCACCGAGGAGGCGATCGAGGAGCTCGGCGAGATCAAGGAGTTCCTCGAGGACCCCGCGAAGTTCCAGGCCGTCGGGGCGAAGATCCCCAAGGGTGTCCTGCTGTACGGCCCACCCGGAACCGGCAAGACCCTGCTGGCCCGGGCGGTGGCGGGCGAGGCGGGCGTGCCGTTCTACTCGATCTCCGGCTCCGACTTCGTCGAGATGTTCGTCGGTGTCGGCGCGAGCCGGGTCCGTGACCTGTTCCAGCAGGCGAAGGAGAACGCGCCGGCGATCGTCTTCATCGACGAGATCGACGCCGTCGGCCGGCATCGGGGCGCGGGGCTCGGCGGCGGGCACGACGAGCGCGAGCAGACGCTCAACCAGCTGCTGGTCGAGATGGACGGGTTCGACGTCCGCGGCGGCGTGATCTTGATCGCCGCCACGAACCGGCCAGATGTGCTCGACCCGGCCCTGCTGCGTCCCGGGCGGTTCGACCGGATGATCGGCGTCGACGCCCCCAACATGAACGGTCGCCACGACATCCTCCGCGTCCATGCCCGCGGCAAGCCGATCGCCGAGGGGGTCGATCTGCAGACGGTTGCCCGGCGTACGCCCGGGTTCACCGGTGCAGACCTCGCCAACGTCCTCAACGAGGCGGCCCTGCTCACCGCGCGCGAGGACCGAAAGACGATCGACAACCGCACGCTCGACGAGGCGATCGACCGGGTCAGCATGGGACCGCAGCGGCGCTCGCACCTGATGAGCGAGCAGGAGAAGCTGATGACGGCCTACCACGAGGGCGGACACGCCCTGGTGGCTGCCGCGTTGCCAGGCACCGATCCGGTCACCAAGATCACCATCCTTCCGCGCGGTCGGGCCCTCGGCTTCACCCAGGTGCTGCCAGAGGCCGACAAGTCGTCGATCTCCCGCAACGAGTTGCTCAACCAGCTCGCGTACGCACTCGGTGGGCTGGCCGCCGAGCAGCTGATCTTCCACGACCCCACGACCGGCTCGTCCAACGACATCGACAAGGCGACGAAGATCGCCCGCAACATGGTGACGAGCTACGGCATGAGCGAGCGGTTGGGTGCGGTCAAGCTCGGCGACGACAACTCCGAGCCGTTCCTCGGGCGCGACATCGGAAACAGCCGGAACTACTCCGAAGATGTCGCGGCGATCGTCGACGAGGAGATCCAGGCGCTGCTCACCGGCGCGCACCAAGAGGCGTACGACCTCTTGATCCAGAACCGCACGGTCCTCGACCGACTCGTCACCGAGCTGCTCGAGAACGAGACGCTCGACCGCAACCAGCTCGCCTCCGTCTTCGACGACGTGGTGATGCGCCCGGAGCGTCCACCCTGGACCGGGTCGTCGATGCGCACCCCGTCCACCGTTCCGCCCGTGTCGGTGCCGTCGCCGAACGGGCAGTCGCCGAACGGCCGTACGGACGGACCCGGCATCGTCGTCGACCCGGGCAACGAGGCGCCACCGGTCGGGCCGCCCGCGGCCGAGCTGCCGGGCGGAGGCGGCGACGGCCCATCCGGTCCGGGCATGCCCCCGTTGGGTCCGCCGGCGAGCCCTCGTGGTTGACCTGGGCGTCAGCCCGCATCTGGTGAAGCCCTCGGCATTCGACGCCGCGCGGGTGGAGGCGGCCGTCCGCGAGCTGTTGATCGGTGTCGGTGACGACCCGGACCGCGACGGGCTCCGCGATACTCCCCGGCGGGTCACCCGGATGTACGCCGAGCTGTTCGGCGGGATGTCCATGGATCCACGCGACGTCTTGACGACGACGTTCGACCTTGGCCACGACGAGATGGTGCTGGTCAAGGACATCGAGGTCTGGTCCATCTGCGAGCACCACCTGGTGCCGTTCACCGGCGTCGCACACGTCGGCTACATCCCGAGCGCCGAGGGCAAGCTCACCGGCTTGTCCAAGCTGGCCCGGCTCGTCGACGTGTACGCCCGCCGCCCGCAGGTCCAGGAGAGGCTGACGACCCAGGTCACCAATGCACTGGTCGAGTACCTCGAGCCACGTGGCGTCATCACGGTGCTGGACTGCGAGCACCTGTGCATGACGATGCGCGGCGTGCGCAAGCCCGGGTCGCGGACGGTGACGAGTGCCGTGCGGGGACAGCTGCGTGACCCCGCAACCCGAGCCGAGGCGATGAGCCTCATCACGACCTGACATGCCGGGCCGCCTGCGTCGTACGGTGGTGGGGCTGCCTGACGCCGGTCGTCCGCAGGTGATGGGGGTCGTGAACGTCACGCCGGACTCGTTCTCCGACGGGGGCCAGTGGTTCGAACCCGACGCGGCGACCGAACACGGCCTGGACCTCGTCCGAGACGGTGCCGACCTGCTCGACGTCGGTGGCGAGTCGACCCGGCCCGGGGCCGAGAGACCCAGCGAGGCGGAAGAGCTGAACCGGGTACTTCCGGTCGTCGCCGCGCTCGCGAAGTCGGGGGCGACGGTGTCGATCGACACCATGCGCTCGGGTGTCGCGGCACGCGCGCTCGACGCCGGTGCGCTGGTCGTCAATGACGTGTCGGGCGGCCTCGCCGACCCGCGGATGCTCGACGTCGTCCGGGAGTCGCGGGTGCCGTACATCTGCATGCACTGGCGCGGCCCGTCGGTGACCATGCAGAGCCGGGCCACGTACGGCGATGTCGTCAGCGACGTGGTCGACGAGCTACGCCGCCGGCTGGACGCGATCACGCGCTCGGGCATCGACCCCGAGACGGTGATCCTCGACCCCGGAATCGGATTCGCGAAGCTCGCGTCTCACAACTGGCAGCTGCTGCGCCGCTGGGACGAGCTCGACGCTCTCGGTCGGCCGATGCTCGTCGGTGCTTCACGCAAGGCGTTCCTCGGAGCGCTGCTCGAGGCACCGGACGGCACGCCGAGGCCGGCTGCAGAGCGAGACACAGCCTCGGCGGCCGTCGCGCTGCTGCTGTCGCCGCACCAGGTTTGGGGTTTGCGGGTGCACAACGTGCGCGCCACCTGCGACGCCCTCCGAGTCTCGGCCCGCTGGGACGCCGAGGAGCCGTCGTGGACAGGCTGAGAATCGGCGGAATCCGCGCGTTCGGGCACCACGGGGTTCTCGACTTCGAGCGTCGCGACGGCCAGGAGTTCGTCGTCGACGTGGTGCTCGGGATCGACGCCGGAC
>JBBSHE010000012.1:0-67973 GCA_038253325.1 Propionibacteriales bacterium
CACGAAGTTCTCCAGCAGGTGTTTGCGATGATCGACATCGAGGAATCAATGCTCGACCTGTCGGGTCGGGTCAACCCGGGGGCATCGGAGGAGGAGCTGGTCGCGATCACGCAGCAGGCCGGATGTGATCACCTCGCCGAGCGGGCGCCGGTTCCGTCGCCCGATCCGCCGGAGGGATGCTCGGAGTGCCTGCGCGACGGGACCGTCTGGGTGCACCTGCGGATCTGCCTCGGGTGCGGACACGTCGGTTGCTGTGACTCCTCGGTCGGTCGGCACGCAACCAGGCACTACGACGGGACCCGGCACCCCGTCATGCAGAGCTTCGAGCCAGGAGAAGCTTGGCGCTGGTGCTACGTCGACGAGATCACCGGCTGATCGGTCTCTCATGACGAACGGTGGTCACCGGGCCGAACGGGCAGACCGCCGAGCGGCGCTCGGACCGATCGCGTACCCGCCCGACCTCCCGGTCGTCGAACGCCGGGCCGACATCGCCGCAGCGGTCGCTGCGCACCAGGTGGTCATCGTGGCCGGGGAGACCGGTTCGGGAAAGACGACTCAGCTGCCGAAGATCTGCTTGGAAACCGGGCGTGGAGTCGCGGGAATGATCGGCCACACCCAGCCGCGACGGATCGCGGCGCGGACCGTGGCGGAGCGGATTGCCGTAGAGCTCGGCAGTGAGCTCGGCGACGCCGTCGGGTTCCAGGTACGTTTCACCGACCGCAGCGCCGATCAGACGCTGGTCAAGGTGATGACCGACGGGATCATGCTGAACGAGATCCAGCGCGATCCGGACCTCCACCGCTACGACACGATCATCGTCGACGAGGCGCACGAGCGAAGCCTCAACATCGACTTCCTGCTCGGCTACCTCAAGCGCCTGTTGCCCCGGCGGCCGGACCTGCGGCTGCTCATCACGTCGGCGACGATCGACCCGGAGCGGTTTTCCGCGCATTTCGCCGATCCGGACGGTCGAGGCGCCCCGATCGTGGAGGTCTCCGGCCGGACCTACCCGGTCGAGGTGCGCTACCGACCCGTCGAGGACGACCAGCCTTCGGGCATCGTGGCGGCGGTCCACGAGCTGATGACCGAAGGTCCCGGCGACATTCTGGTCTTCGTCTCAGGCGAGCGCGAGATCCGTGACGCCGCGGATGCCCTGAGCGGGCTGACCCCGAGCCGAGTCACCGACGCGTTCGACGTTCTGCCGCTGTTCGCCCGACTGTCCGTCGCCGACCAGCACCGAGTCTTCCGTCCGCACGGCAAGCGGCGGGTCGTACTCGCGACAAACGTCGCCGAGACGTCCCTCACGGTCCCCGGCATCCGCTACGTCGTCGACACCGGGTACGCACGGATCTCCCGCTACAGTGCCCGGACAAAGGTGCAGCGGCTGCCGATCGAGCCGATCTCGAAGGCCAGCGGCAGCCAACGGGCCGGCCGCTGCGGACGGGTTGCCGCCGGCGTCTGCATCCGGCTGTACTCGGAGGAGGACTTCGACGGGCGCCCTGAATACACCGACCCGGAGATCACGAGGACCAACCTCGCGTCGGTGATCTTGCAGATGACCGCGCTGCGACTCGGAACGGTTCAGGAGTTTCCCTTCATCGACCCACCCCAGACCCGCAACGTCGCCGCCGGGATCCAGGTTCTCCAGGAGCTCAACGCCGTCACCACGGAGCGAGGCGAGCAACGATTGACGCCACTCGGCCGGAAGCTGGCCCGGATCCCGATCGATCCTCGCCTGGGGCGGATGATTCTCGCCGCGGACGGGTACGGCTGCGTGCGGGAGATCTGCGTCCTCGCCGCCGCCCTGTCGATCCAGGACCCACGGGAGCGGCCCGTCGAGAAACAGGCCCAGGCCGACGCTGCGCATCGCCAGTTCGTCGACACGACGTCCGACTTCGCGACCTGGCTGAACCTCTGGCGACACCTGCGCGACCAGCACAGGCAACTCGGCTCGAACCAGTTTCGCCGGATGTGCCGCGACTCGTACCTGAACCATCTCCGGGTCCGTGAGTGGCAGGACCTCAATGCGCAGCTGCGCCGAGCTGCGAAGTCGCTGCATCTGACCGTCAACGACGATCCAGCCGATGCTGACGCGATCCACCAAGCCCTGCTCTCCGGGCTGTTGTCTCACGTCGGGATGCGGGATCCCGGACGCCGCGACTATCTGGGCGTCCGCAACACGCGGTTCGCGATCTTCCCCGGATCCGGGCTGTTCAAGAGCCAACCGGCATGGGTGATGTCGGCGGAGCTGGTCGAGACCTCGCGGCTGTGGGCACGGGTCAACGCGAGGATCCAGCCGGAGTGGGCCGAACGAGTCGGCGGCCACCTGCTGGTGCGCGGCTACAGCGAGCCGCACTGGGAGAAGAAGCGCGGCGAGGTGATGGCGTACGAGCGGGTGACGTTGTACGGCCTGCCGATCGTCGCCCAGCGCAAGGTCGGGTACGGACGGATCGATGCCGCGTTGTCGCGCGAGTTGTTCATCCGGCACGCGCTCGTCGAGGGCGACTGGGAGACGCGGCACCCGTTTCTCCGCCACAACCAGCGTCTTCTCGACGAGGTGGGTGACCTCGAGGACCGCACCCGGCGGCGCGGGATCGTCGTCGACGACCACGCCGTTTTCGACCTCTACGACGCACGGATCCCGGCCGACGTGGTGTCCGCCCGGCACTTCGACGCCTGGTGGAAGCGCGCTCGACGCGAGCGACCGGGCCTGCTGACGTTCACAGCCGACCTGGTCACCAGTCCGGCCGCCGACCAGGTCGACCTGCAGGCCTACCCCGACGCCT
Organism: Propionibacteriales bacterium; assembly: GCA_038253325.1. Classification (GTDB taxonomy): domain Bacteria; phylum Actinomycetota; class Actinomycetes; order Propionibacteriales; family Nocardioidaceae; genus JBBSHE01. The sequence continues at coordinate 2,787 of JBBSHE010000012.1, forward strand.
GGCGGCACGACGACGCGGAGTTCGACCTCGCGTACCGGTTCGAGCCCGGGGCACGTGACGACGGGGTCTCGATCGACATCCCGGTCGCAACCCTGGCGCAGCTCGACCCCGCCGAGTTCAGCTGGCCGGTTCCGGGACTTCGCCACGAGCTCGTGACGAGTCTGCTTCGCTCGTTGCCCAAGCCGCTGCGCGTCCAGGTCATTCCGGCGCCCGACCACGCGAGGCGGTTCCTGGCGCACGTGACGCCGGGCGCCGAGCCTCTGCTGGACGCGCTCGAGCGCTATCTGCGCCGTGCCGTCGGCGTGGTCATCCCGCGTGCCAGCTGGGACCTCGACAAGGTTCCACGCCACCTGCGCTGGTCGTACCGGATCGTCGACGAGCATGGCGCGACCCTGGGCGCCGGCAAGGACCTCGGCAGCCTCCGGGACCAGTTCCTGCCCGCTGCGGCGGCGGAGATCTCGTCGGCGGCGAGCATGCTCGAACGCGAACGGGTGAGGTCGTTCGAACCGCTCCCGTCGACGTTCGAACAGACCCGCGCCGGACACCACGTCCGCGGCTATCCCGCCTACACCGTTGTCGACGGCACCGTGGCCGTACGGGTCTTCAGCACTCCCGCCGAGCAGGCGGTCGAACACCGCCGAGGACTGCGCCAGCTGATCGCGGAGTACGTCAAGTCTCCCGCGGCGGATCTGCTGGCGGCACTGTCCAACCAGCGGAGGCTGACGCTGGCGCTTGCTCCCCACTCCACGGTCAACGGGCTGCTCGACGACTGCTGGCTCTGCGTCGTCGACCATCAGCTCACGCAGTCAGACGGCCCGCCACGAACGCGCGACGCGTACGAGGCCGTTGTCGTAGCCGTTCGGGACCAGGGCCCGGCTCTGCTTGCCGAGCTGGTCGAACGCGTCGCCGTCGTCCTGACGGATGGGTACGAGATCGGACGACGGCTCTCCGGACGTGCAGAGCTCGCCGAGCTGCCCGCCCGGACGGACATGAAGAGGCAGCTCGACGGACTCGTCCACGCTGGGTTCGTCGTGCAGACCGGCTGGGACCGAATGAGCAGTCTGCGCCGCTACCTGGCGGGCATCGGACGCAGGCTCGACAAGCTTCCGTCGAACATCGGCAACGATGCGCAGCTGATGGCACAGGTGCTCGCACTGCAAGACCAGTACGACGACCACGTCGCCGCGCTGTCTCCAGGCCGGCACCCTGGAGCCGGGTTGTGGGCGGTCCACTGGATGGTCGAGGAGCTGCGGGTCAGCCTGTTCGCCGAGCAGCTGGGTACGTCCGGCCCGGTGTCGGTCCAACGGGTACAGAAGGCCATCAGAGCATTGTGATCGGCGACCCGGGCCGCTGACTCTCGACAACCGGGGGAGCGTCCTTCCGGCAACTGGCGAAGACAGCTTGTCAGCGGGACAGGGCCAGTGGTTCGGCGGTGGTGAGCGCAAGGAGAGAAGTCGAGGAGAGCAGCAGCTTGCTTGCGCGGATCCCGCTGCCGATGATCACCTCGCCCGCGTCGACGACGGCGAGGTCGATGAGCACGGGCCATCCTTCGGGCAGTCCGATCGGCGTGATTCCGCCGTACTCCATACCGCTGAGCCCGACGGCCTGGTCCTGCGACGCAAACGACGCCTTGCGTGCACCGAGCCGACGCCGGACCACCCCGTTCACGTCGGCCTGCATCGTTGCCAGCACCATCACCGCCGCGTACGTCGTCACGTCGCCGCGTCGTCCGGAGACGATCACGCAGTTCGCGCTGTGATCGAGCGGCACGCCGTAGTAGGCACACAGAGCCGCCGTGTCGGCCAGAGCCGGGTCGATCTCGGCAACCCGGACGTCCGGCAGCCGGGTGACCACCGGACGAACCGGGTCGCCGACGAGATCGAGCCGCGCGTTGACCGGCAACCAGTGCAGGTAGGGCATCAGACGATCGGGAGACCTTCGGGTGCACCGTCGGTCGAGAGCTCCTCGTGTCGGACGTTCATGAACGCCCAAACGATCAGCGATCCGACTAACATCATGCCGGCGCCAACGACGAATGCGGTACGACCGCCGTAGGCGATCGCCACCAGCTTCACCTTCTCTCCGAGAGGCACGAGCGCAGCCCTGACCTTGTCCGGGTCTGCGGCGTTGCTGCCGAGCCCCGCGATCACCTTCTGCTTGGCAGTCTCGAACGCCGCCGTGAGCTGTGGCTTCTTGGGGTTGGACGCGTGCACCGCGACCGTGCTCAAGATCGCCAGGCCGAGCGCGGCACCGACCTGCTGCATCGCGTTGAGGACTCCGGAGCCGATTCCGGCGTCCTCCGGCGCCACCCCATGGACCGCGGTCAGCGTCAGAGGTACGAAGACCCAACCCATGCCGAACGACATCACCAAGATCCATGGCAGCAGACCGGTGACGTAACCAGAGCTGGTTCCCAGTGTCGCGATGTCCACGTTGAATCGGCTGAACCCAAAGATTCCGATGCTTGCGAGCAGTGTTCCCACGCCAGCCAGGAAGCGCGGATCGACCTTCATCATCAGTGTCGACGCGAGCTGCGCCGATACGACGATGCCGGCACTGAACGGCAGGAAGGCGAGCCCGGCGCGCAATGGCGTGTAGCCCAGCGGACCCTGCACCGTCTGGCTGAGGAAGTAGAACATCGCGAACATCGCCGCCGGGATGATCATCATCACCGCGAAGCTCACGGCCCGGGTGCGGTGGGTCAGGATGTGGAACGGCATCAAAGGAGCTGCGGTGCGAGACTCGATCAGCAAGAAGACGCCGATCAGGACGACACCGGCGGCGAGGGTCACCAGCGTGGTGCCGTTGCTCCATGACGTGCTGGCAGCGTGGGTGAAGCCGTACACGAGCGAAACCAGGCCAAGCGTGCCCGTTATCGCGCCGGGGAAGTCGAACGAGCCGCGCTTCCGGACGCCCTCGGCGAGGAAGAGCGGAGAGAGTGCCGCGGCGGCGAAGCCGATCGGCAGGTTGATCAGCAGCGTCCAGCGCCAGGAGTACTCAGTCAGCCAGCCGCCCAGGATCAGGCCGACCGCGGCCCCCGCACCGGACATCGCGGCGTACACCGCGAAGGCGCGGTTGCGCTCCTTGCCTGCCGGGAAGGTCGTGGTGATCAGCGACAGGGCGGTGGGCGAGGCGATTGCGGCGCCGACGCCCTGCAATGCCCGGGCAGCGAGCAGCATGCTCGAGTCCTGGGCGAGTCCGCCGAGAAGTGAGGCGACCGAAAAGATCATCAGTCCGCCCATGAAGACCCGACGGCGGCCGAGCAGGTCACCCATCCGGCCGCCGAGCAGCAGTAGCCCGCCGAAGGCGAGCGTGTAACCGGTGATGATCCAGGAGCGTCCGCTCTCGGAGAAGTTCAGGTCCTTGGCGATGAACGGCAGCGCGATGTTGACCACGGTCCCATCGAGCACGACCATCAGCTGCGCGACCGAGATGATCGTCAAGGCGATGCCGAGATGGCGATGCCCGTTCTCGGTGCGCGCGGGATCGGCGGTTTCGACGTTGGATGTCATTCGGATTTCCTCTACTTCTTGTGTGAACGTGTTCGATGAGCCTGGTGGAGGACGGCCGGCATCACGACGGTGTCGACCACTTCGGCGACGGTCTGTGGCGTCACGTCTTCACCCATCACGAATGCCTGGAGCAGACAGACCGCGGGCAGGACGTTGACCACGCAGTCGATGTCGATGTCGGCGGGAACCTCGCCGCGGGCGATGGCTCGCTCGAAGATGCTGCGTTGGCGTGCGGCGCGCTCGGCGACGAACTGACTGCGAAACGCGGTGGCGAACTCCTTGTCGTGCTGGATTGCCGTCACGATATTGCCGAGCACCGACAGTCCGAACTCGTCGGTGACACCACCGGCATCGCACGCTGCGGCGATCAAGTCTGTGCGCAGCGACCCGGTGTCCGCCAACGGTTTTTCGTGGCGCGCCCGCATCTGGTTGAGCGCCTCGATCACGAGTTCGGCCTTGGACGACCAGCGACGGTAGAGCGTCGCCTTGCTCGCCCGTGCGGCGGACGCGATCGCGTCCATCGTCAGCTTGTCGTAGCCGACCAGCCCGAGCAGCTGAAGTGCTGCTGTGAGAATCTCCTCCTCGCGCTCACCCTCGACGCGCGGTCGGGGGACCGCGCTCGGTTCCGGAACGGCAGGGGGCATTTCGGCGTACCTTGTGATCAAGTGAAACGAAACCGTTTCGTTCCATCAGCCGCCACGGTAGCCGTGCCCCCGCCGGGCGACAACGCCATCCGCCGTGGCCTTCGTCACACCAGATTTCCGCAGGGGTTGCGGAGCCCGGAGGGTTAGGTAAGACTTACCTGACCCTCCGGTTGGAATGGAGTAGCGCCCGATGGATTTGTCCACCACCCTGTTGCTCGGCTTCATTGCCGGAGTGACGATCGTCATCGGCCTCCCGATCGGGCGCCTGCGTCGACCGAGACCGTCGTTGAAGCTGTTCTTGAACGCGACCGCCGTCGGCATCTTGCTCTTCCTGGTCTGGGACGTGCTGAGCGCTGGGTGGGAACCCGTCGACGCCGCGCTCGTCGCGGTACACGACCACAGCGGCGGTCTGGGGCCGGTGTTCGGGTACGGGACGTTGTTCGCCGTCGGCCTGTCAGTGGGCCTGCTGTCGCTCGTTGCCTATGATCGCTACCTCAATCGCACGCTGGTCCGGGCCCACAACGGTCCAGGCGCCATGTCCGTGCACGAACGGCCCGCCGGTGTCCGTGGCGTCGCGAGCTGGTCGCCGGCAAGGCGGCTCGCACTGTTGATCGCGGTCGGGATCGGCCTGCACAACTTCGCCGAAGGTCTGGCCATCGGTCACTCCGCGGCTCGGAATGAGGTCGCTCTGGCGACGGTGCTGGTGATCGGTTTCGCTCTGCACAACGCCACGGAAGGGTTTGGGATCGTCGCTCCGCTGGCCGCCGACAGCGACGCCGACGGAACAGTTCGCCGGCCAAGCTGGCTGTTCCTGCTCGCGATGGCACTGATCGGCGGAGGACCGACGTTCGTCGGTACCGCGGTCGGGCACGGGTTCACCAGCGAGGCGATGTCCGTCGTGTTCCTCACCCTCGCCGCTGGGTCGATCATCTATGTGATCTGCCAGCTGCTGGGCATCGCGGCGAAGTCGCGGCGAGCCGATCTGCTCGCTTACGGCCTCTTGGTCGGCATGCTCGCGGGCTTCGCGACCGACGCGATCGTGACGGCGGCCGGCGCCTGACCAGCCGTCCCCGCCCCGGTCCCGCCCGATCTCGAGCGGGCCGCACTCGACGACTTGCCCGGGTCTGTCTGATCGCGTAGCGTCGCACCGTCTCCCGGGCATTGGGAGACGCCTCGCTGGTACGCCGAGTCCTGCCCGCCAGCCAGGCACCGAGACACCTCGGGCAGGAGCGGGGGACCCGTGACCGGCGGAACGCGACGAGCGGTCCGCCTAGGGGTGAAGCTGGCGCGACAGGGGTCGCACAGCCGGGCACGCTTTCCAGCCCGAACCCGACAGCTCACTTCGTAGGCGCAGGGAAGGTACTCCATGGCCTACTCGGCACGCCACCGTTCCAACCGGCGCACCTACCTGCGCCGCAGCGCGGCGGCCATCGCCGCCGTCGCGGCGATCGCCGCACCGACGTCGTCCAGCGTGACATCCGCGGACGCGGCGAGCGGAACCACGTGGGACCGGCTCGCCGCGTGTGAGTCCGGCGGCAACTGGCACATCAACACCGGCAACGGTTTCTACGGCGGCGTGCAGTTCAGCGCCGGTACGTGGATCGCGTACGGCGGCGGAAGGTATGCGCCGCGTGCCGACCTTGCCACCCGCGCCCAGCAGATCACGATCGCCGAACGTGTTCTGAAGGGGCAGGGCTGGCACGCCTGGCCGGCATGCTCGGCCCGGCTGGGTCTGACGGCCGCCGACGCCCGCGCCGTCGACCGCAAGCTCGATGCCCACCGGGTCGGAGCTCACCACTATCGCCAGCAGCCAGCCAGAGCTCCCGTCGGCGGCGAGCACAAGATCAGCCTCAAGTAGTCGAAGTCCCGCCGCCGCTTACGACGGCCAACGTTCGCTGACGCGGCACTAGCGGGCGTTCGCTGACCCGGCACTAGCGGGCAACCAGCAGTCGGTCACCCGCGACCGCGACCGCTTTCTCCTCCGGTGACTTGCCGCCCGGGTCGTTGTCGTCGCGTCCGCCGGTACGGAGGATCACGTAGGTGATCGTGTCGCCGTCACGGACATAGCCTTCACCGGTGAACCGGCCGAGTGACGACTGCGCCACCAGCACCGAGTATCCCGGGCCGACCACGGTGTCGGTCACTCGCGGCGCCGTCACCTTCGTCGAGGTCGACCGCGCATGGCTCGACCAGTACTGCTGACACGTGGCCTGCCAGGTGGCGAGCACCTGCTCGCCCATCATCGCCGTCTCAGCATCGCTGAACTGGCCGCTGACAACGGTCGCGCGAGCGCCGCTGGCTCCGTCGTACGTCGTCTGCCACTGGTCGATGGCCCCGATCGAGACCAGCGATGTGTGGATGCAGAAGCCGCCCGCCGGGGCCCCGGCGGGCGCGGCGGCCGTGGCAGCGCGGCGTCGCCACGGCCACGCACGGCCGAAGCCAGGGAGCTGTCCGGCCGAGATGCGCGCCGCCTTCGCGCGGTCTGTTCGCGTCGGCGTCGGCGGGGAGGCGGTCGACCGCGATGTCGCGGCGGTCCGCGCGCGCGTTGTCGTCGACGGGGTGCTCGGGGCCACTGCTCCGGTGGAAGGCGTCGCGGTCGTCGTGGTGGTACGAGAGCTGGTCCGTGTCGGGAGCGGCGCGGGCGGCGACGACGCATCGCAGCCAGTCAGGACGAGGATGGCCAGTGCGACAACGGTGACCGGGCAAATGTCGGGGCGGCCACGTCGCGAGGTGCTCGACATCGCCTCGACCCTCTGGTGTGTGTCGCCGATGACGGTCCGCCTCGCGGCGGACCCCGCGAGGCGCTGGCTCTGCGTGCGTGTCACGTCGCGGGGCCGGCCAGGGCTTCGGCAAGCGGAACGGCGGTCAACCCGACCTGCCAGTCGCGCGCGGCACCGCATCGCAACTGCTCGGCGACTGCTGCGGCCGTTGCGGGCTCCGGCGGCGACCAGGCCAGCCGGCGTACGAGATCGGGCGACAACAGGTTCTCGGCCGGGACCTCGTACGTCTCGGACAACACGGCCATCACCTCTCGGCACCGGCCGAGTCGCCCGGCCGCGACCGGATTTCGCTGCAACCATGCCCGCGGGTGGGGAGGGCCGTCCGACACCGGGGAGGTCGTCGGCAGCTCGGCCTCGGGAAGGGCCGTTGCCCGCTGGACCTCATGCCAAAGCGTGGGGACGTACTGGCTCCTGCGGCTGCGCCGGATCAGCGGAAGCTGCGCCAGTTCCTGCTGGGACGACGGCCCTGTGGTGGCGATCTCGACGATCGCTGCGTCCGGGACGATTCGCCCTGTTGCGATGTCCGCCCGGCGCGCGAGGTCGTCGCGGGTCTCCCACAGCGAGCGAACGACGGCCAGGGCGCGGCGGCCGCGGACGCGGTGGATCCCGGACGTTCGGCGCCACGGTTCGGTGCGGCTCGGCGTCGTCGGCAACGAGGCCCAGTACGCGAACTCCTGACGGGCCCACTCGCGCTTGCCGGCCCGGTCCAAGAGGTCGGACAGGATGTCGCGCAGCTGAATCAGCGGCTCGACGTCGAGCGCTGCGTACCGCAGCCAGGAATCCGGCATCGGTCGTTGCGACCAGTCGACGGCCGAATGCTCCTTGCGCATCCGGAGGCCGAGGTACTCCTCGACCAGAGACGCCAGCCCGACTCGCGGGAGGTTCAGCAGCCGGCCGGCCAGCTCGGTGTCGAAGAGTGTCCGCGGCCGCATCCCCAGCTCGTCGAGGCAGGCCAGGTCCTGGCTGGCGGCATGGATGACCCACTCGGCGCCGGCGATCGCCTCGGCGAGCGGGCGCAAGGCGTCATTCGGTACGTCGCCCCACGGCAACGGGTCGACGAGCGCGATCCCCGGGCCCGACCGCGCGAGCTGGACCAGGTATGCCCGCTGAGAGTACCGATAGCCCGACGCGCGCTCGGCGTCGATCGCGACGGGCCCGGACCCGGCCGCGAAGTCAGCCACCAGGTCGTCGAGGTCGGCCGGATCCTCGGTGACGCGTGGGAGGCCACCGGTGAGCTCGAGCAGGGGAAGGGGTTCGGGCTGGTCGTCGTTCATCGCAACCGTTGGCCGCGACGGCTGGGCATCGCGACCACCCCGGCCGGAACGGGCGGCAGCCCGGCGGTACTGCACAGCAGCTGCCCCCAGGCCTCGACGTGCGCGGTCACCTTTCCGACCGGCGACCACGACGCGCGGATCTCGGTCTCGGCGCGACCCGGCTCGTCCGACATTCCCCCGAAGCTCTCGGAGATGACGCGGGTGACCGTTCCGCTGGGCGCGACGTACCCGGCGCCGTGCGCCGCCAACGCCTCGGTGAGCCAGGCCCAGCACACCCCGCCGAGCATCGGGTCGGTCACCGCCTCGGGTTCGACCTCGGAGCGTACGTAGACGACGCAACGGAAGTTTCCCTGCCAGGCTTCGTTACCGGCCGGGTTGTAAAGCAGCACGATCCGACCGGTCGCGACGTCGTTGCCGCCGATGGTGACGTCTGCGGTGAACGCAGCGGCATACGGGGCCACCCGCGATGGCGCGGGCATCTCCTCGAAGAAGATCTCCGGTCGAAGCCGAGCCGACCGGAAGTCGTCGAGTGCCGCACGAAACTCGTCGGGTGGCGCGTCACGTTGCTTGTGCGCCGCCATGGTGCCGAGCGTAGTTCGCGCGCTCGACAGGCATCGAGCGACGCGCCGACTCGGCACCGCCCAGGTCGTGCGAGGATCGGCCCATGCCCGCCGAAGCGAGGGTCGCCGGTCGTGCCCTCCACCCCCGCGACAGCGCGCTCGTGCGTGCCGCGCGTGGCCGGCCGACCGAGCACGTCCCGGTGTGGTTCATGCGGCAGGCCGGCCGTTCGCTACCGGAGTATCGCGCGGTACGAGCCCGGATCGCCATGCTCGACGCGTGCATGCGTCCCGAGGTCGTCACGGAGATCACGTTGCAGCCGGTGCGCCGGTACGGGGTCGACGCGGCGATCCTGTTCAGCGACATCGTGGTTCCGCTGAGGGCCGCCGGCGTCGACGTGGAGATCGTTGCGGGGGTCGGGCCGGTCATCGCGACGCCCGTCCGGGACCTCGATTCGGCGCGCGCCGTACCCGACCTCGACGCCGACCAGCTCGACTTCCTGGCAGCCGCGGTCGGCGAGCTGGTTGCCGAGCTCGGGCCGACGCCGCTGATCGGGTTCGCCGGCGCGCCGTACACACTTGCGTCGTACCTGATCGAAGGCGGCCCGTCACGGGACCTCGCGCGTACCAAGGCGCTGATGTGGGGTGCGCCGGACGTGTGGTCGGAGCTGATGGACGCGCTGACCCGGTTGACGACGACGTTCCTGCGGGCCCAGGCGATGGCCGGCGCCTCGGTTATCCAGCTGTTCGACTCATGGGCCGGCAACCTGTCGGCACAGGACTACCGGCGGTTCGTCCTGCCGTACTCGACCGAAGTCCTCGAAGCCTGCGCGGACCTCGGCGTCCCGCGGATCCACTTCGGGCTCGGCACCGGTGAGATCCTGCCGGACCTGGCCGCTGCCGGTGCCGACGTCGTCGGCATCGACTGGCGGGTGCCGCTCGACGTGGCCTCGGAGCGCATTGGCGCGACGTACGCCGTGCAGGGAAACCTCGACCCAACGGCGGTCTTCGCACCGTGGGAGGTCATCGAGGCCAAGGCCGACGACGCGTTGTCCCGTGGTCGGCGGGCCGCCGGGCACATCTTCAACCTCGGCCACGGTGTGTTGCCCGACACCGACCCCGATGTGCTCGCCCGGTTGGTCGACCATGTGCACCATTGGTCACCGACGAGGTGAGCCGGTCCGCCCCGCACGTCGTCGTGGTCGGTGGCGGGATCGCGGGGCTGACCGCCGCCCGGGAGATCCTGGTCGCGGTCTCACCTGTTGACGTCACCGTCTTCGAGGCGAGCCGGGAGGTTGGCGGCAAGCTGCGGGTTGGTGAGCTCGCCGGCCAGCCGGTCGACGAAGGGGCCGAGACGATGCTCTTCCGGCGCCCCGAAGCCGCCGAGCTCACGGAGGCGGTCGGGTTGGGGGACGAGTTGGTGCATCCGGTGACCACCTCCGCGGGCATCTGGACGTCCGGTGTGGTGCGGCCGCTGCCGCCGACGCTTCTCGGGATCCCGGCCGACATCGGCGCAGCGGTGCGTGCGGGCCTGCTCGACCGGTCGGCGGGGCTGCGGGCCCGGCTGGAACGACGGCTGCCGAGATTGCACCTCGAGGAGGACGTCTCGATCGGCGACCTCGTCGGCCGTCGTCTCGGCGCGGCGGTCCGCGACCGGCTGGTTGAGCCGTTGCTGGGCGGCGTGTACGCGGGGCACGCCCGCCGCCTGTCCGCATTCGCTGCCGCGTCACAGCTGGTCGAGGGCGCACGGGTCCACGGCTCGCTGCTCGCGGCTGCCGCGGCGCACGGAGCGACCTCCCACTCGGCCCGGGAGAGCCCGGTCTTCGCCGGAGTCGTCGGCGGTGTCGGACGGCTCGCTTCCGCCGTTGCCCGCGATGTGGTCGCGCGCGGGGGCAGCATCCGGTGCGGGTCCACGGTGCGAGAGCTGTCCCGTGTTCCCGACGGTTGGCAGCTCGTGATCGGCTCGACTCGGTCTCCGGAGGTGGTCCGGTGTGACGCGGTCGTCGTCGCCTGTCCGGCGGCTCCCGCGGGCAGGCTGCTGCGGGGAGCGCTGCCGGCGGCCGCTGCCCGCCTCGACGATGTCGAGTGTGCGTCGATGGCCATCGTCTTGCTGGCGTACCCACGAGACGTCCTCGCCGAGGGTGGTCGGCTCATAGGTTCGGGGTTCCTGGTGCCGCCGATCGACGGCAAGACGATCAAGGCGGCGACGTACGCGTCGGCGAAATGGGGCTGGATGGCGGATGGCCCGACGATCGTACGCTGCTCGATCGGCCGCCACGGTGAGGAGCAGACGTTGCAGTACGACGACGCGGAGCTGGTCGCCTCCGCCTGGCGCGACCTGCGCGACGCGACCGGGATCACGGCCTCGCCGTTGGACGCGAAGGTGGTGCGGTGGGGCGGCGCGCTGCCTCAGTACGCGGTCGGACACCTCGACCGAATCGCCGGCATTCGCGCGGAGGTCGCCTCGGTCCCCGGACTCGCGGTTTGCGGCGCGACGTACGACGGCATCGGAATCGCTGCCTGCATCGGGTCGGCGCGGACGGCGGCCCACCGCGTCGTCGAAGCCATCGCGGCCGCGGCACAATGACGTCATGAGCAGCCCGCACGACGCGTCGATGACCTCCGCCAAGCGACCGAAGGCGCGTGAGCTCAACGAGCAGATCCGTTACACGATGTGGTCGGTGTTCCGGATCGCGACGCGCAACGAAGAGGGCCACGGCGACGCCGAGATCCGCGAGCTCGAGGCGCTCGTCGAGCTTCTCGATGAGGTCGTCGTCCGCGGTTGGTACGACGTGTCCGGTTTTCGTGCCGACGCCGACCTGATGGTGTGGTTGCACGCGGCGACGCCGGAGGCGTTGCAGGGCGCGTACAACCAGTTGCGGGCCACGGACTTCGGCCGGCGGGTCGAGCCGGTGTGGTCGCAGCTGGCGCTGCATCGGCCGGCCGAGTTCAACAAGAGCCACGTCCCGGCATTCCTCGCCGACGAGGAGCCGCGACGGTACCTGTGCGTGTACCCGTTCGTGAGGTCGCACGAGTGGTACCTGCTCGACGAGACCGAGCGCCGGGCGATGCTCGCCGAGCACGGCCAGATGGCGCGGGAGTACAAGGACGTCCGGGCGAACACCGTGTCGTCTTTCGCGTTGGGTGACTACGAGTGGATCCTCGCGTTCGAGGCCGACGAGCTGCACCGGATCGTCGACCTGATGCGCCACCTGCGGGGGAGTGCCGCACGCCGCCACGTCCGCGAGGAGGTGCCGTTCTACACCGGTCCACGGCTGTCCGTACGCGACCTGGTGACGGCGCTCCCCTGACGTCCCGCGAATCCGAATCGAGCCGAGGCGCGGCGCGCATCGTCCGAGGCGTCAGTCGGCGCGCATCGTCCGAGCTACCGAGCGCTATGGCGCGCGCTTTGTCGGACGATGCGCGGTGGCGGTCATGTTCGGACGCTGTGGGCAGTCGAGGCGGCCGGACTCAGTGGCCGAAGCCGAGGCTGAGTCCGCGGGCGGTAGTACGGTGGCCGGATGGCCGACGACAGCGACATCCGGGCCCACATCAGCGAGCTGGTCGATGAGGAGAAGGAGCTCCGGGCGAAGCTCAGTTCCGGCGAGATCAGCAGGGACGAGGAGCAGGCCCGGCTGCTGCGGGTCGAGGCCGAGCTCGACCAAGCCTGGGATCTGCTGCGCCAGCGCGACGCCCGCCGGGAGTTCGGCGACGACCCGAACGCCGCGCGCGTACGCCCGCAGGACGTCGTCGAGAACTACGAGGGTTGAAACCACGAGACTGAAACGACGAGTTGAGCGCGGACCGAGGGTTGAGCTCGACCAGCAGGCCCCAGACGGTCAGTTGGGCGCGACGGTACGAGGACTCTGCGTCGACCTGTTCCGGCCGCTCGAGGCGCTGCGCCTCGGAGGCTCAGCGGGCTCGACGTGACGGGGGCACCTGACCATACGAGGGCTGACACCACCAGGGGTTGAGCATCGCCATTCGGGACGGTCGACGATCGTTGCGCGTTCGATCTAGTCGGTTGGCTCGAGGGTGAGGCTGATCGAGTTGATGCAGAAGCGCTGATCGGTTGGGTTGTCGTAGCCCTCACCTTCGAACACGTGACCGAGGTGCGAGTCACATGCGGCGCACCGTACCTCGGTCCGCCGCATCAGCATCGACCGGTCTTCGATGAAGCTGACGGCGGCGTCCGAGGCGGGGGTGAAGAAGGACGGCCACCCGCAGTGGCTGTCGAACTTCGCCTCCGAGCGGAACAGCTCCGCACCGCAGGCCCGACACCGGTAGACGCCGACCGTCTTCGTGTCGACGTACTCACCGGTGAACGGCGCCTCGGTGGCACCCTTGCGCAGCACCCGGTACGCGTCAGAGTCGAGCTCCTGACGCCACTGCTCGTCGGTCTTCTCGACGGTCTCGCTCATCGATGCTCCTGTCTGCGGCTGCATCACCGGCCGCACGGCTATCTGACCACGACGGTACGGACGGGGCTCACTCCCTGGACGTGACTCGCATCGCCGGGCGAGAGCACCCGCCACTCAAACGTACCTCGCGGTCGTGCAGGCGAGGGCTTTTCGGTGACCGACCTGTTTCACTGTCGACCGACCCCCGCCAGTAGGGTCTGCCCTATGCCCAGCCCCGCCATCGAGATCGCGGCGGCCGGTTGTCCGGTCCGGGTCACGAACCCCGATCGGGAGGTCTTTCCCGCCGGTCCCGGCATCCCGGCGGCGACGAAGGGTGACGTCGCCCGGTACTACGCCGATGTGGGCGAGCCGCTGTTGCGGGCGCTGCGTACCCGACCGACAACGCTTCAGCGCCACCCGGACGGAATCGAGGGCGAGGCCTTCTTCCAGAAACGGATCCCGCGCGGAGCACCTGGGTACGTCGAGACCGCGACGATCACGTTCCCCAGCGGGCGGACGGCCGATGAGGTTTGTCCGACCGAGGAGGCGGTCGCCGTGTGGTGTGCCCAGATGGGGACCATCACGTTCCACCCGTGGCCCGTCCGGCGCGCAGATGTCGACCATCCCGACGAGCTGCGGCTCGACCTGGACCCGCAGCCGGGCACCGACTTCTCCGACGCGGTGCGGGTCGCTGCGGTCGCTCGGACGCTTCTCGAGGAACTGGGATATCGCGGCTTCCCGAAGACGTCAGGCAACCGAGGAGTCCACATCTATGTACGGATCGAGCCACGCTGGACGTTCACCGACGTACGGCATGCGGCGATCGCCTTCGGACGTGAGCTGGAGCGAAGGCGGCCCGGCGAGGTCACGACGAAATGGTGGAAGGAAGAGCGCGGGCAGGCAATCTTCGTCGACTACAACCAGAACGCCAGGGACCGCACGATCGCCTGCGCGTACAGCCTCCGCCCCCTGCTCGGCGCCCCCGTGTCGACGCCGGTCGAGTGGGACGAGCTGCCCGAGGTCGACCCGCGGGCGTTCACCCTGTTCAGTGTCCCGGGCCGGCTTGCCGACCGAGGCGACCCGCATGGCGACATCGACGACGTACAACACTCACTCGAGCCGCTGCTCGCGATGTACGCCGCCGACGAGGAGCGTGGCGTCGGCGACATGCCCTACCCACCCGACTATCCGAAGATGCCGGGCGAGCCGAAACGGGTGCAGCCGAGCCGCGCCAAGCGTCTGACCACAGAGAACCACTCCGATTGACGTTCACCCATCACCGGGCTATCCGATTCGTACCCATGACGCCACCGACGGCACGCCCGAAGAGTTCACGAGAAACAGCATGTAGTAGCCCGGCGGGGCGATATTGGCGTTGGACGGTGACGAAGCCGTCACAGTCGAATTAGATGTGGTGAAGCCCAAGCTCACATAGCGTTGGTCGGTGTCGATCTCGTGAGTGACTGAGCTGGCGCGGATCAGCGTCACTTTGGTGATGTCTGCGGCTTCGGGGGTTTCTATCGTCAGTGATTGGCCGTACGTCGCGTTGTCCGGCGCCGCCGCAGTAGTCGGACGGGTGCCGTTGAACAGGTACGGCGGGCTATAGATCTCGGCGGTCGTCGCGTATGCACCATGATCTTGTCCTGCGGAAAGGACGCGGCCGTCTGGTAGGAGCATCGCTGTGGAGTGGTAGGAACGCCCGGCCAGCTGGGAGGCCATCACCGTCCACGTCTGGGTGGTGGGGTCGAACATCTCGGCGGCCGTCACGGGGCCGGTGTAGGCGCCGGACGATCCACCACCGATCACCAACACCTTTCCGTCCGGCAGGGTCACCGCGTTGGCATTGACCCGCCGATAGTTCATGGGCGTCGTGTAGCGCCACGTCGGCACGGTCTGGGATGTGTCGAGGATTTCAACCGTGTTCGTGGCAGCGCTGGCCTCTGTCGTCGCGCCGCCGATCATCATCACCTGATGAAGTCCCGGCAGGAGCACGGACGCGCTCCTGAAACGTGCCCCGAAGTTCATGGAGGCGACGTTGGTCCACCGGTTCGTGCTCGGGTGAAAGGAGGCCGCCATGCTCGCCGTGCCAGTCTTGAGGATCGTGCCGTCGGTCATCAGGTGCAAACGCGGATAGTTGCTGAGGTTCTTACTCGCGGTGGTCGGCAGCGTCGTCATGGTGTTGGCGACCGGATCGTACGACTCCACCGTGCTCGACGGCACGCCTTTTCGCGCTTGTCCTCCGAATGTCAGGGCCGTCCCATTGGGAAGTGCGACGTCGGTGGGATACCAACGTGCCTGACCAAGTGGTGGGGCCGGTGTCCAGCGCCGGGTAACCGGGTCGTAGACGTCGGCGTTGTTGATGCCGACGCCACTCCCTTTCACCGTCGTGTGATCGTGCCCCCCGGAGATGAACACCCGCCCATCGGGCAACACAACATGACCCGCACAGAAGACGTCGCGCGGATATCCGAACGGGGCATCAGCCTGAGCGCCGGTGAGGTAGTTCCAGGTTCGGACGAGACTTGTGTCGCCGTTTGCTCGCTGACCCTCGTAGTACTGAAAGAACAGCACGTCGCCCGTGTGGGCCAGCGTGGCGTGAACTGCGACTCCGCCAATATCGAACGGCGCCGACCACACGCCCATACTGGTCGAATCGGCGTGTGCTGGGGTGGAGGCGACGGGTGCGACAAGAACGGCGGCCGGCACAAGCACGGCCATAGCCAACAAACGACGGAAGGTCGTGCGCATGGACCCTCCACCGGCCAACGTGATGTTTCGGACTTCCCACGGTAAAGCGCCCACCTGTAGCCGTCTAGGTCCATATGCGTCACTGAGATGCCACGACGCCCGCCGCCACGCCAAGAATCGTCCGAGTAGCGCGACGGTCGGTGGCGCGCTGGTAGATTCGACGCCGGTGCGCCGGGAAGTCTGGTCGGCAGTCAGATCGTTGACGACTCCGTAGGAGTGACGGTGCGCATTGGGCCCCATGAGTGACGTCGAGCCGTTTGCGCTTGTGGTGTTTGTGATCGCCGCCGCCGTCGTGCTCGCCGTCGCGTCGAGCCGGCTCGGCGACCGGTTCGGGGTCCCCGCTCCGGCGATCTTCCTGCTGGTCGCAGCGGCCGCCTCCGACGCGGTTCCCGAGCTGGGGTCGTTGTCGATCAGGGTTGACCAGCGAATCGTGACGGTTGCGCTGGTGGTGATCTTGTTCGACGGCGGGATGAGCATCGGCTGGAGTCGCTTCCGCTCGGAGGCCCGGCTCGTGGTGTGGCTGGGCGTCGCCGGCACGGCGGTGACGGCGCTCGCCATGGCGGTCGCCGCGCACGGCTTGTTCGGTTACGGCTGGCTGACCGCCCTGCTGATCGGGACGGCCCTGGCGCCGACGGATCCGGCCGTCGTGTTCTCGGTCCTCGGCCGTCGCGAGATCGCCGGACGCTCGCCGACGGTCCTGAAGGGCGAGTCCGGAGCGAACGACCCGATCGGCATCGCGTTGATGATCAGCCTGCTCGGCGCATCCGGTGGCGGCTGGGCGGACGTCGTGTCCGGGGCCGGCAGCTTCGCCCTTCAGATGCTGGTGGGTGCCGCCGGGGGAGTGGTCGGTGCCCGGCTGCTGCTGGTCGTGCTGCGTCGCCTTCCGCTGCCGAACGAGGCGCTCTATCCCGTGCTGACGCTTGCGTTCAGCCTGCTCGTGTACGGCGGAACGACACTGTGCCTTGGCTCGGGCTTCCTCGCCGTGTTCCTGATGGGGATCCTGGTCGGCGATGCGAGAGCACCGTTCAAGCGCGAGGTCGATCGGTTCTCGTCCGCGGTCGGCAGCCTCGCCGAGATCGTCGCGTTTACCGTCCTCGGGCTGAGTGTGTCGCTGCACGACGTCGCGACCACGCGCAACCTCACGATCGGCATCGGTCTTGCGGTCCTCTTGATGATCGTCGTCCGCCCCGCTCTGGTCGGACTGCTCCTGCTGCGTACGAGACTGAGCGGACCCGAGCGCACGTTCATCTTGTGGTCGGGTCTCAAGGGTGCGGTGCCGATCCTGCTCGGGACCTACGTCCTTCGCGAGGGCTCACCGGACGCCGCGGAGATCTACGACATCATCTTCATCGTGGTGACGGTCTCCGTGGTGGTCCAGGGCGGCCTGGTTCCGGCGGTAGCTCGGGTGCTGCGGATCCCGAGCCGGATCGTTCAGCCCGCGCCTTGGGCGCTCGGCATGCGCTTTCGCGAGGAGCCGGAGGGACTGCACCGATACGTCGTCGAGGCGGGATCGCCGGCGGACGGATCGAGCGTCGGCGACCTCGCGATCTCGGACACGGTGTGGATCAGCATGATCAGCCGCGACGGGCAGTTGGTCCAAGCCCGGGGCAGCACCATGCTTCGCGCCGGCGACGAGGTTCTTGCCCTGGCCGAGGACGACGCCGAGGGCGACATCTTCTCCGGCCAGCGCGGCGCCGCGCCAGGCCCGGACACCTGATCGCGGGTCACATCCCGGTGACGCCCTCACCGCCTCCGGCCTCCGCGTCGAGCGGTTCGTGTTCGACCAGGTGCAGAACGGGTACGCCGAGGCGGCGCCGGGCCTTCGACGTCCAGTCGACGTGGAAGAACTCCGCGACCACGTGCGGGCGCGTCATCACGATGACCTCGTCGGCGGCACGTTCGGTGACGGCCTGCTCGAGGGCCTGGACCGGCTCGGCCCTGGTGAATGCCCCGTCGGCCTGATGTCCGGTTGCGACGATGGCCGAGATGCTGGTGGACACCGCCGACGTCGCCTGGTGGTCGAGTTCGCTCTGGGCCGCCTCGACGTCGGCGTCGTTGGAGATGACCGGCGGCCCCAGTACCTCGGTCGTCGCCATCGTCCCGATCGCCATCTCGACCTGCGCTGCGGCGTTCTCGCACGGGATGATCACGTGGTAGTGCCGCTCGTCCTCGATGGCGTCGTGAAGGGATGTGACCTCCTCGGCGTCGCGGGGTGAAAGGGCCTGCTCGGCCAGGACGATCACGTTGTACATGGCAGCACCTCGACTCGTGGATGCGTCCATCATTGCGCGGATCAGACGTGGGATCGACATCGTGACCCGATTCGCAGCAGGATGACCGGCATGAAACTGCCCGTCATGCCTCCCGTCGCGCCGATGCTCGCCAGGTCCGTCCCCGACATCCCGGTCGGGGCGGCGTACGAACCAAAGTGGGACGGCTTCCGGTCGGTGGTTTTCCGCGACGGCGACGAGGTCGAGATCGGAAGCCGCAACGAACGCCCGATGACACGATATTTCCCTGACCTCGTGAGCGCGTTCAAGGCCGAGCTCCCCGACCGGTGCGTCGTGGACGGCGAGATCGTGATCACCACGGATGCGGGACTCGATTTCGAAGCCCTTCAGCAGCGCATCCACCCGGCGTCGTCACGAGTGAACATGCTTGCCGAGCAGACCCCGGCGTCGTTCATCGCCTTCGACCTGCTCGCCGTCGGCGACGAGGACCTGACGGACCGGCCTCTGACCGAGCGCCGCGCCCGCCTCGAACAGGCGCTGAGCACTGCCCGTTCTCCGGTGCACGTGACCCCCGCGACGACCGATCACGGCCTCGCGCTGCGGTGGTTCACCGAGTTCGAGGGTGCTGGTCTGGACGGGATCGTCGCCAAGCCGGTCGACGGCACCTACCTGCCGGGAAAGCGGGCGATGTTCAAGATCAAGCACGAACGAACGGCAGACTGCGTGGTGGCGGGTTACCGGCCACACAAGAGCGGCGCGGACGCGATCGGTTCACTGTTGCTCGGCCTCTACACCGATGACGGTGCACTCGCCTCGGTGGGGGTGATCGGTGCGTTCCCGATGGAACGTCGGCGCGAGCTGTTGGCCGAGCTGACGCCGCTCGTGACCACCTTCGACGCCCATCCCTGGAACTGGGCGGAGCACGCGGGGGCCAGCCGGACGCCGCGTTCCTCGGAGACCTCCCGCTGGAATGCGGGCAAGGATCTTTCGTTCACGCCCCTGCGCCCGGAGCTCGTGGTCGAGGTCCGCTACGACCACATGGAGGGCACTCGGTTCCGGCACACAACTCAGTTCGTACGCTGGCGCCCCGACCGGTCGCCGGAGTCGTGCACGTTCGAGCAGCTGGAGCGGCCGGTGAGCTTCGACCTCGGTGACATCGTCCCAGGACTTCGCTGACCACGAGCCGGTTGGGCCGCCGGTGCGCCGCGCTGACCCTGTAGGCCCGCTGGCTGGCGCCCGCCCCTCGGCTGGCTGGTCAGTGCCGCTCGACGACGTAGCGGGCGAACAGCGTGCCGTCGGCCTCCAGCAGATGCCGAGGCCGCCACGACACCATCGGGTCGATCAGGTCGCCTGCGACCAGGCGCAAGCCGTCGCCACCGATGACCAACGGGGACCACGACAGACACAGCTCGTCGACCTGGTCGGCAACCAGCAGGCTGTGGAGCAGGTGGGGGCCGCCCTCGCACAGCATCCGCTGGTAGCCCCGGCCGCCAAGCTGGTCCAAAGCGGCGGCGAAGTCGATCGACCCGGTCCCGGCGACGATGACGGGTGCCTGCTGTTCGATCTCCTCCCGGCGCCCCAAGGGTGCGTCACTGGTCGTGATGACGATCGTCGGCGCCCGACCGCCGCGGATGAGCTCCGGGGAGAGGTCGAGCGACCGGGACGCGATCGCGAGCGCGGGTGCCGGTGCGAGCCCGAGCGACTCTCGACGCTGCGCCGAGACCTCGTCACCGGTGACGGGGGCGTAGTGCTCGGCGCGGGCCGTACCGGCTCCGGCGACCACGACGTCGGCGAGCGTGCGAAGGAGTCGGAAGAGGTGCTGGTCGGCCTCGGGGCTGATGCTCCCGGCGCGTCGGTCGGGGCCTTGCACGGCTCCGTCCAGCGTCGACACGAAGTTCGCCCGCAGCCAGCTCCCGCCGGCGGGGTACGCGTACCACTCGAGCAGGTCGTCATCGCTGAGCTCGCCCGGCGCGTCGGGCCACAGGGACTGCATCACACAGATCCTCTCACCGACCGGTGCCCCGCTCGCGTCAGTCGGCGGTCTTCGGATCACCGACCGTCACGTCGTCGACGTGGACATGCATCGCCGAGACGGTGACCGGCGGTTGGACCGCTCCGAGGATGCGCGTCAGACCGGCGCAGGCCTGCTCACGGATCTGGTCGGCGAGCGCAATGATCGGAAGCGGGTACTGGACCCGGACGATAAGCAGCACACCGAGATACACGTCGCGGGCCAGGTCGAACCGGATGTCGACCAGTTCACAGTGTGGTACCGGGTCGATGGCACGCTGCAGCGACATCCGGAGGACGTTCTCGCTCACGTGGTACGCGCCGGTGCGGTTGCGGGCTCCGACGGCGTGCGACGTCCGCTGCCTCCTCAACACCTTGGCCAACATGGTGTCGGCGACCTCGACCCAGCGGTGATCGGTAAGGTCTCGCAGCGCGGTCGCCGCCGCGGCCACGGAGCGGGCGCCTTCGTCGCCACGGTCACGACCGGACTCCGACTCGGGGGTGTTCATCTCCATTGCGCCATCCTCACTGAGAGGGTAGCCCGGGCGCGCTGAAGCTGACCGCGGACGACCGTTGGGGTGGTACCGAGAATGCCGGCGATCTCGGAGTAGCTCAGGCGCTCGATCTCACGCAGCAACCACGCGGCCCGCTGACGCCAGGGCAGCTCCAGCAGCGCGATGTCAAGGGCATCGCGCAGTTCCTGCTCGGTGGTGAACCGGTGCGGCTCGTCGCCGGTACCCGGCGTGAGCCTGGCCAGCAATTGGTCGTCCACGGGGATCGGGCGGCGGCGGCGTCGGCTGTTCACGCACTCGTTGGCGACAAGTCGGAACAGCCAGGTCCGCAGCGCCGAATCCCCCCGGAAGCCGTCGAGCTTGAGCCATGCCTTGGTCAACGCCTCCTGCACCGCATCCTCAGCAGCCTGATGATCGGCGTCGAGCATCCGCACGGCGTATCGGAACAGCGCCGGCGCATGTCGCCGGAAGATCTCGGCGAACGCCTCTCGGTCGCCGAGCGCGGCCCGACGGGCCAGGATGGCGTCCGAACGACGTTGCGTCGGAACGAGATCGGCAGGCGCTGCTTCGCTGGACAAACGGTGATCTCCTCAAGAACACCTCCGCGGTGAGGCGACGCGAGTGTATCCCGTCTCTACCTGGGCTAGTGTCGCGTATCAGAGGTCGTTTTCGCCGTGCGCCGGTCCATCCCGCGCCTCGATGCGTCGTTGCCACGTTTCTTCTTGGCGCGCGTGACGAATCGGGTCGACGCGACGTCCAACCTCCGTAGTCCCCAATGTGCTTCAACGAGAGGATCAGACCGGTGACGGACAAGACAAACGAAAAGGCGTCCACCAGCAGCCCCGGTGCCAGCACCCCGGCCACCACGACGTCGGCGTCGAGCGCCTTGCTCACTCAACAGGGCCGTACCTCGATCGCCGACTCGGTGGTGGCCAAGATCGCGGGCGTCGCGACCCGCGACGTCTCAGGGGTCTACGACCTCGGGAGCGGGGCGGCACGCGTTGCCGGCGCGATCCGCGAGCGCATCCCCGGCAGCCGGACCAACCACGCCCAGGGGGTCTCGGTAGAGGTCGGCGAACGCCAGGCTGCCGTCGACCTCGAGCTGGTTGCGGAGTACGGCGTGTCGATCACCGACCTCGCCGAAGCCATCCGACGTAACGTGATCAACTCCGTGGAGCGGATGACCGGCCTCGACGTCACCGAGGTCAACATCCAGGTGTCGGACGTGCACCTCGAGACCGAGACGCCCGCCGAGGAACCGAGCCGCGTCGAGTGAGTACGCCGGGCAGCGCTGTCCCGTCGCCGGGACGAGGGAGCGTGTCGCCGACGTCGCTCCCGGAGCCCGATGTTGCTGACGCCGTGGTCGCTGCGGTCCTCGCGGTGCCGGGCGTCGTCGAGATGCATCCGGGTACGTTCGGCGAGGTCGCGACCTATCTGCCGGGGCGTCGAGTCCGCGGCGTGCAGATCCGTCCCGACTCCGCCCAGGTGCATGTCGTGTTCCGGTGGGGTATCGACATCGCCGAGACCGCTGCGAGGGTCCGGCTCGCGGTCGAGCCGATCGTGGGTGTGCCGGTGGACGTGACCGTGCAGGATCTTGCGTTGGACGATCTCCGACCGCCGCCGCCCTCCACATCCGATCGCTCGCTGGCCTGATGCCGAGGGAACCGGCTGACCCCACCCGCCACGCCGCCTGGCGTCGGGCGCGTCGTGGTGTCGCCCGAACGCATCATCCCGACGTCGGCGGAGATGTCGAGGCGTATCTCGCGAAGATGGCCGAAGTCGACCGGCGCTACGGAGTCGACGGGCGGTCGCGGTCGGCGGCCCGGCCCACCCCGGCCCGGACGGCGAACATGCTGCACCGGCTCGACCATCTCCGCCAGCGTGCCCGGCGACGGTCGAAGCAGTCGCTTCGTTCCTTCCGGAGCAGGCTGCCGCGCAAGGTCCCCGGATCGCGGCGGTACTTCGACCTGTGACGCCGCGCCGGCCCACCAGATCCAAGGAGAAACATGACCACCTCAACTGTCGGCCTCATCGCCGGACTCCTGCTCGGCGTCGCCGCGGCGGCAGGCGGAATCGTCGGCTTCGTGCTCGCCGCCGTCCTCGGGATCGTCGGGTATGCCGTCGGCGGCCACTTCGACGGGGAGATCGACCTCGGTGCCCTGTTCGGGAGGCGGCGTGACTGACATCCCCCTCCCGGAAGCAGGCCAGCGCGGGCGCCTGGAGATCGCGGACCGCGTCATCGACCGGATCGCCGGTCACGCCGCGATGTCGGTCCCTGGTGTCGTCGAGACGGGGTCGACGATCGGGAAGATCGTCGGGCGCCGGCTGCCCAGAGTCTCGAGTCGTGTGCACGGTAGCGGGGCGAACGTGTCGATGGACATCGCCGTGGCATGGCCGCACTCGTTGGGAACCGTTGCTCGGGAGGTACGGAAGACGGTGGGCTCACAGCTGACCTCACTCGCCGGAATGTCCACCTTGGTCGTCGACGTCTACGTCGCGAAGGTCGAGCCGCCGACGGTCGCACCCATCCGGAGGGTCGAATGAGCACGTCACCCGTCACCACACCGAACCAGGTGCTGCGGCCATCGAAGGCCCCGGTCGCGACCGGACTCCTCCCGTTCCTCGGTGTCGTCTGGTCCGTGGCACTCCTGGTCCTCGGCTTGATCGGCATTCGGGACGCGCTCGTCTACGCCGGCGCGATCGGCGGGACGGCGTGGATCGAGCGTGTCGCCGCCGACCTTGACGGGCAGCGGGCGGCCGACTGGTTGGCAGTGGCGGGCGTCGTCGCCGTCTTGTTGGGGCTGTGGCTGCTGTCGATCGCGGTCAAGCCGCGAGCGACGAACGAGTTGGCGATCAACGCCGGAACTGGCGTGTTTCTCACGAAGCCCGGTCTTCGCCGGGTGGTCAAGGCAGCCGTGACGGGGGTCGACGGTGTCGACACCGCGACCGTGTCGGTGCGCAGGAGCCGGGTCCGAGTGGTTGCGTCGAGCTGGTCGGATGACGACCCGGAGGCAACACGTCGACGGATCGAGGACCGTCTCGAGCATCAGCTCTCGACGCTGCAGCGACCGCCCAGCGTGCGAGTCCGGGTCGAGCCGGCGGGAGGCTCGAGATGACCCGGTGGATCGTCGTGGTGGACCGGGTGGTCACCGCCGTTGTCGGTGTCGTTCTCGCCGTCGCCGGAGTCGCTGCGATCGGGTGGCGATTCGACCTCTGGAGCCGGCTCCCCGAACACACCGACACGTCTGCGGCCAGCGACGTGTTCACGACCAGCTGGTGGCCGTGGGCCGCCGGTGTAGGCGGCGTACTGCTGAGCATCATCGCGTTGCGATGGCTGTGGGCCCATGTTCCGCCAACCGGGGTCGGTGAGCTGAACCTCACCGGCACCAGCGAATCGGGCGCGCTCCGGTTCAATGCGAAGTCCGCGGCGTCAACCGCAGCCGATCTGCTGTCGCAGACCGCGGGCGTGCGCTCGGCCAGGGGTACCGTTAAACGTGACCGTGGCCAGCTCGTGGTCGATCTGAGGGCGACGGTCGACGCTGATGCCGATCTCGAGGACCTGGCCGCCGCCGCCGACCGGATCGTCGCCGAGCTCGCCGCTGTGATGGGCCGGCGGGACCTCTACGGTCGGGTGCATCTGGCCGCAGCGTCCAAGAGCACCCCGCAGCCTCGGGTGGCCTGACCCGCCGTCCAGAACGTGGCAGTCGACCCGTGGTCATGCCGGCAGCCCGATCAGGTCGAACGCTGCGACGGAATAGCGGGCCAGCAACAGCCGAGCCAGCTCCGCGTGGGCGCCTAGCGGCTCGGACACGGCTACCGCTCCGGCCTCGAGCGCGAGCTCGACCGTCCGGTCCAGCAGGACACCCGAAGCGACGAAGAACGACCCGACGGCGATGTTGCGGCGACCCTCGCGACGGAACTCGCGGATCGCCTCGGCGGTGGTCGGCGGAGCCGTCGACGCGAACGCCACCTTGACGGGTAGCCGGTGGTGCGCTGCCCAGGTGCGCGCCAGCCGGGCCAGGGCGACGGTCGCCAGCGCGTTCGAGCTCCCAGCCGCAGCGAGCACGAGTCCGTCGAGCTCACGCACCCGCGCCACCCGCAATGCATCTCGCATCCGGAGATCGAGCACCGTGAGCAGCCTCGGGTCCGGCCCGACCGGCTCGGCCACGCGCAGCGCAACCTTCGGGTGGTCGACGCACACGCTGTCGGCGAGAGACAAGATGTCGGCGTTCGGCTGATGCACCGTGCTCAACGACAACGGAACGAGCACGAACTCGTCGTACCCGCACGCGATGAGTCGGGCGACGATGGCGTCAATCTGCGGGTCGCTGCTATCGAGGAAAGCTGCGTGGACCCGGATGTCGGGACGGATGGCCCTGGTCGTCTGTTCGAGCATCTTGACCACCCAGCCGGACGGGTGCGCGTGGTTGGTATCGGAGACGACGATGAGGACGGGTGCACTCATGAGTGGATCCCGCACTCCGCCTTGTCGGACCTGGGCCAGCGACCGGCCGCGGCGTCTTCTGCGGGCTGGGCGCTCCGGGTGCAGGGCCAGCATCCGACCGACGGATAACCGTCGAACCGCAACGGGTTGACCACGACGTCGTGCTCGGTGATGTAACGGTCGACATCGGCACTGGTCCACCGTGCCAGTGGTGACACCTTCACCTTTTGCGTGATGTCGTCCCAGCCCACGACCGGTGTGACCACGCGGTCGCGCGTCTCCTCGCGTCGCCGACCGGCCGCCCATGCGTCGTACGGCTCCAGACCTTGATCCAACGGCTGCACCTTCCGCAGCTCGCAGCAGAGATCCGGGTCTCTCTCCCAGAGTCTCGGGCCGTGCTGGGACGCCTGGCCGCGAACGGTGATCCGCGGCGACAGCGTAACGACGTTCGCTACGGTCGTCGCGGCCACGGCATCCCGGGTGCCGAGCGTCTCGACGAGGTGCAGACCGGTGTCCACGAATAGCACGTCGATGCCTGGTGCGACCCGGGACGCGAGATGGCTCAGTACGCCATCGGTCATCGACGACGTGACACAGAACCGGTGTCCGAACGTCTCGACCGCCCACTCGATGATCTGCTCGGCGGGCGCATGCTCGAGTCGGGCACTGACGACGGTCGCGGACTCGCGTCGTTCGTGGACACCGGTGGCGGAGAAGGTGGCAGTCATGGTGCGCTTCCTGGACGGAAGACGCGCGGTCGCGGCTAGGACCGGGTCATTCGGGTCGGCTCGTTGCCGCGATCACGCGCCCGTGGGATGAGCGGGGTGGGGCTACGCGGGACGACACATCTGACTACGCGTGCGACCGAGGTCGATGTGGCGGCGAGCCACCAGGTCGACCGTCCACAACGCCGAGGTCATGGCCGAGACCTTCCCTCATCGCCCCTCGTCGAGGCAAACCCAAATCCCACATGACGAGACGCCGTCTTGTATGACGAGAACGCACCTAGAGCGTCAGGCCAGGGTAGAGCGGGTGCGCCTCGAGCAGCTCGTTGGCCGCCGCCTGCGTCTTGTCGGCCACCCCGTCCGCGACGGCGTACTTGACCCTCGACGCCGACCCGTCCTTGGCCGCAAGCGGTGTGGTCGCCGAGAGCAGATCCACGATGAGCTCGGCTACCCGGTCGAAGTCGGCGGCTCCGAACCCCCGCGTCGTCAGCGCCGGGGTGCCGAGGCGGACGCCGCTGGTGTACCAGGCGCCGTTGGGGTCGGCGGGGATCGAGTTGCGGTTGGTCACGACTCCGGCGTCGAGCAAGGCGAACTCGGCCTGTCGCCCGGTGAGTCCGAAACCGGATACGTCGAGCAGCACGATGTGGTTGTCGGTCCCGCCCGTAACGAGGCGTGCCCCCCGGCTCAGGAACCCGTCGGCGAGCGCCTTGGCGTTGTCGGCAACCGACGTCGCGTAAGTCGCGAACGATGCCTGACGCGCCTCTGCCAGTGCGACCGCCTTGGCCGCCATCATGTGCGAGAGCGGGCCGCCGAGCACCATCGGGCATCCCTTGTCGACCGCGTCGGCGTACTCCTCGGTCGCGAGGACCAGGCCACCGCGCGGACCGCGGAGCGACTTGTGGGTCGTCGTCGTGACGACGTGCGCGTACGGGACGGGGTCTTCGTTGCCGGTGAAGACCTTGCCGGCGACCAGACCCGCGAAATGGGCCATGTCGACCATCAACGTCGCTCCGACCTCGTCGGCGATGTCGCGCATCTTTGCGAAGTCGACCCGGCGAGGATAGGCGGAATAGCCCGCGATCAAGATCAGCGGCTTGAACTCGCGGGCGGCAGCAGCGACCCGGTCGTAGTCGAGCAGCCCGCTCTGCGGGTCCGTCCCGTAGCTTCGTTGGTGGAACATCTTCCCCGAGATGTTCGGCCGGAAGCCGTGCGTCAGGTGACCTCCCGCGTCCAGTGACATCCCGAGCAGGCGCTGGTTGCCGAACCGTGCGCGCAGGGTTTCCCAGTCAGCCTCGGTCAGGTCGTTGACGCCCTTCGCGCCCGCCTCGGCGAGCGCCGGCGCCTCGATCCGGGTTGCCAGGATGGCCCAGAACGCGACCAGGTTCGCGTCGATTCCGGAGTGCGGCTGGGCGTACGCGTACGGGGAGCCGAACAGCTCCCGCGCGTGCTCCGCGGCGACACTCTCGACCGTGTCTACGTTCTGGCAACCCGCGTAGAAGCGGTGGCCGATGGTGCCCTCCGCGTACTTGTCGCTCAACCAGTTGCCCATCGTCAGCAGCGTCGCCAGCGACGCGTAGTTCTCACTCGCGATCAGCTTCAGCGATCCACGCTGGTCGGCGAGCTCGGAGCGGATAGCGCCCGCGATCCGCGGCTCAACGGCCTCGATGACCTCGAGCGTGGAGCGGTAGGCGGTGGAGATGGACTCGGAGGTCGAATCGGTCATGCGCCGAACTGTAGTAGGGGAGTCCCCGACCTGATTCCACAACGTCCGGCCGGCGGGGATGGCTGTCTTGCCGGTTGGACGCGCGCTGGGTCGTTACCGTAGACGTCATGGCGGCGGAGTCGGTCACCG
Source organism: Propionibacteriales bacterium (assembly GCA_038253325.1). Classification (GTDB taxonomy): domain Bacteria; phylum Actinomycetota; class Actinomycetes; order Propionibacteriales; family Nocardioidaceae; genus JBBSHE01. Next base: position 30,476 of record JBBSHE010000012.1, read on the forward strand.
ATTCGACGCCTTCTCGACCATGGATCGCGAGGGCGCGCCACAGCCTGTGGAGACTGCTGACCGCCACCGTCGGTGGCTGTATGCGGTACCGCGTGACCGGTCTCGCCGCGGAAGCCGCCTTCTTCGCGATCCTCTCCTTGCCGCCGATGATCTTCGGGCTCGCCGGAACGATCGGGTACGTGGTCAAGCGCGTCGACCCGGCAACGGTGACGCTGCTGCGCGATCGCACCCTCGAATACTCGTCGAACGTGCTCACTCAGTCGGCGGTGCAGGACTACATCAGGCCGACGCTCGACCTGGTCTTGAAGGGGCAGCGGTTCGACGTCATCTCGATCGGTTTCATCCTGGCCCTGTGGTCCGGATCACGGGCACTGAATGTCTTCGTCGACACGATAACGATCATGTACGGGCTCGGTGGCCGCCGCGGCATCGTACGTACCCGGGTCCTGTCGTTCTCGCTGTACGCGTTGGGACTGCTGGTTGCGGCGATCGTACTGCCGCTGGTGATCGCGGGACCGGATCTCGTCGACCGGATCCTGCCGCGGCAGGTCGACTGGCTGAACTCGCTGTACTGGCCGGTCGTCGTGTTGCTCAGCATCGCGTTCTTGATGTCGCTCTATCACCTCTCGGTCCCGGTGCGTACCCGTTGGCGGTACGAGTTCCCCGGGGCGGTCCTCACGCTGGTCATCTGGCTCGGCGGATCGTGGCTGCTGCGGCGCGCGTTGCAGACGGCCTCGACGTCCGTCTACGGCCCGTTGTCGGCGCCGATCGCGATCCTGCTCGGGTTGTACGTGATCTCGCTCGCGGTCCTCGTCGGCGCCGCGCTGAACGCGTCCTTCGACCGGCTCTGGCCGGCGTCGGAGACTGCCCGGGCCCGCCTCGAGCTCGTCCGCCGGATGCGTCGGCAGCGGATACTCGACGACCACCCGTCGCCTGAGGGTGAGGACCGATGACATGACGTCTGCCTTCGGTGTCCGCCGACAAAACCCCTGGCTGCACTTGCGGCCGGCCGCCTAGACTCGGCCGCTCTCCGGGCAGTCCACGCCCGGAGGTCCCCGATCGGTCAGCAAAGGACGCGCCCGGTGGCCCTTCCTCTCCCCACACCTTCAGTCGACCTCCTGGGCGATCTCGGGTGGGACGCTGGTTGGGCTGCCCGTCGTGCGCGCTCAGGACCGGGCGAGGTCGGGCGGGTCGTCGGCGTCGACCGCGGCGTCTGCAGCGTGATGACCGCCGCAGGAGTGGTGCGTGCCACCGTCGGTTGCCTGGTCTTGCAGGCGGCCGCCGCCGATCCGATCGCGGCGCCGTGCGCCGGCGACTGGTGCGTCGTGCGTTCGTGGGACGATGGCCCGCTGACCGTCGAGTCGGTCTTGCCGCGACGGACCGTCCTCGTTCGAGGTGACGTCGCGGGTCGGTCGTACGGCCAGGTCCTCGCCGCCAACGCCGACCGGGTCGCGATCGTCGCCTCGCTCGAGCCGCTGCCGGTGTTCAACCGGATCGAGCGCCTGCTGACGCTGGCCTGGGAGAGCGGGGCCGAACCGGTGATCGTCCTCACCAAGGCCGACCTGGTCACCGACGCGGAGGCCGTGGCCGAAGACGTGGCGGCCGCCGCGAGGGGCGTGCCGGTGCTGCCCGTCAGCGTCGTCGACGGACGAGGCCTCGATTTGCTCCGGACGTCGATGCGGCCACACCGCACGTTGGCTCTGCTGGGTGCTTCCGGGGTCGGGAAGTCGAGCCTCGTCAACGCGCTGGTCGGGACGGCCGTGCTTGGCATCCGGGAGATTCGCGCCGACGGCAGGGGTCGGCACACGACCGTTCGTCGGGAGGTCGTGATCCTGCCCGGTGGGGGCTCCATGATCGACACCCCCGGTCTGCGCGGCGTCGGCTTGATGGGCGGCGACGGCGCGTTGGCGAAAACGTTCCCGGAGGTGGCGGATCTGGTCGGTCAGTGTCGGTTCAACGACTGCGGCCATGAATCCGAGCCCGGTTGTGCCGTGCAGGCGGCCCTGGCGGACGGGCGGCTCGCAGTGCGTCGCTGGGAGAGCTGGCAGAAGCTCCAGCGAGAGCAGCGCTGGATCGCCGCCCGCACCGATGCCCGGGTTCGGGCCGAGCGCGCCCGGGAGCGCAGCCTGCGGGAGCGACAGGCGAAGGAAACCCGCCGCTTCAACCGGCGCCGACGGGGCTGACCTCGGCCCTTCCGCGCTACGGCCTCTCCGCGAACGGCTGGTCCGCGAACGGCTGGTCCGCGAACGGCTGGGAGTTCGTGCAGTATTAGTTCGCGAACTCCCAGCCGTAGTGCGAAGAGTCGTCGATCGCACGGTCAGGAGGCGCTGAGAGCGCGCTCGAGTTGGGCACCGAGAGCGAGCAGGACGTCCTCGGAGTACGGGCGCCCAATGAGCTGGATCGAACCGGGCAGGGCCGATCCGGAGACGGGAATCGGCAGGGACAGTGCGGGAAGCCCCGCGCTGTTGGCCGCCTGGGTCAGCGACGTCGTTCCGCGGGTCTCGTCGATCGGTGGTGGGAGGTACCGAAGTGTCGGCAGGACCAGGGCGTCGACGCCGTCGAGGACGCGGAGGAAATGCTCGCGGTACTCGGCGATCCGGGTCCGGCCCGCCGCGAGGGCCTCGTCGGAGATCGCCAACCCGGCTTCGATGTGCTCGCGGCAGTCCTTGCTGAGGAGGTCGGGGGTGCGCATGAGCTTCGCGTTGGCTCGGCCCCCTTCGCCGGTGAGCACGACCGCCGCGATCTCGTGGCCGACGGCCCACCACGGGGCGTCGCGTTCCTCGACGCGCCAACCAGATCGATGTAACGCCTCGTCAACGGCATCATCCACCACCCGTTGGACGCTGCTCGTTGGACGAAGCCGACCGACGCTGGGCTCGTCGGCCGTCGTCGGCTGGTACGTCGGGTCGAGCATCTGCATGCCGAGCTCCAAGCCGGCGATCGTCGCCGCCAGCGGGCCGACAGTGTCGAGGCTGGCGGACAGCGGCCAGATGCCGTCAAGCGGGATCCTGCCCCACGTCGTCTTCAGCCCGGTGATCCCGCAGCATGCTGCGGGGATCCTGATCGAGCCGCCCGTGTCCGTACCCAGCGACAGATCCGCCTCGCGCCGCGCAACGACCACCGCCGAGCCGCTCGACGAACCGCCTGGGATCCGGGTGGGGTCGAGCGGGTTGACCGGGGACTGCTCGTGGATGTTCAGACCGGAGGCGGACCAGCACAGCTCGGTCAGCGCCGTCTTGCCGACGATCTGGGCACCAGCCGCGCGGAGCCTGGCAACGCAGGCCGCATCCCGGGCGGCCGGCCGAGCGATCGCGGCAACGGCCGGAGAGCCGACCAGTGTGAGATATCCCACGACGTCGATCGCATCCTTCACGGCGACCCGTGGCGTACCGTCGCGCGCGCCGGCGTCGAAGCGTCGCAACCAGCCATCGGCGCCCATCGCCGGTGTCAGCCGGTTGTTGCCGCGGCGGCACGTAGCTTGCCGAGGACGAACGTGTCGATCTGCCCGGATCTGAGCCGCAGTTCGTAGTTCTCGATGCCCGCCCAGGTGTCGAGGTCGGGCTGTCCGAGCCTCTCGAGCAGCGACTGGACCTCGACGGCAACGTCGCCGTCGAGGGGAATCAGCGCATCTGGTGCTGGTTCGTCGAAGTACATATGGTGCAGGTCGAGGAGCCGGCCCAGCTCGCCTACGGGGTCGGCATGGTCGTCGACGCGCAGGTCGTACGCCAGGTCGTCGCCGGGCGTGTACACGCCGGTGGCCGAGACGACGAGCAATGACGCGCTCTGTCTGCCTCGTGAATCGCCACCAGCCGCGTCACCGGCGGCGAGGGCACCGATCAACCGTTCGGCGAGCGGGAGTCCGTAGCCGTCCACCCAGGCGCGATGCATCTGCTCGACGACCTCTGGGCCGGTCAGGATGTTGCCCTGGACGGCGACGTCTTGCTCGGCGATGCCGCCCGCCCAGTCGAGGCAGCCGGTTCCCGTGTAGGTCGCGGAGCCTCCGTTGGCGTCGACGACGCCGACCTGACGCTCCGAGGAGAGGTGGTCTCCGGCGAGCAGCTGGTCGAGGGTCTGTTGGGCGGTGCGGCCGTCGGCGAGCAACTCGAGCCCGTCGCGCTTGTAGAGCGTGTTGCAAAACGACTGGGTGGCAATCGCGCCGAGCGGCAGTCGGGCCGCCGGAACGACGGCGCCGACGGCCAGAAACTTCGAGGCAACGGCGACACCGAGGCCGCTCGGGTCCGTCGACCGGCCGACGATCGAGAACGTCATCGCCTCACCGTATCGATCACTGCCGGTCGTCGGCGGCGCCGGCGGGGCTGACCGCGGCCTTACCTCGCTATCGGCTGGGAGTTCGCGCAGTATTACCTCGCGAACTCCCAGCCGTATCGCAGGTTGGCGTCGAGCGTCGGCAGTAGGCCGTTCGGAGCACGTGCGACCTGCTGCCGGCTCGGCACTCAGGGTCGTGCTTCGAAGACCAGGTTGAACGGCGTCTCGGCCGCGCGGCGGAAGCGTGTGAACCCGGCGTCTGTCACGATGTTGCGGATCGCGGCTTCGCCTGCCTGTGCCCCCAGCGCGTACCCGCCCGGCTGCGAGATCGCGTTCGGCACGCAGAGGAACGTCGAGAAGCCGTAGTAGACCCGTCCGATTGGATTCAGGTTGTCCTGCACCCGGTCGGCCGCCATCGGCTCGACGATGAGCCAGGTGCCGTCCGCCGCGAGCGCCGATCGAATGTGGCGCGCGGTGGACAGCGGGTCACCCATGTCGTGCAAGCAGTCGAACGTCGCGACCAAGTCGAGATCGGAGCCGGTGAACGTGTGGGCCTTGGCCACCTCGAAGCTCACCCGGTCCAGCACACCGGCGTCGGCGGCGCGCTTGCGCGCCTCCTCGATCGATCGCTCGTGGTAGTCGGACCCGATGAACGTCGAAGCTGGGTACGCCTCGGCCAGCAGCAGCGTTGACGCACCGTGTCCGCACCCGACATCGGCAACCGAACCGCCGGACGCCAGGCGTTCGCCGACGCCGTCGAGTGCTGGGATCCACTCGGTCACGAGGTTCGCGAGATAGCCCGGGCGGAAGAACCGCTCGCAGCCGGTGAACACGTCCACGTCGTGCTCGTGCCATCCGATGCCTTCACCGGTGCCGAACGCCTCGATCAGGGTCGGCAGGGCACGCAGTGTGCCGAGCGCAAACTCGAACGCCCCCGGCAGGAAGATCGGACCATCTGGATCAGTCAGCGCGAAGGCCTGTTCCTCGTTCAAGGAGTACGTCCCTCCCGCGGCGTCGTAGTCGACGTAGTGACCGGCGGCCTGTCCGCGCAACCACTCCTCGACGTACCGTGCATCGGTTCCGGTGCGCTCCGCGAGTGTGCCCGGACTCGCCGGACCCTTCGCAAGCGCCTTGTACAACCCGAGCCGGTCACCGAGGACGATGCTCCCGGCGGCCATCGTGGCGCCGAGGTCCCCGACGAACGCTCCGACGAACTCCATCAACTTGTTCTCGTCAACACTCATGTCGATTCCCTTTCTTCTACGGCCGATCTGGTTCGGCCGACTGACGCGCCAAACGATGCTGTGATTGGTTGCAACCGCGTTGCAACGAACGCCGACAGGCTTCTCGAGAACGCATAGGAGGACCACGATGAGAGGCCGCGAACCAGACAAACGTGCGTACGTCGACCGGGACGGCGTGCGGATCGGGTATGAGGTCTTCGGAGCCGGCGAGCCGACGGTCATGATGCTCCCGTCGTGGTCGATCGTCCCGTCGCTGGTGTGGAAGGCCCAGGTTCCGTACCTGGCTCGCCACTACCGCGTCGTCACGTTCGACCCGCGTGGAAACGGTCGCTCGGACCGTCCGACGGACCCCATGGCGTACGCCACCGATGAGTTCATCGGTGACGCGCTTGCCGTCATGGACGCAACCGACACCGAGCGCGCCGTTTTGGTGGCGTTGTCCCGGGGCAACCAGTACGCGCTGGGCCTGGCGGCCGACCATCCCGAGCGGGTGCTCGCCTGGTTGGCGATCGCCCCGGCCGTCGGGGGCCTGACGCCACCCGGGCCCGAACGGTTGGACTCGTTGCAGCGGTTCGACGAGGATCTTGGCAGCCCGGAAGGGTGGTACCGCTACAACCGGTACTCCTGGCAGCGTGACTATCGGGGCTTCGCCGAGTTCTTCTTCGATGCGCTGCTGCCCGAGCCGTACTCTTCCAAGCAGTGGGACGACGCGGTCGCCTGGGCCTTGCAGACGACCGGGGAGGTCCTGGTTGCCACCTGGGACGCACCCGATGCGGAGACCAGGACGGTGGAGGACCTGTGTGCGCTCGTACGCTGTCCCGTCGTCGTTCTCCACGGCACCGCCGACGAGTGCATCCCGCCTGCCGCCGGTGCTCGGCTCGCCGAGCTCACGGGCGGGAAGCTCGTAAGTCTCGAGGGCGCGGGCCACCTTCCGCAGGCCCGCGAGCCGGTCGTGGTGAACACGACGATCCGTGATCTCGTCGACGCGGTAGCGCCGCCCTCACCGCACGTCGCTTTCTCGCGCGGGCGGTCGCGTCCGCGGGTCTTGTACCTCAGCTCACCGATCGGGCTGGGTCATGCTCGGCGCGACCTCGCGATCGCGCGTCAGATCCGGGCCGCGCGCCCGGACGTGGACATCCAATGGCTGACCCAATCGCCGGTGATCGAGTTTCTCCAGCGGTCCGGCGAGGCCGTACACCCGGCTTCGGCACACCTGGTCAGTGAGTCAGCACACATCGAGAACGAAGCGGGGGACCACGACCTGCACGCATTCCAGGCGATCCGATCGATGGACGAGGTGATGATCGCGAACTTCATGGTGTTCAACGACCTGGTCGAGAACGAGCCGTTCGACCTCTGGGTGGGTGACGAGGCATGGGACCTCGACCACTACCTGCACGAGAACCCCAACCTGAAGCGCGCCCCGTTCGGCTGGCTGACGGATTTCGTGGGCTGGTTGCCGATGGCCGATGGCGGAGACCGAGAGACCTACCTCACCGCCGACTACAACGCCGAGATGGTCGACCACATCGCGTCCTGGCCGTCCGTGCGCGACATCGGGATCTTCGTCGGTGACCGCGACGACGTGGTGGACGAGCCGCTGGGCCCGGATCTTCCGACTGTGCGGGCGTGGACCGAGAAGCACTTCGAGTTCTCGGGGTATGTGAGCGGGTTCGAGGAGGGCGAGGTCCCCGACCGAGAGGAGCTCCGGTCGCGGCTCGGATACGCCGCGGATGAGGTGGTGTGCGTGGTGAGCGTTGGAGGCTCGGGTGTCGGCTTGCCGTTGCTGCACCGCGTTGTCGACTCGATCGGCGCGGCGCAACGTCACGTGCCGGAGCTCCGGATGGTCGTCGTCACCGGCCCGCGGATCGACCCGGAAACGATTCGACGTCATCCAGGCCTGGACGTCCGTGGATTCCTCCCCGACCTTCATCTTCACCATGCCGCGTGTGACATCGGGATCGTGCAGGGCGGGCTCACCACGACGATGGAGCTGACGGCGGCGGGGCGCCCATTCCTCTACTTCCCGCTGCGCCACCACTTCGAGCAGCAGATCCATGTGCGCCACCGACTCGACAGGCACGGGGCGGGCCGCTGCATGGACTACGAACAAGCCGACCCAGACGCGATCGCGGACGCTCTCGTCGACGAGCTGCGGCGCGAGACTCACTACCGCCCGATACGCCCTGGCGGTGCCCTCAGGGCCGCGAGCCACCTGGTCGAGCTGCTGTGAGCCGGTGCAGCGCCTGCACCTGGCGATGCACCGCCGGCCAGTGCGTCGGGCTCGTCGCGGTGAGCAGCGGTGCGAGCACGTGCCGCGCACGAGCGCGTTCGCCCCGATCCAACCACGCCCTCGCAACCATCAGATAGGCGTCGGCGCCGATGATCCAGGCGCCACCCGGCGGCGTGGACGTCGACCCCAGCAACCTGTCTGCCGATGCCAGGATGTCGTCCGAGCCCGTTGCGAGTACCAGCGGGGCCTGGCATCGCAGCAGGTACGCCTCAGGTCCGGCGTCTCCGGCGCATGCCGCCCCGTCAGCTGCCACTTCGGCCGCCTCGTCGGGGCGGCCGGCCGCCAGCAACGACCCGGCGTAGTAACCGGCGGCGGTCGGGTACCACCACGGATGCCGAGTGCCGCCGGTCTTCTCGACGACGAGCTTCCCGTCGGCAAGGGCTCCCGAAAGGTCGTCGTCGAGCCGCGCGACCCATCCTCGATGGGCCATGAAGAAGCCCTCGTACGCGGGAAAGCCGGTCTGCGAGTTGATCTCGATCGCGTCCCGGATGCGTTGGCGTGCAGCCGTCCAGTCGCCCATCGAGAGCTGGACGAACGACGAGTCGAAGACGCACCACTGGAGCAGCCAGGTGGCCTTGGCGTGCCGTAGCCGCGGTTCGAGCTCACGTGTCACGTCGGCCAGCTCCGCCGAATCGCCGAGGTACCACAAGACGGTCTTCAATCCGTCCAGCGCGAGACGACGGCGTCGTCATCACGCGCAGCGCGCGCGCGGCGGACGCCCTCACGGGCCAGGGTGAGCGCGCTGGCGAGCTGGAGCCGGGTGGTCTCCAGCACAGAGAGGCGACCGTTGAAGTCCGCCTCGGCACGGCGGTCGCCGAGTGTCTCCGCGAGCGACAAGCCGGTCCGGAGGTTGCTGACCCATTCGTCGACCGGATGGTGCAAGGCGACCGCGGGATCTCCGCCGAGCGCTCGGAGTGCCATCATCTCCTGCCGCCGGTCGCCGACCTCTCGCGCCTTCCGAAGGGCCGTCTGGATGTCGTCGAGCGCTGCGGCCCAGTCGGTGAGTGCTTCGTAGGCGCGGGCGCGGGCAAGGCAGGCGCGGACGAGATCGTCCGGACGGGTACGTTCATCGATCGCGGCGCAGGCCCGGTCGAACAGGGCGACCGCGTCCTCTGCCGCGGATCGGTGCATCGCCTGCTCGCCGGCAAGGAGCCAGCCACGGGCTGCCCGAGCCAGATCGCCCGCGGCCTCGGCGTGACGAGCCATCAGTTCTGGCCGGTCGGCGAGCAGGTTGGCGGCATGGCGGTGGTACGCCGCTCGAACCGGCGTCGGCAGCGACTCGTGAACGACCTCCTGGACGAGATCGTTGGTGAACTCGTAGTGGTCACCCGTCGGAACGAGCAGCCGCGCCCGCACGAGCTGCTCACAGCGGCGTACCGCACCCAGCTCCGTGTCCTCGAGCAAGCCCGCGAGGAGCGCAGGCTCCACTCCGGCCCCGAGCACGGAAGCAGCGCCGACGACCCGACTGAGCTCGTCGCCCGTGCGCCTGACCCGGGCCCGGATCGCCTGTGCGAGCGACGACGGGATCCCGGGCTCCCCGGACGCCATCGCGCGTAGCGTCTCGACGACGCTGAGCGGATGCCCACGCGTCCGGGAGACGATCAGATTGGCATGCTCGGCCGACCCGGCCGCGGCCACCATCGCGGCCACCGCGGATGGTGGCAGCGGCCCGAGGTCGACTCGGACCGCGACGTCGGCGAGTCGAGCGGCCGCCACGTCGTCCTCGGCCCGGACCGCGGCGACGATGAGGACCCGGCTCGGTCCGAGATGGCGACGCAGGAAGGCCAGCAGGTCGATCGTCGCCGCACCCGCCTCGTGGAGGTCGTCGAACGCCAGCAGCAGCGGGTTGCGCCGCGCCAGGGAGTGGACGATGAGTGCGACGGCGTCGTACGCACGCCGTCGCTCGACCTCGGGCGGACCGGAACGAAGCCCGCCTACGCCGAGCGCCTCTTGGAGGTCCGGAATCATCGCCACGACGGCATCGGCATGGTTCCCGACGAGCTCCGACAGCTCCCCGGGAGCCATCCGCAGGAGGACTGGGCGCAGGAGGTCGACCATCGGTTGCAGGAACAGCGAGCGCTCAGCCGGGTGACAACGCACCGTCAGTGCCGTCCCGCCGGTTTCCTCGATGATCCGGACTATTTCGGTGAGCAGCCTGGTCTTGCCGATCCCAGCCTCGCCGGCGACGACGACCAGCTGGGGGTGGCTCGAGACTGCGTTGGACCAGGCGTCCGCGATCCGGGCCAGGTCCTCGTTGCGGCCGACGATCGCCGGGGGCGGACGGGGCCGCACGGAGGTGGCTTGACCGTCCTCGCCCAGCGGTTGCCCGCGGAGCAGCGCAAGATGAAGGGCGGCGGTCTCGGTGTCCGGGTCGGTACCGAGCTCGTCCCGTAGGAGTACGACCAGGTCTGCGAAGGCGTCCAGGGCAGCCGCCGTGTTCCCCTCCGCGGCGAGCGAACGCATCAGGTCGCGCCGGGCTTGTTCATCGAGCGGATCGGCGTCCACCGCCTGCTCGGCCAGTCGGTGCGCGGTCGGGTCGTCCCCGATCGCGCGCGCGGCCTGGGACCCGACATGACGCGCGTGTCGACGTACCCGGTCAGCGTGAAGTCGGGCGGGCTCGGGCCACTCGGCGTCGGGTTGGTCATCGAGCAGACGGCCGGCTCCCAGCAACTCGAGCGCCCGGCACGCCGCTGCCACGGCCAGCGCCGGCTCGCGACGGCGCCAACGGTCGGATGCCTCCTCGGCGAGCCGGTCGGCCTGGTCGAGGTCCGTCGTCCACGCCCCGCCGGACAGCAGTCCATATGCGCCCCGGCGACCCGACACAACCCCGTCGCCGAGTACCCTCCGCAGCCGGCTGACCAGGATCGCCACGCCGGCGTCTGGGTCAGCCGGCGGGTGCTCGCCCCAGACCACGTCGACGATGCGGTCGTTCGGGACCAGATGACCGCGCTCGACGGCAAGGAGCGCCAGCAGCAGCCGGGCCTTGCGGCTGCCGAGCATCCGATCCGACAGGCCGACGCCCGCGCGTTCGACCACGAGCTGGCCGGACAAGCGGATCCTGACTCGACCGTCAACGGCGTTCGTCACTCGCTCCTCGGTTGGATGTCACCAGGACGCGGCCGCCTATTCTCTCGTGATCTGCTGCGCCACCGCTCACGACGGACAACGCTGGCTGATGCGGCACTAGCGTGAGTATCCCGCTGTGGGACGGGGTCGACGGGAGAACCTCTGAAGCGGTGGCCCCAGGAGCCCGGCTCCAGATCAGGCCGGGCGGCCTCCCGCGCTACGGCTGGGAGCTCGCGAACTATTACTGCGCGAACTCCCAGCCATAGCGCAGTCGGCGTCGGGTGACGGCGTCAGCCGCGGCGCGCGGCGCGAGCAGCCAGGACCAACGAGCCACCGAGGACGGCCAGAACCACGACCGGAGCGACCCACCACGCGGGAAGGTCGTCGTGCGCCACCAGGGCGGTCGCCGAGAGCGCGACAACGACTCCGACCGCGACCCGCCAATCGTCTCCGACGACGAAGTCCCACCAAAACGCTCCGAAACCGCGCAACCGGCGGCCCCAGGTGCTCACGGTCGCACCTGCGCCGGCAAGACCGGCTCGGGTGTCCTCGACAGCTGTCGTGACCGAACCCGGCGCATCACCGCGGTGAAGACCAGCGAGACCACCGCCACGGTCGCGATCACACCGAGCAGCGCCGCGTCACTTCCGGGCCAGGCAGCCCCTGCACCCTCGGCGCCCCAAAAAAGCCCGAACGACGTGAGCAGCACGCCGACGACGTACTTCAGCGTGTTCTCCGGAACCCGGGCTAAGGGGCCGCGGACGGCTACTCCGGCGACAGTGACCAGGACGACCGCGATCGAGGCTCCCAGCACCGCGAGAGGGATGCTGCCCTGGTTTGAACCGAAGGTGATCACGATGAAGGCAACTTCGAGACCCTCCAGCAGAACGCCCTTGAACGACAACGTGAACGCATACCAGTCCCGGACGATCAGCCGAGAAGACGGGGCAGCGTCGTTCGCGGCCGCGAGCTGGCGAGCGTAGATCGCGTCCTCGTCGTGCAGGTCCTTGAAACCGGACGCGCGCAGGATCGCCTTGCGCAGCCAGCCCAAGCCGAAGACCAGGAGCAGACCGCCGACCACGAGCCGCAATCCGTTGAGCGGCACCAAGGTCAATGCCGGGCCGAGGGCTGCCACGATCGCGGCGAGCGCCAACAAGCCCATCGCCACGCCCTGGATGGCCGAGCGCCAGCTTCGGCTCACTCCGACGGCGAGGACGATCGTGAGGGCTTCGACCGCCTCGACCGTGCAGGCCAGGAACACGGCCAGGACAAGCAAGACGTCAGCCATGGAGAACCTCCTCACGGACAACGAAGGCACGGTCGGGTCCGGCGAGCATTCCTCGAAGCCGGGCGCAAGCGTACTCGAGCGTCATCGTGCCCTTCTTGGGCGTTCGAAGGATGCTAACCCCGGGTCGCCTGCGAGCATCCGCGACCGGTCTTTGCGGCCGCGCGCCCAACCGGGGCAGAGCCATCTCGGAGCGGCTCGTCCGAGGAAGACTCAGCGGCGGCGGGCGAGCGTCACACCGTCGGCCACCGGCAGCAGGCAGAGCGTGATCCGTTGGTCGCCCGCGAGCTTCACATTGAGGGCCTGGAGGGCGAGCGTGTCCTCGTCCTCGGCGTCCTGGTCGAGCACCTTGCCGCCCCACAGTGTGTTGTCGAACGCGATCACGCCGCCGGGCCGTACGAGCCGTAGTAGCCGCTCGTAGTATCCGTCGTAGCCGGCCTTATCGGCATCGACGAACGCGAAATCGTATGCCGCCTGCTCGCCGTCCGCGAGCAGTTGGTCGAGCGTCTCGGCGGCGGGCGCGACGCGCAAGTCGATCTTGTCCGCGACCCCGGCCTCGTCCCAGTACTTGCTGGCCAGCGCAGTCCACTCCTCTGAGACGTCGCAGCATACGAGCTGCCCGTGCTCGGGCAGTGCGAGTGCGACGGCGGTGGACGAGTACCCGGTGAAGGTGCCGATCTCAATGCACCGGCGCGCCCCGGTCAGCTCGACCAACATGGCGAGGAATGCGCCCTCCTCCGGCGCGATCTGCATGCCGTGCTGGGGGATCGCGGCGGTCTCCTCGCGCAGCCGGGCAAGGACGTCGGGTTCCCGCGTGCCGACCTTGATGACGTATTCCGCGAGCTCGTCGGAGATGCCGATCGTCTTGTTCGCCATGGCTCGACTCTAGACCTGCGATCGCGCTCCCGCGCCGGGCCGAGCATGGCCCGCACTCGCGGCCAAGGAAGCAGGCGCACGGAAGCCGTCAAGGAATTTTGACGGGTGGGTATTGAACTGGACTTGGGTCTGGTGCCACCGCCAAATCGGCCAGATGTCGGCTCGGATCCAGATGGTTGGCATGGCGGGGCGGCTACTACATCCCGAACTTCGATCGAAACCAAGAGATTGAGCGGTGCGCTTCGTCCACGATCACAGTTCGAACGTCTCCGGGGCGCGGACCTTCCCCCGCCAGGTCGGACCTGCGGGTTGGCTGCGGCGTCGCGGAGGATGCGGGCGAACGTCGAGGGCTTGGGGAAGGCGAACAGCCTGCGTGCTCGTGGCTCGGGGTCGTAGCCGTTGGTGAAGTGGGTCTCGGTGCCCGACGCCTCGAAGATGAACGGGAGCCGGCCGCCGACCGTGAGCGCCTTGAGCCGCACCTCGGCGGGGAGCCCTTCGGGGTACATGGCCGACTGCCACTCCACGCCGGACAGGGGAGTGCCCTCCGGCTTGGCCTCGATGACGCCGACGGCCGACTTGTCGACGTACAACAGATAGTCGGCCCGGCCGTGGCCCGCAGCCATGATCGACTTCCCGTACGGCGATGCCCTGGGCGGCGAACAGGTTCAGGTCCTTCTTGTCCTGGACCACACCCAGCCGGCGGCGACGAGCTGTCTGTCGATGAGCACCCGGGCGCGCTGCTCCGCGGCAAGGCGCAGTTCGTCATCCCCGTTGGTCATGTCGGGACAAGGCTAACGGCCAACAGCGGGACAGACGGGGCTTCTGTGGCCACTCGCGGCCGAACCTCTGCCTTGGGGAGTGAGGGCGGATGACAGGAGGCCGCCGCGAACCCAGGAGATCACCATGGCTGCCACCATCACGCGCCGGCTCGTCTCGCTCACCGACGCCGCTGACGCGCTCGCCGTGTCGACGCGGACGGTCCGCCGCTACATCGCCGACGGCCAGCTCGAGGCAGTGCGGCTCGGACGCAAGACGCTGAGGATCAAGGTCGACTTGATCGAGCGGTTCATCGACGCCAGGCCGGTCGGCAACTGGCGGTAGGACCGACGCGGGTGGCTGAGGGATGGATCTCCGGCATTGTTCGATCCCGTATGGCGTGTTCCTGCCATAGTGCGAGGCATGCCGAGGTTCCCGGTCCCTGACGTCCTGCTCCGCACTCTCGGTCGCCAGCTCGGCTGGCCGTCCGGGCCGCTCGGCGCCGTTGTTGCGCGGATGCTCAACAAGGGGAACAGGCCCACGATCACCGCCGCGGTCGGAGCCCTCGAGTTGAGCGGGACAGAGGAGGTCGCGGACATCGGCTTCGGTGGGGGGCTCGGTCTCGTACTGCTGCTCGACGCGACCCGTGACGGCGGGAGAGTCCACGGTGTCGAGCCATCGCCCGACATGCTGAAGCGAGCACGCAGGGCACACCACGAGGAGGTGGCGGCCGGGCGCCTCGCACTGCACGAGGCCGGCATGGAGGCGCTGCCCATCGCGGACGGTGCCCTCGACGGCTGGATCAGCCTCAACACCGTCTACTTCATCGAGGACCTGCCACCGGCCCTCGCCGAGCTGTGCCGAGTGCTGGCGCCCGCGGGGTCGGGCGTCCTGGGGATCGCCGACCCGGAATGGATGGCACAACAGGCGTTCATCAAGCACAACTTCACGGTGCGACCCGTGACCGACGTGGTGGCCGCGCTCACCGCGGCAGGCCTCACCGTCGAGCAACGCACCATGCAGGGCCCTCAGCCCTTCAACCTGCTGGTTTGCCGTCCGGTCTGACAGGTCCAAGAACAGGGCAGGAGCGGCCAAGTCTGGCCGCTCCTTGTTCCCCGAATGTTCCCCGTTTCAGATCCGGTTTCGAAAAACCGCCTCTGACCTGGGAAAACGTGGTGGGCGATACTGGGTTCGAACCAGTGACCTCTTCCGTGTCAGGGAAGCGCGCTACCGCTGCGCCAATCGCCCGAGTGCGAAACCCGGTGGGTGTCGAGGTGGGTACGGGATTCGAACCCGTGTAGACGGCTTTGCAGGCCGTTGCCTCGCCTCTCGGCCAACCCACCGCAGGTCCGCCGAGACCCGCTTCGAGCGGACGACGGGATTCGAACCCGCGACCCTCACCTTGGCAAGGTGATGCTCTACCAACTGAGCCACGTCCGCAGACACCCGAAGGTGCGAGTGCTGACTTTAGCCGATCGGCTCGGAGCGACAAACCCGCGACGACGACCGGAGCGGTCGTGGTCCGGGGTCTGGGGCCGGGGCTTAGGGTCGGACCATGCGTGCTTGGATCGACGGCCGGGTCCTGGACGATGCGACCCGACCGGCATTGTCCGTGCTCGATCATGCCGTCACCGTCGGCGACGGTGTGTTCGAGGTAGTCAAGGTGATCGATCGGCAGCCGTTCGCCATCACCCGGCACCTCCGGCGGATGTCCAGGTCGGCGGCTGGGTTGGGGCTTCCCGCTCCCGACCAGGCGGTCGTCCGGGATGCCGTCACGACCCTGCTGGGGGCCGATCCCATCGCGTACGGGCGGGTGCGGATCACGTACACCGCCGGCGTGTCGCCGCTCGGCTCCGAGCGCGGAGCCGGTCCCCCGCAGCTCATGGTCGTTGCAACCGCCGCCGAGCCGGCGCCGCCGACCACGGCCGTCATGACCGTTCCCTGGGTACGCAACGACCGCGGTGCCCTCACCGGGCTGAAGACCACGTCCTACGCCGAGAACGTGCTCGCGCTTGCCCGCGCCCGTGCACAGGGCGCGACCGAGGCCCTGTTCGAGAACACCCGTGGACAACTCTGTGAAGGCACGGGGACCAACGTCTTCTGTGTGGTCGGCGGCGTCGCGACGACGCCACCGCTGTCGTCGGGATGCCTCGCCGGCATCACCCGGGAGCTGGTCCTCGAGTGGACAGAGGTGGTCGAGCGTGACATCACGATGGATGAGTTCGCGACCGTCCAGGAGGCGTTCTTGACCTCGACCAACCGCGACGTTCAGGCTGTCGACGCGTGCGACGGGCGACCGCTGGACGGTCCGGGCACCGTGACCAAAGAGATCGCCGATGTGTTCGCCCGAAGGATGGCGGAGGACCCGGACCCCTGACGGATGCCCTGCGCGCGTCACGGCGATCGTGCCGGATGCCTGACCGCGCGCTCGTGGTGCTCGAGGTATCCGGTTCGGCTCGCCGACCCGGATACGAGGAGGCACGGCAGACATCGTGCCATCGGCAGCAACGCTCGGCTCGGTACATCGCCGGGGTCGACCCATTCGACAGCGCCGATCTCCGTTGCCTGCAGGGTCATCGTGTCGAGGATCGACGAGTCGTGCGTACCGCCGTCGAAGACCAGCAGGCAGGCGTCGTCCCACCCGTGCTCACACGGAAGCCAGTCGACCAGCAGGAGCTCGCCAATCGAGTCCGTGAGATCCAGGTCGAGCTCCTCCTGGACCTCTCGGACAGCACCAAGGCGTGGCGACTCCGCACGCTCGACGACGCCGCCGGGGAGGTCCCACCCACCGCCGTACGGTCCCTGCGTCATCAGGATCCGGGCGTCCTCGTCGCGAACGACCGCCTTCGCGACGACGCGTTTGAGCGGGAGCCAGGCATTTGCCAGGCCGATCCGACCCGCGCGGGTCGAGGGGTCGGGATCATCGCGGAGCCGTGCCAAGACGACGTTGTCGCGGCGTCGGCCGGCCAGGGTCTCGCGACCACGCAGCACACCCTCGGGTCGCATCCCGGCGCGAATCGCCGTCCAGTACGAGGCGATGTTGTCTGGTTCGACGTACGCCTCGACCCGCTCCATCGCGAGCTCGCCGAACGCGTACCGGACGACCAGGCGAACCGCCCGGGTGGCGATCCCGCGGCCGCGATATGGCGCGTAGACCGCCCAGGAGAGCGCGCCGATGTTGTCGCCATGGTCCTTGACGTCGACCGCACCCACCGGCCGGCCGTCGACCTCGATCGCGAATGCGACGATCCGTCGACCATCGGCGTACGCACGCCGCATCTCGTCGACCCACGCCTTCATCCTCTCGACCGACGGGATCACGGCCGGAAAGCCGAAGCGGCACGCCATCTCCTCGTCGTGCGCAAGGCGGGCAGGCTCGATATCGGCGTCTCGCCACGCACGCACGGTCACGTGGTCGTCGACGAGAATGGGCTGTGGAGGCAGGCTCACCTGCGCAACTCTACGAAGCCGCGAGCCCGACGCCACAGCGTGCCCACTGGCGGACTAGGAGACCCGGGTACGGATGGGGTCGCGATGACGGCGGTCAGTCGGTACCGGCGCGCTGACGCTCGCGGTAAGCCGCGACGTGGAGCCGGTTGCCGCACGTCCGGGCGTCGCAGTAGCGCTTGGACCGGTTGCGTGACAAGTCCACCAGGACGTGTTCGCACCCGGGTGCTTCACACATCCTGAGCCGGTCGATCTGCTCAGCGACCACCACCTGGGCGAGTGCCATGCAGCCATCGACGAGCAGATGCTCGGCCAGCCGGGCGCCGTGAGCGTGGTAGTGCATGTGCCAGCCGAGGCCGTCATGATCGGTGAGTCGCGGCGCGACCTGGGCCGTGGCGAGCAGATCGTTCACATACGGCGCCGCGGTTGCCTGCTCGTGGTGCTCGAATGCGGCGGCGAACCGGGCGCGTACGGCATGGACGTCGACAAGATCCGATTCGGTCAGGGCGTCGACGCCGCTTATCTCGTGCTCCTTCACGAATCGCTCGAGGTCCGCGATGTCGGCGAGGCCCTCATGCACGCTGCGTTCAGGCGCGGTGTTGACCAGATCGATGACATCGAGAAGAGAGTGCTCGGTGTCGTGATTGAAGATCATCGATGTCAACTGTAGCCAGCGCAGACGGACGATGACGGTTTCGCGGCTACGGTCGGGACATCAGGAAGCGAGCAGTTGCTCGATCGCGGCGTCCACGTCGACCGATAGGTCTTCGGCGCCGAACGGGACCGCGTCGTCGGTGGCATGCAGAAAGTCGGCGACGTCGATGCTGTGGGCCTGCAACAGCGCATCGCCCTCGGGCGACGACAGCTCGAGAATGATCAGCGCGTGGCCCTCGGCGTCCAGGAACGGCCAGGCGCGAATGTCGCCTTCACCGCATGGGTGGTACAACCCGTCCCGCAGGAGCTGGCGCGCGAAGACCCAGCGCACAACGCCGGTGGCGGTGTGGAACTCTGCGACGACCGCGTACGGATCCGACCGGTCGTACATCAGTTGGGCGTCCATCGGCACCGCGATCCCGTCCGAGTCGATGAGGTCGAGGGTGACGTCACGGGTGATGCAGTAGGGGGTGACGTCCACGGCTGGTCGGCCCTCTCGTTCGGCGTTTGGCGACTTCTCCCATGAGGACGCGCGGCGACCAGAAAGGTCACGGTTCGGCGAGAAAAGTGCGTTGCATCGAGGCGATTCGCAACCGATGTACTGGTTTGTGAGCGACGGCGGTGCTCGGTCCAGGGTGCGCTAACCTGGACCGCCCGGGCGATTGGCGCAGTGGTAGCGCGCTTCGTTCACACCGAAGAGGTCACTGGTTCGAACCCAGTATCGCCCACCAGTGTTTGCGCCGGTCATCCCTGAAGGACGGGGCAGGTCAAGAGTGCAGACCGGTCCCATTTCTTTCCCCGACCCGGCTGGTGAGCGCGCCGAGGTAGGGGTCGGGGTCAAGGCTCGGGCGTAGCCCGACCGGGTAGCGGCCGGGGGGCCTTGACGCCGGCTCCGTTCGGCGCATGATGTGGAGCTGTCGGGGTAGCGGGTGGTGGTTGGCGTTGGTTCCTTGTCGGTGGGGTAGGTAGGGGGACGGTGTCTCACATCATTGCCGTTGCCGGGGGTGGGGAGCTGGCGTGTGGCGGCTCGGTCATCACTTCGTGGCGCCGGGGCGTGCAAGTCGTGCCGCGGGCCGCATGATGGGGTTCGCCGACGTTGAGGAGGACGGTCAGTCGGGGTCAATCAGAAGGGGCGACCACGCCGTTCCTGCCAGCCAGGGCGGGTTGGGGGTCATGACCTGCGCGGCCTCGCGGCCGACCGTCGGGATCTGGGGGTTCATACCGCTGCTCCGGTCGCTGCTCTGGTCGCTGCTCCGGTCGGTGGTCGGGGCGGGTGGAGGGCTCGGACGTGGTGGTCACGCAGGGCGTAGAACACGAACTCGGTCTGCATACGGTCCCGGCAGCCGGCACCGGTCGAGCAGATCCTCACCGGCCGGGCTGAACAGGTCACTCATCTAGAGCGTCGTTCTATGGTCAGGTTCGTGAGCCAGACCCACCGCGGGCCGTCGGGCAGCCCACCGTACTGGTCAACCGGTACTCAGATCATGTGGTGGTCCGGCGACGGGCCACTCGCTACGGGTGCCGTGATCACCAAGGACGGCAATACCTCTGTGCCGCACTTCGCCGAACCGGTGACCGTGGTGCGAGACGACGCCGACGCCTTGGTCGCATGGCTGGCGGCCGGAACGCCGGTGCTGCGGGTGGCGCGGGCCGATGGGTTGGGCAAGCGCGACGACACGAGCACGCTGTTCACCGCCGCGACGGTGCAGGACGTCGGCGTGTGGACCGACTACGACGTCCTCCGTATAGCGCCCACCGGTCGCCCGTGGTGCGCGTGGGTCATGTTCGCCGAGCACACCAAGGAGTTCGCGGGCTGGTATGTGAACCTGGAGGATCCGCACGTCCGTGACGAACACGCCGTGTACACCCGTGACCACGTGCTCGATCTCGAGATCGAGCCGGACCGCAGCATGGCCCGCAAAGATGACGACGAACTCGCGCTCGCCGTCGCGCAAGGCCGATATGACGCCGCCACCGCGGCGGTGATTGAGGCGGACGTTGCCGAGGTTGAAACCATAGTCGCCGACTGGGGCCCGCCGTTTTGCGACGGATGGGAGCACTTCCGACCCGACCCTGCCTGGCCGATCCCTAGACTGCCAGAACGAGGGACTCTCTGACTCAGGCTGCCGAAGCACGACCACTGCGACTGTTCCGGCATCTAATCCGCCGGAACGTTGCGGCCTGTGCTGATTGCCGCGAACGGATGATTTCGCGATCACGACAGATCCAGGCGTGTCGTGCGCCGCCGAAGCGGCCAGCTGACCTGGCACATTAGACCCCGTATGTGCGCAAATCAGATTACTCCAGGCACGCCAGTGTGCGTCTGGTCCTCAGTGGCGGTGCGTCATCTTGTTCGCTAGCCACTCACCAACAAGCTCAAGCCGACCCAGGCGCAGACGGTGATCGCGGCCGCGATCCTGCGCCACCTACACGCCGTGGTCACCACCGGACAGGTCTGGGACCCGCTGATCGCCACCCACGGCAAGAACCAGCCCGCGGCGCCGATGGCTGCCTGAGCATTCCGTCGTCGTGGCGGACCAAGCAGACGGCCGGGGCGAGCCCGACGCGGCATTGAGGACCACCGAGTACCTCGCCGGACATCATGGGCAGCCCCGCCCGTCGTCTCAACAACCCGATTACACGCTGCTGGGCACAGCCCCATCACCGCTATGCAGGGACAGACGACGGACGAGGCACCGGCCAGAACCCTTGACCAAACGACTTACGCTGATGTGAGGACGTTTGGCCAGCGCGGCCTCATACTTCACGTCGTGAGTGAGGAGAGCGCAGGCAATGGGTTGCTAAAGGCGCTGGCCTGACCCCGGTTGGTTGATCCAGGTCGAGTGAGAGTGGGCGGGATCCGGCCACACAACCATCGGCTATGACAGGATCGGTCCAGACGCTCGTGCCGGATCGCGCCGTTGATTCTTCACCGCGAGAACCGCGTGCAACGTCCAGGTCACCCGGAGGTGCTGAGCGCGCGCAAGGTCGTCGTCTACGACCTGTTGTCCCTCGACGGCGTTGCCGAGAGCCCGGATGGCTTTTTCACCGACTGGGATGACGCGATGGAGGTCAACCTCGCCGCTGTCATCGCAGTCCAGGACACGGTCATCCTCGGCCGCCGCAGCTACGACGAGTGGGCTGAGTTCTGGCCGGGCAGCGAGATCCAGCCATTCGCGACGTTCATCAACGGGGTCGCGAAGTACGTTGCGACATCGACATCGACACCGCTGGAGCGGGAATGGGCTCATGCGACGGTGATCGACGGTGGGCTGGTTGAATTCGTGTGGGACCTGAAGGATCAGCCCGGAGGCGACATCGGCATACATGCCAGCATCTCCGTGGCCCAGACACTGCTTGCCGCAGATGTTGTCGACGAAGTCAGGCTCGTGATCGCACCGACGATCGCCGGAGGCGGACGAAGGCTCCTCGACGGGCTGCCGTCGATCCGGCTCGAATCGATCCGACACGCCACCTCACCCAGTGGCCATCTGCTTACCCACTACCGCGTCATCCGGTAGGCGAACAACTCCACAGATTCGAGCCGGATCGCAGCATGAGCGTGCCGTTACGACTCAGCGGCCGCAGCGGTCCACACGCTCCCAGGGCCAGTCGGTGGCGAGCCAGCGTGCGACTGCGTCGGCGAGTGGTACGTCGAGGCTCGCTCTGTCGGCCCGCACCCAGGACTGCACAGTGACGTCCCACTCCTCGGAGGCCGAGGGGTACAGGTAGACGCAGCCGATGACGTCGTGGTCGCCTGGGTCGAGGACGGTGAAGGTGTAACCGGCGCCCCGTGTGAAGTCGTCGGCGTGGCGGCGAAGGTCGGAGAGGTTCTCCTCGAGCGTCATGCCGCTGCGTGGTGGCCAGTTGCCGTCGGGGTAGCCGGGAGCGGAGCGTATGTGCTCGATGCTCGACATCCAGGCGGCATGGTCGGCCTGATTGTGCTGCGGCCCCAGTGGTTCGAGGTGGAACTGGTTCGTGGCGAGTGAGGTCGGCGGATCGAAGTCGACTGGCACGAACTCGTCCGAGGTCATGACCGGGACGGTACTGGGTTGGCCAGACCTCCTGCACTCGAGTTCTTTCTCGGCGGCATGCGGGAACGACGCCCGCTATTCGGCATGACCGGCGGTGTCGTAAGGTGCCGGAGGCAATGTAGGCGGCGAGGATGTAGTTGGTGTGCCTGTCCCGCGCCTGGAACACGCTCCGTGGATCGGCGACGTACGTGCGCTGCTGGTTGCACATCTCCATCAGGGCGCACGTCGACTCCGAAATGTCACAGCTCCTTGAGGAACGTGTCGCTGGCGAACGTGCGGCGCTCCTTATTTCGGGGCAACCCTTCTCGGCACTCGCGGACGCCATCGTGCATACGCGAAGACGTACCTCCAATGCGGACCTGCTGCGACCTTGATCGATCTCGTAGGTTAGGCGAAAGCGCTCCACGCCTGAACGCGATCAGGTCATCCACGGACTGTGGTTGGCCAAGGAGTGAAGACGTACTTCGACCTGGGAGCTCCCGAATGAACACGTCACCGTGCGGAGCCGCCGATGGAAGACCGGCCTGTCGGGCCGCACCGTCACGGTGACCGAGCGCAACGCGCTCGGCGACAGCCTGGAGCCCTGTCCGGAGTAGTTTGGAAGGTTCCGGACCGACTAGCTGCCCGAGGCGTTCGCGAGCACCCCAGTGTCCTAGTGGTCATGCGGGTCGCCAGCGGTCACGGCCGGACCAGTTGCGCCACCCAGAGTCCGCCCAGCCACTCGCCGAAGCGATCGTCGGACCAGCCGCGGTCCTGCACCAGGCGATGCCACAGCGCGCCGTCCATCGTCGCAAACAAGAGATCGCGGCACTCCTGCTCTGTGACGCCCAGCCGGCCCGTTGCTGCGGCCGCCCGCGCGTAGTGGTCAATCGCCTCGAGCCGACGCTCGTCGAACTCGGCGAGCATTCCGGCTGCCTCTGGCTCGCTCGTGGCTGCGCCCTGCAGCGCGCGGAGCAACGGGGTGATGCGCCTGAAGACTGGCGTGATGACCACGGCGTGCGCCCGGAAGCGGGTGGCGAGGTCGGGCTCGGCGAGCACGGCCCGGATCTCGGGCCGGTCGAGAAGGCGTGCGTCGTCCGCATCGCCCCGGAAGGTGACGTACCAGACCTGGTGCAGGAGCGCGGACTTGTTGCGGAAGGTCGCATAGACGGTCTCGACCGCGACCCCGGCACCTTTCGCGACCTCGGCTATCGTGGTGCCTCCGTACCCCTTCTCGACGAAGAGCTCGTGGGCGGCCTCGATGATCCGCAGCCGGGTCTCGTTGGCCTGTTCCCGGCGCCGAGTGGAGTTGTACTGCCTCTTGACTTGATCGATCATTAGATGCATCCTAACTGTATTCAAGACTGGTTTACTGCATTGGAGGCGATCATGGCAACCGAGGTAGAAGACTTCCTGGCCGAGATGCTGCCGAAGCAGGTTGCCGCCGAGCGCGCGATCCACCACGGCGACGTGGAGCCACGATTGGCGCAGTGGTCCCACCGCGACCCGGTGACGGTCTTCGGTGCGCACCTGTCGGGTTCCGGCTGGTCGGACCTGCAGACGTTGTTCCGGACCGTGGCGTCGTGGTTCTCCGACTCCACCGACTACCGCTTCGAACTCCTCGCTGCGGGCGCGAGCGGCGACCTGGCCTATACGGTGGGGTACGAGCACAACCAGGTGAAGGTCGATGGCCAGCCGCGCACGTACACGCTTCGGGTCACGCACGCCTACCGTCGCGAAGGCGGCGAGTGGCGCATTGTGCACCGGCACGCGGACGTGCCACCGGCTGACGACGACCAGTCGCCCGTGCTCCTGGGCGGAGTCGACACCACGGCGCCTGACGGGTAGGCAAACCGGATTCGAGCCACACCCACGGGTGGGTGGGCAGCCGCAAGGAGAGCGTCCCGCCGAGCGCCTCGACCGAGTCTGGTCTGACATCGGCCCTATAAGAATCGTCTAGCAGCCGCATTGGGGATCGAGTACGTGCGCGGATCTGCCGATGCGCGAGCATCGCGATGGTTCGCGCAGCCGTTTGATGGTGACCGCTTGGCAAGGGGTTGTCTCGCTACCCCGGATGGGCTCTCGCGCATGATGGTCGTGATGGCCAGCAGTCCTGGTCACGTCGGTCAGCCGAATGAAGACTTCGTCGGCGCGGTGCCAGGCGCCGTGGTGCTGCTCGACGGTGCTGGAATTCCTGGGACCGAGGCGATCTGTCGCCACGGAGTCGCCTGGTACTCGCACACTCTCGGCGCGACGGTTCTCGGGCGGCTGTCCCGCGAAGCTGGAACGGACCTGGTCGCGGCTCTTGCCGATTCGATCGGACAGGTATCCGGGCAGCATCGTGACACCTGCGATATCGCGAACCCCAGCAGTCCCCAATCAACCGTGGCGATCATCCGATTCGAGGAGGATCGCGTGGACTTTCTGGTGCTCGCCGACGGCTTCGTCGTCCTGGACTCGTCCGGATCTGGGCCGCAGGTGGTCACCGATCCGCGCGAGGTCAGTGTGCGAAGCGAATGCTCGTCGGTGCTGCGCGGCATCCCCACAGACACGCCCGAGTACGAGCGGGTGAAGTTGTCGGTGATCGACGCGCTACGGGCTCGGCGCAACCAACCCGGCGGATACTGGATTGCCAAGGACGATCCGCACGCGGCCATGCAGGCCGTCACCGGCAGTGTTCCTCTCGGGTCACTGAACGGCGCCGCCCTCCTCAGCAACGGGGCCAGTCGGGTCGTGGATCCCTATCGCCTCGCGGAGTGGCCAGCCGTCCTGGACCTGATGCGCACGCAGGGCCCCGATGAGATCCTCCGACGAGTCCGTGAAGCAGAGGCGGCCCGGCCCGCCGGCTCAGGCCCTGACATCCACGTTCCCGACGACGCAACTGTTGCCTATTGCGAATCCCGCTAAAACGATCAGCACATCCGCGCCCGACGTGAGCCGTGTCCTGACGATGATCATCGCGGCGAGATCCGTCCTCGCGAACCGCATGTATGCAAGAAACCCGATAAGTTGGACATACGGTCCCTACAGCCCATATCCTGCGGACCCTGGGGCTTCGTGAAGCAAAGGGAAGGACCCCGTGGGCTACCGAGCCATCCAAGCGGCGCTTGCTACCGGCGCGCTGGTATGTGCGATCTCTGGGATCGTACCGGCTCCATCGGCCTCGGTGGCCGCCGTGAACGGCGATCCGGTGATCGCAGCCGTCGGCGACATGGCATGTGATCGCTCGGACCGGGCATGGAGTAGTGGTAAAGGAACGTCGACCCATTGCCGGCAGGCCTCGACCTCAAATCGGCTCTTGGCCGACTCATCGGTGGGTACGGTCCTCGGCCTTGGCGACTATCAGTACGACTGCGGCGACCTCGCGGACTACGCCGTCTCGTACAACCCCACCTGGGGGAGGCTGGACTCGATGATGGACCCCGTTGCGGGCAATCACGAGTATGAAACCGGCGTCGACGCATTCGGAGCGCACTGCCCGAGCGGCAACACCGCGGCGAACAACTACTTCGACCACTTCGGCGCAGCCGCCCACCCGGGAACCGATGGGCACTTCTCGTTCGACCTCGGGTCGTGGCATCTGATCGCCCTGAACGCCAACTGTTCCAAGAGCAAGGTTGGGGGCTGCGGACCAACGAGCCCGCAAACACGGTGGCTCAAGGCGGACTTGGCAGCCACCACCAAGCCGTGCGTCGCCGCCTTCTGGCATCAGCCGCTGTGGACCGGTAACGGGACCGGGAGGCTCTTGGACTACAAGAGTTGGTGGGAAGCTCTGTATGCCGCGGGTGCAGACGTTGTGCTCAATGGCCACGTCCACAACTACCAGCGCTACGCCCCGAGAAACCCGTCCGGAGCAGTGGACACGCGCAACGGAATCACTGAGTACATCGTCGGCACCGGAGGCGAGTCTCTGGTTCCGCTGAAGACCAGCGTCACGCCACAGCCGGTCATCGCCAAAAGGACCTTCGGTTATCTCCGGATGACCCTTCATCCGAACGGCTGGGAATCCCGGTTCATCGACACCACCGGCGCAGTGCTCGACACGTCGGGAGGGACGTGCCACCCGCGCTGACGACTTTCCGCGCCGGCTGCCGGCACCGAGACGTCGTTGGATGCTGGACGGTCCGCCTCTCCAGCTGAAACGGGCTGGTTGCGATGCGGCCGGTTGCGAGACGGCCGGGTGTCCCGAGGTCGGGTCGGCCACGCCTCGTGCGGGGGTACCAAAACAACGTTAGGGTGAGTGCCATGCGTCTGCTGATTCTGATCCTGGTCATCTTGGCGATCATTGCGCTCGTCTTCTTCCTCCTCCGGCGGCGGTGAGGAAACGGCGCGGCGCCACCCGGTCCCCGGCGACCTTGTCCCCGTCGACAGCCGACGCGACTCTGCCCCCTTGACGGCCGGGGAAACACACGAATCCCCGGGCCGGAGGGGGCCGGGAGGACTGGTTTCTCAACCCCCCGTCCTAGGATCGTGACGACCCGGGTCGCCACCCACCATGGCGAATCCGGTACCCACCCGTCGCCGACTTAGTCCTCCTCGATGATTTCAATTTCGGCCGACGGCCCGTCCGCCTACGGTGGGCCATTGTCTTCGGTCCGTCCGAATACGCGTCACGCGCGCAGCGGCATGCGGGCTAATCCGGTGGGGCAAACCCGCGGCCCCCGATACGATCGCGTGATGTCAGCTCGCCGTCGGCGGGGTTTCGCAGCTGGAGGTTTCGTGTCCGAGTTCCACGTCACCGTTGTCCGCGCAGGCGAGTCCGCCGAGCGTACGGTGAGAACGGGCACGAAGGCCTGGGAGCTGTTCGCCGACGACCCCGATGTCGTCGCCGCCGAGGTGGGGGATCAGCTCGTCGACCTGTCGTACAAGCTCGGCGCCGGCGACGTCATCACAGCGGTGCTGATCGGCTCCGGCGAGGGCCTCGCGATCCTGCGCCATTCGACCGCGCATGTCGCCGCGCAAGCCGTGCAGCAGCTGTTTCCCGACGCGAAGCTCGGCATCGGACCCCCGATCGAAGACGGCTTCTACTACGACTTTGACGTCGCGGAGCCGTTCAAGCCGGACGACGTCGAGCGCATCCAGTCGCAGATGCGCAGGATCGTCAAGGAGAACCAGCAGTTTTCCCGACGCGAGGTCAGCGACGACGAGGCGCGACGGGAGCTCTCCGACGAGCCGTACAAACTCGAGTTGATCGACCTCAAGGGCTCGAGCCACTCCGACGATACCGAGGTCGAGGTCGGCGCGGACCAGCTCACCATCTACGACAATGTCACGCGTGACGGGTCCGTCGCCTGGAAAGACTTGTGCCGCGGCCCGCACCTGCCGACCACCAGGCGAATCCCGGCGTTCAAGCTGATGCGCACCGCGGCCGCGTACTGGCGCGGTGACGACAAGAACAAGCAGCTGCAACGGCTGTACGGCACCGCGTGGCCGAGCAAGGAGGATCTGGACACGCACCTCGAGCAGCTGGCAGAGGCCGAGCGCCGTGACCATCGACGGCTTGGCGTCGAGCTCGACCTGTTCAGCTTCCCGGCCGAGATCGGGCCCGGGCTCGCGGTGTTCCACCCCAAGGGAGGGGTGCTGCGCAAGGCTATGGAGGACTACGCCCGGATGCGGCACGAGCAGGGCGGGTACGAGTTCGTTTACACGCCACACATCAGCAAGGAACAACTCTTCCAGACCTCCGGACACCTCGAGTGGTACGCCGACGGCATGTACCCGCCGATGCATCTCGACGAGGAGCGCGACTCCGAGGGCAACATCCGCAAGCCTGGGCAGAACTACTACCCGAAGCCGATGAACTGCCCGATGCACATCCTGGTGTTCAAGGCACGCGCCCGCTCGTACCGTGAGTTGCCGCTGCGGCTCTTTGAGTTCGGGACCGTCTACCGCTACGAGATGTCCGGGGTGGTCCACGGCCTGACCCGGGCGCGCGGCTTCACGCAGGACGACTCGCACATCTTCTGCACCCCCGACCAGCTCGCCGGCGAGCTCGCCAGCCTGCTGACCTTCGTGATCGAACTGTTGCGAGATTACGGTCTCGAGGAGTTCAGTGCGGACCTGTCCACGCGTCCCGACAACTTCGTGGGCGATCCGGTCGATTGGGACATCGCTGAGGCGGCACTTGAGAACGCCTTGCAGAAGTCCGGCGTCGAGTACGCCGTCGCCGAGGGCGAGGGCGCGTTCTACGCACCAAAGATCGACGTCCATGTGAAGGATGCGATCGGGCGGCGCTGGCAGTTGTCGACACTCCAGGTCGACCTGCAGTTCCCGGACCGGTTCGACCTCACGTACCAGACGGCCGCGGGCACCCGCGAGCGCCCTTACATGATCCACCGAGCGTTGTTCGGCTCGATCGAGCGGTTTCTGGGGATCCTCGTCGAGCACTATGCCGGCGCATTTCCGCCCTGGCTGGCGCCGGTGCAGGTCGTCGCGATCCCGATTGCGGAGCGGCATGGTGCGTACCTAAATCAGCTCGCCGAGCGCCTGCGGTCCCGCGGGATCCGGGTCGAGGTGGACGACTCCGACGAGCGGATGCAAAAGAAGATCCGCACTGCTCAGCTTCAGAAGGTGCCGTACATGCTGATCGCCGGAGACCGCGACGTCGAGCAGGGTGCCGTGTCGTTTCGTTACCGCAGCGGTGAGCAGGACAACGGCATCGGTGTCGACGAGGCGGTCGACCGGATCGTCAAGGCCGTGGAGTCGCGGACGAACGTATGACCTCGGTCGAGCCTCAGCACGGCGTCGGGTCGCCCGACGGCTTCCAGCGGCTCTGGACGCCGCACCGGTTGGCGTACATCCAGACGGGCGACACGTCGGGCGACCAGGCCGACGGTGGGTGTGCGTTCTGTTCGATCCCGGCCCGGGACGACGAGGACGGACTGATCGTCCGCCGGGGTGAGGTCGCGTACGCGGTGCTGAACCTGTTCCCGTACAACCCCGGCCACCTGCTGGTGTGCCCGTACCGGCACGTCGCCGACTTCACCGACCTCACGGTGGAGGAGGTGGCGGAGGTCGGCACTCTCACGCAGCAGGCGATGGCGACGATCCGGGTGGCGTCGGCTCCGCGCGGGTTCAACCTGGGGGTCAACCAGGGCGAGGTCGCCGGCGCGGGGATCGCGGCGCACCTGCACGAACATGTCGTCCCCCGGTGGGGAGGCGACGCCAACTTCATGCCGATCGTGGCGCAGACCAAGGTGCTGCCTCAACTCCTTCGCGACACCCGCGACACGTTGGCTTCCGGCTGGGTCGTCGCCGAGCCACCCGCCGGCTGAACAACGGCTGGAGTGTCTGCTTTCCCAGGTTAACGTGGGATCTCAGCACTCTGCCCAGGTAATTTCCTGGGTGAAGTGCAGACGTCCCACGTTAACCTGGGAAAGCAGAGCGACCCCCGGTCGGATCAGGAAGCGGCCGCGGCCATCTTGGAGACCAGGTGGCTCGGCATCGGCTCGTACCTTGCGAACGTACGGCTGAACGTCCCGGTGCCGTGGCTCAGCGAGCGCAGCTCACTGGCGTACCGGGTGAGCTCGATCTGCGGGGCTTCGGCCTTCACCAGGGTTCGGCCACCGGGCACCGGCTCGGTTCCGAGAACCCGGGCCCGCCGGGTCGAGAGGTCGCCCATGACCGCACCGACGAACTCGTCATCGATGAGCACCTCTACCTGGTCGAACGGCTCAAGCAGCCTCAGGTCGGCGTGGTCGGCGGCATCCCGCAGCGCGAGACCACCGGCCGTCTGGAACGCCATGTCGGAGGAGTCGACGCTGTGTGCCTTCCCGTCGACGAGGGTCACCCGGACGTCGACGACCGGGTACCCGGCGAGCAGGCCGCGGTCCATCTGGGCCCGGACACCCTTCTCGACGCTCGGAATGAACTGCCGCGGTACCGAGCCGCCGACCACCTTGTCGACGAACTCGAACCCGCCGCCGCCCGGAAGCGGTTGGACCTCGATGTCGCAGACGGCGTACTGGCCATGGCCGCCGGACTGCTTGACGTGCCTGCCATGTCCCTTGCTGGCATCGGCGATCGTCTCCCGCAACGGCACCCGGAGGTCGACCTGGTCGACCTGGACGGAGTAGCGGTGCGAGAGCCGGTCGAGGAGCACATCGGCGTGCGCTTCGCCCATCGTCCACAGCACCAGCTGGTGCGTCTCGGCGTTGTGGTCGATCCGGAGGGTGGGGTCCTCCGCCGCCAGCCTGCCCAGGGCGGCGCCGAGCTTGTCCTCGTCGGCCTTGGCGCGGGCCACGATCGCGATCGGCAGCAACGGCTCCGGCATCGTCCACGGCTCCATCACGACCGAGTGGTCCTTGTCGCTCAACGTGTCACCTGTCTCGGCCCGGGAGAGCTTCGCGACGACGCAGATGTCACCGGCCACGCAGTGCGGGACGGGACGCAGCTGTTTACCGAGCGGTGAGGCGAGTGAACCGATCCTCTCGTCCTCATCGTGGTCCTCGTGTCCGCGGCTGTCGTCGGCGAACGCCGACAGGTGGCCCGAGACGTGGACCGCGAGGTCGGGCTTGAGTGTTCCCGAGAACACTCGCACCATGCTGATCCGGCCGACGTACGGGTCCGACGTCGTCTTCACGATCTCCGCGACCAGCGGTCCGCCCGGGTTGCAGCGGATGCCGTCGACTGCCTTTCCGGCGGTCGTGAAGACCGGTGGGATCGGGTGCTCGGCCGGCGCCGGGAACGCGCCGCGGATGATCTCGAGCAGCTCTTCCAGGCCGAGCCCCGTACCGGCGCCCAGCGGGATGACGGGGAAGAACGTCCCTCGCGCCACGGCGGTCTCGAGATCGTCGACCATCAGGTCGAACTCGATTGGTTCACCGCTCATGTAGCGGTCCATCAGCGTCTCGTCCTCGGACTCCTCGATGATGCCCTCGAGGAGGGTGCCCCGGTGCTCGTCGACCAACAACTGTTCGTCGTCGGTCGGCTGGCGGATCTGTCGTCCGGACTCGGCGAAGGAGGAGTAGTCGGAGATGGTCTGCGACAGCAGCGCAGCAAGGTCGGCGACGTCTGAACCAGGCTGGGGGACCGGGACATACAGCGGGACCACCTTGTCGCCGAACGCCTCCTGCGCCTGCGCCAGGACACCCGAGTAGTCGGCGCGGGGATGGTTCACTTTGGTGATCACGACGACGCGCGGCATGCCGACGGCCTCGCACTCGTGCCACAGCGTCTTCGTGGTGCCGTCGACCCCCTCGCTGGCGGCGATGACGAACAAGGCGCAGTCGGCGGCTCGCAGGCCGGCCCGGAGATCCCCGACGTAGTCGGCGTACCCCGGTGTGTCGAGCAGGTTGACCTTGACACCCTCGTACAAAAGAGGAGTCAGGGACAGCCCGACGGATCGCTGCTGGCGAAGCTCGGCCTCGTCGAAGTCGCTGGTGGTCGTGCCGTCCTCGACCCGCCCCGCCCGATTGATCGTCCCGGTGGCCCACAGCAGGTTCTCGACGAGCGTCGTTTTTCCCGAACCGGCCGGCCCCACCACGGCCACGTTGCGCACCAGGCTCGGGTCGTCGACCCGGGGTGCGGCCCCGTCGCCGGCACCGGCTGCGATCTTGTCCGCCATCAGTGCTCCTTCGAAAAAGATCCGCGTGTATTCCACCTTGTCCCAGACCCCACCCCTCCACAAGTGCCCGCCGAAAGTGGTCTTGCGAGCGGCCACTTCCCGCGGCCGAATGGCTACCCGTAACACCCCGCCGGGTAGCATGCACGCCAGCGCCCACTGCGCCCGTCCGGCTGCACCCGATCCTGGAAGGCACCCGCCCGTCCATGCTCCAACGCTTTCGCCAGTACTGGACCGCAGTGGTGGCGCCGATCGCACATCTGCTCATCAGGCTGCGAATCTCACCCGACGTGGTGACCGTCGTCGGCACGATGGGGGTTTGCTTCGGCGCGCTGTTCTTCTATCCCCGTGGGCAGTTCGTCGCTGGAGCCGTGTTCATCACCTGCTTCGTCTTCTCCGACATGATCGACGGGTACATGGCACGTACGCTCGGCCGGTCCTCGTCCTGGGGCGCTTTTCTCGACTCGACGCTCGACCGGTTCGGCGACGCAGCCGTCTTCATCGGGTTGGCGCTGTGGTTCTTCGGCGACGGCGACAGCACGGTGAGTGCCTGCGTTGCGCTGTACGCACTGACGATGGGCGCCATGACGTCGTACATCCGGGCGAAGGCCGAGAGCCTCGGGATGACCGCGAAGGTCGGGATCGCCGAACGGGCCGAACGGCTGGCAGCGGTGCTTCTGATGACGGGCCTCGCGGGCATCTTCGACCAACCGGTCCTCATCCCCATCGTGCTGTGGGTCCTCGCCGCGGCCAGCTCCATCACGGTGGTCCAGCGGTTCGTGGTCGTTTACCGGCAGGCGCAGCGCCGGTCCGAAGCCACTGCCCCGTGATCGCCCGGCGAGCCCCGCACGAGCGCCTCGTCGAAACCGCGTTCGCGCTCGGCTGGGCACTGACCCGGCACTCGCCCGAGCCGGTTGCCGAACGGTTGCTCGAACACGCCGCGGACCGGATCTACCGTCAGCAGGGAGCTGGGGTCCGCCAGCTCCGAGCCAACCTCGCGCGGAGCGGCACGCTGCCCGGGCCCGTGCTCGACCAGCTCACCCAGGACGCCATGCGGTCGTATTTCCGATACTGGCACGAGGCGTTCCGGCTACCCGGCTGGTCGGCGAGCCGGGTCGTGGACTCGGTCGTGACGAGCAACGAGCAGCCGCTGAGGTCGGCGTACGCTGAGGGCCGGGGCGCGGTCATCGCGCTGCCACACATGGCGAACTGGGATCTCGCCGGGGCCTGGGCCTGCCTCACCGGGATGCCGGTCAGCACCGTTGCCGAACGTCTCGAGCCCAAGACGCTCTTCGACCGGTTCGTCGCGTATCGCGAGCGCCTCGGCATGGAGGTGATCCCGTTGTCCGAAGGAGCGCGGACGATGAGCGCGCTACGGTCTTCGATCGGGCGGCGTCGTCTCGTCTGTCTGGTTGCCGACCGCGACCTCACGAACGCCGGGGCCGAGGTCATGCTGCTCGGTGAGGCCGCCAGGCTGCCGATCGGTCCGGCGGCGCTGGCCGCTGCAACCGGCGCGCCGCTGCTCGCCGCGACCCTGTCGTTCCGTGGACCGCTGCTGCGCATCGACTTCAGCGAACCGCAGTCGGTCCGCCGACACCGCGACGACATCAATGCAGCGACCCAAACGGTCGCGGACTGGTTCACCGCCGGGATCCGCCGTCACGCCGTCGACTGGCACATGCTTCAGCCGGTGTTCGTCGCGGACCTGCGCAGACGGGCGGTGGTGTGATGCGGGTCGGTCTGGTCTGCCCCTACTCGTTCGACGCTCCAGGTGGTGTGCAGAACCATGTGCGCGACCTGGCGTCGGTGCTGCGTGTCGCCGGTAACACGGTCTCGGTACTCGCACCGGGCGGTGCGTCAGCACCCGAACCCGGTTTCCGGAGCGCCGGACCGGCCGTCGCTGTCCCGTACAACGGGTCGGTCGCCCGCGTGACCTTCGGTCCCCGAGCCCGCCAGCGCACCCGCCAGTGGCTGAACGACGGGGCGTTCGACGTCGTCCACGTCCACGAGCCGTTCACGCCGAGCATCGCCCTCCTGGCACTGGCCGCTGCGGACGTCCCGGTGGTCGCGACCTTTCACGCCGCCAACAGCCGGTCGCGCGTGGTGTCGTCATTCGGCGGGTTGATCCGCGGGGCGGCGCACAAGATCGCCGCCTCGATAGCGGTCTCGGCGACCGCCCGGCAGACCCTGGAGCGCTACCTGGAGACCGACCCGGTCGTGATCCCGAACGGGATCTTCTGCGGAACCTTTCGCGAGCCGGCGCCGTCGGCACGAGTCGTCGGCGCTGCTCCTACCGTCACGTTCCTCGGCCGGGCAGACGAGCCGCGCAAGGGTCTCGGCACGTTGCTGGACGCGTTTGCGACGGTCGCAGTCCGCCACCCGAGAGCACGTCTGCTGGTCGCGGGACGCGGATCTCGGACGGTACGCATGTCGACGGTTCCGGCCGTGCGGAGTCGACTCGTCGACGTCGGAGTGGTGAGCGACCGGGAGCGGGCTCGGCTGTTCGCCGAGACGGACGTGTTCGTCGCGCCGAACCTGCGGGGCGAGAGTTTCGGCGTGGTCCTCGTCGAGGCCATGGCCAGTCGTACGGCCGTCGTCGCAAGCGACCTACCGGCGTTCTCCGACGTTCTCGGACACGGAAGGTTCGGCGCTCTCTTTCCGGTCGGGGACCCGGCCCGGTGCGCCGACGCCGTCTCCGGCCTGCTCGACGACGAGGATCGGCGCGAAGCTCTCGCGGCCGCCGGTTTCGCCGCCGCCCAGGGGTTCGACTGGAGCGTCGTCGCACCCCGGATCACCTCGGTCTACGACTCCGTCCGATTGGCTGGCGACCGCGCCGACGCCGTACGATAGAGGCGATCCCCTTTTCCTTTCCCGCGCGTACGAAGGCATCCGTGACCGAGCACATCGTCGACAGCGACTCGAAGCCCACTACCGGCACTGCTCGCGTCAAGCGGGGGATGGCCGAGATGCTCAAGGGCGGCGTCATCATGGATGTCGTCACGCCCGAGCAGGCCAAGATCGCCGAAGACGCCGGGGCGGTAGCGGTGATGGCACTCGAGCGGGTCCCAGCCGACATCCGCTCGCAGGGGGGCGTCGCCCGGATGAGCGACCCCGACATGATCGACGGCATCATCGCGGCCGTGTCGATCCCGGTGATGGCCAAGGCCCGGATCGGGCACCTCGCCGAGGCGCAGGTGCTCCAGGCCATCGGAGTCGACTACGTCGACGAGTCCGAGGTGTTGTCGCCCGCCGACGAGGCGCACCACATCGACAAGTGGGCGTTCACGGTCCCGTTCGTCTGCGGCGCGACCAACCTCGGCGAGGCGCTGCGTCGGATCTCAGAAGGCGCCGCGATGATCCGGTCCAAGGGAGAGGCCGGCACCGGCAACGTCGTCGAGGCGACCCGGCACATGCGCTCGATCCGCTCCGACATCAGGCGGTTGACCACTCTCGACGAGATCGAGCTCTACACCGCCGCGAAGGACCTGCGCGCACCGTACGCGCTCGTCAAGTACGTCGCCGAGCACGGCCGGCTCCCGGTCGTCTTGTTCACTGCCGGGGGCATCGCAACGCCCGCCGACGCCGCGATGATGATGCAGCTCGGGGCCGAGGGTTTGTTCGTCGGCTCTGGGATCTTCAAGTCCGGTGACCCGGCGAAGCGGGCCGAGGCGATCGTCAAGGCGACGACGTTCTTCGACGACCCCGACGTGGTTGCGAAGGTCTCGCGCGGCCTCGGTGAGGCCATGGTCGGGATCAACACGTCGTCGTTGCCCGAGTCGGAGCGTTACGCCGACCGAGGCTGGTGACGTCGGTGGTCATCGGCCGTGCCGACCGTGCCGAGCGGCTCGACCAGGCACGGACGCTGGCGCGGGTCCAGGTCTTCGCCGGTAACCGTACGCGAGCAGAGATCGTCGCCGACGTCATCGGCGCCGTCGCCGAGAACGTCAAGGATGGCGACGCGGTGCGGCGACTCACCGACGAGTACGTCGATGGCGCGTACGCCGACCTCGACGCTGCGTCGGCGGCGTGGCCGGACCCGTCGGACTACGACCGGCTCGAGGCGGCGCTGACCGACTTCGAGAACGCCGGTTTCGTGGTCGTACGTTCATGCGACGACCACTGGGAGGTCGAGGCGGTGCTCCGTACGTTGCGCGACGAGGGGCGTGAGCCGCGCGCTGTCGCCTTCTACACCGAGACCGACGTGTGGCACGCGATCGAGCAAGGCATGCTCGAGGTCAACGTGTGGCACGGTTCGAGCGCCAACCTGATGACGGGACAACCGTTGCTCGACGAGGCCATTGCGACGTTTGGCCGGCACGGCCTGCCGGCGACGTTCGACGAAGGACGGCTCGAGGTCGAGATGCACTGGCAGCGCCGCGTACCTCGGTCGCCGTGATCCGGCCGCAACACCGGTTCCCACGCCGGCCTGGGAAAGCGTCACTAGGTTGCAACCTGTCCTGATCGGCCGGTCCATAGAATGTCCGCATGCTCACGGTAGGCGTCTTCGCCCTGCAAGGCGACGTCCGAGAGCACCTGGCGATCCTCGCGGACATCGGCGCGAACGCCGTCGCGGTACGCCGGCCCGACGACCTCGACCGGCTCGATGCGATCATCCTTCCCGGTGGCGAGTCGTCGACGATGCACAAGCTCGCGGTCGCGTTCGAGTTGTTCGAGCCGCTGCGTGCCCAGATTTCCGCCGGCATGCCCACACTCGGAACCTGCGCCGGGATGATCATGCTCGCGGACCGGATCGAGGGGGGCATCGAAGGCCAGCAGACGCTGGGGGGACTCGATGTCGTGGTCCGGCGAAACGCGTTCGGCCGCCAGGTCGACTCGTTCGAGTCCGACGTCGACTTCGTACCGTTCGACCACCCGCTGCACGCGATCTTCATCCGCGCGCCGTGGGTCGAGAAGGTCGGGTCGGACGTGGAGGTTCTCGCCCGGGTCGCCGGTGGTCCAGCCGACGGTAGGATCGTCGCGGTCCAGCAGGCGACGGTGGTGGCGACGTCCTTCCACCCGGAGATCTCCGGCGACGACCGCGTGCACCGGTACTTCGTCGGGTACGCACGGCTGCACGGACGCTAGCCCCCGAGGGAAGAGGACGGATGTCAGGTCACTCCAAGTGGGCGACGACCAAGCACAAGAAGGCGGTGATCGACGCCAGGCGCGGGAAGATGTTCGCGAAGCTGATCAAGAACATCGAGGTTGCGGCGCGCGTAGGCGGGAGTGACCCCGTCGGCAACCCGACGTTGTACGACGCGATCCAGAAGGCGAAGAAGTCGTCGGTTCCGAATGACAACATCGATCGCGCCGTCAAGCGCGGCGCGGGCCACGAGGCCGGAGTCGCCGACTACCAGACGATCATGTACGAGGGCTATGCGCCGGGCGGGGTCGCGCTCCTCATCGAGTGTCTCACCGACAACCGCAACCGGGCCGCGGGCGAGGTCCGTACCGCGATCAACCGAGGTGGTGGCTCGTTGGCGGAGCCCGGCGCCGTCTCGTACATGTTCTCCCGGAAAGGGGTCGTCATCGTCGGGCAGGACCAGCAGCAAGGCGAGATCGCCGAGGACGACGTCCTCGGAGCGGTCATCGACGCCGGTGCCGAGGAGGTCAACGACCTCGACGGGTCGTTCGAGGTGATCTGCGAGCCGTCCGACCTGGTCGCGGTGCGCACGGCGCTGCAAGACGCCGGGATGGACTATGAGTCGGCGGAGTCGTCGTTCGTGCCCTCGGTCACGGTCGAGGTGGATTCGGCCGGTGCCGCCAGGGTCGTCCGGCTGATCGACGCGCTCGAGGACTCCGACGACGTACAGAATGTGTTCGCGAACTTCGACGCACCCGACGACGTGCTCGCGGACCTCACCTGAACCGAACCGACCGTTTGCCATGTCAGCATGGCAAGTGGTCGCTTCGGCACCGGATTTGTCCGTTCTGGGCGGCAGTTTTCCCATGTGGCCTTGCCAAAAGCCGCGGCACCCGGCGCCGCCTACGGGGAGCGGCGCGTTCCCGGGGGGGGGGCTTCTTGCGGAACAGCCG
>JBBSHE010000013.1:0-67448 GCA_038253325.1 Propionibacteriales bacterium
GAGCGAAGAGCCCCTGCGTGAAGACCGGTGGATTCCCCTGGCGTGCACCCTGCCGCCGGTGGACCAGCCAGCGCGGTTGCTGGAGTTCGACGAGCTGTTCAACGCCGCGGTGCGATCGGTGGACCGGATCGATCCGACCCGTCTGCGCGTCGAGCTCGTTCCGGATGCCCTGGTCGCGGCACGTACGGCCGATCTCCTGGTACGCGAGACCGGCTGCTGCTCGTTCTTCACGTTCACCCTGACGATGACCGATGGCAAGCTCATGCTCGACGTGACCGTTCCGCGTGCGAACGTCGACGTCCTCGACGCGCTCGCGGACCGCACCGCTGCCGGCGCCGCCAGATGACCAGCGGGCTGCGTCCCGGGCAGGTGGCCGCTGCAGCCGGGGTGAACCAGCAAACGCTGCGTTACTACGAGCGGCGCGGCCTGCTTGCCGAACCGGACCGTACGCTCGGCGGGCATCGCGTCTACCGCCCAGAGACCGTGACCATGCTGCGGGTCATCAAGACCGCTCAGCGGCTGGGGTTCACCCTCGAAGAGGTGGCGGACCTTCTCGCCACCGGCGCTCACCGACACGGCCGACAGGCGCCGGCCGGGCTGCTGACGACAGCCGAGGCAAAGCTCGCCGACGTCGAGCAGAGGATTGCGGCCCTCGGGGTCATCCGCGAAACGTTGCGTGCAACGATCGATGCGGGTTGTGACGACCTGCTGGCCTGTGCCCAGAACCCCCGCTGTCCGGTGCCGTTCGACGGGCTCGCCCAGCCAGAGCCCTCGGTCGGCGGCTGACGTACATCTCAGCGGCTGCCCGGGTCGATGTCGCTCGCCGACCGACCACCCTGATGATGAAGCCAGGCGACAACCGCGTTGGCGCCGCTTCGACGAGCGGCGTCGAGCGGGGTCAGACCGTCCCAGCCGATCCAGTTGAGGTCGGCGCCCCGGTCGAGGAGGTACTCCGCCGTCTCCCGCTGGCCGCCGTGGCAGGCACCCCAGAAGCTGCCGGTCACCTCACCCGGAGTGGGCACGCTGTCACCGTTGAAGCGCTCCTCGATGCGCGAGAGCAGACCCATGGCGGCGGACTCCCACAGGTCACTGCGGGCACCGCGTTCGATCAGCCGTCGGGCGGCCCGCCACTGGTCGAACGCGGCGGCATCGAACAGTGGTGTGCCGTCGGCGATCACCCCGCCCGGCGCGTCGATGTCCGCTCCGGCGTCCAGCAGGGCGTCGACGACGGCGACGTCGTCGCTGCTGGCGGCCCAGTGCAGCGGCGTCTCGGTGTGCGGTCCGACGAACCGCGCGTTCACATCGGCCCCGGCTGCGACCAGCGCCTCGACAGTTGCTACTGCATTGGGATAGTGGCCGGGCCAGTCCGTCACGACGTGCAACAAGGTGCGGGACATCCCGCCGTCGCCTTCGTTGTCAACATCGCCACCGAGCCGTACCGTGGCGAGCTCCGGGTGGTCGGCAAGCAGCCGGCAGAGCGAAGGCACATCGCCGTCATGGATTGCATTGACGGCGGCGACCGCGACCGGGTCGTCGGTGGGGATGGTCGGCACCGATCGAGTTTGACAGACAGACGCCCGACAACGCAGAGTTGTCGCATGGATGGTGCTCTGCTCGCCCAGGTGCAAGCCGAGGCGCGAGGTGATGATCCGCTCGAACTGATGGGCGCCGCGGTTCGGGTCGCGGACGGGATGGCTGAGACAGCCGACGAGCTGGTCGTTCATTTCGTCGACCAGGCCCGACGGGCGGGCTGCTCGTGGACGGAGATCGGCGCACGTCTGGGCGTCTCGAAGCAGGCGGCGCGCAAGCGCTTCCTGGACCGGCTTGACGCGCCGACACTGCCAATGCGCCCACGACTCGGCCGCTGCCTGCTTCAGGCGACGGACGAGGCACGACACGATGGCAGCCTCGAGGTCACCGCGCTGCACGTCCTGCTCGGACTGCTCCGGGAAGGCGTCGCCGGATCCGTACTGCGCGACCTGGGTGCCACCGAGGACCGTCTGCGGCCGCTTGTGCAGAGACGTCTCGGTGATCCGAGCGGCCCCGGTCCTGATCCCCCGCCGCAGTCTTCGGAGGTCGTCGAGTACCTGGCCGGGGCGGCCGACCTGTGCCAGCGAAAGAACGTGGTGGAGGTCGGCACGGAACATCTCCTGTTCGTGATGGCCGTGGACCGCGGTTCCTCGGTTCAGCTGGTCCTGCACGACCTGGGCGTCACCGCCGCCGACGTCAAACGCGGTCTGCAATCGTGCCTCGAACCGTGTCGCCCCCCGCTCAGCAACAGGCTTCGGCTGCGCAGGCGACCGTACGCGTCCTCGCACTAACCCGACGCGCTGACGCGACGTTCCGCCTCGGCCTTGACAGCCGCAAACGACGCCTCGACAACCGCCTGCCACTTGATGGCGACCAGATCACCCCATCGCCGCCCCAGGCTCCACAAGTCCGTGCCGAGCTCGCCGTCGTATGTGAGCAGGGTCGAGTCGCCATGGTCGGCCAGCCGGAACGTCTCAACCACATGCGGTACGGGCCCGCGAA
Source organism: Propionibacteriales bacterium (assembly GCA_038253325.1). Lineage (GTDB taxonomy): Bacteria > Actinomycetota > Actinomycetes > Propionibacteriales > Nocardioidaceae > JBBSHE01. The sequence continues at coordinate 2,533 of JBBSHE010000013.1, forward strand.
CGAGGCGAAAGTCGACCCGATCCGGGCGGCTGAAGCGGACGGTCTCGACCGTGGTCGCCTGGAGCTTGCCCCGGATCGGCGTGTAGTGGGCTGCCAAGACCATGTCGGCTCCACGCTCGAGGACGGACACCTTCGCCCGCATGGCGCGTGAAGCGCGCACATCGTACGGCGCGGCTATCACGTCGAAGACTGTCTCTCGCGGCGCCCGCACCGCGATGCTCAACGGGCCAAGTGGTCTGCTCCGCCGGCCGATCCCGAGGCTGACCGGAACCGCTCCGGTGACCAGGCCGAGGTACAAACCGGTGGCACCGGCCCCGCACAAGACCAGCGCAGCTGCGGCGGTGGTGGTCGATCTCTGCATGCGGGTCACTCTCGCACGGTCTCAGATGGCGACGCGTGCCGCTCCCAACCACAACTGGTCCGGGTCAGCTCCCTGAATCCGGCCCGCCTCAGGAACGCGACGTACGCCTCCTGCTCCGGTTCGGAGTAGTCGAGGAGCCGGTCGACGTGTCCGAGCCGGAGCCATTCTGCGGCCTGCCCGAGAAGCCAGCTAGCGATTCCCTGCCGTCGATGAGACTCCACGACGAAGAGGTTCCCGACGTCAGCCCAGCCGCCCGGCCGGACCAGGCGGCCGGTGTCGCCGATCCGGTTGTCCACCTCGAGGTAGCCGAACTCGTCGCCATCGCGAAGCGCGGAGAAGCGAGTCCCACTGACACCGAGCGTTCGGACGGCAATGAGTCCCTCCAACGGCGCGGCCGGCCGGTCCAAGGCGTCGACGTCCGCCATGAACACGATCTCCGTGCGGCTGCCGCGACAGAAGCCGGCTCGTTCGAGAATGCCGTGCACGTGAGGCCACTGCTCGGGCAACCCGTACACGCCCGGGGCGGGAAGTGCGCCGTCGGCGTACAGATGGCTCACGCCGGACCGGCCAAGGAATCCGACGGCTGCGGCCGCAACGGCATCGCCAGCAGCGATGCTGTCGCGCCAGAATGGCGCCTCCGGCCAGCACAGCAACCACCGGATCTCGCCCGCGCCACGGTAAGACTCCCCCACGTCGGTGCCTGTCCCGTAACGCAGCAGGTGCGCCGCGGCGACTATCCGACCGCGCTGCTCCGCGACGAGCGTGGCCCGTTCCGCGACCCACCGATCGACGATGAACTCCCCGGGCTCGCGCTCGAGCTGGCTCAGCAACGTATTCACCGACACGGCCAAACCGGGAACCACGGCCTGGATGTGCGCGTTCGCCAGGGCCGTCAACTGCTCGCGGTCGTCGCGCCTGAACGACCGCACCTGGAATGCCGCCATCGGGATCGCCTCCTCAATTCAACGAGAATCAGGGTTGGAGGCCGCTACCCGTGCGGTACCCGCCGGATGCTACCAGGAGGTGGGCGAAGGCAGAGCCAGTAACTTTGAACCATGACCGCCAGCCCCCTCGAACTGTTCGCGATCGATGGTCTGCTCACCGACGAGGAACGTGACATCCAGGCAACGGTCCGTCGGGTCTGTGACGACCTCGTGCGTCCCCACATCGCCGAATGGTTCGAGACCACGGACGTGCCCGCGCGTGAGCTGGCCAAGGAGTTCGGTGCGCTCGGGTTGCTGGGAATGCACCTGGAGGGGTACGGCTGTGCTGGACTGGGACCGACGTCGTACGGCCTGGCGTCGATGGAGCTCGAAGCGGCCGACTCGGGGATCCGCAGCCTGGTCTCCGTGCAAGGCTCGCTCGCGATGTTCCCGATCTACCGATACGGCTCCGAAGCGCAGAAACAACAATGGCTTCCGGGCATGGCGACCGGCGAGCACATCGGGTGCTTCGGCCTCACGGAGCCCGACTTCGGCTCCAACCCCGCCGAGATGCGAACGCGGGCGGTCCGCGACGGCGGGGACTGGGTCCTCAACGGCACGAAGATGTGGATCACGAACGGATCGATCGCCGACCTGGCGATCGTGTGGGCGCGCACGGACGACGGCATCCGTGGCTTCATCGTCCCGACGGTGACACCGGGGTTCAGCGCCCCCAAGATCACACTGAAGATGTCCTTGCGCGCATCGGTCACCAGCGAACTCGTGCTCGACGACGTCAGGCTGCCCGCCGACGCGATGCTGCCGGAGGCGTACGGGCTGAAGGGTCCCCTGAGCTGTCTGTCGGAGGCCCGGTTCGGGATCGTCTTCGGCGCGCTCGGCGCCGCACGTGACTGTCTCGAGTCGACCATCGCGTATGCCGGGAGCCGTCTCGTCTTCGACAAGCCGCTCAGCGCCTACCAGCTGACGCAGGCCAAGCTCGCCGACATGACGCTCGAGCTCGGCAAGGGCATGCTGCTCGCGCTCCACCTCGGGCGGCTCAAGGAGGCCGGGACGCTCCGGCCGGAGCAGGTCAGCCTCGGCAAGCTCAACAACGTGCGGGAGGCGCTCGCGATCGCCCGCGAGTGCCGGACAATCCTCGGCGCGAACGGCATCACGCTCGAGTACCCGCCGATCCGGCACGCCAACAACCTCGAGTCGGTGCTCACCTACGAAGGCACCAGCGAGGTCCACCAGCTCGTCGTCGGCCAGGCGCTGACCGGACACGACGCCTTCCGCTAGGTCGACTGTGGCTGACGATCCGAGCGGTATTCCGCTCGATTCGTCAGCCAATGCGCCGGAACGCCCCGTGACAACGAATTCCGGCTACCCGAGCGGTGTCAGACCGCGATATACCGGTCTACGACCCAGGAAACGTGCGGAATCCTTGCCTACGCGGGTCGACGACCGGCAGACTTGGAGCCATGTCCATCGACCACTCCCTCGACCTGGCCAACGCGACCCTCCAGCAGTCCGCGCGCGACCACCTGTGGATGCACTTCACCCCGATGTCGTGGTACGACGACGACGACGACGTGCCCATCATCGTGCGGGGGGAGGGGCCGTACATCTTCGACAACCACGGCAAGCGCTACCTCGACGGGCTCGCGGGTTTGTTCGTCAGCCAGGTGGGGCATGGACGTACGGAGCTCGCGCAGGCGGCGTTCGACCAGGCTCAGCAGCTCGGCTTCATGCCGCTGTGGTCGTACGCCCACCCCAACGCCATCCGGCTCGCGGAGCGGCTTGCCAGCTACGCACCCGGCGACCTGAACCGGGTCTTCTTCACCAGCGGCGGCGGCGAGGCGGTCGAGTCGGCCTGGAAGCTCGCCAAGCAGTACTTCAAGCTGATCGGCAAGCCGACGAAGCACAAGGTGGTCTCTCGTGCGATCGCGTACCACGGCACGACCCAGGGGGCGTTGTCGATCACCGGCCTGCCCGGCATGAAGGCGCCGTTCGAGCCACTCGTGCCGAGTACGTTCCGGGTGCCGAACACGAACATCTACCGCGCGCCGGTCCACGGCGACGACCCCGAGGCGTTCGGCCGGTGGGCTGCCGACCAGATCGCGGTCGCGATCGAGAACGAGGGCCCCGACACGATCGCCGCCGTGTTCTTGGAGCCGGTCCAGAACTCGGGTGGGTGCTTCCCGCCGCCGCCGGGCTACTTCCAGCGGGTCCGTGAGATCTGTGATCAGTACGACGTACTTCTGGTCAGCGACGAGGTGATCTGCGCGTTCGGCCGGCTCGGTCACATGTTCGCCGCAGAGAGGTACGGCTATCAGCCGGACATCATCACGTGCGCCAAGGGGATCACGTCCGGGTACGCGCCGCTCGGCGCGATGCTCACGACGGACCGGCTGATCGAGCCGTTCATGAGCACGGGCACCATGTTCCCGCACGGCTACACGTTCGGCGGTCACCCGGTGTCCACGGCGGTCGCGATGGCGAACCTCGACATCCTCGAACGCGAGAATCTGAATGGACACGTGCTGGCGAACCAGGACGGGTTTCGGTCCACGCTGGAGAAGCTGATGGACCTGCCGATTGTCGGAGATGTCCGCGGTGACGGCTACTTCTACGGCATCGAGATCGTCAAGGACAAGTCCACCAAGGAGACGTTCGACTCGGAGGAGTCGGAGCGGCTGCTGCGCGGCTTCCTGTCCAAGGCGTTGTACGCCGCCGGGCTCTACTGCCGCGCCGACGACCGCGGCGACCCGGTCATCCAGCTCGCACCACCCCTGATCTGCGACCAGGAACACTTCGACGAGATGGAGCAGATCTTGCGCACCGTGCTGACCGAGGCCTGGGGCCGGATCTGAACGGCCGGCGTCAGCCGCGCAACGCGGCTCGGCGGCGACGGTTCCAGATCTCACCCATCACGACGATCACGAACGACACCAGGAACATCACCGTCCCGATGACGAACACCTGGGGTGGGAAGCCGCGCTGCTTGGCGCCGTAGACATAGAGCGGGAACGTCACCGTGTTGCCCGACGTGAAATTCGTGACGATGAAGTCGTCGAACGACAACGAAAAGGCGAGCATCGCCGCGGCGACGATGCCCGGCGCTGCCAACGGCAGCGTGATCCGTTTGAAGGTCTGCCACTCGTTGGCGTACAGGTCCATCGCCGCCTGCTCGAGCCGTGCGTCCATGCCGACCAGCCGAGCCTTGACGGTCACCACCACGAACGACAGGCAAAACATCACGTGCGCGATCAGGATCGTCGTGAACCCCAGCACACCGTTGAACCCCCCGGCGACGAAGAGAGCCAGCAGCGACGACCCCATGACGACCTCCGGGGTTGCCATCGGCAGGAAGATGAACACGTTCGCCGTGGCTCGGCCGCGGAACGTGTGCCGGACCAGCGCGAACGCCATCAGGGTTCCGAGAACCGTGGCGATGATCGTCGACAGCACGCTGATCTGAACGCTGGTGGACAGCGCCGAGCACATCCCCTGCGGCGCGCAGGGATGTGCCCAGTTCGACCAGGTGAACGAGTCCCACTCGGCGGTGGCGGACCGACCGGTGGGCTGGTTGAACGACAAGATGATGACGTAGGCGATCGGGATGAACGTGTAGACCAGAACGACAATCCCGATCAGCAAGATGATGTGGTCACCGACCCACCGAGTGGGCCTGGCCGCCGGCCGTGTTCGGGGCGCGGAAGCGACCGCCGACGTCGCCATCAGATCAGATCCTCCGTACCGGCCCGGCGGATGTAGAGCAGCACCATTGCCAGCACGATGAGCATCAGACTCAACGACAGGGTTGCGGCGAGCGGGTAGTCCTTCTCGTTCAGGTACGCGAGCTGGATCCGGTTTCCGATCATGAACTGCTTCGTCGTGCCGAGCAGCTCCGCGTTGATGTAGTCACCGGATGCCGGAATGAATGTGAGCAGCGTGCCGGACACGACACCGGGGATCGAGAGGGGCCACGTCACCTTCCGGAACCCGGTGAACGGACTCGAGTAAAGATCGGCCGACGCCTCGATCAGCCGCGGGTCCACCTTGTCGAGGCTGGCGTACAGCGGGAGCGTCATGAACGGCAGGAAGTTGTAGATCAGTCCTGCCACCACGGCGACCGGGGTCGCCAGCAACCGTCCGCCGGACGGCAGCAAGTGCAGCGTCCTGAACGTATCAACGACGAACCCGCGGTCGGACAAGATGGCCTGCCAGGTGATCGTGCGGAGCAGAAAGCTCGTGAAGAACGGCGCGATCACCATGACCAGCATGAAGTACTTCCACCGGCCGGCCTTGAATGCGATCGCGTACGCCAGCGGGTAGCCGATCACCAGGCACACCACGGTGGCGATCCCCGCGTAGAGGAACGAACGGACGAACAGGTGCCAGTTGTCGCTCAGCGCGGTCGCGTAGTTCTGGACGTGCCAGGTCATCGAGTAACCGGTCTCGAATGATCCGCTTGGATCGTAGAGGCTCGTGCTGGCGAGCTGGATCGTCGGGACCAGGAAGAAGATGACCAGCCACAGCATTCCCGGCACGAGCAGCACCCAACCCCACCCACGGCGGCGGGCGGCCGCCTCGGGAGCGGCAACCTCCGGGGCCGCGAGTCTGCTCACTCCCAGTCCTCGCTGGCCACCCCTGCTGCCGCGTCCTGGTCTGCGTCGAGGACGAACGAGTGGTCGGGACGCCAGGCGACGTCGACCGAATCGCGCTCGGCGAGCCGCCGGCGCTGTCCGGTGTTCTGCTCGAAGATCATCAGTTCCTGCCCCCAGGGCATCCGGACCAGGTACTGGGTGCTCACCCCGACGAAGCTCACGTCGCTGATGACGCCTCCGGTGAGGACGTTGACACCCCCATGGTCTTCGGAGTCCGCCGCGCTGATGTACACCTTCTCGGGGCGTACGCCGAGCCAACCACGGTCTCCCGAGCTGTGGTCTCGACCCGGCGACGCACTGACTTTCTGCCCGTGACAGCCGAGGTCGACCCGGTCCTCCGACCGACTGACCACGTCGCTCATGATCAGGTTCGACTGGCCGAGGAAGTTGGCGACGAACGTCGTACCCGGGTTCTCGTAGAGGTCCTGGGGTGCGCCCATCTGCTCGATCAGCCCGTTGTTCATCACCGCGATCGTGTCGGCCATGGTCATGGCCTCCTCCTGATCGTGCGTGACGTGGACGAACGTGATGCCGACGTCGGTCTGGATACGTTTCAGCTCGATCTGCATCTGGCGTCGGAGCTTGAGGTCGAGTGCCCCCAGCGGCTCGTCCAGCAGCAGGACACCAGGCTCGTTGATCAGCGCTCGCGCCAGGGCGACCCGCTGCTGCTGGCCACCCGACAGCTGGGCCGGTTTGCGGGCACCGAACCCGTCCAGCTCGACCAGGGTCAGGATGTCGTCGACCTGACGGTCGACGCCGCTGACCCGGCGCCGGCGCAGGCCGAACGCGACGTTGTCGAAGACGGTCAGATGCGGAAACAACGCGTACGACTGGAACACCGTGTTGACGGGTCGCCTGTACGGCTTGAGGTCGGTCACGTCGCGGTCGCCGATGTAGATTGCGCCCGCGGTGGGACGCTCGAGCCCGGCCACCATCCGAAGGGTGGTTGTCTTGCCACATCCGGAGGGACCCAGCAGCGCGAAGAACGAGCCTTGGGGCGCATTGACGGTGAGGTTGTCGACGGCGGTGAAGGCCCCGAACTTCTTCGTGACGCCGGACAGGCCGAGCTCGGCACCGCGGTCGGTACGAGCCGCCGGGTCCTGTTCGTCCCCCACGGGCGTCAGCCCCCCATCACCTGGGAGAACATGCGCTCGTACCCCTGGTCCTGCTTGTCGTCAAGAGCCATCATCGCCTTGCCGTGGCTCAAGATCTTCTCGGACGGGAAGATCAGTGGGTTCCCCACGGCGGACTTGTCGAACTCACCGATGTAGTCCTCGGCGCCCTTGACGGGGCAGAAGTAGTAGTTCCAGGCAGCCAGCTGGGCGGCCACCTTCGGCTCGTAGTAGAAGTTCATCAGCTCTTCGACGTTGCTCTTGTGGGTCGCCTTGTTGGGCACCAGCATGTTGTCGCTCCACAGCGAGACGCCCTCTTCCGGCGCGATCCACTTGAACTTCGGGTCACCGAGCTGCGGGATGTCACCGCTCCACGCCTCACAGGCGACGACGTTGCCCCCCTTGAGGTCCTCCAGATAGTCGTTGCCGGTGAACCGTCGGATCTGGCCGTCACTGACGATCTTTTGCAGCGCGTCGATCGCGCTGCCGTACTGAGCGTCCGTGAAACTCGCCGGGTCGTCACCTTGGATCAGCAGCATGAAGAGCATGGTGTCGCGCATCTCGCTCAGCAGGTCCACCTTCCCCTTGAGGTCGGGTCGGGTGAGCAGTTCCGAGAAGCTTCCGACCGGCTTCGTGAGGTCTGCGTTGTAGCAGATGCCTGTCATTCCGCTCTGCCAGGGAACGGCATGGTCGCGCTTGGGATCCCACCCGGGCGACCGGAGCGAGTCGAGCAGGTTCGCCTCGACGTTGGGCAGCTTCGTCTTGTCCAATGTCTGTATCCAGCCGAACCTGATCATTTTCGCGGCCATCCAGTCGGTGAGCACGAACACGTCCCGCCCGCACGACTTGCAGCTCAGCAACTGATCGGAGACCTTGGCGTAGAACGAGGCGTTGTCGTTGACGTCCTGGCTGTAGTCGACCGAGATCCTCGTCTGCTGATGGAACTTCTCGAGCGTCGATGTGCCTTTGCCCTTGCTGGGGTCGATGTACTCCGGCCAGTTGGAGAACACGATCTTCTTCTCCGTGCGCGACTTGTCGATACTCGTGCAGCCCGTCGCCGACTTGTTCGCGCCCTTCGTACCGCAGGAGCAGAGGAACCCTCCGGAGGCGACCGCGAGTCCCCCTAGTCCCAGACCCTTGAGGACCGACCGTCGCGTCGGCTGGTCGAATTGTCCCATCGTGACCGAATCCAATCGTCCGAGTGCAGCGAGCCGCTAGAGGTCTGATCCTGACAGACCGCCGGTGCTCCGACAAGGGAATCCGTCGAGGATTGGGGACATCGCGACCGAAACACGTGCAAGGTCGAGAAGTGGTCGATCGCTTGCCTCCCCGCCGCGTCGATGCGAGTGTCAGTTCGTGAGCACCACCTCCGACCGGTCCAACGGAAACGTCTCCCAGGCACGCGTCACATTGGACGCTGTCTCGAAGGCGATCATCGAACAGCTCCAACGCGACGGACGGATGCCGTACGCATCGATCGGGAAGGCGGTCGGGCTGTCGGAGGCCGCCGTACGCCAGCGGGTGCAGCGGTTACTCGAGAGCGGTGTGATGCAGATCGTCGCGGTGACCGATCCGCTCCAGCTCGGTTTCTCCCGCCAGGCCATGATCGGCCTGCGTACCGAGGGTGACATCGAGCCGATCGCGAACGCGCTGACCGCGATGACGGAGATCGACTATGTGATCGCCACCGCCGGCTCATTCGACCTCATCATCGAGGTGGTGTGCGAGAGTGATGACGACCTGCTCGAGCTGCTGTCCAAGCGAATCCGGTCCATTGCCGGGGTTCGCTCCACCGAGACGTTCGTCTATCTCAAGCTGCACAAGCAGACCTACTCGTGGGGTGTGCGCTGATCGTCGACGCCCATCGGGTGCCGGCGGGTTGGAAGCGACGGTTCCAGGCAGCTGCCCCTCGGTACGTGAAGCTGACACGGCTCCCACCCACCGCTGCTGCGGTCGCGCTGTCCAGCCTGGCCATGCTCCTGGTCGCTTCGGCCGCAGTCGTCTTCTCGCCGCGCGGCACATCTGTCAGCACACCCGATGTCGCCGTCTCGGAGGGCGCTCCGGTCGCCTCCTACCATCCGCTGGTGCTCCTCGGTACCCTCGCGTTCGCGGCGACGAGCGCGGTCTGCCTGGGGATCGCGGCGTTCGCCAAACGGATCGACCGCCGGTCATCCGTGGTCTGGTTGGTTGCCAACGCGACCGCGGCCGTCCTTGTCGCCGGGACATTCGGGTCGGTGGCGCTAGCGATCGTCGCGACCTTGATCGCGGCCGGTGCCTTCGCGATCGCGTCGAAGTTGCGCCGGCCGATCCCGCTGAGCGTCGTCGCGGCGATATTTGCCGCCCCGTACGTCGCGGTCGCGCTCGTCGCGTTCGCAGGACTGCTTGGCGCAGCGGACGGCGACGCCCTCGGCCAGGCGCGACAGGCCGTCGACGGCACGCGCGTGGAGACCCTGTTAGAGATCATCGCGGCGGGCGCGACATCAGTACTTGTCGTGACGGGCTTCGCGGTCGGCGTCGACAAGCGACATCGGCGCTGGGCCGCGCCGTGGGTGGGTCGCCGGCTCGCTGGTAGCACGGTCATCGTCATCGTCATCGTGAAGTGCGGGTGGCTGGTCGCCCGCTATGCGGGGACCGCGTCCAACTTCTTCGGGGACGAGGTCTACTGGCGCGTACGGGCGCCAATCACCTGGGCGCACGCAGTCCTCATCGCCGGTCTCATCGTGGCCGTCGTCGTCCGGTCCGAGCGCCGGCCGGTCGACCCGAGCGGACGCCAGCATGCCGTCCTCGCGGCAAGTCTCGTTCTCTTTGTGCCGCCGGCACTGGTGACTGTGGCGAGCAGCACCCTGTCGCTGCCGGTGCCGTTCGGCGGCGCCTGGGTGGTCTCGAGCGTCTCGTGGTGGATCGACCATTTCGAGATCGTCAACCTGCTCAGCGTGATCGTCGTCGTCGGAGCAACGGTGATGCTGTACGCCGCCGGAATCGCGCGGGGTGCGGGTGCGATCTTCATCGCGGTGTTCGGTGGCTGGACGCTCCCAGCGCTCATCGGGATCTGGTGGACGACGGTTGATCCCACTATCCCGACATTCTGGGCGGTACCGCAGCAGGTGGACGCCGCGCTCACGGTGCTCGTCGTCGGCCTGACCCTGCTCCGCGCGTCCGGACGGCTGCCGGTTCGCTGGTCGGTGTCCGACTCGGCGGTCATCCGCTTGTTGGTCGTGCCGACCGTCCTGATCTCCGCTGCCAACCTGGTCCCGAAGGTGTTCGACGCGGTCCTGTTCGGCCCGTTGCTCGCGCTTTCCATCGTTCTTCCGTTGGTCTGGTACGCGCCGCCGGTCGCCGCCGACCCGGATCGACAGACGGCGCTCGTGCTCGGACGGATCGGGATCGCGCTGGCGCTGGCAACCATCTACTGGCTGACCTTGGTCCGCCCGAACGGAGTCGATGGACTTCACGTGACCCAAACGCTCGCCACGCTCTACCTCGTGGTTCCGCTGACGGCGGTGCTCTGCCTGCGGACCGGGGCGTCGTCGACGCGCCAGGCAAGCCGGTGAACCAGCCCGGCGGCGCTCCTTCTGCGTCGCTGTGGATGGCCGATCCGGGTGGCGACCTGACGCCTCGAGCCGCGCTGCCCGGACGTACGGACGTCGACGTGACGATCGTCGGAGCCGGCTTCACCGGCCTCTGGACGGCCTACTACCTGGCCGCGGCCGATCCGTCGCTGCGGATCGCCGTGCTGGAGCGTTCCATCGCGGGCTTCGGCGCTTCCGGGCGAAACGGCGGCTGGTGCTCGGCGCTGTTTCCAGCCTCACTCGACGCCCTGGCCCGGCTCCCCCACTCGAGCCGGCAAGCGGCCCTTGGGTTGCATCGCGAGATGCGGTCGTCGGTCGACGAGGTCGGGCGGGTGGCCGCCGCCGAGGGCATCGACGCCCACTTCACGAAGGGAGGCACCGTGGTGGCCGCCCGGACCGCCAGCCAGTGGCGACGAGCGCAGCACGCCGCGGCCGCCGCACGTACCTGGGAATGTGGACCGGACGAGCTGGCCTTGCTGGACGCCTCCGACGCGCGCGAACGGATCGGCGCGTCCCACCTGCTCGGTGCCACCTATACGCCCGACTGCGCGAGGATCCAGCCCGCTCGGCTGGTCCGTGGCCTGGCCCGAGCCGTCGAACGTCGGGGCGTGACCATCTACGAGCAGACGCCGGTGACGTCGATCGACGTCCGGCGAGTCGGAACCGACCACGGTGTCGTCCGCGCCGACGTCGTTGTACGCGCCACCGAGGGATACACAACCGGTCTCCCGGGGCTCGAGCGCGCGGTCGTTCCGGTGTACTCCCTCGTGATCGCGACCGAGCCGTTGCCCGCGGAGACCTGGGCGCGGATCGGGCTGCGCGAGCGCGAGACGTTCAGCGACTTCCGCCATCTGATCGTCTACGGTCAACGCACCGCAGACGATCGGATCGTGTTCGGCGGCCGGGGCGCGCCGTATCACTTCGGGTCACGCGTCCGCGCCGAATTCGACCGGGAACCTCGCGTCTTTGCCGCTCTCGAGTCGACGCTCGTCGACCTGTTCCCGGTCCTGGCCGGGGCGCGGTTCACCCACCGCTGGGGTGGACCCCTCGGAATCACCCGGGACTGGATGGCATCCGTCGGCTTCGACCGAGCGACCGGACTCGGGTGGGCGGGTGGGTACGTCGGCGACGGCGTCGCCACCGCAAACCTGGCGGGTCGTACGCTGGCCCACCTCATCACCGGCACGGAGTCGTCCCTGACTTCACTCCCCTGGGTCAACCACCGCTCGCGTCGGTGGGAACCGGAACCGCTGCGCTGGCTCGGGATCAACGCGGGCCTCAAGACCATGACCGCGGCCGACGCCGAGGAGCGACTGACCGGGCACCGCAGTGTCTTGGCTCGCGCGATGGCACCCCTGACCGGGGGCCGCTGAGACTCCACGTCCCGACTCAACCGCCGCGTCCGCGCAGGGCCGCCGAGATCGTGTCGAGCACCGTCGGGTCCTCGATGGTGGACGGTACGGTGGGCGTCTCGCCGTCGGCGATCTGGCGCATCGTCTTGCGGAGGATCTTGCCGGACCGCGTCTTGGGCAGCGCAGGGACCACGGCGACGTCGCGGAACGCCGCAACCGGCCCGATCTCTTCTCGGACCGCTTGAACGAGCTCGGTCCGCAGCTCGTTCTCGTCGACCTCGGCACCGCCGCTCTTGAGAACCACGAAGCCGGCCGGGCGCTGACCCTTGAGATCGTCGGCGACGCCGACGACGGCACACTCCGCGACGGCGGCGTGCGCGGCGAGGACCGCCTCGATCGAGCCGGTCGAGAGCCGGTGGCCGGCGACGTTGATCACGTCGTCGGTGCGTCCCATGACGTAGAGGTACCCGTCGTCGTCGAATCGTCCGCCGTCGCCGGACAGGTAGTAGCCGTCGTACGTCGAAAGGTACGAGTCGACGTAGCGCCGATCGTCTCCCCACAGGGTCGGCAGGGTGCCAGGCGGGAGCGGTAGCCGAATACAGATCGCGCCCTCGTGTCCGGCAGGCACCTCGGCTCCCGACTCGTCGAGGACGCGCACGTCGTATCCGGGCACCGGGACGGTCGGTGAGCCTGCCTTGATCGGCAGCGGCTCCAACCCCCGCGGATTCGCGACGATCGGCCAGCCCGTCTCGGTCTGCCACCAGTGGTCGATCACGGGAACGCCCAGCTTCTCGGTCGCCCACAGGTACGTGTCGGGGTCGAGCCGCTCGCCGGCGAGAAAGACGTTGCGCAGCTTCGACAGATCGTGACCGGACAGAAGGGCGGCGTCGGGGTCGTCCCTCTTGATCGCCCGGATCGCCGTCGGCGCGGTGAAGAACCCTTCCACTCCGTAGGTTTCGATCACCCGCCAGAACGCACCGGCATCCGGCGTCCCGACCGGCTTGCCCTCGTACAGCACGGTCGTCGCACCGCAGATCAGCGGCGCGTACACGATGTACGAGTGCCCGACGACCCAACCGACGTCGGACGCAGTCCACCACACCTGCCCGGCATGCATGTCGTAGATGTTGGAGAACGACCAGGCGAGCGCGACCGCGTGGCCGCCGTTGTCGCGCACGATCCCCTTCGGCCTCCCCGTCGTACCCGACGTGTAAAGCACGTACAGCGGGTCGGTGGCGGCCACGGGTACGCACTCGGCGGGATCGGCCGCACCGATCTGATAGGCGACATCCCAGTCGACGTCGCGGCCCTCGGTGAGCTGCGCCGGTGACTGCGGTCGCTGCTTGACGATGCACGCATCCGGCCGGTGCGCGGCGATCTCGAGCGCCTGGTCCAGCAGCGGTTGGTAGGCGACGATCCGGGTCGGCTCGATCCCGCACGAGGCGGCGACGACCACCTTGGGCAGCGCGTCGTCGATCCGGGCGGCCAGCTCCGCAGCAGCGAACCCACCGAACACGACGGAGTGCACCGCGCCGAGCCGAGCACACGCAAGCATCGCGACGACCGCCTCGGGGATCATCGGCATGTTGATGACGACTCGGTCCCCGGTCTCGACGCCGAACCTGCGGAGCGTACCCGCGAACGCGGCGACCTGCTCAAGAAGCTGCGCGTACGTGAACGTTTTCCTGGTGTCTGTCACGGGACTGTCGTAGATCAGCGCCGGCTGGTCCGCGCGGCTGTTGATGACATGCCGGTCGAGCGCGTTGTAACAGGTGTTGAGCGTCCCACCCGCGTACCACCGGAACAGCGGAGGCGTGCTGCTGTCGAGGATGACCCTCGGTTTCGTCGTCCAGTCGACCAGGCTGGCATGCTCGCGCCAGAACGACTCCGGGTCCTCGATGCTGGTCGCGTAGGCATCCGCATATCTGCCCATGCCCCGCGACGCTACACCTGGCCCTTCCTCCACCAGCTCTTGCTTCGTACGCGATGATGGACCAACAGCAGCCGACGGGAGTTCCGAATGCCGACCGTCCCGAACCGCGTCGACGCGGTCGTCATCGGAAGCGGCCCGAACGGCCTCGTGTCGGCAGCGCTGCTCGCCGACGCCGGTTGGTCGGTGCTGGTTCTGGAGGCCTCCGACCAGCTCGGCGGTGCGGTCAGGTCGACCGCCGAGGACGGGTGGGTGACCGACCGCTTCAGTTCCTGCTACCCGCTCGCGCTTGCTTCACCGATCATGACGAGCCTCGACCTCCCGACGTACGGTCTACGGTGGGCGAGCGCAGACACGGTGCTGGCGCATCCGCTGTCGGCAGCGGACGAAACGGGGGCGCTCATCCATCGCGACCGCACGGTGACGGCCGCGAACCTGGCCGAGGACGAGCCAGCCGACGGCGACGCCTGGCTCGAGCTGTGTGCGGCCTACGACCGGATCAAGTCCAGTTTCCTGGCCGCGATGCTGACCCGGTGGCCACCAGTCGCGGCCAGCGCCCGGTTGCTTCGCGACATCGGCGGGATGGCGCCAATGCTCCGGTTCGCCAGGTTCCTCGCGCTGCCGGTGCACCAGATGGGCAGGGAACTGTTCGCGGGTGAGCGAGGGCGAGCCCTGCTGGCGGGCAACGCGATGCATTCCGACGCTCCACCCCTGGCGCCCGTGAGCGGGCTGATGGGATGGCTGATGGCGATGCTCGCGCAGGACGTCGGCTTCCCGTCGCCGGTGGGTGGTGCCGGCGTGTTGTCCGACGCGCTCGCAGCGCGGGCTCGGTCTGCCGGCGCCGAGCTCGTCACGGGCGAACCCGTGATCGCGGTCGATGTACGTGCCGGCGCAGCCGTCGGCGTCCGGACGGCCAGTGGGCAAACAGTCAGGGCCACGAAGGGGGTCGTCGCGGACGTCGGCGCGACCGCGCTGTACGAAACGCTGCTGTCCGGACATCGGCTGCCGTCCGGACTGCGTGGCGATCTGGCACGCCTGTGCCTTGACTTTCCGACCGTCAAGGTCAACTACCGGCTCCGTTCGACGGCGCCGTGGACCGCGGCGACCGCGCGCCGCGCAGGTGTCGTCCATGCGGGTGCCGACGCCGACGGGCTCGTGCACTGGGCTTCCGACCTCGAGACGTCGACGACCCCTGACGTGCCGTTCGCCCTGGTCGGTCAAACCACTACGACGGATCCAAGCCGCTCCCCGGAGGGAACCCAGGCGATGTGGGCGTATAGCCACCTTCCGCGGGGAACGACGGACGACGCGGCTGCCGACGAGCTCGGGTCGCGGATCGACCAGATGGTCGAGGCGTACGCCCCGGGCTTCAGCGGGCTGGTCATCGACCGTGAGGTGCAGACACCTGCGACACTCGCCTCGGAGAACGTGAACCTGGTCGGTGGAGCAGTCGGCGGAGGGACGTCACAGCTGTTCCAGCAGCTTGTCTTCCGGCCCGTCCCGGCGCTCGGCGGACCGCGCACGTTCGTCGACCGGCTCTACCTTGGCAGCTCCGCGATCCATCCGGGCGGTGGCGTGCACGGAGCCTGCGGAGCACTGGCCGCGCGGGCCGCTCTCGCCGACAATGGTCTGTTGGGCCGGGTGCGGCGCCGGACAGCGCACGCCGCCCTGCGCCGCGTTTCCCGACCATCGTGACGGGTCTGTCGTCCCCGGTGGTCGCGGGAAAACCGGTTGCGCCGCCGGCGCGCTGCCGGCGACGATGAGCGTACCCGTCGGCTGATGCGTCGACGGGAAGGCGAGAGCGAAGGAGGCGTCGAGATGTCCACCACCGTCGTGGGGCGTATCCGCGTCCCCGAATCGTCGAGGCCAACGCTCCGCTGACGCGCTCATGGGCCGGTGCCTCGCCTCTCAAGGAGCACCCGCACCCATGAACTCCACCTCCTGGTCATCCCAGAAGCTCACGTACGACCTGCCTCCCGAACTCAAGGACGGTCAACGCTGGTCGACCTGGTCGTCTGTCGAGAAGCTCTCTCAAGGCCCCCAGCCGCGTCCCGACTGGGTCGTGACGGTCGACGGCGCCATCGACACCGACCTCGGCATTCTCAAGACCGGTAAGGAGGCGGACGTATTCCTGGTCGAACGAGCGGTGCCCGGCGACCCGGTTCAAAGCAGCGTCCTCGCCGCCAAGCGTTATCGGTCGGTCGAGCATCGCCAGTTCCAGCGCGACGACGGGTACCGCGAGGGCCGTAAGGTCCGCGGCACCCGCGAGCGCCGAGCGCTCGCGAAGAAGTCGGCGTTCGGCAAGGTCGTCGCCGCGGGAGAGTGGGCGTACGCCGAGTGGCAGGCGCTGTGCACGATATGGTCCGCCGGAGTGCCGGTTCCGTACCCGGTCCAGATCGACGGTACCGAGATCTTGATGGAGTTCATCGGGGTCGATGGTGCGGCGGCGCCCCGGCTCGCACAGGTCCGGCCCGCTCGTGCACTCCTCGCGTCGTACTTCGAGCAGACGCGCGTTGCGATGTCGACGTTCGCTCGCCACCACGTCGTACACGGCGACCTGTCGCCGTACAACATCTTGGCCCAGCGTGACCGCTTGGTGATCATCGACCTGCCACAGCTTGTGGACCTGGTCGGCAATCCGCGGGGCATGGAATACCTTCAGCGCGACTGCCACAACGTCTGTACGTGGTTCCTCGCGCGCGGACTGGACGTGGACGAGCACGATCTGTTCGGTGACCTGGTGTCAGAGGCGTTCGGCTGACGGCGCGGTCACGCCGGGCACCTATGCTGCGCTGCATGGTCAGACGTCTGGGGCGCGTTGTCGAGATCGAGTCCCTCGCCGACTTCGACGAGGTGGTGTCGTCCGGTTCGACGCGTACCCGAGGCTGGCGAGTGCAGGACGTCGACCTCACGCAGCGCACCGGGGCTCTTCTCGGCCTGGAGCCCGCGGGTTCACTGTGGCTCGGTTGCACGTTTGCCCCGGCCGCAGCCGACCATCTTCGCTCCGGCGGTGGCCTGGTGTTCCCACAAATCCCCGACCTGCCGTTCGACCCGTACCGGGCGCGCCTCTACTCGCCCGATGAGCTCTACGCCGGCGTGACCGCGACGGGGTACGAGGACACGCTGGACGCGAAGGTCTATGCGTGGAGCCAGCACCGTGACGACGACGTCGAGCACGTCATCGCCGCCGCCGTGCATGATCAGTCGATCGACGATGCGCTCGATGAGTTCACCGACGCTCATCGGACGGTAGGTGTGATGGGCGGCCACGCTCTGCTTCGAGGCGACCCGCTGTATGCCGCGGCCGCCCGGCTCGGCGGCGAGCTCGCCCGATCGGGCCTGCTGGTCGCAACCGGCGGCGGACCTGGGGCGATGGAGGCCGCCAACCTCGGTGCCCAGCTGAGTCACGAACAGCCCGGTATCCTCGACGCCGCCGTCGAGATGCTCGCCGCGGTGCCGTCGTTTCGCCCCTCGGTGGCGGACTGGGTTCGCGGTGCATTCGCCGTTCGTGAACGTTGGCCGGCGAGCGTGGAGACGCTCGGCATCCCGACCTGGTTCTACGGCCATGAGCCTCCGAACGCGTTTGCCACGGCGATCGCAAAGTTCTTCCAGAACTCCGTCCGCGAAGACACCTTGCTGAGGCACTGTGACGGTGGGGTTGTGTTCCTGCCCGGCGCAGCTGGGACGGTCCAGGAGATCTTCCAGAACGCGTGCGAGAACCACTACGCGCCAGCGTCGGCTGTCGTGCCGATGGTGCTCGTCGGTGTCGACCATTGGACCCGCGGCGTCCCGGCCTGGCCGCTGCTCGAACGGCTGGCGTCGAACCGCCCGATGGAACCCCAGATTCATCTGGTCGACTCGATCGGCGACGTTCCCGCACTACTCCTTCGCTGAGTGCCGATACGGTCATGGGCGGTTCTCGACCTAGCCGGTGTGCCCGACCAGCGACCCGATCCCGTACGTGATGGCCATCGCGATCAACCCGCCGACCACGTTGCGCCCGATCGCTCGTCCGGGCGGCGAGCTGCCGATCCGGGCACTCGCGACACCGGTCAGGACAAGCGCAACAACAACCGAGACGGCCGTAACCGGCACCCGAGCGCTGCTGGGTGGCAGCGCGATGGCGAGCAGCGGCAGCAACGCACCGACGGTGAAGGAGACGAGCGAGGCGAGCGCTGCGTGCCACGGGTTGGTGAGCTCCTCGAGGTCGATGTGTAACTCGGCCTCTGCGTGTGCACCCAGTGCGTCGTGCTCCGTCAGCTGCCGCGCCACCTCGTCCGCGAGTTGCGCAGTGAGTCCTTTGCCCACGTAGATCTCGGTCAGCTCGGCGAGCTCCTCCTCGGGCATCTCGCGTAACTCCCGCTTCTCCTGGGCAATCAGTGCCTCTTCGGTGTCACGCTGGGTGCTGACCGACACGTACTCCCCGACCGACATGCTCAACGCACCTGCCGTCAGCCCGGCGACACCGGCCGTGACGATCGTCTTGAGGTGGCTGGTCGCGCCGGCGACACCGAGGACGATGCCGGCCACGGATACGATGCCGTCATTGGCTCCGAGGACGCCGGCCCGCAGCCAGTTCAGCCGGCTGGCGAAGTCGACTTCGTGCGGCTCGGCGTGTTCGGACACGAGGTGCACGCTATCGGGTCGTCTCACGAGACGGTGTCAGGTCCAGCAGCGACCGCGGGTTGGTCGCTTCCGCGTACGACGCAGCCGCCGGTCGTACCTCGAAATGGAGATGGCATCCGTCGGGTGCGCCGGCGTCACTGACCAGCGCGATCCGCTGATGCGGCTCGATCACGTCGCCAGCACGAACGAGGACGGTCCGGACATGTCCGATCACGATGTCGTACCTCTGGCCGGTCGTCCGGATTCGGAATGCCCACGGGCCGTACGCAGGCCCGAGGCGGCCACCGGACTCGGAGGCGACAACGGTTCCCCGGACCCCGGCGTACATCGGAGTGCCGCAGTTGAGTGCCATGTCAATACCGTCGTGGCCCGCCGACGTCGGTCGTCGCGACTGCGATGCGTGATTGGTGGTAACGGAAAATAATCAAGAAAGTTGTCCACATCCCAGCAAAACAAAGCGGTTTGACGGTCGGAGTGTCGGAGGCACCCTCTACCGTTTCGGGTATGTCCAAGGCCTTGTCCATCCAGTTGAAACCGGTCCTCGACCGGCTCGGCGACGATGCGCCCTACGAGCTCGACCTGCGGACTGCGTTGCAGGCACTGGACGACGTCGTGATCGTGCAGGCGTTGGCAGAGTTCCATCAGCTGGAGCTGATTGCCCGGATCTGTGAGCTCAACGCCACCCTGACGGCTGACGAATCCCCCGTCATCCCCGGTGGTGAACGCCTCCGACGCTACGGAGGCGACGGGACACCACGAGTCCGGGAGTTCTGCATCGACACGATCGGCGTCCGGCTCGCGATGCCCACGCACCGGGCAGAGTTCCTCGTCACCGATGCGCTCGACCTCAAGTTCCGCCTGCCGTCCACGTGGGCCAGGCTGGCCACCGGCCGCGTCGACGTGTGGCGCGCGCGGAAGCTCGCCCAGGCAACCCATGATCTGAGCGCCGCCGCGGCCGCGATCGTCGATGCCAGGGTGGCCGACCTTCTCGATACGATCACTGGCCGCCGCCTCGACCAGATCATCGAAGCGGCGATCATCACCGCCGACCCTGAGGCCGCCGACTGTGCCACCGAGGCCGTACGCGACTCGCGTCAGGTGACCGTCGAGCCGCACACGCGCTACGGCACCAAGGACATGTTCATCCGTGCCGATGCGGCCGACGTCCTCCGCTTCTCCGCGACCATCGACTTCATCGGTGACCTCTTGGGGCTGGACGGCGACACCGATCCCAAGTCCGTCCGCCGGTCGAAGGCCATCGGCGTCGTCGCCGATCCCAACCAGGTCCTCGACCTGTACGCCCGCACCCGAGCCTCGAGCGACCGGACACCGAACGCCCGGATGCCGAGCCTGCCTGCACTGCCCGGCGTCCAGGCGGAGTTGTGCTTCGGGGTCGAAGCCGGCTCGGTTGCCGTCGACACCGATCTCGACCCGCCGCAGCAGCTCGGCTGGACCCGGCCGTAGCCGCGGCGGACCGATCGGCTGTTCCCGACCGTCAAGCTCTACCTCCACCTCTCGGACGTCACTTTCACCGGCGCGACGGACGGCCCGGCGCGCCTCGAACGAGCCGGTGTCCTCACCGCTCGGCAGGCGCGTGACATCCTCGGCTACAACCGGGTCGTCATCCAACCGGTGATCGACCTCAACGACATGCCGATCGCCGACGGGTACGAAGTCACCGGCCGATTATGCCAGGCCGACTTCCTCAAGTCGGCCGGAACATGCCCCTTCCCCTATTGCGACCGCCTGTCGCCCCACGCCCAGACCGACCACACGATCAGCTACCCCGAAGGGCCGACCGCACTCGGTAATCTCTCCTGCCCGGACACCGGTCATCATCGGGTGAAGACCCACAGCGACTGGCGGCTGCGCCAGCCGTTCCCCGGCATCTACGTCTGGAAGGATCCGTTCGGAGACATCTCCGTGGTCGACGGCCGCGGCACCCACCGGCACGCCGACCGCTGACCGCTGACCTCCCAGCCGCCGTTCCTTCAGCGCAGCAGCTCCTCGAGCCGCTCGTACGAGTCCGAGGCTCCGCTTTCCATGCCGGACGCGATCATCCCGTCACGATCCTCAACTGACTGGAAGACGGAGACACCGCGTAGCAACGTGCCGCCGTCGACGTCTTCAAACGTTGCGGTCTCGAGACAGACATGTCCAGGCATGCCCTCGTACTCGAACGTCTGGACGATCCGCTCACCGTCGACGATGTCATGGAACACACCGTGGAACCCATCTTCGTTACCGTCGGATTCCCGGAACACGAAACGCCAACGACCGCCCGAGCGCGCCTCGAGCTCGTCAACGATCGCTTCGGTGTTGCGTGGTCCCCACCACTGCGGGATTGCATCGGGATCGATGAACGCCTTGAAGATTCGGTCGCGCGAGATGTCGAACCGGCGCGTCAGCTCCATGGCATGCGAGTTGGCTTCGGCGGTAACGGTGAGCCGATGGCGGTCGCCCTGTGTGTTGGTCTCGGTCATCTTCAGCACTTTCCTTTGTCGGTTTGGGTGTTCTCGAGGTACTGCTCCAGTCGGTCGAACCGGTCCTCCGCACGACGTCGGTGAACCTCGATCCAATCGATCGCGTCACCGAGCGGGCGCTCGGACAGCCGGCACGGCCGGGCCTGTGCCTTGCGTCCGCGAGTGACCAGTCCGGCGGCCTCGAGCACCGTGATGTGCTTCGAGACCGCCTGAAGGCTCATCGCGAACGGTTCGGCGAGCTCGTTGACGGTCGCCTCACCGACGACCGCGAGCTGCGCGAGTATCCCGCGCCGGGTCGGGTCTGCCAGTGCGGCAAAGGTGGAGCTGAGCTCATCAGGCATCTATTCAACCCTTTAGTTGATTAACTACTTAGTTGAATAGTGGGCGCATTGGGCCGAGCCTGTCAAGACCCCAGAGCTCCTCCTCAGCGCGGCGCACACTCGGCACACGCGGTCAGGTCCACAGAGACCCCTTGGCGTGGCGACACCTTCACCCATCGGCCCGTCACAGTGCCGAACGCCTGACGAGCCGGCGCCAGGTACCACACTCCCGACGGGACATGCGCGAACACGAAGCGACCGCCGGTACGGGTCGTCGTGGTCGCCACCCGATCTGCTGAAGCCGGCGCGGCGTCCGGAGCCGGCCCAGGGGCGGAGCGGAAGAGGCCGACCCGTTGTCCACCGAGCCCGTGCTGCGGTGCGCCCGGCCCGGCCGGGACCAGGTAGCGTCCGGTCACCACCGAGCCCGGGGCACCCCCTGCGACGACTGCCGATCCCGGTGGTCTGTTCGGATTGGTCGTCGGCGTCGAGGACACCCGCGGCCCGTGACCGGACGGCGCGACCTCAAGGCCACAGCCGGTCAGGCCGATGCTGACCCCGACAGCCACCGACAACACTGTGGCCGCGAGGAGATTCGTTCGAGTCGTTTTCGGGTCCATACGGGTGGGACGCGCCCAGGCGCTCGACCGTTGCCGAATGCCTGGGCTTCACATCAATCAGTTCCTCGGCCGCTTGCCGACGTCAGCCCACCCGCAGCTTCCAGAGGCTGCGGCCATGAGTCGCCGCGAACAGCTGCCTGCCGCCTGGGTCGAGCGTCAACCCGTAGGTGGCGACCATCGGCAACCCCTCCGTCGCGACCCAGCTGTGGCTGCCCATCGTCCTGGTCAGCACACCGAAGTCCGTCGAAACGAACAGCGCCTTCGTGCTCGGGACATAGACGACGTCGGTGATGGGCTGGTCGCCGAGGTTGGCACTCAGGTCACGCACCCTGCCGGTGGACGTCTGCGGGTCCCAGTGCACCTCGTAGACGTGCCCACCCGGCGAGTACGCCGAGTAGCCCGAGTACGAGATGAACACGTGGTGGGAGTTCGCCGGGTCGATCGCGATGCCGGAGACGAACCGTTGCGGCAACCCCAGCGTCTGGTCAACCTGCTGGTAGGTCACCGCGTTCGGGTCGCTGGCGTTGGCGTTGGCCGAGAAGTAGACACCACCGAGGCGGGTCGCGGCCCACATCGTCCGGTCGTTGCTCGTAGCCCGTTCGACCGCGACGACGTAGTTGGAGGGGTTGCCACCAGACAGGTCGCCGGCGGCACGGCCGAGCGGTTGCCAGTCACCGCACGGACGTGGCCGGTTCGCGTAGTCGCCGGTCAGCTCGTTGCAGTACTTGTCGAGGAACGCGCGGTGGCCGCCGTTGTCGGTCGTGCGCCAGACGTGCTGGAGCCCGTCGAACACCGTGCCGCCAACTCTCGGGTCAGCCGTGAGCGGGACGTAGAACGACGCTGCTTCACCCGAGTCCAGCAAGGGGTCACTGATCCAGTCCCATCCCGTGGGGCTACCACCATCGAAACTGACGTCGTGCTGCGGCGCGTAGTACGAGTGGTAGCGGATCCGTGCGTTGTCGGGGTTGAATCCCGACTGGCCACCATCACCTCCGACGGTCTCGGCGAAGCCGGCCGCCGCGTCGCTCTCCCACGTGCCGTTGTCCTGCGTACCGGCCTGCACCACGGCACCGTTGTCGGTGACGCTGGCACTTTGGTACTGGAGCGTCTGAAGCCCCCGGTTGAGCGACGTGTTCTTGGTGGGGATCGCCTTGAGGAACTGCTTGCAGTCTCTCAGCAGCGCTCCGCTGAGCCCACGGGCGGCGCACTCGGACGTACGGTTCACGTACGGCGCGCGCTGCCTGACGACCCCGCCGTCCGATCCGGTGAAGAACGTCTGGACATCGCGTGTCGGTGCAAACACCAGCGCGTGGTGGTCTGGGTGCAAACCGTTCGGCTTCTGCTGTGCGTCATTGGTCATGTCCGTGAAGTGGACCCCGGCGTCGGCAGAGCGGACCACCGCGCGACCGTTGGAGTTGCCCGGACCGCCGAAAACCAGCAGCTCGGCGTAGTTCATCGAACCGGACAAGAAGACCTGGTCGGGCTTTCCGGGTGGGCTCGAGACGACCATGTCGTACGAGCACTGGGCGTGGCAGAAGTTGTACGAACCGTACCCGGGCGTGCCATCCTTCGGGCTGGACAGCAGCTTCCAGGTCGGGTTGGCCGCTGTCGCGTTGTCGCTACGCAGCAACGCGGAGGTGGTGTTGCCGAAGTACGTCGCGTCACCGAGGTAGACGCGGGTCCTCCCGCTCGGCAGCGACGCCAGCGCGAACTCGACCCGGTTGGACAGGGATGTCGCCGGGTCACCGGGAGTCTTGATCGTGTAGATCTGTCTCCACTGACCGGAGCCGACGCGGCGGAAGAGTCCGTAGTCGAACATCGAAGCATAGACCGTCCCACGGTGGGTCCGGTCGTAGACGATCTTGGAGATCCCACCACGGAAATAGTCGCTCCCGGTCGGCGAGGTCGGGTCCACTGAGTCGGAGTCCTCGCTGAGACTGAGGTGCCAGGTCTGGCCGCCGTTGGTCGTCTCGTAGAGCCCGACCTTTGCCGAGCCAGGCGGCGTGAACCGGCCGCCGTTCGCCGACGACGAGCCGTGCCGGGCGACCGCGGTCCCGACGTAGATGTGCCGCCGGTCTCGTGGGTCGACGGCAATGCTGGAGATGGACCGGCTCACGGCGAAGTCGGATCCGCCGGCGAGGGTCGAGATGCGGTGGAATGTCCTGCCGCTGTTGGTCGACCGGTAGAGCCCGACGCCGGCCTCGGAGTCCCCGGATCCGTTGGGCTCGCCGGTTCCTACGTACAGGCCTCCGCGGGGAGACCGATACACGACACCGATCGCGGTCGACGGGATGTCGGAGCCGATCGAGAACCAGTGCGGCATTGCCGCCAACGCATCGGTTGTCTTCCACAGCCCGCCGCCGGCCGTACCCGCGTAAAGCACGCAGCGGGCGACCGTGCAGGACGTTCCGGGGAGCAGAGAGGTGACCCGGCCGGAGACGATTGCTCGAGTCCCGGTGTAGGTCGCCTCCTTCACCACGATGCCGCCGTTGGGTCCGATCGGCTTCCAGGTCTGCACCTGAGCCGTGCCCTGTGCCTTCATCAACAGCTGACGGCCCGCGTCCGTTCCCGCACGAGCCCGTGCGCTCGCGAACGCCTGGGACGCGAGCTGCTGGCGGAGTGGCGCGATGTAGGCATGGGGGTACGCCCGCTGGTCGTACGCCTCCTGCGCCGGCCCGTTGACGATCTCGCCCGAGGCCTCACCGCCCTTTTGCTGATCGAGCTTCTCGGCGACGTACGCGAGCGGCAGCCGATGGCTCGCCAGGCTCGGATACTTGTCCAGCGCCTTGGTCATCTGTCGAGATCCTTCGCGGATCCCAGCGTCATGCCGCTTGGAGGCTTCATGACGTTGCTGGGCCGGAGTGCCTCCCCGGCTGACGATCAGAAAGGCTCCGACGACGATGACCGCCGCGAGGAGTGCGACACCGGGAAGGATCCTCTTCCACAAACGGGTGCGACTGGGCACGGTTTCTCCCTAACTCCGAGACATCGAGCGAGTCCGATCGGACTCCACGCTCATGATGAACCAAGGTTGGCCCGAGCGCCAGACTTATCCGGATTCAAGTCGCTTCAACTTCGTGTCGGCGGTGGCGCCGCGTCGACGGGCGGCTTGTAGCTCGCGGTCGGCCACGCTACGGGCGCGTCGGGCTGCGCTGAGGTCGCCGGCGGCGGCATCGGCCTCACTGCGGGCTTGGTCGAGCGCAGCCTCGAGCTCTCCGACCCGAGTCCGCAACTCGGCCACTCGCGCGGTGTGGGAGCTCACCGCTTGCTCTGCGTCGCCGAGCGCCCTTTCGGCCTCGGCGCGTCCGGCCTCAGCATCTCGAGCCGCCTCACGTGCCTTGTCGATGCGCACGCGGGCGCCGCCACCGTGGTCGCTGGTAACGGTACGGCTCCCGTTTGCGCGACGACCGCTGCGTGGGGGCTTGGCTGACCGGGCTGCGGTCGCCAGCACGACAGCGCCGGCGAGGTCCACGGGGTCGAACCCGTTGGACGACAACGCGGTGACGAGGCGGCTCGTGCGAACCGCGTCGGCCGCGGCGGGATCGGCCACCGCGGCCTGGAGCGTGGCTTCGACCTCACGTGCGACGCTCTCGCTCACTGGGCGTCCGGCGTTGTCGGCCAGGACGCGTGCCTGCTGAGCGAGCTCGTCGACGAGCCTACGTCGCTGGCCGGACAGCGTGCGCAGCTGTTCGCCGTCCCGGTCCTCCTGAGCCACCCGCAGCGCTGCCCCCAGCTCGAACAGCTCCTGCAGCTGGTCGGTGTACTCGCGGCTGAGAACGTTGACGAGCCATGCGCTCCGCGTCGGACGCCGCCAGGTCTTGATCACCCTCGCGACATCTGGTTGGCCAGCACTGCGAGCCTCGGCTGCCTCGTGCTCGCGTGCCCCGGTGAACTCGTCGGGATCGAGCGCATACAGACGATCGGCGACTGCGACCAGCCCGAGATCATCGGTCACCATGATCCTTGCCTCCCACCGGCCGACTTGCCCAGCCTCTGCCCGAACGGGTCGACGACGTCACGTTCCACGCTCGAATGCGAGAACGGTGAACGTTGGATCAGCGGCGCCTTCGCGCCCTTGACCGATTCCGACGAATGTCACCTCACCCTTGACGACGAACCCGTACGTCTGTGCACGTGACGTCACCAGATCCCGCCGATCGGAACCGTCCTGGGTGGCGTACCCGTGCGAGGACGCCTTGTCGACGGTCGTCGCGAAGACACCACCGGAACACAGGACACGGGCGGCCTCCGCGATGACGGGCTGGGAGTCGTCGAGCAGATGAAGCAGCCAGACGGCCATCACGGCGGTCACGCTGTGGTCGGCGAACGGCAGGTGTCGGGCGTCACCACGGACGACCCGCCCGGGCAGTCGTTGCTGGGCGAGCGACAGCATGCCGTGCGACTGGTCGAGGACAAGAACCTCTCGACCCGTCTCGGCGACCGCGGCCGAGACGATGCCGGTGCCGCCCGCAACGTCGACGACGAGACCATCACCTGCGAGCAGACTTGCGATGGCCGCGGCGGCCGCCCTCGCGCGCGGCTCACCGCCACGGGTCGCGTCGTACCAGGCCGCCTGCTCGTCGTAGTCCGGCATCGGCGGATGCGCCGGTCGTGCCCGCCCGGTCATCGGCTTGCTGGAGTCGTCGCGGCCAGCTGTCCGCATGCCCCGTCGATCTCGCGCCCCCGGGTGTCGCGAACCGTGGTCGGGACACCCTTGGCCTCGATCCGGCGAAGGAACTCCCGCTGGTCCTCGGGTCGCGACGCGGTCCACCTCGACCCCGGCGTCGGGTTCAGCGGAATCAGGTTGACGTGCACCCAGCCCCAGTCGCCGTACGAGGTGAGCACGTCCGCCAGCATGTCGGCACGCCAGCCCTGGTCGTTGACGTCCTTGATCAGCGCGTACTCGATCGACACCCGCCGCTTGGTCGCCTGCGCGTAATCCCACGCCGCCTCGACGGCCTGGCGCACGGTCCACCGGGTGTTGATGGGGATGAGCTCGTTGCGGAGCTCGTCGTCCGGTGCGTGCAGAGACAACGCGAGCGTGAGCGGTAGGCCCTCGGTGGCGAGCTGACGCACCCGAGGCACCAGGCCGACGGTCGAAACGGTGATGCCGCGGGCAGACATGCCGAGTCCGTCAGGGTCGCGATCCGTGAGACGACGCACCGCCGTCATCACGGCCCGGTAGTTCGCCATCGGCTCGCCCATGCCCATGAACACGACGTTCGATACCCGACCGCGTCCACCCGGCACCTCGTCTCGAGCGAGCGAGCGCGCTCCTGCGACGACCTGGTCGACGATCTCTGCCGCGGACAGGTTGCGCTGAAGGCCCGCTTGCCCGGTGGCGCAGAAGGGGCAGGCCATTCCGCACCCGGCCTGCGAAGAGACGCACATCGTGACCCGACCGGGGTACCGCATCAGGACCGACTCGACCAGCACTCCGTCGAACAGCCGCCACAGCGTCTTGCGGGTCGCTCCGCCGTCGGCTTCCTGGGTGCGGACGGGCGTGAGCAGGGGCGGCAGCAACGTACGCACGAGCTCGTCGCGCCGCCCGGCTGGAAGGTCCGTCATCTCGTCCGGATCGTCCACCAGCCGAGTGAAGTAGTGCCGCGACAACTGCCGAGCCCGATATCCCGGAAGGCCCGCTCCCTCGACCAGATGCGTGCGCTCGCCCGGATCCAGGTCGGCGAGGTGGCGTGGCGGTCGGGACCGACCGCTCGGCGCGCCGGACACGCCTTGAAGCGAGGTTCGGGGAGTGGTCTCGGGCATGACGTTCACGAGTCTAGGAACTCGCCCCACGCCATGGCAGGAACAATCTCGCCGTCTGGTTCGACCTCGAACGAGCAGTGGTCCGGCATCCGAAGCGCTCGCCATTCTGCGGTCGCCGGTGTACGGCCGGTCAGAGCCCCCACCAGGAGCGTGAGCGCCGTGCCGTGGCTGACGAGGACGCAGTCACGGCCGCCGCAGTCGAGCACGATCTGCTCGAGGGCCGACACGACCCGCTCGGTGACTGCGTCGCGCGACTCCCACGACCGACCGGCCGGAACCGTCCCGTCGGTCAGGAAAGCGGCCACCGCCACCTCGAACTCGCCGGAGTCCTCGTACCAGGCGCCGGAACGCTCGGCCTCACGTAGGTCCGTGACGACCGTCGCTTCCGGCGCGAGCAGCAGCTCGGCCGTCTGCCGGGCCTTCGACTCCGGTGACGTGAACCACCGGGCATCCGCCGGTAGTACTCCGCTGTCGCGAAGCGCGGCCGCGGAACAGTCACTCGGCAGCCGCCACCGCCCGGGCGGTACTTCCGGATCGATGCTCGATCGGGCATGGCGTACAAGGTGGATCGCGCTCACATCCTTCACTACCTCGTGACGTCGACCCAGAAGTGCAGCACCAACCACACCAGCGGGACCGCGGCGAGCAACGAGTCGAGGCGATCCATGATGCCGCCGTGTCCGGGCAGCACGTTGCTCATGTCCTTGATCCTCAGATCGCGTTTGATCAGTGACTCCGCGAGGTCACCGAACGTAGCCGCGACGACAACGACGGCACCGAGCACGACACCGACCCACCAACGGCCACCGAGCAGCACGACGACGCACAGCACACCGATGCCGACACAGGCGACGGCCGAGCCGACGAAACCCTCCCAGGTCTTCTTTGGGCTGATGCTCGGGGCCATCGGGTGCTTTCCGAAGATCACTCCGGAGATGTAGCCACCCGTGTCGGATGCGGCCACGACTGCCATGAACGTGATCACCCGTCGTACGCCGTCGCCGGGATGCAGCAGCAACACCACGAACGACGCCAGAAACGGTGC
Source organism: Propionibacteriales bacterium (assembly GCA_038253325.1). Taxonomy (GTDB): domain Bacteria; phylum Actinomycetota; class Actinomycetes; order Propionibacteriales; family Nocardioidaceae; genus JBBSHE01. The sequence continues at coordinate 31,307 of JBBSHE010000013.1, forward strand.
GTAGACCAGGCAGAAGACCGTGGCCGTCGTGTCTCGTACGAAGCCGCTCGGGCCCCGAGGCATCCGCCACAGGACACCCAAGAGCACCGAGGCGGCGAGGGCAAACGCGAGAACGCCGGTCCCGCCGTAGTACGCGCCGGTGACCATCGCAATGGCCCCTGCACACATGGGCAGGAGCGGTATCCAGGTCTGCGCCTGCGCAAGCGCCCGACCGAGCTCCCACAGGCCGACCAGGATCGCCGCGATGACCACGACCAGGAACAGATCCTTGACGAACGCAAGCGACGCGATGATCACGACGGCAAGAACCGCCGCCACTCCGAGTGCGGCCGAGAGGTCGCGGCCCGCGCGAGACGTGTTGGCCGGCGCCTCGACGGCTTTCACCCGTCAGACCTCAAGAAGCTCGGCCTCCTTGTGCTTGAGCAGCTCGTCGATGCCGTCGACATGCTTCTTCGTCATGGCGTCCAACCGCTTCTCGGCGCCCGTGACGTCGTCCTCACCGACGTCACCGTCCTTCTGGGCCCGCTCGAGCTGCTGTTTGGCGTGTCGCCGGATGTTGCGGACGGCGACCCGTGCGTCCTCCGCCTTCGACCTGGCGAGCTTGATGTACTCCTTGCGCCGCTCCTCGGTCAGCTCCGGCATCACGACCCGGAGCACGTCGCCGTTGTTGGTCGGGTTGACGCCGAGGTCCGAGTCTCGGATTGCCTTCTCGATCGCCGTCAACGCCTGCGGGTCGTAGGCGCTGATCGTCACGACCCGCGGTTCGGGGTTGTGGAACGACGCAAGCTGCTGGATCGGGGTCGGTGTGCCGTAGTACTCGGCCGTCAGCTTCGCGAACATTGCCGGATGCGCTCGCCCCGTGCGTATCGTCGCGAAGTCTTCACGGGCAACCGACACCGCCTTGTCCATCTTGCCATCGGCTTCGCGAAGGGTTTGGTCGATCACGCGAGTCTCCTGTTCCTCGGTGGCGCCATCAACGGTTGTCGCCCACGTAGGTGCCGATTTTCTCACCCCGGACGATCCTGGCGACGGCGCCCTCGTCCAGCATCCCGAAGACGACCATCGGCAGGTGGTTCTCCATGCACAGGGCGAACGCCGTTGCATCGGCGACTCTCAGCCCGGCGGCAAGGGCCTCTTGATATGTCAACGTGTCGAGCTTGGTCGCGGTCGGGTCGAGACGTGGATCTGCGGTGTACACACCGTCGACGCCGTTCTTGCCCATCAAGACGACCTCGCACTTCGTCTCCAAGGCGCGTTGAGCCGCGACGGTGTCGGTGGAGAAGAACGGCATGCCGGCGCCGGCCCCGAAGATGACCGCGCGACCCTTCTCGAGGTGCCGGATCGCACGCCGGGGAATGTACGGCTCGGCGACCTGGCCCATCGTGATCGCGGTCTGGACCCGGGTCTCGACGCCCTTCTTCTCGAGGAAGTCCTGGAGCGCCAGGCAGTTCATCACGATCCCGAGCATGCCCATGTAGTCCGCGCGAGCGCGGTCCATGCCGCGCTGCTGGAGCTCCGCGCCGCGGAAGAAGTTCCCACCGCCGAGCACGATGGCGACCTGGACACCGTCGCGTACCACGGTGGCGATCTCACTGGCGATCTGATCCACGACGTCGGGGTCTAGGCCGACGTGCCCGCCGCCGAGCACCTCACCGGAAAGCTTGAGCAACACCCGGTGGTATGCCATGGGTGCCGGTTCCGCCGACTCTGACAGCTCCACTGCTCCGGCCTCCCTCTACGTCCTGGTGGCCCGATCTTGCCGTACCTACTGGCCGATCTCGAAACGCGCGAACCGTCGTACGACGACACCGGCGTCGTCGAGCAGCTGGCGTACGGTCCGCTTCGAGTCGGTGACCGAAGCCTGCTCGAGCAGGCACACGTCTTTGAAGAAGCCGTTCACGCGGCCTTCTACGACCTTGGGCACGGCCTGCTCCGGCTTGCCCTCCTCGCGAGCTGTCGCCTCGGCGATTTCGCGCTCCTTGGCGACGACGTCCACGGGTACGTCGTCACGGTGAACATATTGCGGGCGCATCGCGGCGATCTGCATCGCCGCCGTGCGTGCCGCGTTCGCGTCGCCGCCTTCGTACTCGACCAAGACGCCGACCGCAGGCGGGAGGTCCCGCGCGCGCCGGTGCAGGTACGTCGTCGTCGTCCCTTGGAAGACGGCGACGCGCCCCAGCTGAAGCTTCTCACCGATCACGACTGCCATCGCCTGAATCGCCTCATCGACGGTCGTGCCGTCCTCGAGCCTGACGTCTGCCAAGTCGCCTGCGTCCGCGATCTTCGCGGTGTCCGCGGCGGCCGCGATCCGGTCGGCGAGCGCGATGAACTGCTCGTTCTTGGCGACGAAGTCCGTCTCCGAGTTGAGCTCGACGAGTGCGGATCCGCTCGCTGCCACGAGTCCGGAGGTCGCGTCACGTTCGGCACCGCGCTTGGCGGCCTTGGCGGCACCCCTCACCCGGAGGATCTCGATCGCCTTCTCGGAGTCGCCGCCGGCATCCTCGAGCGCCTTCTTGGCATCCATCATTCCCGCGCCGGTCCGGTCGCGGAGCTTCTTAACGTCGGTGGCTGCGATGGCCATCAGCGGCTCTTCTCTCAGTGCATCCCGAGCCAGACTCGGGTCCTCCGCCCCTGTCGGACGGCGGTGTTCGTATGGATGGACGAGTGGGGTGGTCAGGCCGTGGCGGCGTCCACGGTGGACTCCTCGGGCGCGGTGGCGTCCTCGGGCGCGGTGGCCTCCTCGGGCGCGGTGGCGTCCTCGGGCGCGGCCTCCTCGGTGGCGGCCGCCGTCGCTGCCGGCTCAGTGGCCTCGGACGCCGGTGCCGGCTCGACTTCCTCGGGCGCCGTGGCCATCTCTGTGACGGCCCTCGTCGCTGCCGGCTCGGCGGCCTCGGATGCCGGCACCGGCTCAGTGGCCTCGGACGCCGGTGCGGGCTCAGCGGTGCCTTCGGCCGACGCGGATGTCGAAAGAAGTTCCTGCTCCCACTCGGGCAGCGGCTCCTCGGCCCCCAACTCCTCGCCAGCCGCCTCGTTGCCGGTCTTCACGCCCGCGCGGGCTACCAACCCTTCGGCGACCGCGTCGGCGACGACACGGGTGAGCAGCGCGACCGAACGGATCGCGTCGTCGTTTCCCGGAATCGGCCAGTCGACCTGGTCGGGATCACAGTTCGTGTCAAGGATGGCGACGATCGGCACGCCGAGCTTGCGCGCCTCGTCGACCGCAAGATGCTCCTTGTTGGTGTCGACGATCCACACAGCCGACGGGACCCGGGCCATGTCACGAACGCCGCCGAGCGTGCGCTCGAGCTTGTCCTTCTCGCGCTTGAGCTGGAGCAGCTCCTTCTTCGTACGGCCCGAACCGGCGACGTCGTCGAAGTTGATCTCTTCGAGCTCTTTGAGCCGGAGCAGCCGCTGGTTGACGGTCTGGAAGTTCGTCAGCATCCCACCGAGCCACCGCTGGTTGACGTACGGCATCCCGACCCGCTTCGCCTGCTCCGATACTGCCTCTTGAGCCTGCTTTTTCGTGCCGACGAACAAGATGTTCCCGCCGCTGGCCACGGTCTTCTTCACGAACTCGAAACTGCTGTCGATGTAGGTGAGCGACTGCTGCAGGTCGATGATGTAGATGCCGTTGCGGTCGGTCATGATGAAACGTTTCATCTTGGGGTTCCAGCGCCTGGTCTGGTGCCCGAAGTGCACGCCGCTCTCAAGCAGCTGTCGCATGGTGACGACGGCCATGGGTGTCCTCCTCATGCATCGCGGCCGCGACGCAAGGTATGCGGTTGGTCGTCTCGGCGGCTGCCGGGACCCTGACGTTCCACGCCTGCCGCTCACCCGAAGATGAGACCTAGGCACACGTCCACGGGAGTACGTGGGTCGGAACGTGCGAAGTCAGTTCGAGAACTGCTGCGTTGAGTCTAGTGGACCCTCCGCCGTCGCGAGAAATCCCCAAGGACGGCTTCCCGGCTCCCGTTGTCCACCGATGTGGCCGAACCGTGGCACTGGTGGCTCAGCGCGCCGATCCTCCCTCTCATGAACACGATCCGACTGCTCTCGACCTCGCTCGGCATTCGGGTGGCCATGGTGATGGTCATGGCCGGACTGTGGTGGCCGATACCAGCCGCGGGCGCCGACCACTGGGTCTGGCCGCTGTCGCCGCGCCCGATCGTCGTCAACGGGTTCGACGCACCCGATCCGGACTGGCAGGCCGGTCACCGCGGTGTCGACCTCGCGGGAACGCTCGGCGAATCGGTGCTCGCAATCGGCGCCGGGCGGGTGACCTACGCCGGCTCCGTCGCTGGTGTCGACGTTGTGGTGGTGCGTCACGGCGTGCTGCGGTCGACGTACGAACCCGTTCTCGCCACCGTGTCCGTCGGCGACCACGTTTTCGCCGGCGAGCCGATTGGCGACCTCGAGCTCTTCGGGTCGCACTGCCTGCCGGACGCCTGCCTGCATCTGGGCGTGAAGAACGGGAGCCGCTACCTAGACCCTCTGAGCCTCTTCGGCCCGCGGCAGGTTCGACTGCTTCCGCTCCAGCCCGACGCCGCACCGGAGCCCGACCAGCCGGGAGCGGACGCACGGCAACGGCCGTCGACTCCGAGACCGCCACCGATCGAGGACGCGGGTCACCCGGGTGCCGGAACCGGATGGCCGACGGTGGTGACGGCCTTCGCGGTCACCAGCGGTGCGCTCGGGCTCGCATGGTCTCGTCGGCGGCACCCCTGACATGGCTCACGCACGGGGATGCGCCTGTTCGTACACCTTGCGCAGCCGCTCCGACGAAACGTGGGTGTAGACCTGAGTGGTCGCCAGCGACGCATGGCCGAGCACCTCCTGCACGGTGCGTAGGTCGGCGCCGCCCTCGAGCAGGTGGGTTGCCGCGGTGTGCCGCAGCCCGTGCGGTCCGAGGTCCGGCGCGTCGGGGACCAGCTCCAGCCGTTCGTGCACCACGCGACGCACCGCCCGCTGGTCGATCCGGCCGCCGCGCGAACCGACGAACAACGCGGGACCACTGGACGCGGTGGCCAACGCGGCCCGGCCGGCACCAAGCCACCGATCGACGGCCCGCTGGGCCGGAAGCCCGAAAGGCACCGCTCTCTCCTTGCGGCCCTTGCCGAACACCCGGACCACGCGACGCTCGGGATCGACGTCGTCAATGTCCAGCCCGACCAGTTCGCTCACCCGGACCCCCGTGGCGTACAACATCTCGAGGATCGCGGAGTCTCGGATGCCGACCGGCGAGTCCGCCGATATCATCGCGACCGCGTCGAGCAGCGCACGAACGTGCGACTCCTTGAGCACGGCAGGCAGCGCGCGGGACGTCTTGGGCACCGCGAGCAGCGCCGCCGGGTCTGCCGGTACGCGTCCGGTCGCGGCAGCCCAGGAAAAGAAGGACCGCGCCGTCGTCGCCCGCCGGGCCAACGTCGTGCGCGCCCGGCCGAGCGTCTGCTGCTTGGCGAGCCAGCTCCGCAGGGTCCGCAGGTCCACATCGTCGAATCGGCTCAACCCGAGCGCGTCAAGGTGGGCGACGAGGTCGGCCAGGTCCGTCAGGTAGGCCCGGACCGAGTGCGGGGACAAGTCGCGCTCGACCCTCAGGTGACGCTCGTAGGCGGTGAGGATCATGTCACGCCCGTTCCTGACCGGCTGCCTGAGTACCTGCTCCATCTGCCCAGTATCCCGGGCTGCCACGGTGAGCCGCCGTTTCAACTCCCGGTACGGGTCAGGCGACCGGACCGTGGAAACCACCTCACCACAATGATCACCAATCCAGCTGTTGCCGTGGAATGTCCGCTCAATAGGAGGGGACGAACGAGCTGACCAGCCACGTCTGGCCGGCGTGGCCGACGTTCACTTTCGTGCCGTCCCTGAAACTGAGCTCGACCGAGTCGGTGAAGCTCTCGTGGATCTCGACGCTCGTCGCCGGATTCCAGTCCGTGAGTGCCTGCCGGACGTACGTCCCGCAGGTGATGTCCTTGCTGAAGTACTTCTTGAAGATCGCGTCCGCGAGCTTGTAGGCCGCTGGGCAGTTGCCGGCCTTTGCCTGCGCGAGGAACCTCCGGGAAACGCTGATCGCCTGCTGGTATTTCGCCGGGTCCAGCGTCGGCCCGAGGGTAGGCGTAGGGATACTTGTCGATGCCGTCGCCGACGTGGGAGGATTCGCCGTTGTCGATGTGGTCGTCGACGTAGGGCTCGGTGTGGGGTTCGTGGTCGGGATGGTTACCGGCAGCGTCGTCGGTGTCTTGTCAGCATTCTTTGTGTCTCCGCCTCCGGTAAACACCACCACCGCGACGATCGCCGCGGCCGCGAGGACCAGGAGTCCGGCAATCAAGGCGATGAGCGGACCCCTCCCCTTACCCGCCCCTCCGGGCGTCGGACCCGGCGGACCGCCGGGATAGGAACCACCGCCTCCGTAAGGCCATCCAGGCTGACCTCTTGGAGGCTGGCCGTAGCCCGGCGGCTGGCCGTAGCCGGGTGGCTGACCTGCTGGCGGCTGACCGGATGGCGGCGGCCCGTAAGGCGGCTGACCGGATGGCGGCGGCCCGTAAGGCGGCTGACCTGCTGGCGGCGGCCCGTAAGGTGGCTGACCTGCTGGCGGCGGCCCGTAAGGCGGCTGACCGGATGGCGGCGGCCCGTAAGGCGGCTGACCGGATGGCGGCGGCCCGTAAGGCGGCTGACCGGATGGTGGCGGCTGGCCGGGACCTGGTTGCTGACCGTACGGCGGTCGGTTCTCGGGCCGTTGACCGTACGAGGGTTGGCCTCCGCCGGCCCCGGGTGGCTGCGACATGTGGACCCCGCGAGCAGATCGAAACGAACAATGCGGAGCAAAGGCTACTCTGCGCCGGGTTCTCCGGGCGCACCCAGCGCAATCCGATGAGTGCCAGATCTCTGATGGGGGCCCCAGAACGGCTGACGAAACGAGCGCAATACGGTTCGCTCCGTCAGCCACTCGCGTCGGCCGCGGCCAGGGTCTAGCGCAGAGCGGTCGGCAGCAGCCACCACCCGCGGTCGTCGGTGCCGACGAGGTCGGCGCTCGCCAGCCGTCGCAGGTGTCGCGTGACGGTGACGCCGTCGATCCCGGTCTGTTCGGAGACCCACTGCGATGACACGGCACCGGCGGCAGGAAACGCCTCCAAGATCGTCGCGGCGACGGGGTCGAGATCGTCGCGCCAGCATCTCGTCCCCGTCTTGACCGGAGCCAGCCCGACACCGAGCGCGGACACCGACTCGAGCACCTCCGCGGCGTCGGTCACCAAGACGGCACCGTCCCTGATCAGCTCGTGTACACCGCCCGAGCTCGCCGAGGTCGTCGGTCCCGGCACACCCATCAGCTCGCGACCGAGCTCGAGCGCCCATCGCGCAGTACTGAGCGCACCGCTGCGCAGGGCCGCTTCGACCACCACGGTGCCGGCCGACAAGGCCGCGATGATTCGGTTGCGGCCGAGGAAGCGGCTCCTGGTGGAGCAACCACCGATCGGCGTCTCGCTCACCAGCAGCCCCTCGCGTCCAATCAGCTCGAGAAGCATCGTGTTGCCCTTCGGATACAGCTGGTCGACACCGCCGGCGAGTACCGCGACGGTGTGTCCGTGGACCGCGAGAGCGCCGCGGTGACCGGCAGCGTCGATCCCGTACGCCCCACCCGACACCACCGCGAAACCATGCTCCGCGCATCCCGCGGCGAGCTCACCAGCAACGAACCGCCCGTAGCCGGTCGACGACCGCGATCCGACGATCGAGATTGCCTGGGCGGTGACCGCTGCGAGATCGAGGGGACCACGGACCCAGAGACCCAGCGGGGAGCCACCACGACGCTCCCGGGCGGCGACCTGGTCGAGGTCGTCCAACGATGGCGGCCATTCGCGATCGCCAGGACACACGAATCGGAACCCGCGCCGCGCGGCGACGGCGAGCTCGTCATCGGGCGCACGTGCACCGAGCCTCGAGCGCCACTCCTTCCACGGTGCGTCGTCCGTGGTGCTGTCGGAGATCGCGCGGAGCGCGGAGCTCGGGCCCGTCGTCTTGACAAGCGTCCCGATCCGGACGTCGCCGGGCTCGGCGACCCGCCCCAGCGCGACCCGGGCCAGCCGCTCGCGCGGGTCGGTCGTCATGTCGCCTGCCCGCGCGACGCACCGAGCACCCCGTCGGTGCGGAGCCACAGCGCGTGCCTCACGTCGTCGATCGTCGGCACATCGTGTCCACCAAGGTCGGCCAGCGTCCATGCGACCCGGGCTACCCGATCCGATCCGCGCCCGGTGAGAAAGCGAGCCAGCCGCTGGTCCTCCAGCAACGTGTTGAGTGAGGCGGGGAGTGCCCAGCGCCGACGCAGCTCGGCACCGGGAACCTCGGCGTTACGGCGCCACGGCGTCCCGTCGAAACGTTTCGCCTGCCGGTCCCGTGCCTCGCACACGCGTTGGCGTACGACAGCACTCGACTCCGATGGCTCGGCGACGGCATCCAATGCCCAGCGTTGGACGGGATGCAATGTGTGAGCGATGTCGATCCGGTCCCGGATGGGTCCGGAGATGCGCGCGTTGTACTTCCTCCGGTCGTTCGGCACGCACTCGCACTCGGCAGCGTCCCCGTAGTAGTTTCCGCACTTGCACCCGTTCGCGGCGAGCACGAGCTGGAAGTTCGCCGGGAAGCGCGCGCTGCTCTCAGCCCGGCCGATCGAGACCACCCCGCTCTCCAGCGGTTGCCGCAATGCGTCGAGGACGGGCGATCGGAACTCCGGAGCCTCGTCGAGGAACAGGACACCGCGGTGGGCCAGCGAGATGGAGCCCGGACGCACCACGCGGGACCCACCGCCGATGATCGAGTGAACGGTGTCCATGTGATGCGGGTGCAGGAACGGCGGCCGACGGACCAGCGGGTCGGCACCAAGCACCCCAGCCACCGAATGCACCTGGCTGACCTCCATCGACTCGTCGAGTGACAGGTCGGGGAGCAGACCCGGAATCCGTTCGGCGAGCATCGTCTTGCCGGCGCCGGGCGGCCCCTCGAGGAACAAGTGATGGCCACCGGCCGCGGCGACCTCGATGCACCAACGGCCCTCCGGCTGCCCGCGCACGTCGGCGAGGTCGAGATGGTCGAATGCTCCAGGCGTGACGCGGGCAAACGTCGCCGACACGTCCAGCGGCGGCACCGGCGGGTCGTCAGGCGGCGGCTCACCGACCAGGATCGCCACGCACTCGCGAAGTGATCGGACGCCGATCACGTCGATACCGCCGACGACGGTCGCCTCGGGGACATTCGCCTCGGGCACGATCATCCGTGCGAGTCCGGCACCCGCAGCGGCGATCGTCGCCGGCAACACACCTGGAACCGCCCGGAGCCGACCGTTGAGCGCCAGCTCACCGAGCGCGACGGTGCCGTCCAGCGGCTGAGCAGGCAGATGACCCGCCGCGACCAGTACGGCGAGCGCGATCGCCAGGTCATAGTGCGACCCGACTTTGCGCAGAGCGGCGGGATACATCGCCACCGTGAGGCGCCGGGTGGGCCACTCCTTGCCGCTGTTGACGACCGCCGCTCGACATCGGTCGCGTGCCTCCGACACGCAGGCGTCCGGGAGCCCGCTCAGGCTCCATCCGGGAATGCCGTTGCTGATGTCGGCCTCAACACTCACCAGCCTGCCGATGACGCCGTCGAGCGCGACGGACTTGACCGCGGACGTCGCCATCTCGTCAGGCCACGCCCCGGAAGTGCTCGATCTGCGGCGCTGCATCGAGCGGCGCCAGGACCGAGATGACATCGATGCGGATCAGGCTCGGGCGGACCTGGTTCAGCTCCCGCCAAGCCGCCGACAAACGGTAAAGGCGGGCGGCCTTCTGCGGGGTGATCGCCTCGAGCGGGGCACCATAACCCAGCGACCGCCGGGTCTTGACCTCGCAGACGACGATCGTCGTCCGGTCGAGCGCAACGATGTCGATCTCACCGCCCGGACATCGCCAGTTGCGGTCGAGGATCGACCAGCCGAGTCGGATCAGGTAGTCGGCGGCGAGCGACTCGCCGAGCTCGCCGAGGGCCTTGCGATGGGCGTGGGTGGCTGCCATGTTCGGACAGCGTCGTCGCCACCAGATTGTCTCGCCACCAAGACCGGCGGCTGTGGAAAGGCCGGCCGCGGCGTGGGGATAACCGGCGTCAGTCCTTCGGCAGGTCGATGTCGCTCTTCGAGAGCTCCTCGATGTTCACGTCCTTGAACGTGACCACCTTGACGTTCTTGGCGAACCGAGCGGGCCGGTACATGTCCCACACCCAGGCGTCGGACATCGTGACCTCGAAGTACGCGTCGCCGGCCTCTGCGCGTACCTTCAGGTCGACGGAGTTGCACAGGTAGAACCGGCGGTCGGTCTCGACGACGTACTTGAAGATCTCGACCACGTCGCGGTACTCGCGGTAGAGCTTCAGCTCCATGTCGGTCTCGTACTTCTCGAGGTCCTCAGCGCTCATTCAGCCATACTCCCTGTTCCAGTCGTCCCATCCGGGACCCGATCCGGCATCGTCCGGTGAAGTCGGGTCGTCATCGTTTGCCCCGTTGATATCCACGCGGCGCACGTTGACGAACCGGCGCCGGTGCTGCGGGCACGGGCCGAACCGTTCGAGCGCCACGGCGTGCTCCGGGGTGACGTACCCCTTGTGGGTGGCGAAGTCGTACGCCGGGAACGTCCCGTGGAGATCGGTCATGATGGCATCGCGGGTCACCTTGGCGACGATCGACGCAGCCGCGATGCAACCGGCGACGCGGTCACCCTTCCATACCGCCAGGCCGGGGACGCCGATCCCATCGACCGGGAACCCGTCGGTCAACGCGTACGACGGGCGGACGTCGAGACGTGCCAGCGCCCGGCGCAGCGCCTCCACATTCGCGACATGCATCCCGAGCCGGTCGCACTCGGCCGCCTCGATCACGACCGCGGACCATGCGACCGCGCGCCGCTTGATGTACTCGAAGCACCGTTCACGTGCCGGCGCCGTGAGCAGCTTCGAGTCCGCCAGGCCGGGGATGTGCCCTGCGCGCCCGGCCTGCAAGATCGCCGCACCTGCGACCAGCGGTCCGGCGCAGGCTCCTCGGCCAGCCTCGTCGACGCCGGCGATGGGCGCCAGACCGACCCTGCTGAGTGCCCGCTCGTAGCCGTACAGTCCGGCGTCGCGGCGGACGGTCAGTGCCCTCGGTGCCGGCATGGGTGTCACTCAGCCACCCGGTGGCTGCCGAATGATCGCGTGCGGTGGAGGGGGCGTCCCGGGCGGGATCTTGTTGAACCCGTCCGGGATTCGCAGGATCTTCCGGTCCGACCATGGCCAGATGACCGCGATCGCGCGGCCCGTCGCGAGGTCGGTCGGGATGAACGCGGCATCGGGGTTGGCCGGGTCAAGATGCCGAGACGAGTCGCCGGACAGGTAGCGGTTGTCACCGAGTACGAAGATCCGATGCGCCGGTACGACCACGTCGAACCGGGTGTTGTCGGCAGGTCCGCCCGGCTGCGCGAGGTACGGCTCGGCCACTGGATGCCCGTTGATCACCAGCGCTCCCGTCGGCGAGCAGCAGACGACGCGGTCGCCGGGCAGACCGATGAGTCGTTTCACCAGGTAGCCGTGGCCGGAGTTGGAAAGGACGCCGACGAACTCGAATACCTTGCGGATGGGGCCGGGCTTTTTCGGCTGCTCCTGCGACGACAGCCAACCGCCCGGGTCCTCGAAGACGACAACCTCGCCGCGGTCCAGCCCGGACAGCCGTGAGACCAGCAGCCGGTCGCCGACCTCGATCGTCGGGACCATCGAGCGGGACGGGACGAAGAAGGCCTGCACCACGAACGCCCGAAGCAGCGCGGTGGCGACCAGTGCCACGACGACGACGATGACGAGCTCGCGTGCGGCGCGCCGCGTCGTCGACGGCGTGGGTCCCACCGGTGCGCCGGCGTCGGCGTCGACCGTGGTGCCCGCGTCGCCCTCAGCGGACGTCATCGCGGGCCGTGTTCCGGGCACGCAGACGGCGCAGCAAGGGAGGCACCGCCAGCAGCGCCAGGCCGGGTGGCGTCGTGACACTGATGAACGATGCGGCCCGGTCGAGAGCCGGGTTGTCGAACGTACCCGGCCGGTGGATGAACGCGAACCGGTCGATCGGCCACATCACGACGAAGACCTTGCCGACGACGTCGCTGTCGGGGATGTACCCGCCGCCCGGGTCGCCCGTGTGCGCACGAGAGTCCGCCGAGTCTTGACGGTTGTCACCCATCACCCACAGGTGTCCTGGCGGCACCACGACGCGGAACTTGGAGTCACACGAACGGCGGGCCAAGGTCACGTACGACTTTTCCTCCAGCGGTTGGCCGTTGACCTCGAGGACGCCCGTCGTCGTGCACGCAACCGTGTCGCCACCGACTCCGATCACGCGCTTGACGAGGTGACCGCCGGTCGGGAAGAGCCCGACCTTTCCGAGCACCTTGGTGACCAGGTTGGTCGGGTTCGCGGCATCCTCTTCCGCCAGCCAGTGTGCCGGGTCGTCGAACACGACGATGTCACCACGATGGATGTCTCCGAACCAATACGACCACTTCTCGACCAGAATCCGGTCGTTGACGTGGAGCGTGTCCCGCATCGAGCCGGACGGGATGTAGAACGCCTGGACGAAGAACGTCTTGACGATCAGCGCCAAGATGAGCGCCAATCCGACGAGCAGGATGCTCTCCTGCCAGGCCGGCATCCGGCGCCGCGGTAGCCGGCGCGATCCCGGCCGCACGGGTGGCCGGGCGGACGTCACGACACCGGTGGGTTCGGCAGTCGAGCTGCCGTCGACCTCAGCGCCGACGTCGTACGACGAGTCCCGAGTCACCTCGCGAGCCTACCTTCAGGGGTTCACCGGGCCGCGTGCGATTCGCGCTTTTCCTTGATCTTTGCTGCCTTGCCTCGCAGATTGCGCAGGTAGTAGAGCTTCGCCCGGCGGACGTCACCGCGGGTGACGACTTCGACCCGGTCGATGATCGGCGTGTTGAACGGGAACGTACGCTCGACGCCGACTCCGAAGCTGACCTTGCGCACCGTGAACGTACGACCGACGCCGGCACCCTGTTGTCGGATGCACACACCTTGAAAGACCTGGATCCGGGAACGGTTGCCTTCGACCACGCGGACGTGGACCTTGACGGTGTCACCAGGGCGGAAATCGGGGATGTCATCGCGAATCGAGCTCGCAGCGAGCGCATCGAGGGGATGGGACATGGCCGTCGCTTCCTTGTCGGTGCCACCGGTCACCCACGTGTCTGTGAAGTGTCGCGTGTCGCGCGGCACCCAGAGTCGCTCGATCCCCTGTGGCAGATCCGGCTTGCCCGTCGCACGGGCATCTGATGGTGGCGCGCCAGCGGTTCAGTTTGCCACACGGGCGCGGCGGCCACGAAATCGTCGGCGACCGCTCAGCTCTCGTCGGCACGAGCCCGGCGCTATCGGTCCTCGAGCAGATCCGGCCGGCGTTGCCGGGTCCGCTCGAGAGCCTGCTCCGCGCGCCAGCGGGCGATCCGCCCGTGGTCTCCCGAGAGCAGGATCTCGGGGACCGAGAGCCCACGCCAGACCGGCGGTTTGGTGTAGACGGGGTGATCCAGCGTGCTGCCCTGGTGCGACTCCTCGTTGAGGGAGTCCGGGTTGCCGACGAATCCGGGAACCAGGCGCACGACCGCTTCGATGATCGCCATCGCCGCGACCTCGCCGCCGTTGAGCACGAAGTCCCCGAGGCTGATCTCCTCAACGGGCATCCGGGTCGCGGCCTCGACGACGACCCGCTCGTCGATGCCCTCGTAACGGCCGCAGGCGAACACCAGATGTCCTCGAGTCGCCAACCGGACAGCCGTGGCCTGGTCGAACCGGCGACCGGCCGGGCTCGTGACGATCAATGTCGGGGGTGCGCGGTCGCCGGTCACGACGGCGTCACTCACGATGTCGTCGAGCGCCTCCCCCCACGGTTCGGGCCTCATCACCATTCCGGCACCGCCACCATAGGGCGTGTCGTCGACGGTCCGGTGGCGGTCGTGCGTCCAATCCCGGAGGTCGTGCACGCGTAGGTCGACCAGCCCGGTCGCGCGGGCTCTTCCCAAGAGCGACAGGTTCAGGGGCGCGAGGTAGTCGGGAAAGATCGAGACCACGTCGATTCGCACGGGCTCAGCTTCCGTCGGCCGAGTCGAGCAGCCCCGGGCGTTCCACGACCGAGACCCGTCCAGCGCCGAGGTCGACATTCGGGACCAGTTCGGTGACGAAGGGAACCAGATGCTCTGTGCCGTTCAGATCGCGGATCGCCAGCAGGTCCTGGCCCGGAAGATGCAGTACCTCGGCGACCTCGCCGAGCGGCGCCCCCGCCTCCGTGTACGCCGCCAGCCCCACCAGCTGATGGTCGTAGTACTCCGCCGGGTCGTCCGGGTGCTCGTCGGCGGGGACATCGATCACGAGCATCAGTCCACGCAGGTCCTCGGCCGCTGTGCGGGTGGACACGTCCTCGAACGTGATCAACAGGCGCGAGCTGTGCCATCTGACTTCGGCGACGGTCAGCGTGCCCTGGTCGGTGTCGAACGACGACCCGACGACGAACCGGCGATCGGGCTCGTCGGTTCGCACGTCGACGACGACGTCTCCGTGGATCCCGTGTGCCCGGGTGATCTTGCCGACGACGACCTCCACGCGCCGTACTCCGATCGGGTTCAGCGTTGCCGGTCGACGTCAACGAAGTCGATGCGAACGTTCCGGCCCTCGTCGAGCGCGCTGAACACCGTGCGCAGCGCCGTCGCGGTCCGGCCGGCGCGGCCGATCACCCGGCCCAGGTCGTCCGGGTGCACCCGGACGACGAGCGTTGGTCCGCTGTTCTTGAACCTGGGGTTAGGGCGACGGCTGCGGACGTCGACGTCGTCGGGATGATCGACGATCCCGCGCACCAGGTGCTCGAGCGCCTCCGTCAGCATGTCTAGCCCTCGGACCCGGGCTCGATGGCGGCATCGTCGACCTGCGTCTCGGTTGCTGGCGTCTCGGCTGCCGGCGTCTCTGCTGGCGTCTCGGCTGCCGGCGTCTCAGCCGGCGTCTCGGGTGCCGGCGTCTCCGCTGGCGTCTCGGCTGCCGGCGTCTCCGCCGCCGTCTCGGCTGCCGGCGTCTCCGCTGGCGTCTCGGCTGCCGGCGTCTCAGCTGCCGGCGTCTCCGCTGGCGTCTCGGCTGCCGGCGTCTCGGGTGCTGCGGTTTGGGCGGAGGGCGCCTCGACAGACTTGGCGGCCTTCCGTGGTCGGGTCACCGACTCGGTTTTCGGCTCGTTGTGCGCGTCCTTGAGCGCCTCGTTGAAGAGGTCGGACTTATCCCTTTTCGGCTCAGCGACCTTCAGCGAGCCCTCGGGTACCGGCTCGCCGCGGTGGCGCTGCCAGTCGCCGCTGATCTTGAGCAGCGCCAGGACAGGCTCGCTCGGCTGGGCACCCACACCCAGCCAGTAGAGTGCCCGTTCGGAGTTGACCTCGATGAGGCTGGGCTCCTCCTTCGGGTGGTACTTACCGATCTCCTCGATCACCCGCCCGTCGCGCTTCGTGCGGGAGTCGGCAACGACGATGCGGTAGTGAGGCGCACGGATCTTGCCCATGCGCTTGAGCCTGATCTTGACGGCCACGTGTGTGTCGTCTCCTTGATTTTGCGGTGGTGGGACCGGCATCGCCCCGAGCGGGCGGGAAAACGCAGTCCGTCGGGCTACGAAGCGGGTCCGATTGTCTCATGGAGCAGCACCTCGGTTCCACTTGGCTGCCCTTGACCATTTCTTTGGTGGATGCTGGCGTGCATGACTGAGCGACCGATCGATCCTGCCGAGATCTCGACGTACCACCGCCGGCTGTCCTACGGCGAGCGGATGTCGGCCGAGCCTCTCGTCGGTGGGCCGTTCTTTCCGTTCGACGGCAACGTCGTGGTTGTGCCTCTGGCCGATCCCGTGGTGCCGGAGCCGCCACGCAACGGCGAGACGCGCGGCGGCGAGTGCTTCCGCTGCGCGAACCCCGACGCGTACGTCATCTGGCGCGACGAGCTCTGGAACGCCCATGCCGGGTTCGGGCGCACCGGCCTTCCGGCGGTGGTCGCCCTCGCTCCCAACGACCACATGACGCTCGACACCATGCCTCCTCAGGTTGCGGCGACGATGGGCGCGGTCGTGCAGCGCCTTGCGATGGCCATCCGTCGCATCCCCGGCGTCGGCCGCACGCACTTCTCTCGTTGGGGGGACGGCAGCGAGCACTTCCACATGTGGTTCCTCGCACGTCCGCTCGGGATGATGCAGCTGCGCGGAGCCGGACTCGCATTCTGGGACGACATGTTGCCGGACGTACCACCTGGCGAGTACGAAGCCAACCTGCGGACGATCGCCGCAGCGATGGCCGGCCTGGCTCACCAGCCGACGGTCGACCTTCATCCCGACGAACCCTGAGCGACGTTAACGTGCCATCTACCACGTAAACATGGCAAACGGCCCCGAGACTCAGGCGACGACCTGGCCCCGGAGGATGATCCGGGCCGGGTGGGCGAGGACGCCGGGATCAGCGAGCGGATCCGCGCCGTACACCACGAGGTCGGCGGAGACGCCGGGCGTGAGCGACGGCTCCAGGCCGAGCCATTCGCGCGCCTTCCAGGAACCGGCCGCGAGCGCATCAAACGCGCTCAGCCCGTACGACGTCAGCTCCTTGATCTCGGTGCCGATCATGCCGTGCGGAAGGACTCCCCCCGCGTCGGTGCCGGCGTACACCGGAACACCCGCCTCCCACGCCGAGCCGATCCGTTCGAACCGGGTCTCGTGCAGGGCATGCATGTGCGCTGCGTACGTCGGATACCGTGACTCTCCCGCCTTCGCGTACGCCGGGAAGTTGTTCAATTGAACCGTCGTCGGAACAAGCGCGACCTGGCGTTCGGCCATCAACGAGATCAGGTCCGGTGACAGACCGCTGCCGTGCTCGATTCCGTCGATGCCCGCGTTCAGCAGGTCCGGCAACGCATCCTCACCGAACACATGTGCGGTCACGCGAGCGCCGAGCTGGTGCGCGGTATCGATCGCGACCTTCAGCGAGTCCAACGGCCAGCACGGTGCCAGGTCCCCGACGTCGCGGTCGATCCAGTCTCCCACCAGCTTGACCCATCCATCGCCGCGCTCGGCCTCTTGCGCGACGTATTCCGGGAGGTCCTCGGGTTCGATCTCGTGGGCGTAGTTGCGGATGTAGCGGCCCTTGCGGGCCAGGTGACGGCCGGCCCTGATGATCCTCGGCAGGTCGTCGCGATCGTCGATCCACCGCGTATCGGCCGCCGAACCTGCGTCGCGGAGCAAGAGCACCCCGACATCGCGGTCGGTGATCGCCTGCTGCTCGGCGACGTCATCGGGAACCGCGCCGTGCTCGTCGAGGCCAACGTGGCAGTGCGCGTCGACGAGTCCCGGAACCACCCATCCTTCGGCGACCAGGTCCGCGTCGGCGAGGGGCCCGTCGACCACGATCCCATCGGCGATCCACAGGTCGCGCGGCTCCCCCTCGGGCAGCATCGTCCCGCGTACGAGCAGTGCCTGGGTCATGAGCGTGACGCTACCGGTCGCCGCCGTGGACGGCCGCTCGATGCCGCTGGTCACGGAGCCGTGGTCACGCGATCGTCGCGACCACCCCTGCGACGTCGAGCAGGTCGACGATCGTGAACGTTCCGTCCGCCCCGTAGGTGGTGGTCCAGTCCGGGTCCTGTCGGAGGTACGACTGCCGGTCACCCTTGATGAGCCCGACGAGCACCTCGGCGACGATGCATCCCCCGACGGGTCCGAGATTCTGTCCGTCGGCCATCACCTCGGCCTCGCGGAGGATGCGGAGGATGTAGAACCACAGCGGAGTGCGCTGGTCGAGATGCAATGCGTGGACATCTGCCAGGTCAGCGGCACCCAAGACGGGGAGAGACATCGCCCGCGCGACCCGCTGTCCCGACGGCAGCCCCTCGCCAGTGAACGCAGCAGATTCCGGGTCGCCAACGAGGTCGGCGTCGCCGGAGGCTGCCCCATCAGGTTGAAAAGCACCGAGGACAACGTGGTGTCGATCAACTTGTTCGGACGCACGCGTCCGCCGCCAACCGCGGGGTCAGAGCATATCGCGGAGCTCTTTGGGCAGCTCGAACTTCTCGAGGTCTGCGGCGGTCGGTGCGCGCTGGGGTCCGGCCGTCGGGCCGAACCCGAACGCGGCGGGGCCACCGGGCGACCCGGATGAGGTCGGTCCGGACCGGACGGCCGCATCCTGGGCGCGCTTGGCCGGGTTGCCCGAACCGCGTTTCTGCCGAGCCTTCTTGGGAGCCTGCCGCCCTTTGGACCTGCGGCCACCCGCGACACCCGGAATCCCAGGCATTCCCGGGATGCCGCCGCCGGAGGCCATCGACATCATCATCTTGCGGGCCTCGAAGAACCGGTCGACGAGTTGGTTGACGTCGGAGGCCGAACGGCCGGAACCCTTGGCGATCCGCAGCCGCCGGGATCCGTCGATGATCTTGGGATTGTCCCGCTCGGCTGGTGTCATCGACAAGATCAGGGCGCGAATACGATCGATCTCCCGGTCGTCGAAGTTGTCAAGCTGGTCCCTGAACTGTGACATCCCCGGGATCATGCCCATGATCTTCGAGAGCGAACCCATCTTCTGGACCGCTTGCATCTGCTGGAGGAAGTCGTCGAGCGTGAAGTCGCCGCCCCTGCCCTGAAGCTTGGCTGCCGCCTTGGCGGCCTCGTCCGCGTCGAACACCTGCTCGGCCTGCTCGATCAGCGTGAGCATGTCGCCCATGCCGAGGATCCGAGACGCCATCCGGTCGGGGTGGAAGAGGTCGAAGTCCGTGAGCTTCTCGCCGTTGGAGGCAAACATCACCGGCCGACCGGTGACGCGGGCGACCGACAGGGCTGCGCCACCTCGGGCGTCGCCGTCGAGCTTGGCCAGGACCACCGCCGTGAAACCGACGCCGTCGAGAAATGCCTGAGCGGTCCCGACCGCATCCTGACCGATCATCGCGTCGACCACGAACAACGTCTCGTCGGGGTTCACCGCGTCCCGGATGTCCGCCGCCTGCTGCATCAGCTCCGCGTCGACCCCCAACCGCCCGGCCGTGTCGACGATCACGACGTCGTACAGCTTGCGCTTCGCCTCGGCGAGGCCGTCACGGGCGACCTTGACCGGGTCACCGACGCCGTTTCCAGGCTCCGGCGCGAACACCGTGACCCCTGCGTTTCCCCCGACGACCTGGAGCTGGGTCACGGCGTTCGGACGCTGCAGGTCCGAGGCCACGAGCAACGGGGCGTGGCCCTGGTTCTTCAGCCAGAGCCCGAGCTTCCCGGCCAAGGTCGTCTTCCCGGCACCTTGCAGGCCAGCGAGCATGATGACGGTCGGCGGCGTCTTGGCGAACTGCAGCCGACGTGTCTCACCGCCGAGGATGGAGACGAGCTCCTCGTTGACGATCTGGATGACTTGCTGAGCGGGGTTCAGAGCCTGGCTGACCTCGGCGGTCTTGGCGCGCTCGCGTACCTGCTCGACGAACTCGCGTACGACAGGCAGGGCGACGTCGGCCTCGAGCAGCGCGACCCGGATCTCGCGGCATGTCGCGTCGATGTCGGCGTCGGACAACCGACCTTTGCCGCGCAGGTTCTTGAGCGTCCCTGCAAGGCGGTCTTGGAGCGTGGCGAACACGGTGTGTCTCGTCCTTCGGCTCTGGGAACGGAACGCGGCAAAGCCTACCCGCCACCGGTGGACCGGCCGCCGGTCGAACACCGACAGCGGCGGTAGTGTCGGCACAGACCCGAGCGATCGGGATCTTCATCTCAGGAGCCGCACATGGTCACCGTAGGATTTCTCGCCACGATCAAGGCAAAGCCCGGCAAGGAGCAGGAGGTCGCGGACTTCCTCTCCGGCGCCCTTCCGCTCGCCCAGAATGAACCCGACACCACCGGATGGTTCGCGATCAAGATCGACGACTCGACGTACGCGATCTTCGACGTCTTTCCGGACGACGCCGGGCGCCAGGCACACCTGAACGGCCCGATCGCCGCCGCCCTGATGGAGAAGGCCGACGAGCTGTTGAGCGAGCCCCCCGACATCAAGCCGATCGACGTCCTCGCGGCGAAGCTTCCCGGGGGTTGAACGGATCGGGGTCGCATCAACCGAGCGCTTGTCGGACCCGCTGCTCGACCAGGCTCATCGCGTCGGGTGTGAGCGCGCTCCCGGAGCCGTTGACCAGGTAGAACACATCGACTGCCTCACGGCCGAGTGTCTCGATGTGGGCCGACCGAACCCGAACGCCGGCATCGGCGATCCCCCGGCAGATGCGCCAGACCAGCCCGCGATGGTCCGCGGCCTGCACCTCGAGCACACTCGCCGAACGTGACGCGTTCCCGAGAAACTCGACGCGCGCCGGTGGCGCTCCCGACTTCGGGAGGGACGCCTGGTTGCCTTCCAGGTTCAGCGTTCCGCCGGCCAGCCGCTCGAGCCGGTGCCGGATTCTGACCTCGTCCACCGCGGTGTTGCCGACGTTCCATCGGGTCAGTCCACGCTCGGCCATGGCGGTCATCCTGGCGGAACGGATCGAGATCCCGGATAGCGCAAGAACACCGGCAATGTCGGACAGCAGCCGCGGGTGGTCGGGACCGGCAATGCTGATCGTGGAGCCGTCATCGTTCGGTTCGACCATGAGCCCGAAACCTCCATGACCGACCGGTGGAGGCTCGGTGACCCCAGTCTCGGTGACCCCAGTCTCGGTGACCCCAGTATCGGTGACCCCAGTCTCGGCGTGCCCAGTCTCGGTGACCCCAGTCTCGGGGTGCTCGGCCGACAACGCGGAGACGGTCGGTTGTCGGCCCAACACCACGCGTACCTGACCGACGAGCTCGTCGACAAGTCGCGCGCGCCAGGTCGACCACGCGGCCGGCGAGGTGGCGAGGGCGTCCGCCCGCGTCAGCGCTGCGAGCAGGTCCAGCTCGTTGGCACTACCGAGCACCTCGGACACCAAGGCCGCCGTCGCCGGATCGCCGAGGTCCCTCCGGGTTGCCAGCTGGGGAAGCAGCAGATGGTGCCGTACCAACCGCGAGACGATCGAGGTGTCGGTTTGGGAGAATCCCCACCGCGCGGCGATCTGAGCGGCCATCTGCGCTCCGCGCCGGCTGTGATCGTCATCGGCTCCCTTGCCGATGTCATGCAGCAGCGCGGCGGTGACGAGTAGGTCGGGACGCCGTACGGAGCGGGCCAGCTGAGCAGCCCGGACGCAGGCCTCGATGCTGTGGCGGTCGATCGTGTACGTGTGGATCTCGGCTGCCGACGAGCGGAGCCGGACGTGCGCCCATTCCGGCAGCCAGCGATCGACGATTCCAATCTGATCGACCTGTTGCCAGACCGCGGGCAGGCCAGGTCCCGCACCGAGCAATCCGGCCAACAGCTGTCGGGCGGCCGGGGGCCATGGTTCGGTGAGCGGAGCCGCGTCGCGCGCGAGGCGTGCCGCCGTCGCCGACGCCAACAAGACACCCCGCTCTGCCGCGAATCCCGCTGCGCGCAGACCGAGCAGGGGGTCCGTCAGCGGTTCCGCGTCGGCGGTCAAGACGACCTCACCCTGCGCCAAGGCGACGCCCCTGCCGAGGACAACGAGATCGGGGCGTCGTCGCCGAATGCGCAGTGCCTTGCCCCGCGGCCGCGACACCTGATCGATGCGCTGCCAGGCCACGTGCGCTAGGTGCGCCGTCCTTCGCCCGACGTCACGTAGCTCGAACATCAAGTCGTCGGGAGGCACGCCACGCACGGCCGCCACCGCCGGCACCAGGTCTGGCGTGAGCCGGTCGGTACGTCTGCCGGCGACCTCGTGCAACACGTCCCGGATGTCCAGGAGGCGGTGGCGACAGGCTTCGGACTCCTCGTGCGGGATGTCGACGAGCCAGGTTGCGACGAGGGCACGCAGGGAGACGCCGTCGCGGAGGCCGCCCGAGGACTCCTTGAGATCTGGCGCAGCTGAGTACGCGAGCTCCCCGTGCTCGAGGGCTCGGAGCCGGGTGGACTCGGCGAGCTGCGGGAGGCGGACCGTTGCTCGGAGCCGCCAGCGTTCGAGGACCGCGGTCCGGAGCCGGGCCGCCAGCTCCGCATCTCCGGCGACGTGACGCGCGTCGAGCATGCCAAGTGCGGCTCGAAGGTCCTGGTCGGCCATCGTCTGCATCTGCGCGGTGTCGCGGACCGCGTGGTCGAGGGGGATCCGTTGATCCCAAAGCGGATACCAGAGCGCGTCGGCGACTCGCGACACGCACGTCGACCCCAGGGCTCGGTCGTGGACGAGTACGACGTCGATGTCGCTGAACGGGGATAGCTCGCCCCGGCCGTACCCGCCGATCGCCACCACGCTGAGGCCGCTGGTCGGACCGCCCCTGGTCGCGGCAGCGAACAGCCCGCCGATCTTCGTGTCCATCGCGTCGGCGCGCGATCGTCGTGCAGCACCGGACATGGACGATGCGCGTGCCTATACGGCTGCTTCGCCGGTCTCGCCGGTGCGCACCCGGACCACGGTGTCGACCGGGACCACCCACACCTTGCCGTCGCCGATCCGACCCGTCTGCGCCGCCTTCGTGATGATCCCGACGACGTCGTCCACGTCGCTGTCTCCCACGACGATCTCCAGCCGGACCTTCGGAACGAGCGCGACGTCGTACTCCGCACCGCGGTAGACCTCGGTGTGACCTCGTTGACGGCCGTAGCCCGTCGCCTCGGTGACGGTCATCCCGCTGATCCCGAACGTCTCGAGGGCTTCGCGCACGGAGTCCCACTTGTGCGGCTTGACGACGGCAGTGACGAGTCTCACGACGACACCTTCTCTGAATCGATCTTCGGAGCTGACGGGACGGCCGCGGTTGCCGAAGCGAGGACGTTGCCACCCGTCACATGCAGGTCGTACCCCGTCTCGGCGTGCTCGGCCGAGTCGATGCCGCTGACTTCCTCCTCCTCGTCGATCCGCCAGCCCATCGTCACCTTGAGCAGGTAGCCGATGGCCAGCGTCGCCACGAACGAGTACGTGAGGACGGCGGCGGCGCCGACGGCCTGGCGCCAGAGCTGGTCGAACCCGCCACCGTAGAACAGGCCGTCCACCCCGGCGGTCGCCCTGGCGGTCGCGAGGAACCCGACACCGACCGTACCGACGATCCCGCCGACCAGGTGAACGCCCACCACGTCGAGCGAGTCGTCGTAGCCGAACCGGTACTTCAGCCCGACCGCCAGCGCACACAGGACGGCGGCGGCGAACCCGAGGGCGATGGACCCGATCGGGTCCAGGGACGAGCACGACGGCGTGATCGCGACGAGCCCGGCAACCGCGCCGGAGGCCGCGCCGAGCGATGTCGCATGGCCGTCGCGGATCCGCTCGGTCAGCAGCCATCCGAGGATCGCCGCACAGGTCGCGACCATCGTGTTGACGAACACCTCGGCGGCCTGTCCGTTCGCCGCCAACGCGGAACCGGCGTTGAACCCGAACCAGCCGAACCAAAGCAGCCCTGCCCCGGTCATCACCATCGGGAGGTTGTGTGGACGCATCGGATCGCGTTTGAAGCCGATCCGCCTCCCGAGCAGCAGGGCCAACGCGAGTCCGGCGGCGCCGGCGTTGATGTGTACGGCCGTCCCCCCGGCGAAGTCAATGGCGAGCAACTTGTTGGCGATCCACCCACCCTTGGCCGACTGCGCACCGTTGAACGCGAACACCCAGTGCGCGATCGGGAAATAGACGACGGTCGCCCAGATGGCCGTGAACACCATCCACGTGCCGAACCTCGCCCGGTCGGCGATCGCGCCGGAGATCAGGGCGACGGTGATGATCGCGAACACCGCCTGGAACGCCACGAAGGCCATCGCCGGGATCGTGAACACGAGATGGGTCGACTGGAATCCCTTGTCGAGGCCGTTCGTCCCCATCAGGTTCGTCAGGCCGAACAGCTCACGGGGGCTTCCGACGAGACCGTCGGCGACGTCGTTGCCGAAGGCCATCGAGTAGCCGTACAGCACCCAGAGGACTCCGACCGTCGCCAACGCCCCGAAGCTCATCATCATCATGTTCAAGACACTCTTCGAACGGACCATGCCACCGTAGAAGAGAGCCAGGCCAGGCGTCATCAGTAAGACGAGTGCGGCGCTCGCCAGCACCCAGGCGGTGTCACCGGAGTTCATCGAGACTTCTCCTCGAAGGATCAGGAATCTCTTGTGCCAGCAAGAGTGTCGTGACGACTTTCCGGGGACGGGTCAGCGGCGTTGCGACGGTGTGACAAATCGTCGCCGGTTGTTACGGGCATGTTGCGCGACGGCTCAACTCCCGAGCAGCGCGTCGACGAAGGCGTCGACCTCGAACGGCACGAGGTCGTCGACGCCCTCACCGAGTCCGATCAGCTTCACGGGTACGCCAAGCTCGCGCTGCACCTGCACCACGATTCCGCCCTTGGCTGTGCCGTCCAGCTTCGTCAAGACGATTCCGGTGACGTCGACGACGTCACGGAAGATCCGCGCCTGGGTGAGACCGTTCTGGCCCGTCGTCGCGTCGATCACGAGCAGCACCTCGTCGACCGGCGCTTGCTTCTCGATCACGCGCTTGACCTTGCCGAGCTCGTCCATCAACCCGGTCTTCGTGTGCAGGCGACCGGCGGTGTCGATGATCACGGTGTCGACCTCCTGCTCGATGCCTGCCTTCACCGCCTCGAACGCAACACTGGCCGGGTCGGAGCCCTCGTCGCCCCGAACGGTCGGGACCCCGACGCGCCCACCCCAGGTCTCCAGCTGGTCGGCTGCCGCGGCCCGGAAGGTGTCAGCCGCGCCGAGAAGCACGTCCTTGTCGTCTGCGACCAGCACTCGGGCGATCTTGCCGACGGTCGTCGTCTTTCCGGTCCCGTTCACGCCGACCACCATCAGGACTCCCGGCTTGCCTTCGCGGCGGCGCGCCTGAAGAGTCCGGTCCAGACCCGGTTCGAGGAGTCTCACGAGCTCCTCGCGCAGCAATACGTGGGCGTACTCTCCGGTCGCACCCTCGACCCGCATTCGGGTACGGAGTGTCTTGACCAGCTCCTGGGTCGGCGCGACGCCCACGTCCGCGCCGATCAGCGTCTCCTCGACCTCTTCCCAGGTCGCGTCGTCCAGCCGGTCGCGCGACAGCAGGCTCAGCAAGCCTCGGCCCCAGGTCGACTGCGACTGCGCAAGTCTGGCGCGCAGTCTGCGCAACCGCCCGGCGGAGGGCTCCGGCTGTTCGACCAGGGCCGTTGGTTGCTCGGGCGCGACGTCTCGCGCGGGAGCTTCCTCGACAGTGGCGGCCGCGCCGCCACGCGGGGGTGTCGTCGCGGCTGGGGGCGCCTCTCCATGCGATCCAGCGCGGGACCACACGAGTGCCACGGCGAGTCCGGCGAGGACGACAACGGCCAGACCGATCAGCACGTAGAGCAGCGAATCTGACACGGCAGACCATCTTGTCAGACGTGGCAGCGGCCCCAGCCCTGCCGGCTGAGAACCTCAGCTCGCCTCGCGCAGTCTCTGACTGACCACCGTGGAGACGCCGTCGCCGCGCATCGACACGCCGTACAACGTGTCGGCGACCTCCATCGTCCGCTTCTGATGGGTGATCACAAGCAGCTGTGATGTGATCCGAAGCTCTTCGTAGATCTCGAGCAACCGGCCTAGGTTCGTGTCGTCGAGTGTCGCCTCCACTTCGTCCAGGATGTAGAAGGGCGACGGTCTGGCCTTGAACAGAGCGACGAGGAACGCGACCGCCACCAGGGACCGCTCACCACCGGAGAGCAACGACAGTCTTTTCAGCTTCTTGCCCGCGGGTCGCGCCTCGACGTCGACTCCCGTCGCCAGGATGTCGTCGGGATCGGTGAGGACGAGCCGTCCCGCACCGCCCGGGAACAGGCGCGAGAACACGTCTGCGAACTCGCGTTCGACGTCACGGTAGGCGTCCATGAAAACCTGCTCGACTCGACCGTCGACCTCCTTGATGATGTCGAGAAGGTCGCGGCGCGTCTTCTTGAGATCCTCGAACTGCTCGGTCAGGAACTTGTTGCGGCCTTCCAGGGCCGCGAACTCCTCAAGTGCCAGCGGGTTGACCCGACCGAGCATGCTGAGTGCTCGTTCGGCTGCGCGGAGCCGCTTCTCCTGCTCGGGGCGGATGTACGGAATCAGCACGGCTTCGCCGTCGGGGGTCGCCGCATCCGAAGGCGCTGGAATCGGCCGGTCGGGGCCGAATTCCGCCACCAAGGTCTCCAGGCTCAGCCCGAGCTCGTCGAGGGACCTCTCCTCGAGTCGTTCGCGGCGCAACCGGTGCTCGGCCCGAAGCACGTCGTCGCGGTGTACCGAGTCGGTCAGGGCGGAGAGCTCGACCTCGAGGGACCGCACCCGTTGCCGGTTGTCAGCCAGTTCCGCGCCTCGCCGGGCCTGCTCGGCCTCCAACGTGCGGCGAGCGTCGACTGCCGCATGCACCGACTGGTCCAGCCTCGAGATCACGATCGCGGTGGCACTGACCACGGCATGAGCGGCAGCCGCCTCGTCCGTTCGACGACGACGCCGGGACTCGGCCCGGGCTTGCGCCGACCGTTCCTCGCCGGCCGCTCGCAGCAGGTCATCTGCTCGTCCGCGCAGGGCGCGTATCCGCTCCTCGGCGGTTCGCAGCGCAAGACGGCCATCCATCTCCGTCTGCCGTGCGGCGCGGGCCGCCGCCGCGGCGCACTCGCGCTCACTGGTGTCAGGGTCCTCACCCGGTGCCTGTTCGGCGACCCTCATGCGCTCTTCGAGCTGTGCCAGCGTGCTTTGGTCCCGTCCACGGGCTGCGTCAGCCTCGGCGATCGCCTCCTCGAGTCGATGCCCTTCGGCGGCTGCCGCCCGGGCGAGGCCACCGAGCTGTGCCAGCTCCTCGACAACGGCCGACATCGAAGCGTCCGACTCGTGGAGTTTCGCCAGGGCCACCTCCACGGCGGCAGCCGCCTGCTGCTGCTCGGACTCGAGCGCGCCGAGCTCGAAACGTGCCCGCTGCTGTGCCGACGTCGCGTCATCCAGCGCCGCCCGGGCCGCCTCGAACGCCGCTTGAATCTCGAGCATGCTGGGCTCTGAGGTCGATCCGCCCGCCGCCTGATACGCACCGACGACATCGCCGTCGACGGTGACGGCAACCACGTCGGGATGGTCTTGGACGAGTGCCCGGGCGGCACCCAGATCGTCGACGACCGCCGCCTTGAACAGCAAACGGCGAAGTGGGCCGACCAGAGCGGCGGGCGCATCGACGTACGTGGTGGCGTACGCAGCACCGATCGGCAGGACTGGCCAAGACGAATCGTCGATCTGAGCGCTGGCGAGGACCAGGCCGACCCTGCCGAGGTCGTGCTGCTTGAGATGCCCGATTGCGTCGACAGCGTTGCCGAGGTCGTCAACGGCAACCGCGTTCGCGAAGGAGCCGAGCGCCGCGGCGATCGCGCGTTCCTTCCCGGCGCGGATCGAGACCAGAGCCGCGACCGAGCCCAACAACCCGCTGACGTGCGCCGAGGCATCGAGCAGTGCTCCGGCGCCATCCTTGGCAAGTGTCAGCTCGAGTGCCTCCGCGCGTGCGTGCAGGGCCGCGCGCTCTTGTTCGGCTCGGTGCAGCTGGTCATGCACCTTGGTGATCCTGGACTCGACGTCGGTGAGCTCGGCCTGCGCCGCCTCGAATGCGGCGTCGAGCCCGTGCTCGCCCGTCTCGAACCCGGCGATCCGGATCTCGAGGGCGGTGAAGTCACGTCGAGCATGTTCGGCTCGACCGACCGCCGCGCGGTGCGCCTCTTCGAGTCGGTGAAGCTCCTCATCGGTCGCGGCAACCCTCGACTGCATGGCATGGACCCGGCCCGCCATCCTGGCGAGTCCCTCACGACGGTCGGCCGCTGCCTGCAGCAGCCCCGACACGCGCCGATCCTCGGCGGCGTGTGCGTCCTCGGTGCGATGCCGGTCGGCGATCGCCTCCTCGAGAGCCGAGCCGAGAGCCGCGGTCTCCTCCGCGATCTTCGCCTCCTGCTGTTGGACCCGGGCTGCCTCAGCCTCCAGCTCGCCGGGATCGCGCCCGTGACGCTCCTCGACGGGCTCGTCGGCGATGTTGCGCAGGCGCTCGCCGGCGAGGCTCGCGGTTGCCTTGAAACGCTCGCGCAGGGTCGAGAGGTCGTAGTACGTCTGCTGTGCCTTGGCCAGGCGCGGCGCAGCAGACCGTAGAGCGGTGTCAAGCTCCGACTCGGTCGCCCGCGCGGCCAACAGGTCGCGTTCGACGGCCATCCGGTGCTCGCGAACAACGGCCTCGTCGGCCAGCTCCTGATCGAACGTCTTCTGCATGGACACCACGTCGTCGGCGAGCAGCCGTGCCCGGGCGTCGCGCAGGTCCGCCTGGACGACGGACGCAGTGCGAGCGACCTCCGCCTGGCGTCCCAGCGGCTTGAGCTGCCGCCTGACCTCGGTCAGCAGGTCACTGAGCCGGGTCAGGTTTCCGTCGGTTGCATCCAGCTTCCGGAGGGCCTTCTCCTTGCGTTTACGATGCTTGAGGACGCCCGCCGCCTCCTCGACGAATCCGCGCCGGTCCTCCGGTGACGCGTGGAGAATCGCATCGAGCTGGCCCTGTCCGACGATGACATGCATCTCCTTGCCGATGCCGGAGTCCGACAGCAGCTCCTGGAGGTCGAGCAGCCGACAGACCTGTCCGTTGATGGCGTACTCCGAACCACCGTTTCGGAACATCGTCCGCGAGATCGTGACCTCGGCGTACTCGATCGGAAGGGCGCCGTCGCTGTTGTCGATCGTGAGGATCACCTCGGCGCGACCCAACGGTGCACGCCCCGTCGTACCAGCGAAGATGACGTCCTCCATCTTGCCGCCGCGCAGGGACTTCGCGCCCTGCTCGCCGAGGACCCACGAGAGTGCGTCGACGACGTTGGACTTGCCCGAACCGTTCGGACCTACCACACACGTGATCCCCGGCTCCATGTCGAGCGTGGTGGACGAGGCGAACGACTTGAAACCTCGAAGCGTCAGGCTCTTGAGGTACACCGAACGTGCTCCTTCAGGGACCCTGAAGCGGGACCCGGCAGCGTGGCCGCGGGGAAGACCAGCCTGAAGGTTACCGGCCACCATCCAGCAGGGGTGGTCACCACGCCGTCAAGGACGACGCTTGCCCTCGATGAGGGCGACGGTTGTCAGCGGACCCCGGCGTCCTCGACCTGCGGCACCAGCAACAGGTCGTCGTGGTGCAACTCCGCGTGCAGCGCGTCGTTCTCGGCTTGCAGGCGAAGCACCACCGCTTCGAGATCCGCGACCCGCCGGCGCAGCCGGACATTAGCGTCGCGCAGATGAGTGTCTCCGCCCAGGTATCCGATGATGGCCTTGGCCATAGATGTGATCCTCCGGTCAGGCTGGTTCGGTCGTGATTGCGGCGAACCATTCGTACGTGTATCGCTCGTGGCGAGTACGGAAACTGCCGTCTTCCAGGGTCCCATCCTGCGGCCCCGCGGTCAATCCCGCAGCCTCACCAGCTGGCTCGGCGCGGACGGGGCTGGCAGCGCGGGCAGAGGTACGACGAACGGTTCATGAACGCCTCTCGGCGGATCGGGGTTCCACACCTGCTGCACGGCTCGCCGGCCCGCCCGTACACCTCGAGCGAGCGGCCGAAGTACCCGCTGTCGCCGTTGACGTCGACGTAGAGGGCGTCGAACGACGTCCCACCCGCGCCCAGGGCAGCAGACATCACGGTCCGTGCGCCGTCCAGCAGCGCCGCGGCCTCTCGGCGACGTACGGTCTCGGTCGGCCGCGCGTAGTGCAGCCGCGCGCGCCACAGTGCTTCATCCGCATAGATGTTGCCCAAGCCGGAGACGAGGGTCTGGTCGAGCAGCGCGCGTTTTACCCCGGTACGCCGACGTCGCAGCCCGACGAAGAACGCATCGTCGTCGAAGCGCGGGTCGAACGGGTCGCGAGCAACATGTGCGACCTCGACCGGCAGCTCCGCGCCACCGGCCGAGACTGACATTCCCCCGAACATGCGCTGGTCGACGAAGCGCAGGTCGTGTCCGTCGTCGAGCCACCACGAGACACGCAGGTGCCGTTCCGGCGGCGCGGCTCGGTCCCGGACGAGCAGCTGGCCGCTCATGCCCAGGTGCACGATGACAGCATCGCCGCTGTCCAGCGCAACCCAAAGATACTTGCCGCGACGACGGACCGCGAGGATCTGGCGACCGGCGAGCTCCACCGAGAACGCCGCCGGACCCCGCAGATGACGGCGGACCGACCGGGGGTGGTGCACCTCGACTGCGATGATCCGGCGACCGATGCCCCAACGTTCGAGGCCTCGACGCACGACCTCGACCTCCGGCAGCTCGGGCACCGTTCAGCCGATCGCAACGTCGACGACCGGGTGCTCGGCGCGGACTGCTCGGAAGGCGGTCTCGGCGGCGTGCTGCTCGGCCTCCTTCTTCGACGAGCCGCGACCCGATGCGTACACCAGGTTGGCGACCCTGGTCCGGGCAACGAACGACTTCTCGTGATCCGGCCCGCTCTCCTCGACGATGTACTCGGGGACGCCGAGCTGAAGCGTCGCGCAGAGCTCCTGCAACGACGTCTTCCAGTCGAGGCCGGCACCAAGGTCGACGGCGGCGGCCATCAGCGGGTCGAAGAGCCGCAGCACGAGCGCGGATGTGACCTCGAAGTCGCAGTCGATGTGGATCGCCCCGATCAGCGCCTCGAGCGCGTCGGAGAGGATCGAGGACTTGTCGCGCCCACCGGTGGCCTCCTCGCCGCGTCCGAGGTGCAGGTAGTCGCCGAGATCGAGGGTGCGCGCGA
Source organism: Propionibacteriales bacterium (assembly GCA_038253325.1). GTDB lineage: Bacteria > Actinomycetota > Actinomycetes > Propionibacteriales > Nocardioidaceae > JBBSHE01. The sequence goes on from JBBSHE010000013.1 coordinate 62,110, forward strand.
CACCGGCGAGGGCGCGAGCGTTGACGACGGCCGAACGCAGCCGGGCGAGCCGGCCCTCGGACAGGTCCGGGTGGCGTCGGAACAGGGCGTCGGTGACGACGACGCCGAGCACCGAGTCGCCCAGGAACTCGAGGCGCTCGTTGGTGGGGATTCCCCCGTTCTCGTACGCGTAGCTGCGGTGTGTCAGCGCAAGGTCGAGCAGCGCGAGGTCGAGGTCGGGGACTCCGAGTTTCTGCCGCAGCTCATCGTGTGGCGACTGACCATCCACGATCGGTTGCTCGACTAGAGGACTTGACGGCGGGCGCCTCGCGGACCGTACTGACCGCACGAGGGACAGGCCCGGTGGGGGAGGTGCTGAGCGCCGCACGCCGGGTTCGCGCAGGTGACCAGCGACGGTGCGGCAGCCTTCCAGGCCGAGCGGCGGTGACGGGTGTTGCTGCGCGACATCTTCCGCTTCGGGACAGCCACATCTACTCCTTGGGTCGGCTGGCGTCGCCAGCGTCGAACATCGTCAGGTCGGCGAGCCCGGCCCAACGCGGGTCGATGCTCTCCTCGTGCCGGTGGTCCGGGTCATCCGCGAGCCGCGCACCGCACTCGATGCAGAGTCCGGGACAATCCGGTCGGCACACCGGACCGAACGGTAACGCGAGAACCACGGCCGCGCGCAAAACGGGCTCGAGGTCCAGCAGCTCGCCGTCGAGCCGGTCGGCCTCGCCATCATCGGCGTCGCTCTCCGGGTAGACGAACAGTTCCTGGACGTCCACGTCGAGGATGTCCTTGACGGGTCCCAGGCACCGAGCGCACTCCCCGGTGATCGCGGCTCGCGCCGTTCCGGTCGCGAGCACCCCCTCCTGGACCGCCTCGAGCCGCAGTTGCACCTCGACAGGCGACCCTTCGGGGACACCGATCACGTCGATTCCCAGGTCTGCGGGAGCCGGTGTCGTCATCGTCGCGGTCCGCATCGAACCTGGTCGGCGTCCGAGATCATGGGTGTTGATCACGAAGGCCGATCGCGGATCGAGGCGGGACACGGGTTTCTCCGGTACGCGGACTGAGGCAGACCATCGCCTCCCGAGAGAGGCAACTCCTCAGCGTAACGGTTGTCTCCCTCCCGTCTCAAATCACCTCGCTGGTCGTCGGGCGCCTGACCTGGCGCAAGATGGTTGCCCATGGCACGGATCTCGCCGGGACGCTTCACCCATGACGACGCCGGCGACCTCGTGGTGTTCCTGATCGGTATGCGCGTCAACAAGCCGTGGCGTCCCGACATCTGGCTTCCGACGTTTCTCGCGATGAGACCGATGATCGAGGAGCTGTACGACGAGCCGGGATCGGGCTTCTTGTCCCACCGGACCTTGGTGAGCTTCACCGGACCGACCGTGGTCCAGTACTGGCGTTCGATCGAGCAGCTGTACGCGTACGCCAGCGCGGCGAACGCCAGCCATCGTCCAGCTTGGGCAGCATTCAACAGCCAGGCCCGCAGGGTGCCAGGTGTCACCGGTATCTGGCATGAGACGTACGTCGTGTCGAAGGCAGAGTCGATCTATGTCGACATGCCGGTGACTGGGCTCGCCGCAGCAACGGCGCACGTCCGTGTGACGAGCCGCCTCGACCGCGCCCGGGACCGACTGGCTCGCCGCCCCGGCTGACCATCGCGACGTCGACGCCAACGTCAACGGCGCGGTCGCTTCGGAAGGGTCTGCGTCAGCCCGCTGACAACAAGTGCGATCCCCGCCTGGATCGCCAGCACGATCGCAAACGCGGCACCCATCGAGATCCCGTGACCCGCCGAAAGCGACAGGAACAGGTTTCCGAGAGCGGCCACGCCGAGCGCCAGCGAAATCTGCTGTGTCGTGACGAGCACGCCGCTCCCGACCCCTGCCTCGTTCAGCGGGACATGCGACAAGATCACCCCGAACAGCGGGCTCAGCACCAGGCCTTGGCCGACTCCGGCGACGGCGAGCAGGACCGCGAGCCGCGGCAACGAGACGTTGGGCCAGGAGCGTACGAGAAGGTCCGCGGAAGCCAGCAGCCCGACCGCCTGGACCAGCGCGCCCACGGTCAGCACGTTGCGCCCGTAACGCGCTGCCAGCCTCGCCGTGCACATCGACGCGATGAGGAACGCCACCGCCATCGGGGCGATTGTGAGCCCCGACACCACGGCACTGTTGCCGAGACCCTGCTGCAGCGCGACCGAGTAGACGAACATGAATGCGCCGAACCCGGCGAAGAACGGGACCGCAATCCCCAGTCCTCGGGCCATGCTCGGCATTCGGACGAGAGACGGTGGCACGAGCGGAATCCCACCGTTGCGCTCGACCTGGCGCTCGGCGAGGACGAAGCCGACGAGGCCGACGGCTGACACGGCGAGCATCGTCACCAACCACGCAGGCCAGTGCAGCGTGCGGCCCTCCATCAGAGGTACGAGGAGGCAGATCACGAACGCCGTGAGCAGGACGGTGCCGAGGACGTCGGCGTGTGCCGGCGCCGGGGATCGGGTGTCCGGCAGCAGTCGCGCCGCGACGACGATGGCAACGAGTCCGATCGGTACGTTGACAAGGAAGATCGGTCGCCAACCCGTTCCGGCGATGTCCGCCGAGACGAGCAGTCCGCCGACAACCTGTCCAACCACCGCGGCCAGCCCGGCAGTCGCCCCGAACCAGCCAAGTGCCCTGGCCCGGCGCTCTCCCGTCGTCGTCGCCTGAATGGTCGCCATCACCTGTGGCACCATCATCGCCGCAGAGATGCCTTGCAGGACGCGCGCGCCGATCAGGGTCTCCACGGTCGGCGCGAGCCCACAAGCCAGCGACATCACAGTGAAGGCAGCCATCCCGCCGATGAACATGCGCTGCCGGCCGACCGCGTCTCCCAACCGCCCACCGACGACGAGCAGCAACGCGTACCCGACGCCATAGCCCGTGATAACCATCTCCAACACGGCCGGCGACGTGCCGAACGAGCTGTCGATGTCTGGCAGGGCGACGTTGACGATGAAGAAGTCGGTGATCGACAAGAACGCCCCGGAGAGCAAGATGAGTAGCCCGAGCGCCGACAGCGGGCTCTCCCCGCGAGCATCGACCCGGAGGTTACTCCGCGGCCGGATCGAGGCATCCGACGGCATTGTCCCGGTCTTGGTGAATGTCATGGACCCACTCTCGGTTGCGCCAGAGCCTGGTACCAGAGCGTGGTTATCCAGGTACCACCGCTAACTGGTAACTGCCTCGAAATCAGGCGATGATCGGATCATGACAGCGGCGACCGACAGAATCGACGAAGCACAGCTCCGACGCAACGAGCTCTCCGACTTCCTCCGCAGCCGGCGCGAGCGAATCTCGCCGGAGGAGGTCGGGATGCCGGTTTCCGGCCGACGGCGTACGCCGGGGCTCCGTCGAGAGGAGGTCGCTCAGCTCGCCGGAGTAGGCGTCACCTGGTACACGTGGCTCGAGCAGGGCCGCAAGATCAACGCATCGGCGCAGGTTCTCGACGCTATCGCCCGGACACTGATGTTGGACGTCAACGAGCGCGGCCACCTGTTCACCCTCGCGGGCAGCCCACTGGGGGCGTCTCAGGTCGAGTGCAACGCGTTGTCGCCGGCGATCCAGGTGCTGCTCGACCAGCTGGAACCAATTCCCGCAGTCACGACGAATGCGCGCAAGGACGTACTCGCGCACAACGCGATGTTCGACACACTCGTCGGCGGGATCTCGCAGTACCCACGCGACGAGCAGAACATCTTGTGGCAGGTGTTCACGAACCCGCAGTGGCGAGCTCGGTTGGTCGACTGGGAGGACGGTGCGCCCCGGATGGTCGCACAGTTCCGGGCAGCGATGGCCGACCACGTCGGCGAACCCGCGTGGAAGTGCCTGGTGAAGCGGCTTCAGACGACATCGCCTGAGTTCGTGGCCCTTTGGAAGCGCCACGACATCGAGGGCTCAGAAAGCCGCACGAAGCGGATCCTGCATCCCCGGGTCGGATTGCTCCGGCTCGACTACACGTACCTCTGGCTCGGACCTCATGCCAACGGCTGCCGCATCGTCACGTACACCCCCGTTGACGAGGAGAGTCGGGAACGCCTGCTGGCCCTACAGGCGGCCCTGCCCCTCGCCGCCTGAGCTCGATATAGTCAGAAGTGCCTTCGGCGACATTCGCACCACTTTCTTGAAAGGCCAGCGGCTCGAGTCCGATGACGACGACCGTTGACGGTGAGGATTTCTTCGATCTGCACCCGAGCCACGTCGCCGTTGTCATGGTCGACTTTCAGAACGACTTCTGTAGTCCAGCGGTCTTCGATGGTCGGCCAGTCACCAACAGCCACAACGCGGAGACTGCTCGCCGTGCGAACGAGTTTGCGAAACGAGCCACCGACGTTGGAACGAAGGTCGTTTACACCCAGCAGATCCTCGACTTCGCGAACCTGACTGCGAGGCAGCGCAGGTGGGAGCACCCCGACGGGATCTGCGCCGTAGGCTCCTGGGGCGCGGACCTGTTTGTTGACCCGGTGCCCGGTGCGAGCGTCGTCGTGAAGCACAGGTTCGACTGTTGGCAGAGCGCCGACTTCGTCGACTGGCTGGACCGGAACGATGTCGACGGACTGGTGATCTGCGGCGTGGAGTTGGTGTGCTGTGTCCTCTTCGCCGCTCAGGGTGCCAGCGAACGCGGCTACCACTACCTCGTCCCGCCCGACCTTGTGTCAGGTCAGGATCAGGACGACGAGACAGACAACAGAGCGGTACGTGATTTCCTGCGGTACAACCAGCCCGACCAGGTGGCGCTCTTGTCCACCGAGATATTGGCGCGGTGGACAAGCCGAGGTTGATCTCGGTTGGAGTTCGTACCCACAACGTCGCCGGCTCGTCCCCGCACGTGCGGACGAGCGCTCGGGTGCGCGGCGTCACTGTGGCGCAGCCGCCGTCGATGAACCGAGCAAGCGTTCTGTCAGAGACCTAAAACCATGCTGCTTGGCTCTCGGGATTCTCAGGAAAGTCTTAGCTCATATGTTCGGTTGTTGGTGGGGAACTGTGGTGGAGTGTCGGTGCGGGTGGTTAGCGTTGTCGGTATGTCGACCAGTCCGCTCGCCGCCGCGACCGCCGCGTTGCGGGCCGTGCGGGAAGCACTCGGGCAGGTCGACCCGTGGTCGGCGCCGCCGGTCGAGCTCGGCGAGCAGATCGGCGCGCTGCAAGTCGAGATCGACGTCTTGGCCGGGACCGCCTGCCGGTGGACCGGCGTGTTCGCCGAGCAGGACGGTCCGGCCGATGCCGGGGCGGGGAGTCTGGCGACCTGGCTGCGCCGCGAGCTGCGGGTGACCGGACACGACGCCCGGCGCCGGGTCCGCACCAGCC